>NZ_JBNHFP010000001.1:0-995954 GCF_059090365.1 Arthrobacter sp. Ms25 | reverse complement strand
TCCGGGAGGATGTGGGAGAGTAGGTCACCGCCGGACAATATTTGTGTAGAGGGTCAGGTCCCGCACCATTGGTGCGGGACCTGACCTGTTTAACCGGCAGTTCCCGGTAGGTTTAGGGCATGCAGTCGCACGTCGAGACCAAAATCATCGCCGGCCGCGGCCTTCTCTGGTGGATCTATCTTCTTCCGGTGCTCGTACTGGGGGCCTGTTGGGCTTACGGATCCTCCATTTATGCTTCCCTGCCGGAGACCATCCCCACGCACTGGGGTGCCGGCGGCGTTCCGGATGAATGGAAGCCGAAGTCTTTCGGCACTGTCTTCTTCCCCCTGATCATGGGCGCCGGTACCAGCGCGCTCCTGGCAGTGGTGGCCGCCGTCGTGCCCGTCATGGTTCCGGCGGAGAAGGACGCCTCGGACTGGGAGATCTATCGCCGGGAGGGAATGATCCGCGGCACGGTTGCCTCCCTGGGCGCGACTGCCTTCCTCATCGCGCTGCTGATCGGTGGGCTGACGGTGGCCGGCTGGCGGACCCCGGACCGTGTACCGGCCGGACCGGCCCTGCTCATGGTGCCCCTGATAATTGCCTGCCTGCTCCTTTGCTACGGTGCAGCCGCCCGCTGGGCACGGCGCAGGGCCGGCCGGGACGGTGTCCGTCCGACGCAGAAGGAACAGGACGAGGACAGGCTCTGGGTGGGCGGCATTCTGTACAACGATCCCGCCGATCCCCACATCCTGGTCCCCAAACGCAACGGGTCCGGGACGGGTCTGACGGTGAACGTAGGCAACCGCAGGGGGCGCATCGCCGTCGTCGTGTTCCTGCTGGTGTTTGTTGTCCTTCCCACGGCCCTTTTCCTGGCCGCCTAGGTACCGCCTGCGGCTTCGCGAGTTTCTCCACTAGGCTTAGACCCATGCGTATTGCTCGATTTGTACAGGACAGCGACCCCGCCTTCGGCGTGGTCGGCGGAGAAGAAGGCAGCGAAGAAATCGCCGTCATTAAGGGTGACCCGTTCTTTTCGGGCGTCCAGCTGACGGGGGAGCGGCACAAACTGGAAGACGTGCGCCTGCTGGCACCGATCATTCCGCGCAGCAAGGTGGTGGGTATCGGGCGCAACTACGCGGACCATGCCAGCGAAATGGGCAACGACGTTCCGCCGGCACCGCTGATGTTCCTCAAACCCAACACCTCGGTGGTGGGTCCCAACGATCCCGTGGTGCTTCCCTCCTTCTCGGACGAGGTCTCCTACGAAGCCGAACTCGCCGTCGTCATCGGCCGCATCTGCAAGGACGTGCCGGTTGAGCGCGTGGACGAAGTCATCTTCGGATACACCTGCGCCAACGACCTCACGGCCCGCGATGCCCAGCGCACCGATGACCAGTGGGCCCGCGCCAAGGGCTTCGACACCTCCTGCCCCCTCGGGCCGTGGATCGAAACCGAACTGGATCCGGAGAACACCGCGGTCCGCGGCTACCTCAACGGGGAGCTGGTCCAGGACGGCAACACCGATTCGATGATCTGGGGCGTCAAGGAACTGGTCTCCTACGTTTCGCAGGCCTTCACGCTGCTGCCCGGCGACGTCATCCTCACGGGCACCCCGGCCGGCGTCGGCATCATCAGCGACGGCGAACGTTTCGAGGTCGACATCGAGGGCATTGGCCGACTGGTCAATACCGTCCGCAGCTGATGCCGCGCGGAGCGGTCCGGGAGACCGGACGCCACATGGCAGGGGCCTCGTTCATCTGGTCCCTGGTTCTCCTGGCCGCTCCGTTCCTGAGCCTGCCGCCGGGTGAGGCCCTGCCATGGGGTGCAGGTGCTGCCCTGCTGATGGGCGTGTTCCCGGCCGTCCTGGTCTCCTACCTGCAGCGCCGCAATGACCTGCGCCGCCTGCCGCCGGCGTCCCTTCCGCCCACCGTGCTCGGTGCCGCCGCCCTGGCCTTCATGTTCCAGCGCATCATCCTTTGGCTGCAGGGGCCGCTGCCGCTGTCGGCTGCCGTTTTCGCCCTGCTGGCCGGCGCCGTCGTGCTTCTTATCGCCAATGCCTTTACCTCCTGGTCCTGGCTGGACGTCAGCCTGGGGGCCGGTGCCGTGATCCTGGGGTCGACGGCGGCGCGGCTTCTTCCGGGACTGCCGGGAGCAACGGCGGGGATCATCATCGCGGCCGTGCTTACCGGCTTCCTCGCCCTTCGCTTGCGGCAAGGGACCCGGCACCTGGCCGCAGGTGCGGCCGGAGCCGTTGCGGGCGGCGGTCTCTTCCTCTGGCTCCTGTCCATCACGGAATAAGCCGGCCGCGGGGAAGAAGAGTCTAAACTGGGAACCATCATGACTAACGCTCCCACTCCCTTAGCCGACCTTCCCACCGTCACCGATGACACGCCCGTGCGCGTGCGCTTCTGCCCGTCTCCCACGGGCACCCCGCACGTCGGCCTCATCCGGACCGCCCTCTTCAACTGGGCCTATGCCAAGCACACCAAGGGAACCATGGTGTTCCGCATCGAAGATACCGACACCGCCCGCGACAGCGAGGAGAGCTACCTTCAGCTCCTCGATGCGCTGAAGTGGCTCGGCATCACGTGGGATGAGGGCGTGGAAGTGGGAGGGCCGCACGAACCGTACCGGCAGTCCCAGCGCGGGGAGATCTACCAGGACGTCATCGCCAAGCTGCGCGATGCCGGGTATGTGTACGAGTCCTACTCCACCCCGGAGGAAATCGAAGCACGCCACCGTGCCGCAGGCCGCGACATCAAGCTCGGCTACGACAACTTTGACCGCGACCTGACGCCCGAGCAGATCGAAGCCTTCAAGGCTGAAGGCCGCTCACCCGTGCTCCGCGTCCGGATGCCCGACGAAGACATCACCTTCACCGACCTGGTCCGCGGCGAAATCACGTTCAAGGCCGGCACCGTTCCGGACTTCGTGGTGGTCCGCGCCAACGGCGCCCCGCTCTACACCCTGGTCAACCCGGTGGACGATGCCCTCATGGGCATCACCCACATCCTGCGCGGTGAAGACCTGCTCTCCTCCACCCCGCGCCAGATTGCCCTGTACCGGGCGCTGATCGACGTCGGCGTGGCCCGGTACATGCCCCTGTTCGGACACCTGCCCTACGTCATGGGCGCCGGGAACAAGAAGCTGTCCAAGCGCGATCCGGAATCCAGCCTGTTCCTGCACCGGGAACGCGGCTTCATTCCCGAGGGCCTGCTCAACTACCTGTCTCTGCTGGGCTGGTCCCTGTCCGCGGACGAGGACATCTTCACCGTGGACCAGCTGGTGGAAAACTTCGACATCCACAACGTGCTGGCCAACCCCGCCCGGTTCGACCTGAAGAAGGCGGAGGCCATCAACGGCACCCATGTGCGGATGCTCGAGGCGGAAGATTTCCGCAGCCGCCTGGTCCCGTACCTGCAGCACGCCGGTCTGGTGGGGGAGACCCTCACTCCCCGCGAAGAAGAGATCCTCACCGAAGCGGCGCCCCTGGTACAGGAACGCATCACCCTGCTGGGCGAAGCTCCGGAGATGCTCGGGTTCCTCTTCAAGGCCGATGACGCCGTTGACGTTGCCGACGACGCCCGCAAGGGCCTGCCGGCGAACCTAGGCGAGGTGCTCGACGCCGCCCTGGCCGCTCTGGAGTCCGTGGAAGACTGGACCGCGGAGAACATCCAGGCCGCGCTGCGCCAGGCACTGGTGGAAGACATGGGCATCAAGCCGCGGCTGGCCTTCGGTCCGGTCCGCACGGCCGTGTCCGGGCGCCGGATTTCCCCGCCGCTGTTCGAATCCATGGTCATCCTCGGCCGGGAATCCTCCCTCGCACGGATCCGCGCGTTCCGCGCCGCAGCGTAGGGAACCGCACCATGGGCAGGTCCGTTGATGCAGTGCTGTTCGACATTGATGAAACCCTGATCGACCTGCAGGCTGCCATGGGCAGCACGCTGCAGGCCCTCGGCACTGCGGACCTGACCCATTTCACGGCGGCGGACTGGGAGTCCTACACCTCCCTGTTCGCCGCCGACCCGCAGGGGCACTACGACGCCTACCTTGCCGGCCGGCTGAGCTTCGCCGACCAGCGGGTGCTGCGCCTGCAGCACGCCCGCGAACAGGCAGGGCTGGCGCCGCTGGACAGCGACGCGGCCCTGGCCTGGAACGAGGCCTACGAAGCGGAGCTGCCGCGCTACTTCCGGGCGTTCGACGACGTCGTGCCCCTCCTGGATGCGCTGGACGCCCGCGGCATTGCGTACGGGGCGGTCAGCAACAACGTCCACGACTACCAGCGGGCCAAGCTGGACGCCGCCGGGCTGCAGCGCATCAAGGTCCTGGTGGGCATCGACACCGTCGGCGTTGCCAAACCGGAACCGGCGATCTTCCATGAAGGCGTCCGTTTGCTCGGCAGTGCTCCCGGGCGCACCGCCTATGTGGGGGACAACCTGGCGGTGGACGGCGTGGGAGCAGCCAACGCCGGGCTGCAGGGCGTTTGGCTCGACCGTCCGGGCAATCCTTCTCCGGTGCGGACCGAAGGTGCGGCAGTCCCGGCCGGGGTGTCCACCATCGCCTCGCTCGGGGACCTGCTGGCGCTCGTCTGAGCCGGCACCGGGCCGGTTTTGTACTTGCTCCGAAACCCGTGTATAGTTATATCTCGTGCTGAGGGGCTGAGGCCGGGAAGAACTTCCCGCGAAACAGCCGGATAAGCGCAATGGGATATGGTGTAATTGGCAACACATCGGTTTCTGGTACCGACATTCTAGGTTCGAGTCCTGGTATCCCAGCGGTCATCAATCAAGGGTTTAGCCCCGATTGGTTTCCTCTGAAGGAGTATGAAATACTCCTTTGGCCGGTTCGCTGAAACCGGCAAGGAAGTGCACGGGAAGGAATTTCCGGAGCACTGTACACGGCCCCATCGTATAGCGGCCTAGTACGCTGCCCTCTCACGGCGGTAACGCGGGTTCGAATCCCGCTGGGGTCACAGATAACCGGCTCCGGACAATATGTCCGGGGCCGGTTTTGTTATGTCCGGGGATATCACGGTCTGTCCGATTCGCTGCCGTGCTACTTTCAACACCGTATCCGCACCGCCATCACTCGAGGAACAGCCCGTGCCGCCTGACGCCCTGACCGTGGACCAGCTCGATGAAAAGGCGCTGCTGGCCCGGATCTTTCCCCGCCTGGGACCAACGACGGCGATGGTGGGCCCCGGGGATGACGCAGCAGTGATCGCGGCTCCGGACGGCCGGACGGTGATTTCCATTGACACCCTTGTCCAGGACGCCGACTTCCGCCTTCTGTGGCCCTCGGGCTACCGCACCACGGGATTCAACGTGGGGTGGAAGTGTGCCGCGCAGAACCTCGCGGACATTGCCGCCATGGGCGCGGTTCCCACCTCGCTCGTGGTCAGCCTGACGCTGCCGGGCAGTACCCAGGTGGCCTGGGTGGAGGACCTGGCGACCGGGCTGAGGGCGGGGATTGAGTCCCTGATGTTCGACGCCGGCCGCTGTTCGGTGGTCGGCGGTGACCTGGGGCGCGGCAGCCAGGTTGTTGTGACGGCAGCCGTGACCGGTGATCTCGAGGGCCGTGCCCCGGTCCTGCGCTCCGGCGCCCGCGCAGGGGATATCCTGGCGCACTCCGGTGCGCTGGGAGCTGCAGCAGGGGGCCTTGCCGTGCTGGAAAGCAGCCTGGACTACTCGACCGTCCGCGAAGAGGATGACCAGCTTCTTGCCGCCCTCGCGGCGTCGCAGAACCGGCCCCACCCGCCGGTGCACCGCGGACCGCGCGCTGCGGTGGCCGGCGCCACGGCCATGCTCGATGTCTCCGACGGCCTGGTGCGGGACGCCGGCCGGATTGCGCGGGCCTCGGGCGTGGCTATCGACCTGGACACCGGTCACCTCATCTCCCGCGCTGAGACGCTGGCCCCGGCCGCCGCCCGGCTGGGTGCGGATCCGCTGGCCTGGGTGCTGGGCGGGGGAGAGGACCACGGCCTGCTGGCCACGTTCCCGCCGGACGCAATGTTGCCCGAGGGATTCGTCCGCATCGGCACGGTATCTGAAGGCGGGGGAGTGACCTTCGGCGGCGACGTTCCGCCGGTGACGGGCTGGGACCACTTCGCCGGCTGAGCGGTTTGCGCGGTTTGCCGCTGGCCGACCTGTCGGGGGATAGTCTCAATCCGGGCAGGATTCAGCGCAGGATATGCCGTTCCCGGACGCGCTGGGCCAGGGACAGAAGCTGTTCGCGCGAGAGGTCCGGCAGGTGCTCCAGATCGTCAATAAAATCGTTCAGGGAGTTCTTGGACCGGACCCGCAGCAGTTCGTTGTAGAAGCCCACGATGATGCCGGTCAGCAGCGCGACCACCAAGATCCCGTAGAGTGCCACCGCCACCGTAATCAGCCGGCCGGCCAGGGTGACCGCCACATAGTCCCCGAACCCGATGGTCGTGAAGGAACTGAAGAGGTACCAGAGGCTGTTACCAAAGTCCGGGATCCCGGGCTCAACTCGGGGCAGGAGCAACGCCGCCACGCCAAGGGCCATCAGGAAGCCGTAAAGGACATAATCCGCGCTGGTAACCCGGATGATGTTCCACAGCACGCGCAGCCGTTTCATGGGAACCTCCCGCGTTGGAGAGTCCCAATATAGGGTTACTCGCCGCCCTTGCGCAGCGCCTCGGTCAGCTGGGCTCCTGCCTTGGCCACCACTTCCGCGTGGACGCGGCCCGGCTGGCGGGTAAGGCGCTCGATCGGTCCGGAAATCGACACGGCGGCAATCACCCGGCCGGACGGCCCGCGCACCGGTGCTGACACGGACGCGACACCGGGTTCGCGTTCACCCAGGCTCTGGGCCCAGCCGCGGCGCCGGACACCGGCCAGGACGGTAGGGGTGAAGCGGGCATTCTGCAGGCCCTCAAGGAGGCGGTCGTGGTCCTCCCAGGCCAGCAGGCACTGGGCAGCGGACCCGGCTTTCATCGACAGTTGGGTGCCGACCGGGATGGTGTCACGCAGGCCAATCGGGCGCTCGGCGGAGGCAACACACACCCGCCACTCGCCCTGCCGCCGGAAGACCTGCGAGCTTTCCCCGGTTGCGTCCCGCAGCGCCAGCAGCACCGGCCCGGCGGCGGCAATAAGTCGGTCTTCTCCGGCGGCGGAGGCCAGTTCCACGAGGCGGCCGCCCAGGACAAAGCGGCCCTGGATATCACGGCCGACCAACCGGTGGTGCACCAGGGCCAGCGCCAGCCGATGCACGGTGGGGCGGGCGAGGCCGGTCGCGGAAACCAGCTGTGCGAGCGTGGTGGGCCCGGCCTCCAGTGCATCCAGCACCATGGCCGCTTTATCGATAACGCCTACCCCGCTCGCTGTGTCCATAAGCTGATACTGCCGTCTCACTATCTGAGATGCAAATCGAAAAGCTGGACCGCCCGCTCCGCCTGCTGGTTCTCTTAAGGAACTACGGACTGAACCAATGAGGGGTACCGGTATGGGAGAGCATGTGGCAGGCAGGACGCTTGCGCAGAAGGTCTGGGATGAGCACGTGGTCCGCAAGGGGGAGGACGGTGCTCCCGACCTGCTGTACATCGACCTCCACCTCGTCCACGAAGTCACTTCGCCCCAGGCCTTCGAGGGGCTGCGGCTGTCCGGGCGCGGGCTGCGCCGCCCGGACCTGACCATCGCCACCGAGGACCACAACACGCCCACCTTGGCCATCGACAAGCCCATTGCCGATCCGGTGAGCCGCACCCAGATCGAAACCCTGCGGGCCAACTGCGCCGAGTTCGGTGTACGGCTGCATCCGCTGGGGGACGCCGAGCAGGGAATCGTCCACGTGGTCGGCCCGCAGCTGGGCCTGACCCAGCCCGGGCTCACCGTGGTCTGCGGCGACTCCCACACCTCCACGCACGGCGCGTTCGGTGCGCTGGCGATGGGCATCGGCACGTCCGAGGTCGAGCACGTGATGGCCACGCAGACCCTGTCCCTGAAGCCGTTTAAGACCATGGCCATCAACGTCGAGGGCACGCTGCGGCCGGGCGTCACGGCCAAGGACATCATCCTGGCGGTGATCGCCAAGATCGGCACCGGCGGCGGGCAGGGCTACGTGCTGGAATACCGCGGCTCGGCCATCCGCGCGCTGTCGATGGAGGCGCGGATGACGATCTGCAACATGTCCATCGAGGCCGGCGCCCGGGCGGGAATGGTGGCACCGGACGAGACCACCTTCGCCTACCTCCGGGACCGCCCGCACGCGCCGCAGGGCCGGGACTGGGACGCCGCCGTCGAGCACTGGAAGTCCCTGGCCACGGACGACGACGCCGCGTTCGACGCCGAGGTGTTCCTCGACGCCGACACCCTGGAGCCGTTCGTCACCTGGGGAACCAACCCCGGGCAGGGCGTTCCGCTTTCCGAAGCCGTTCCCGCGCCCGAGGACTTCAGCAATGACAACGCCCGTGCCGCCGCTGAGCGGGCGCTGAGCTACATGGACCTGGCGCCCGGAACACCCATGAAGGACATCCGGGTGGACACCGTCTTCCTCGGCTCCTGCACCAACAGCCGGATCGAGGACCTGCGGATAGCTGCGGACATCATCCGCGGCCGGCAGAAGGACCCCGCAGTCCGGATGATGGTGGTGCCCGGCTCCGCGCGTGTCCGGCTCGAAGCGGAGGCGGAAGGCCTGGACCGGGTGTTCAAGGAGTTCGGGGCCGAATGGCGCTTTGCCGGCTGCTCCATGTGCCTGGGCATGAATCCGGACCAGCTGGAACCGGGGGAGCGCTGCGCCTCCACCTCCAACCGCAACTTCGAGGGCCGGCAGGGCAAGGGTGGGCGCACCCACCTGGTCTCACCCGTGGTCGCAGCTGCCACGGCCGTCCGCGGAACACTCAGCTCACCTTCGGACCTTGACCCGCTGCCCGGCGCCGTCGTCGGCACCGCAGCCTAGGAGAACCGCCATGGAAAAGATCACCACCCACACCGGAATGGGTGTCCCGCTGCGCCAGAGCGACGTCGACACCGACCAGATCATTCCGGCCGTCTACCTCAAGCGGATCACCCGCACCGGGTTCGAAGATGCCCTGTTCGCCGGCTGGCGGAAGAACGAGGACTTCATCCTGAACCGGGAACCCTACAACCGGGGCTCCGTCCTGGTGGCCGGGCCGGACTTCGGCACCGGCTCCTCCCGGGAGCACGCCGTGTGGGCGCTGAAGGACTACGGCTTCCGGGCCGTGCTCTCCTCCCGGTTCGCCGACATCTTCCGTGGGAACGCCGGCAAACAGGGCCTCGTGGCCGCGCAGGTGGCGCAGGATGACATTGAACTCATCTGGAAGGTCCTGGAGGACTCCCCGGGAACCGCCGTCACCGTTGACCTGCAGGCCCGGACCGCGGTCTGCGGCAGCGTCACGGCCCCCTTCGAGATTGACGAGTACACCCGCTGGCGCCTGCTGGAGGGACTGGACGATATTGCCCTGACCCTGCGCCACGAGTCCGACATCACGGCCTTCGAGGCGGAACGTCCGGCCTACAAACCCGCCACGCTTCCCGCCCGGCAGTAGGGCTTCCCGCCCGGCGGGGGCCATCCGGCACGGTGCCGGTTTGCGCTCCCGCAGGTTTTCTGCCCCCGGCGCAGTCCCGATAGCATGGATAGGCCCCGCTGCGGCGGGGCCTATCCGCGTTTCCGTGCGGTGCGCATGACCGGAATCACACCCGACCTGCGCGTCGGAGGGGCGGAGTTATTTCAGTAAGCAGACGCTTCCTCATATGCTTGAGTGCAGTCTCTTATTGCTTCCGGGGCTCAACTATTTATAAGAAATCAGGTGTTCATGGGTAGCGTCCTCACCATCCGAGGCGGTGTTCCTCTCTCCGGGAAGGTACCGGTCCGCGGGGCGAAGAATCTGGTCCCCAAGGCGATGGTTGCGGCCCTGCTTGGCAACGGCCCGTCCACACTGCGCAACGTTCCGGAAATCAAGGACGTTGAGGTAGTCACGTCCCTGCTGCAGCTGCACGGCGTCGAGGTCACCAAGGACCCCGTCACCGGCGACCTCACCATGGACCCGAAGAACGCCAAGACGGCAGCATCCAAGGATATCGACGCCCACGCCGGCGACTCCCGCATCCCGATCCTGCTCTGCGGTCCCCTCATGCACAGCCTGGGCGAAGCCTTCATCCCCGACCTCGGCGGCTGCAAAATCGGCGATCGGCCCATCGACTACCACCTGCAGATGCTGCGCAACTTCGGTGCCGTGGTGGAAAAGCGCCCCGGCGGTATTTCCATTTCCGCACCCAAGGGCCTGAGCGGTGCCAAGCTGGAACTGCCCTACCCGAGCGTCGGAGCCACCGAACAGGTGCTCCTGACGGCGGTCAAGGCCGTGGGCATCACCGAGCTGCGCGGCGCTGCCGTGGAGCCGGAAATCATGGACCTGATTGCCATCCTGCAGAAGATGGGCGCCATCATCTCGGTGCAGACGGACCGGGTGATCCGCATCGAGGGCGTGTCGGAACTCAGCGGCTACAACCACCGTGCGCTTCCGGACCGCAACGAGGCTGCTTCCTGGGCTTCCGCGGCCCTCGTCACCAAGGGCGATATCTACGTGGAGGGCGCGGACCAGAAGGACCTCACCGCGTTCCTGAACACCTACCGCAAGATCGGCGGCGCCTTCGACATCGACGACGGCGGCATCCGGTTCTACCACCCCGGCGGTGCGCTGAATCCGCTCGTGCTGGAAACCGACGTGCACCCCGGCTTCATGACCGACTGGCAGCAGCCCCTCGTGGTTGCCCTGACCCAGGCGGAGGGCGTGTCGATCGTGCACGAAACCGTGTACGAGAACCGCTTCGGCTTCACGGATGCGCTGATCCGCATGGGCGCCAACATCCAGGTGCACCGTGAATGCCTGGGCAGCGTTCCGTGCCGTTTCGGCCAGCGCAACTTCCTCCACTCGGCCGTCATCGCCGGATCCGTGCAGCTGCGCGGCGCCGAGATTGACATCCCGGACCTGCGCGGCGGCTTCAGCCACCTCATTGCGGCCCTGGCTGCGGAGGGCACCTCGCGGGTCACCGGCATTGAGCTGATCAACCGCGGGTACGAGCACTTCCAGGACAAGCTCGAGGGCCTCGGAGCGGACTTTGATGTCACTTCCGGCGTATCTGCCGGACTCCGGTAGCCTGACCGCATGACCGAATCGAATAAGTCACGGGTTGTCTTTGCCCTGCTTGCCGGAACACTGCGGCCGGTATTCAATGTTTTCCTGAAAAAGCAGTGGCAGGGGGCGGATAACCTGCCCCGGGATACGGGTTTCATTGTCTGCCCGAACCACGTGACTGAAATCGATCCGGTGGTGGTGGGGCATTTCCTGTACAACCAGGGCCGCCCGCCGCACTTCCTGGCCAAGGCATCGCTTTTCAAGGTGCCCGTGCTGGGACCGGCACTGTCCGCCACGAACCAGGTCCCGGTGGAACGCATTTCCACCGGGGCCGCCGGTTCCCTGGACGCCGCCCGCGAAGCTCTCGACGCGGGACGCACCCTGGTGATCTACCCCGAAGGCACCCTGACCCGCGATCCGGACCTCTGGCCCATGAAGGGCCGGACCGGCGCGGCGCGGCTGGCACTGCAGACCGGGGTCCCCGTGATTCCGATCGCCCACTGGGGCGCGCAGGACGCGTTCCCGCGCTACGCCAAATTCCCCAAGCTGTTCCCCCGCAAGCGGGTGCGGCTGGTGGTCGGCAAGCCCGTGGACCTGTCCGAGTTCGACGGAATGCCGATCAGCAAGGCCGTGCTGGATGCCGCCACGGAGCGGATCATGTCCGACCTGACGGACATGATCTCCAAGCTCCGCGGCGCCCAGCCGCCCGCCGAGCGCTGGAACCCCGTGGCCAAGGGCCAGCGGCAGGTAGGCCGCTCCTTTGAGACCCGACCCAGCGGATCCAAGACAGAAACACCATCAACCGAACCGGAGGCCGGCCAGTGACCGCCCGCAGTGAACACCCCGCCGTCGTCGCCGTCCTTGGTGCCGGAAGCTGGGGTACCGCTTTCGCCAAGATCGCCGCCGACTCCGGCGCCGAACGCGGCACCGATGTCCGGCTCTGGGCCCGCCGGCCCGAGGTGGCAGAGGACATCAACACCCGGCACCGCAACACCCAGTACCTCAAGGACACTGTCCTGCCCGCCAACCTGCGCGCCTCCACGAACCTTGCCGAGGTGCTCACGGGAGCCGGGATGGTGGTCCTCGCCGTTCCGGCCCAGTCCCTCCGCGCCCAGCTCCGGGACGTGGCGCACCTCATCCCCGCCGACGCCGTCGTCGTATCGCTCATGAAGGGCCTCGAACGCGGCACGGACGCGCGGATGAGCCAGGTGATCGCCGAGGAACTGGGGCTGCCCCCCGAGCGCATCGCCGTGGTATCCGGGCCGAACCTTGCCATGGAGATTGCCCGCCAGGAGCCCACCGCGTCCGTGGTGGCCTGCACCGACCTGGATACCGCAGCATGGATCGCCGAGACCTGCACCGCACCCTACTTCCGTCCCTACACCAATGTGGACGTGGTGGGCACGGAGATCGGCGGCATCGTCAAGAACGTCATTGCCCTCGCGGTGGGAATCTGCGACGGCAAGAACATGGGAGACAACACCAAGGCCTCGGTCATGACCCGCGGCCTGGCCGAAACCACACGCCTGGCCCTGGCCATGGGCGGCAACGCGGAAACCATGGCCGGCCTCGCCGGGATGGGTGACCTGATTGCCACCTGCTCCTCGCCGCTCTCACGCAACCACACCGCCGGTACGCTGCTGGCCCAGGGCCTGAGCCTGGCGGAGGTCAATGCCTCCATGACGCAGACCGCCGAGGGCATTAAGTCCGCGCAGGCCGTGCTGGACCGCGCCACCCAGCTGGGCGTCTACATGCCGATCACCGAAAACGTTGTCGCCGTACTCCAGGGCGTTATTACTGTTGATGAACTGGGCCCGCGACTGCTGGCCCGCGAACTGAAATCCGAAGGTGTGTCCGTTCCGTGACTGTTGAACCCCTGCCCGCTGCTGCCGTAACGGACTCTCCCGGAGCCTCCCGCCCCCGCGTGGCCGTCCTGTTCGGCGGACGTTCCAGCGAGCATGCCGTCAGCTGCGTGACCGCAGCAGGAGTGCTGCAGGCCATCGATACGGCAAAGTACGACGTCGTTCCCATCGGCATTGCGAAGAACGGCCAGTGGAGCCTGGTCTCAGCTGATCCCGCGCAGTGGTCCCTGCGCGCCGCCACCCTGCCCGAGGTTCCCGCATCGGAGGAATCCGTGGTGCTCTCGTCGCAGAACGGCAGCCGCGAACTGGTGGCCCACTCCGCCGGCAGCCTGCCCCGGAGCCTCGGCCCGGTCGACGTCGTGCTTCCGCTGCTGCACGGGCCCTTCGGCGAGGACGGAACCCTCCAGGGCATGCTGGAAATGGCGGACATCCGCTACGTCGGTGCCGGCGTTCTGGCTTCGGCCGTCGGGATGGACAAGCACTACATGAAGGTGGTCTTTGAATCGGCCGGCCTGGCGGTCGGTCCGTACGAGGTCATCACCGACCGGCAGTGGCTGCGGGATCCGCAGGCCTGCCTGGACCGCGCCGGTGCCCTGGACTTCCCGCTGTTCGTCAAGCCGGCCCGCGCCGGGTCTTCCATGGGCATCACCCGGGTCACCAACCCCGCGGAACTGCCGGCCGCCATCGAAGCCGCGCGCCTGCACGATCCGAAGGTCGTGGTGGAAGCCGGGATCACCGGCCGGGAGATCGAGGTGGCCGTCCTGCAGGGACGCGGCACCGAGGACCCGCGCACCAGCCAGCCCGGCGAAATCGCCGTGCACGACGGCGGCCACGACTGGTATGACTTCGAAGCCAAATACGTGGACGGCACCGCTGCGGAACTGAGCTGCCCGGCCGACCTGCCCGCGGATATCTCCGCCCAGGTGCGCCGGCTCGCCGGCGTTGCGTTCGACGCCGTGGGCGGGGAAGGACTGTCCCGGGTGGATTTCTTCTACACTCCGGACGGCCAGCTGATCATCAACGAGATCAACACCATGCCGGGCTTCACGCCCATCAGCATGTACCCGCAGATGTGGGCCAAGTCCGGGCTGCCGTACAGCGAGCTGATCGACGAGCTGATTTCCCTCGCCCTGGCCCGGAAGACCGGGCTGCGCTAACCCTGCTGTTCCAGCTCCAGGGTGTCCTCGGGGCTGAGGCACTGGCGGGTCGGCTCGATGTTGGACACGGCGTTCTGCAGCTGGACCAGGACCGTGGAGGAAGCGACTTCGTTCGGATCGAACATCACCTCCACCGCCGGTTCCCGGCCGTAGGTGGTGGCGGTCCAGGTCTCCTCGCCTTCCCGCAGGATCCAGTCGACGCCGTTCACCTCGGCGCACGGGTCGGTGGTGGGGCCGGGGACCGGGACCCCGCACTTCAGGATCGCTTTGGACGGGTTGCCCCACACTGCAGTGGACTGGCTGTCGGTGTCCCGCAGTTCATAGCCGGCCATCTCACCCGGCAGCGCCACCATCACGGCGGCGCAGCCCGGGTTGGCGGCGTCGGGGGCGGACTCGATGCTGGCCACGGGGCTGCAGCCGGTGGCTGCCAGCGCCGAAAGTGCGAGTACTGCGGACAGGGCGTAGAACTTCATGCTTTCAGCGTATCTGCCGGGGCGCTCCCGGCCTGAATCGGGAGGGCCCGGGAGTGTATAGACTCATACCGCCACCGACCTGAGGAAAAAGACTTGAGCGAGTACTCCCTGTCCCCGGACTACCAGCCACGGAAGCGGCATCCGGTCCGTAACGTCCTGCTGGTGCTGCTGACCCTCGTGCTGGTGGCGGCCCTGGCGGTTGGGGGATACCTGTGGCATCTGGCCCGGACCTTCGACAACGGAACCACCACGATTGCCGATGCCCTGCCGGAGAACAGCCCGGCAAAAACCGACGCAGCCAAGGACTCGCAGAACATCCTGCTCCTGGGCAGCGACACGCGGGACCCGGCGTCCGGAGATGCGCGGTCCGACACCATGATGCTCGTCCACCTTCCGGGGGACCGGAGCGGCGTCTACGTGATGTCGATTATGCGCGATACCTTCGTGCAGATCCCGGGACACGGGGAAGCCAAGATCAATGCGGCTATGGCACTCGGAGGTGTTTCCCTGACCGTGGACACCGTGCAGACGCTTTTCGACGCGCCGATTGACCATGTGGCAATTATCGATTTCGAAGGCTTCCAGGGCCTGACGGACGCACTGGGCGGGGTCACCGTCACCAACGACGTGGCCTTCCAGTCCGAGGGCGCCGAGGGGGAGTTCTTTGCCGCCGGCCCCATCACTGTTGAAGGGGAGTCGGCGCTGAAGTACGTCCGGGAGCGGTATGCCTTTACCGACGGAGATTACCAGCGGGTCAAGAACCAGCAGGCTTTCCTCCGCGGCGTTATTTCCGGGGTCCTGAACAAGGGAACCCTGACCAACCCGGTGAAGATCAGCAACGTCGTGAGCGAAATATCGCCGTACCTGAGCGTGGACGAGGACCTGGACGCGGCAGCGGCCGGCGGACTGGCAGCCAGCCTCGTCAACATCCGCTCCGGGGACATCTCCATGTTCACCCTGCCGAACGCCGGAGTGGGTACCTCCGCGGACGGACAGTCGATTGTGGTGCCGGACTATGCTGCCATTGATGACATCGCCGCCGCTCTCGACGACGACACGATGGCGGCCTATGCGGCTGCCGAGCGGGGGAACTAACGCCATGCAACGCATTCCTGCCCGCCGCCCCCTGGGCGCCCTTGCCGGCGCCCTGGTAGCGGCCACGCTGTTTGCCGGCCCCGCGCTGGCCGAGGGGACGGAGCCACCGCCAAGCGATCCGCCGGTGGTAGTGACCCCGCCGGAACCTGGTCCGACCACACCCGCGCCCGAACCTGCCCCGCAGCTGCCGCCGGCACCGGCACCGCCGCAACCGGCCCCACCGGCCCCCGCGCCCGAACCGTCCCCAAGCCCCCGGGCCAACCAGATTGACCCGGTGACCGGGTACGTCGTCGACCCCGCCACCGGCTACCTGATCCATCCGGGCACCGGGCTGCTCATCGAACCGGTGACCGGTAATCTCATCGATCCGGTCACCCGGTTCTACACGGGGACGGTCTGGGATCCGGTAACCATGGAAATCGTGGATCCGGCCGATGAACCTACGCCGACACCGACACCGACGCCCTCGCCGTCGTCCACCCCTTCCGCTTCGCCTACCGCTTCCCCTACCGCCTCCGCCACACCGTCGGCCACTGCGGCCACGCCTCGGCCCACACCCTCCGCAATTGCCGCCGAAAACGTGAATTCCGATTCCGGCGGCACGGATTGGATCGTGCGGGGCGGCGTCGTCCTGCTGCTTTTGGGTGCCGGAGTGTTCTATTATCTAAAGCTTCGGGGATCCACCACATCGCTTCCGTTCAAAGCAGGCGAGAACGAAGCATAAGATGGGTCCGGTTCTCCTGCGCCAATAGCGCGCGGGAATATCTTAAGTAATGGGGGAAATGGTAAATGCGGCTTCAGTTGTTGACGCATTCCTATTCACCGGAGCACAGCCCTCCCCAGCGCCGCTGGACGCAGTTCAACCGGTATTTCCGCAGCCTTGGCTGGGACATTGACGTTATTACTCCCGTGGCACATGCCCCGCACGGGCGCCGGACCCTGCCGAAGCGGGAAGCGGGCCGTGCCTTTCGCCGGGACACCGGCCGCTTCGGCGAACGGATCCTGCGGGTTCCCTATCTGTGGCACCGCACCACCCGGCTGGGACGGCTGCTGGATCACTGTTTCAGCGCGGTAGCCTCCGTGCTTGCGGGACTCATGACCCGCCGCCCGGACGCCGTGATCGTCACTGTTCCCAGCCTTCCCATTCTGGGCGCCGGGTACCTGGTCTCCCGGCTCCGGCGCGTGCCGCTCGTCGTGGATATGCGTGACGCCTGGCCCGATATTGCACGGGATGCCCGGATTGTCCGGGGCAGCGCCAAGAGCATGACGGAACGCGCAGTGGTGGCCTTCCAGGAACGGGCGGAGCTGGTGGTGACGGTGACCTACGGTTTCGCCTCCACCCTCCGGGACCGCGGATTGAAAAACGTTGCCACCGTGGTGAACGGCGTGGACATTTCGATACGCGAACTCCTGCCCCCGCCTCCGGAAGAGCGGGACCTGTTGAATGTGCTGTACCTGGGCAACCACGGCGAAAGCCAGCGGCTGGACCTGGTGGTGCGGGCTGCCGCCCAGGCCCGCGGTTATGTCCGGCTGACCATGGTGGGGCACGGCGTGCAGCGGCGCGAGCTGATGGCGCTGGCGGAAGAGCTGGACGCGCCGGTAACCTTCCACGGCCCGGCACGCCGCCGCGAAGTCATGGAGTACTACCGGGAAGCAGACACCTGCGTGGTTTCCCTGCGGGATGACTGGAAGTCCTTTGAAACCACCATCCCGTCCAAAACCTATGAAGTATTGGCCGTGGGCCGGCACGTCACGGGCATTGTCCGCGGCGAAGCCCGCTCCATCATCGAAGAAGCCAACGCAGGCGACGTCGTCGATTCCTCGGCCTCGGCCATTGCCCAGCTGTGGAAAGAGCTGCACGCCGACCGCAGCCGGCTGCTGACGGGCACCAACGGCAGGGACTGGGTGCATAACAACGCGAACCTCGACGCGCTCTCGGCCGCCTACGCGGACCTCCTGCGAAGCGTGGCAGCAGGCCGGCCCGAGTGACGGCGCTGAGATACGTACGCAACGCCGCCCTCGCCGCGGCCACCGTGCTGGAACACCTTGGCGATGATCCCGTCGTCCTGGCTTTGCAGGTCTCCCGGCGGCTTCCGGCGTCCCTGGTGCATCCGCTGACCGCCGGTGCCGGGCGGATCACCCGCATCATGCCGGGGGCCGGATTCCTGGGGCCGCTGGCAGCGTATGTCCGCGGAGATATCCCCGCGGTATCCCGCAGCCTGGGGGCCGCCGCCGCACCGGGCACGTCCATGGGAAGCGCGCAGGCCCTGCACCTGGCCGATGTTGCCGTGGCCGCCGGCTTCCCCCGCGAGGCCGAACAGCTGCTTGCACAAATATCCCCCGATACCAAGGGCCTGCCGGGGACCGTTGCGCGCAGCCGGTGGCACATGGGCGACATGAGCGGCGCCGTCGACGTCCTTTCCGCAGGACGAGGTGCCGAGCGCCGCCAGCAACGGCGCCTGGCATCCGAGATGGCCGTGTTCCAGGGATGGCGGCCCCGGCTGGCGGCCGTCGGGTCCTACACTCCCGCACCCGCCACCGTGTTGCACGTCCTCACCAATTCCCTGCCGCACACCGGGAGCGGTTATGCCCAGCGCAGCCATTCCATCCTGAAGGCGCAGCACGAACTCGGATGGAAGGTCCATGCCGTGACCCGGCCCGGGTATCCCGTGCAGGTGGGGAAGCTCTTTGCCCGGGACCAGGACGTCCTTGACGAGGTGACGTATCACCGTCTCCTGCCGGCACGGCTGCCCTTCGGCATGCAGGCAAGGCTTCAGCTGCAGGCCGAACAAACCCTCGCCCTCGCCCTGAAGACACGGCCCGCAGTTCTGCATACCACCACGCATTTCGTCAACGGACTGGTGACCGCCGCCGTCGCCGAAGCCCTCGGGATTCCCTGGATCTATGAGGTCCGCGGCCAGCTGGCGGATACCTGGGCTTCGACCCGGCCGGCCGAGGCGCGGCAGAGCGAGCGGTACCGGCTCTTTTCGGAGCGGGAAGCGGAGGTCATGAACCGGGCATCCCTGGTGCCCACGCTCGGCACCGTGATGGCCGAGCAGATCGCCGGCAGCGGAATTGCCCGTGACCGGATCCGCCTGCTGCCCAACGCCGTGGGGGAGGGCTACCTCGACACTCCGGTCGCGCCGGCCGAAGCCCGCCGCGCGCTGGGACTGGACCCGGACACTGAATTGATCGGAACGGTCAGCAGTCTGGTTGACTATGAGGGGCTGGATGACCTCATCACAGCCTTCGGACTGGTCGCCGACCGGCAGCGGAAGCTCAAGTGCCTGATTGTCGGCGACGGGGCAGCCGGGCCCCGGTTGAAGGCACTGGCTGACGGGCTGGGCTTGACGGACCGGGTGATCTTCACGGGCCGTGTTCCCCGGCAGCAGGCCCATTTGTACCATCAGGCCATCAATGTCTTTGTTGTGCCTCGGAAGGATTTGGACGTGACACGAGCGGTAACCCCGCTGAAGCCGGTGGAGGCCATGGCCTGCGCCCGGCCCGTAATAGCCAGCGATCTGCCGGCCCTGGGCGAACTGGTCCGGCACGGCACCAACGGGCTCCTGGTCCGGCCCTCCGACCCTGCGCACCTGGCGGAGGCGGTCAACTCCCTGATGTCCGACGCCGCGCTCCGCGACGAGCTCGGCAGTAACGGACGCGCCCATGTCCTCGCCACCCGTACCTGGGAGTCAGCCGCAGACCAGACCACCCGGTGGTACCGCAGCCTCACGTCGGCAGGCGCCGAGTGACGGCCCGGCCCAACGAGGATGCAAGTGCAGCCGTCCAGCCGCTGTCCGTAGACATCAGGGGACTGCAGCGCGTCGGCGCGCGTCCCGGTTTCGTTGACTACCTTGTCCAGGTATGGAACTACCGGCACTTCATCGCCTACGACGCCAGGTCGCGGGTGCAGAGCGGCAACCGGAGGGACCGCCTCGGCAGCGCCTGGCTGGTCCTGAACCCTATCCTGAACGGTTTGACCTACTACCTGATCTTCGGACTGCTGCTGAACACCGGCAACGGGATCGAGAACTTCATTGGTTACCTGGTCATCGGCATCTTCCTGTTCCAGTTCAGTTCCCGGGCCATCACCAACGGCGCCCGGTCCATCCAGCAGAACCGCGCCGTGATCCAGGCGTTCAGCTTCCCGCGGGCCACCCTGCCGATTTCGGTGAACCTGCGCGAGCTGCTGGCCAACATCCCGGTGCTGATCGTGATGATGCTGCTGGTCCTCCTGGTCCCGCCCACGGAGGAGGTCACTTGGCGGTGGCTGCTGGTGATCCCGGCGCTGGCGCTGCAGTGGATTTTCAACCTGGGAGTGGGCCTGATCCTGGCCCGGGTGATCTCCAAGGTCAACGACGTCGTCCACCTGCTGGGTTTCGCCCTGCGCGCCTGGATGTACGCCAGCGCCGTCTTCTACAGTTTCGACCGCTTTATCGATGACCCCGTGCTGCTCAACATTCTGGAACTGAACCCGCTGTTCCAGGTCCTGGACATCGTGCGGGACTGCCTGCTGTACGCCGCCGTGCCGTCCTGGCAGTCCTGGGCCATCCTGAGCTGCTGGGCACTGGGCGCACTTGCCGTCGGTGCGGTGTATTTCTGGCGGGCGGAGGAGACCTATGGACGCGGCTGAAGACCTGCAGTTCCTCGCAGAGGACCCGTGCGTTGTCATTGACGAAGTGAGCATGACCTACCGGGTGCCCTCGAGCGAAACGGTTCCGGGAAGCCGGAACGGCCTGGGCGGCTTGATGCGCCGCATCACGGGCAAACCCAACCTGGTGACCGTCAACGCCCTGAATCCCATGTCGCTGGTGGCTGTCCGGGGCGAATCCATCGGCATCGTCGGTCGCAACGGCTCGGGCAAGAGCACGCTGATGAAACTCATCAACGGCCAGGTCACGCCGGACACCGGCGCCGTCTACGCCTCCAGTACGCCGATCATGCTGGGCGTCAACGCGGCCCTGGTGCCCGAGCTCCCGGGGGACCACAACGTGGTGCTGGGCTGCCTGGCCATGGGCCTGACCTATGACCAGATTGCCGAGCGGTACGAGTCCATCGTTGAACTGTCGGGCTTGGAAAAAGCCATCCACCTGCCCATGCGCTCGTACTCCTCCGGCATGTCCTCCCGCCTCCGGTTTGCCATCGCGGCCAGTATCGACCCGGAAATCCTGCTGATCGACGAGGCCCTGAACACCGGCGACGCCCAGTTCGCGGACCGCAGCCGCAAGCGGATGGATGAACTGCGCGGAAACGCCGGCTGCGTTTTCCTGGTCAGCCACAGCCTCGAGACGGTCATCGATATGTGTTCCCGCGTGGTCTGGATGGACAAGGGCGACCTGCTCATGGACGGCGAGCCCCGGGAAGTGGTGAAGGCCTACAAGGACTTCACCCGGCACCTCTCCAAGGGCAACAACATCAGCGCGGCCAAAATCCGCGACGACGCCATGGAAGCACTCACCGTCACCCGGATCCAGGAACGCACCACCGGCCGCCGCAGCGCGAGGACCCAGTAAATGGCGGCCCTGCAGGATATCCGCACCGGTCTCTGGCACCTGCGTTCCGGCGGTCCGGCGGAGCTGCGCGAATGGAACCTGCGGCGGCGTGCCGAACAGGGGTTCGCGGACCCCGCAAACGCCCGCGGCGTCGAAGCCGGCTGGATTGGCCGCGGCTCCAAGCGGCGGCTGTCGATTCCCGCTGCCACCGTACCGGCACGGCCGCCGCGGCGGAGCGACCTGACCGTCGGCGTGATCCTTGACGAATTTTCCGCGTCGGCCTTCGCCTTCGAGTGGAACACGGTGGCGCTGGACCCGGCCTCCTGGCAGCAGCAGCTGGCCGACCACGCCGTGGACCTGGTTTTCGTCGAGTCTGCCTGGGCCGGCAATAACCGGTTGTGGCGCGGAAAGCTCGCCGGACCCGCCGGCCCGGCCGCCGCCCTCGTGGACCTGCTCGCATACAGCCGCAGCCAGGGCATCCCCACCGTCTTCTGGAACAAGGAAGACCCGCCGCACTACGAGGATTTCCTTCCCGCAGCGGCGTTGTTCGACCATGTCTTCACCTCAGACGTCCGCCGGGTTGAGCACTACCGGCGGGACCTGGGCCACGACAACATCGATGTCCTCCCGTTCGCTGCCTCACCGGCGATCCATAACCCGGCGCGGCCGAAGCACGGCCGCCACGCCCGGGACATCGCCTTTGCCGGCATGTATTTCGCACACAAGTATCCTGAACGCCGTCAGCAGATGGACATGCTCCTAGGGGGAGCGATGGATGCGAAACTGCCCACCGGCCTGGAAATTTTTTCCCGGAAACTCGGCGGCGACCCGAACTACCAGTTCCCGGAACCTCTGGATTCCCGGGTGGTCGGCTCGCTGTCCTATCCGCAGATGCTGTCCGCCTACAAGGCCTACAAGGTGTTCCTGAACGTGAACTCCGTGGTGGATTCTCCGAGCATGTGCGCCCGCCGCATTTTCGAGATCAACGCGGCGGGAACGCCCGTCATCAGCACGCCCAGCGACGCAGTGGCCCGGTTCTTCAGCCCGGACGAAGTCCCCGTGGCTGCCACCCGGGAAGAGGCCGCCGCGCTGAGCCGGGGGCTGGCCCGCAACGCCGAATACAATGACCGCACCGTGCACCGCGCCCAGCGCCGCATCTGGTCCGCCCATACCTACGCGCATCGCGCCGAGACCGTGGTGGCCGCCGCCGCACCGCTGAAGAGCCGTCCGCTGGCCCGTCCCACCGTGTCCGCCCTGGTACCGACCATCCGGCCGCACCAGATCGAGCATGTCTTCCGTACCCTCGCAGCCCAGCAGGATGTGGACGTGGAACTGGTGTTGCTCACCCACGGGTTTGTCCTTGAGCCGGAACGGCTGCAGGAACTCTCCGCCGCCTACGGGCTGCGGAAGGTCCGCCTGCTGAGTGCAGGCCCCGAGGTGTCGCTGGGGGAGTGCCTGAACCGTTGCGTGCAGGCGGCTTCCGGCGAGGTGGTCGCCAAGATGGACGACGACGACCACTACGGCCCGCACTACCTGAGCGACCAGCTGTACGCGCTGGACTACTCCGGGGCCGATGTGGTGGGCAAGCAGGCCCACTACATGCACCTGCGCAGCTCCAACGCCGTGCTCCTGCGCTTCGGCCACCGGGAACACCGCTACACGGACTTCGTCATGGGACCGACCATTGTCACCCGCCGCACCCTGGCCCTCGAGCTGCCCTTCCCGTCACTGGGGTTGGGCGAGGACACGGGCTTCCTGAGGCAGGCCGCCGCCGCCGGAAAACGGATCTACTCGGCCGACCGCTTCAACTACTACCAGGTCCGTGAAACCAGCGGACATACATGGAAGGTCGATGACGCCAGCCTGCTGGCCTCGGGCGACCTCCGATTCTATGGGGAACCACATGCACACACAGACATATAGCGCCGGTGAAACGGCAACCGATATTTCCACCGTCGCCGTCATTGGGCTGGGCTACATCGGCCTGCCGACCGCCGCCATCCTCGCAGGCAAGGGACTGCACGTGATCGGCGTGGACGTAAACCCGTACACGGTGGAGGCGGTAAACGAAGGCCGCGTGCCGTTCGTGGAACCGGACCTCGGAGTCCACGTGGCCGGCGCCGTCAGCCAGGGCCACCTCGTGGCCCAGTCCACCACCCCGCAGGCCGACGCCTACATCGTTGCCGTGCCCACTCCCTTCCGTGCGGATAAGACGGCCGACCTGGTGTACGTGGAGCAGGCGGCGCGGAAGATTGCCCCGCAGATCCGGCCCGGCAACCTGGTGATCCTCGAATCCACGTCCCCTCCCGGCACCACCCAGCGGATGGCGGACGTCATCCTCGAGCTCAGGCCCGACCTGGCGGCGGACGCCAACGGCGGCCAGGCCGCCGTCCTATTCGCCCACTGCCCCGAACGGGTCCTGCCCGGCCGGATCATGATCGAACTGGTCACCAATGACCGCATCATCGGCGGGCTGACCCCGGAAGGCGCCACTGCTGCCGCCGCCCTGTACAGCACGTTCTGCCAGGGCGGGATCCACCTGACCGATGCGGCCACGGCGGAAATGGCCAAACTGGTGGAGAACGCGTACCGCGACGTCAACATCGCCTTCGCCAACGAGCTGTCCGTTATCAGCAGCAATCTCGGCATTGACGTGTGGAACCTGATTGAGCTGGCCAACCACCATCCGCGCGTGAACATCCTGCAGCCCGGCCCCGGCGTCGGCGGGCACTGCATCGCCGTCGACCCCTGGTTCATCGTGTCCGCGGATCCGGAAAACTCCCGGCTGATCCGTACCGCACGGGAAGTCAACGACGCCAAGCCGGACCACGTTGTGGCCGACGTCGAGTCCGCGATAGCCGGCACCGATACCCCCACCATTGCTGCCCTGGGGTTGGCGTTCAAGGCCAACGTGGACGACACACGCGAATCGCCCGCGGTGGAGATTGTGCGGCGCCTTGCGGACCGCAACCCGGGTGCCCGGATCGCGGTGGGCAGCCCCTTTACCGGTCCAAACCTGCCGGACGGTTTGACCGCCTTCGAGAACATCACTGCCGTGTCCGCCGACGCCGCCGTGGCAGCTGCCGACGTCGTCGTCCTCCTGGTGGACCACGACGCATTCCGGGAAATCACTCCCGAACAGCTGGCGGGCAAGAAGATCGTGGATACCCGGGGATTCTGGCGGAACTGACATGCCGAAAGCTTCCGTCCGCGCCCTCAGCGGTCTGGCCGGCTCGCTGCACCCCGCCCTGCGGGCGCGGCTGCGCCGGCTGGCCGCTCCGGGCAGCGGCCCGGCCGATGCCGGGCTGCTGAGCGTTGTTGTCCCCATGTACAACGTTGCTCCGTACCTGGAGCGGTGCCTGGCAAGCCTGGTGGCCCAGACCTACCGGAACCTGGAAATTCTCCTGGTGGATGACGGTTCCACGGACGGAACGGCGGCAATTGCCGCCGGCTACGCCCGCCATGACCGGCGGATCACGCTGCTGAAACTGCCTCACGGAGGCAACGGGCGGGCACGCAACGAAGGCATCCACGCCGCGACGGGGCGGTTCCTCGCCTTCGCGGACGCGGACGACGTCGTCCCCTCCGACGCATACGCCGCCATGGTGACGTCCCTGGCCGGCAGCGGGTCCGAGTTCTGCGTGGGGTCCTACGGCCGGATCCGCGGGAGCAAACGCACCCCGGTCCGTCTGGCTGAGCGGATCCACGGCCGGCAGCGGCTCGGCATTAGCCTGGCCGACTGCCCGGAGGTGATCGATGATGTTTTCCTGTGGAACAAGGTGTTCCTCCGGGACTTCTGGAACCGCTGCGTCGGCCCCATGCCCGAGGGCATCCGCTACGAGGACCAGGAAACCACCAGCCGGGCCTACCTCCGGGCCCGGGCCTTCGACATCCTCAGCCCCGTGGTCTACTGGTGGCGGATCCGTGAGGACGGGTCCTCCATCACGCAGGCCAAGCACCTGCTCGAGGACCTGCAGGACCGGCTCACCGTCGCTGCGGACGTCACCGAGCTGTTCCGGGCCGAAGGGCCGCCCGCCGTGCAGGAGCACTGGTACCGGCGGCTGCTGGGCACCGACCTGATTCCGTACATTGAGCAGGTGCCGGATGCGTCGGAGGACTTCTGGCAGCTGCTCCGGGACGGCGTGCGGGAACTGTATGCCGCCGGGCAGCCGTACCTGTCGCGGATCGATCCGCAGTCGCGGGTGCTGCTGCACCTGGCAGCGGGCGGCTACCGGGAGGACATCCGCCGTGCCGTGGTGGACCGGATCAACAACGGCACCGCCAGTCCGCTGGTGTTCGACGCCGGCCGTATCGTCGCCTGCCCGCCGCTGCTCGCAGCGGTGGAAGCGGCTGTGCCCGAGGACCTGCTCGAGGTTCTTCCCGAACAGCTGGAATTGGTCGCGGCCTTGAAGGAAGCGCTGCCGGGCGGAACGGACGCCGCCACGCTGCACGGCCACGCCTACGTCCGTAACGTGGATCTTCGCAGCAACCCGCTGACGCTGTCGGCTTTCGTTGCCACCGCCGACGGCCTGGAGGACGTTGCGCTGCGCCGCTACACCGATCCGGAGATCGACCTGCTGTCCGGGGACCGGAACTGCAGCTACGCGGATTCCGCGTTTGCCCTGGAGCTCCCTCGCCCGCTGCCGCGGAAGCTGGTGATCCGGGTCGAGGTTGGAGGACACACGCTGCAGCAGACGCTGCAGATTCCGGCGCCGGCCGGCGAAAGCGCCGAGACTGCGCCTGCGCCGCGCACCCCCATGGTGACGGGCCTGGCAGCCCGGGCGGACGACGGCGGCGAGCTGCTGATTGATGTTGCCGGTGCCCCGCCCGGTGCCTCCTTTGCCCTCGTGACTGCCCGCTTCCGGCTGGCCGGCGAAGCGAGCCGGCAGCCCGACGGAGCGGTGCGGGTCCGGGTTCCGCTGGCGACGGAGCGCTGGGGCACCGTGCTGCCCGCGCCGCCGTCGGGCTCCTACACCCTGCGTTGGCGAGCTGACGGGAGGGAACCGGGCCCCGGAGATCCGGCCGTTGCCGTCTCCGTCTCACGGGACTTTGCGTCCGTCCTGCTGCCCGCCGCGCGCATCCGCGGCCTGCGGACCGGTGCCGGAACCATGGCGGTCAGCATCGGTGCACCCCTGGCCGACGACGAGACCGGCACCTTCCACCAGTACCGCCTGCGGCGTGCCGCCTTCAGCGCATCTGCTGGGCCGGAACTGGAACCGGGCATCTTCTTCGAGAGCTTCGGGGGCAAGAGCTGCACCGACAGTCCCCGGGCCATCTCCGATTACCTCGCCGGCTCAGGCTTCGACGAACCGCTGTACTGGTCCGTGGCGGACCGTTCCGTGCCGGTACCGGACTATGCCGTGCCGCTGCTGCAGGGATCGGCCGAGTGGTACCGGCGGCTTGCCACCACCCGCCGGCTGGTGAATAACAACAACTTCCCCTGGTACTTCCGCAAGGCTCCGGGTCAGTTTTACCTGCAGACCTGGCACGGAACCCCGCTGAAGAAGATCGGCCTGGATGTGCCGCAGCACCTGCTCTCGCCGTCATACCGTGACCTGATGGCACGTGAAGCACAGTGGTGGGACCTGCTGCTGGCGCAGAACGAGTTTGCCGCGGGGGTTCTTCCGAAGGCGCTCGGCTACAAGGGCGAGGTGCTGACGGCCGGGTATCCGCGCAACGACGCATTGGTCCATCCGGAGGCGGGGGAGACCCGCGCCCGGGTGCGGACCCTGCTGGGGCTGGCACCCCACCATAAGGTGCTGTTGTACGCACCCACCTGGCGGGACGGTGCGCGGGACGGTGCCGGTCGGTCGGACTGGGTGGGCTTCCTGGACGTGGCGGAAGCCAGCCGCGAACTGGGACCGGACTACCGGTTCCTGATCCGCGGGCACCACAATGTTGCCGGCCAGCGCCGGATCGAGAACCATCCCGCCGCCATCGACGTCACGGAGTATCCGGAGGTCAATGATCTGTATCTGGCCTCCGATGCACTGGTCACCGACTATTCCTCGGCGCTCTTCGACTATGCGGCGCTTGGCCGGCCGATCTACCTGCTGGTGCCGGACCTGGAGGAGTACCGCCGGACGCGCGGGCTGTATCTGGAGCCGGCGGTGGATCTACCCCACCTTCCGCTCGTTGGCTCGACGGCCGAGCTGGTCCCGGCGCTGCGGCGACACCGCACAAGCGAACCTGCGCCTAGCTCGGCTAAGCTCGCCGAACGGTTTGCGGCCCGGGAACCGGGAATCAGTGCTGCTACCGCCGCCGATGCCCTGCCGACGCAGGTACAGCACGCCCGCGCACATCACCTTGACGGATTGACTGAACTGACTGGAGAACAACGTGGCTAAGGGCCAGTTTTCACTTGTGGTGGCACTCTACAACGTTGCCGATTACGTCCCGGCGTTCCTGGAGTCACTGCGTACGCAGTCCTACCCTCTCCAGGACCTCGACATCGTGGTCGTCGACGACGGATCCACTGATAGCTCCGCTGAGCTGGTTGAGCAATGGTCCAGGAAACACCACCCTGCCCTGCGGATGGTGCGCCAGCAGAACGCCGGTCCCGGCGCCGCCCGGAACGCCGGCCTGGCGCTCGCCGAAAACACCTGGGTTACTTTCTGCGATCCGGACGACGTTTTCCATCCGTCCTATTTCCAGGAAGTGGCCAACTTCGTTGAAGGGGATGTGAACGGGTCTGCGCAGCTGCTGGCGGCGCGGCTTGTCCAGTTTCAGGACGGCACAAGCAACCTCAACCACAACCATCCCCTTGGCAAGAAATTCCGGTTCGGCAACACCCTCGTGAGTCTTGACGCCAATCCGGAATACATCCAGCTGCACGGGCCCACCGCCTTCCTGCGGCGGGACATCCTCGTCCGGCACAACCTTGCGTTTGACGAACGGATCCGGCCCAAGTTCGAGGACTCCCACCTGATCGGCCGCTACCTTGCGGCGGTGGATGAACCCATCCTCGGAATCGTGGCCACGGCACGGTACCTGTACCGGCGCAGCCGGCAGCAGGGCGCATCCCTGGTTGCGGGCGCCTGGGGAGACCCACGGGCCTACAACGCGCTCCCGCGCTACGGTTACCTGGGAATGCTGCAGGCCGTCGAAGCACAGCTCGGGCGAATCCCGCACTGGGCGCAGTACATGGTGCTCTACGACCTGGTGTGGTTCTACATTGATGACAAGCGCATGCACAGCCTCACTGCCGGGGCAACTGCGGAGCAGCAGGAAACCATGCACGCCCTGCTTGAAGACATCGTCGCCTTGATCGACACGGAAGTCATCGACACCTTCAGCGTGGTCAGCCAGGGATGGATTTTCCACAACATCCTGCGCAGCTACTACAAGGAACTCGAAGACGTCCCTCCGACGGTTCAGGTGGGTGCCCGTGATGAACAGCGCGGCACCGTACGGTACTCGTATCTGTTCCAGGGCCAGTGCCCCGAAGAGAAGTTCTTCCTTGACGCTGCTCCGGTTGCTCCGCTCGCGGCTAAGGTGCGTGACCATCGGGTCTTGGGCAGGACCCTCATCAAGGAGCGGATACTGGTCCTGCCCGATGCCGCCGGACTGGAAATCCTCCTGGACGGCGCCCCCGCAGCCATCAGCACCGACCGGGGGGTCCCGCTCCAGCCAAGCCGGGTGCCCGAACAGCTGCCGGGGTTCGTGCTGGTGCCGCCGGCCGTCGCACCGAAGACTTCCGCGTCCCTGCTCAACCGGGTCAACCGTCTGGGCACGAAAGCCGAAACACTGCGGCGCAACCGCACCGTTCACCGTGCACTCACCGGGAAAAGCGTGGCAGCAGAAGCCTGGGACAGCAGCACGCGCTACGTACGCCGACTCACGACACGACGCGAGGAGACACTGCAGACCAAAGCCGACCAACGGCTGATCGTCCGAGCGGGCCAGGAACCTGCTGTCTCGCGGTACAAGGACGCCTGGATTCTGATGGACCGGATCGGCCGGGCCGACGACAACGCGGAGCATTTGTACCGCTACCTGCTTCGGGAGCGCCCGGACATCAATGCTTGGTTCCTTCTGGACCGTGAGAGCTCAGACTGGGACAGGCTGGCACGGGACGGCTTCAAACTCGTGGAGTACGGATCGGATGAGTCTGTTCTGTTGTACCTGAACGCAGCGTTCAAGATTTCTTCCCACGCCAATGCTGACATCGAGTTCCCAGTCAGCAAACAGCGCTTTGGCCCGGGGAAGGCAAAGTTCGTGTTCCTGCAACACGGCGTCACGAAAGACGACATGTCCCTTTGGCTCAACACCAAAGAAATAGTCATGATGATAACGGCCACTGAAGCTGAGCAGGAATCGATCTCGGGGGACGGCAATAGCTACAACGCAACGCCCTATGAGGTGAAGCTCACCGGGTTCGCCCGGCACGATGCCCTGCTGGAGGCGGCACGGCGCTCCCCGGTGGAGGAACGCGGCACCATCCTGATTGCTCCCACCTGGCGCCAATACCTTCGTGACGAGCTCGCCGCGGAGGAGACAGACACTGCACGAGTGAGAATGTTGGAACAAAGTGAATTTGGGATCGCGTGGCTAGCAGTGCTGCGCTCACCAATGCTGAGGACTCTCTGTCTGTCCCACGGACACAGGGTGGTTTTTCTTCCGCATCCCGAGCTGGAGGCTATGGTCCCGCTACTGGATCTCCCGGATCATGTGGAGACTGCCAGGTACTCGGATATCTCAGTGCAAGAAGAGCTGGTGAAGTCCCACACAATGATCACCGATCATTCCTCAGTTGCCTTCGACGCCGCCTATGCCGGCAGCAACCTTATCTACATGCACTTCGACGGCGACGAAATCTTCCGCGGTAAGCACGTATACCGAAAGGGCTACTTCGACTACACCCGGCATGGGTTCGGGCCGGTTTCGCAGGATGTCAACGGTGCCCTGATGGAACTGAAGCGCGTGGCCGAGAGAGGATTTGCACGGGAGAAACTGTACGAGGACCGGGTGCAGGAGACCTTCCCTTTCTGGGATTCGCAGTCATGCGCCCGGCTTACCGCAGCCGTTGAAAATCTTGGGCGCCCCTGGAACGAGCAGGTGTCCCTAGAAGAACTGCCTCACATGCATGGACAAGCCGTATGAAGGGCACGCGATGGCTTAAACGGGGTGTCAAAGGGCTTTTGACGGGGACGCCGCGGCAGAACCCCGGGCATCCTTCACCCTCAGCCTGGCTAGTGCCGGAACTGCCGCCTATACCTGCGCCCGGTCCGGATACAGCTGCGCTGGGATCCTGGCTGGAGGAAGCTGCTTCCGCGGCCGTGGCCGTGAGTGCGGAGGCTACGGATGCCCAGGCCCGGCAATGGTCTGTTCAACGCCTGACAGACCTGCAACCGCACATCGAGTATCTCCAACACAGTGTCGATGACCATTTTGTCCTCGTGCAGAAGTTTGTTACCACCGTAATCCACGGGGTGGGCGGCCCCGAGATGCTCATGTCCCTCGGCGTCCACCAGCGGGTGCTGCTTTCGCTGACCGCCGACGGGCGGCGGAGCGACCTTCTGCTGGTGCTGGCCGACCTACAGGACAACGGCAGGAGTTACCGCACCAAAACGACTTCGGATCCGTTGGCCGCCGGCGGTCTGGCTGCGGCTCCAGGGTACCTTGCGTTGCTGGCGGAACCGATTGCTCCCAGGCTCCTGAGCCTGGGAGCAGTTGATTTGCCCGTGACGGCTCAACTCACGCACTTCTCGTGGGAAGAGGACGGGACACTGACCATCGGGGCGTGGGCCTATCTGCCGGGCATCGATCCGGCGAAATGCGACTTGCAGGTGGAACTCAGGCAGCAGGGATCAGCCTCAGCCTTGGCGCTCGCGGTGAGTAGGGGAGAAGAACGGCGCATCGATGCCACCGCAGGGGACCGCTACCGGTCATATGCCGGCGCAGCGTTTACCACGGCGGTGGATACGCGTGAGCTGCCCGGTGTGTCCACCGGGGCTTCGGAATGGTTCCTCCACGTGACACTGCGCCTCAAGGGGTTCACCGCCTCCGACGTGATCCGGTACCGGAACCAGGACCTGGTGCCGCGGCGCCTTCCGGTAGGGGTGCCGGTGAACGGCCGCACCAGGGTGATCGGACTGATGGACGCCGACCACGGGTTGCGACTGAAAAAAGTCCGTTATTCCTGCGCGGCTTCCACAGTCCAGGTTGACGGCAGCGTCCTGACGGTCGGTTTTGACGGAACGGGTGACGTCGTACCGGCGGCACTTTATCTGGAGGCAACGGGAGAGAATGCACTGGAGTTCCGGCAGGACGCCAATGGTTCGACTTTCACCCTTCGGATGCCGCAGACCGAAACAGGCCTGCCGGGCGACCGGGAGAAGCACTGGATACTTAAGGCACTCCTGCCCAATGGGCGGACAGAACCGGTGGGTTGGAAGGCGTCGGGTGCTGTCCTGTCCGCAGTATCGGACGCGTCGGCGGCCTTGCGCATGGAGTGCACCGGTTACGGTTACCTGCAGGTGTCCCGCCGCCCGGAACGGCTGACACTAAGCCATGTCCGGATGCTCGACGGCGCAAATACACTCATTCTGGAAGGACAAGTCGGTGGAAGCCCCGGACGCCAGGACCCGGCCGCCCCGAAATTGATGCTGTTGACGGCCCGTAACGAGGTGCACGCATCATCTGCCCGCTGGCTGGATAATGCCGGCCGGTTCCGGGCAGAGTTTTCACTTGTGCAGGACAAATGGGGCTTCGGCGAGTCTGCTTTGGAACCCGGGCACTATCGCGTCCTGTACGCCATACCCGAGGAACGCGGAGGCGGTGTCGCCCGGGTGCCCGCGCTCGGAGAGCTTCTCACGTCCCTGCCGCTGCACCTGCGGCATGATCTGATGAACCTGGAACTCGTGGGGGAGGGCAATGAGCAGGACCTGGTCCTGCGCGTGGCGGCGCCGCGATCCCTTGACGAACGCAGTGCGCTGAGCCGCGGCCAAGCGCTCGCGGACTATGCCCAGACCGCCGAGCCGGTGAATACCGGCATCGTGCTGTTTGAGACCTTTGAGGGCAAATCATGTTCCGACAGCGGGCGGGCGATCAGCGAGGTCCTCGGTGACCGGGTCCCCGGTCTGCGGCGTTATTGGACGGTTGCCGACTTCTCGGTGCCGGTGCCGCCGGGCTGTACGCCGGTCCTGAGGGAAAGCCCGCAGTGGTTCCGGCTCCTGGCTACCGCGGGCTATTTGGTCAACAACAACAATTTCCCGTATTACTTTCGCAAAAGGCCGGGGCAGTTCTACCTGCAGACCTGGCATGGAACCCCGCTCAAACGCGTAGGAGCCGATACTCCGATAGCCGGCACGACGGCCTCGTACCGGGCACTCATTGCGCGTGAGGCAGCGGCCTGGGACATGCTGCTGGCGCAGAATGAGTTTGCGTCCGAGACTTTGGCGGCTGCCTTCGGTTACCGGGGCGAGCCTGCCGTTTTCGGCTATCCGCGCAATGATTCCCTGACTTCCGGTTCAGCCCCGGCCCGCCGGGCTGAAACCCGCCGCCGGCTGGGCATAGCGGACGGCTGTAAGGTGCTGCTGTACGCGCCCACGTGGAGGGATAACGGATACGCAGACAGTCCCTACCTGGATTTTGAAGCTGCCGCAGCAGCGCTGGGGGAGGACTACGTAATGCTCTACCGCGGGCATCACAAAATTGCCGGCAAGCGGAAGACAACGGGACAGGACTGCTATGTAGACGTCACCGCTTACCCGGAAATCAACGACTTGTACCTCGCGGCGGACCTGTTGGTCACCGATTACTCGTCGGCTATGTTTGATTTTTGCGTGACCGGCAAGCCGATGTTTTTTCTGACGCCCGACTTGGCTCGATACCGCGACTCCGAACGGGGATTCTACTTTGACCTCGAGGCCCAGTCCCCCGGACCGTTGGTAGAAACCACCGACGATCTAGTGGCAGAAATTCGAGGCAGTGCAGCAGAGAATAAGTTACAACGTGGGTACTACCGACAGTTCGTTCAGCGGTATGCACCGGCCGACAACGGTACTGCGGCCATAAGGGTGATTGCTGCGATTTGGGTCTAAATCGCTGGATCTCCGGCAACTCTCTGATGCCGAGGTGCTGCGAGGACACGGTTATCCATCGACAGTTCACTATTTGTTCATATTCCACGTATCCTGTTCCCGGGGAACACGTTACATCTGATGATTGGCGGCGTGCAGGGTAGCTGCGAGTACTTGTAGGGTATTTCCCTCGAGCCGTTTCTCTCTGATCGACAGGACAATCACATGACTGTGCAAGCTGTAATCCTCGCCGCCGGAATGGGAACCAGACTAGCGCGGCCACATCCCAAATCGCTGACTCAACTGGACGATGGTCGGACCATTATGACCCAGCAGGTGGAGAACCTGCGAGCAGCCTTCGGCGATGAACTTCGGCTAACCATAGTCGTCGGGTACAAGCTCGAGCAGATCATGGAACATATGCCGGACGCATCCTTTGTCTACAATGAAGCGTTTGACCAGACGAACACATCGAAAAGCCTTCTAAAAGCGCTGCTGAACTCCTTCGACGGAGGGGTCCTGTGGATGAATGGGGATGTGGTCTTCGACCCCGGCATGCTCGGATATCTTCGTCGAAACATCGAATCAGACGAGTCTTTTGTTGCAGTCGACACGTCGTCCGTATCGGACGAAGAAGTAAAGTACACCGTCAACGAAGCTGGTTACATCGACGCCTTGTCCAAGACAGTACACGGAGGCCTGGGCGAGGCAGTGGGAATCAACTACATCTCATCAGAAGACAAGACTGCTCTGGTTTCCCGCCTGTGGCAGGTCGACGACCAAGACTATTTCGAGCGGGGTATGGAGCTAACCGTTACCGAAGACGGCCTACGTTACTTGCCCATTGATATAAGTGAGTTTTATGCGGTGGAAGTGGACTTTGCGGAGGACTTGGTGCGGGCAAATGCCCGAATGTCCAGCGACTATGACCCAGCCGAAGCCTAGACCTGTTCTAATTAACAACGTAATCTACCCTTCATAACAGCACGGACTAGCGCGCAGCTTGATGGGACAGCCGAGCGCATCCATGATCAAGGGGATTCGCGATGGATAGCGCTATCAAAATGGTCGTACATACTGCTCCGGTAACTTTGCCGGAAAAGATGACGGCACGAGAAGCGCCGCGTCCTGCCGGTCAGCGACAAACGGGCTACGAAGAGATGTTCGATTACAGAACACTCTTCTATGATGCTATGCAGACGGATCACGGAGTTGTTTTGATCGGCCCACCGTTGCTGAACTTGGCAGGCCTTGTGTCAGAGGGAGTTTTCTCGAGTGACAGGAATCAAGTTGCCACTTGCACGATAAATCAGCTGGATAGAACCTCCATTGTTGATCTAGAGATCGCGCCCTCATTAACGGAACTTGTGACACTGTCATCTAAGGACTTCTCCAGAACGATATCGGTGAGCCAGAGCCACCTAGGCTTGTTCAGAGGTCGTCGTGTGCTGGTGACGAAATCGAAGAATAATAGCCTGACTTGGATATCTGACTGGGTGAGATTTCATGCAGGGGAACAGGGCATCGATGCAGTACTCTTTTACGACAACGGATCGACAGAGTATGGCGCTGAAGACGTTTTAGAGGCGATAGCGCAACCAGGGATTCAAACGTCGGTTGTTGTAAATTGGCCCTTTAAATTCGGTCCACAGGGGGGCAACTGGGGCGGATTGAAAGGTGCACCATGGGACTCGGACTATTGCGAGTATGGAATCATGGAGCATGCGCGCCACAGATTTCTGGATGATGCTTCAGGAGTTTTAAACGCAGACGTCGACGAACTCGTTGTAACTGAGGGCGACAAGACTGTCTTCGACGCGGTGAGGGAATCCCAAAGCGGTGTAGTCACATACACGGGACGTTGGATCGAAACCTCTGGGTCTATAGGGGAAAACAGATCGTACGATGCCTTTTCATACTATGACGTCCGGCGAGCCCCGACGACTGCTAAGTGGGCACTCGACCCTGCAAAGGTGCGCCTGGCTCGCCAATGGAAGACGCATACTATTGTGGGCGTGCAGATGGAGCCAACCAGACAAACCATGCATCGGCATTTTATGGGAATTAGCCTAGACTGGAAGTGGCAAAGGACCGCGGCAAAGCCTCTGACTCTCCATCACAGGCTCGACTATGGTCTCCGCGACGCTCTGCAACGGTCACTTATGAAGGAATCGTGACAACTGAGCAGCAGGGCTTTTGGACCCGATTTAGTGGAATAAGGACCCGTTGCTACGCTTGGTGGTATGAAGCGAATTTTAATGCGAGCAGGAAAGACACCGTTCGAGAGTTCAGATGGATACGCTACGTTTGACAGAAATACGATCGGCAATAACAACGGTAATCTAATTTTCGCCGCCGCCGCTCACAAGTTGCTTTCCGTTACTGATACTCGGGTTGACGCTCTCGGGTACTCCATACGTCCAAACCAAGCAGCAGCGGTCAACGCCGAATCCGACGGTTTTGTTCTGCCTTTGGCCAATGCATTCCGTCCGTCATGGGAGGGAGCCCTTAAGAATGTAACGGCATTTATCCGCGATTTGAAAGTTCCCTTCATTATGTTGAGCGGAGGTGCGCAATCTGGGAAAGACGGCTCTTATGACCATCTCAAACCTATGGAAGCCAGCATCCGGGATTTCTGCTCCGCGGTATTGGATAAATCCTCTCACATTACAGTCCGTGGTGAGCGGACAGCGTCATATATAAAAAGTCTCGGTTTTTCGGACGTGCTCATTATCGGCTGCCCGTCATTGACCATGAACGGTCCAGGCCATACCGTCTCGAATCCTAGTTTCAGAGCCAACGCTAGAGTCGCCTACAACGTTGAAACTTCCAAGGACATTATGACCGCGATTGTCGATTTAGTCGACAGAAACTACGAGTCCCGCTATTTTCCACAAGATATCGCTACGCTTGAAATGATGCTCTGGGGTGTCGAGAAATTCGGTCCGAAGCGTTCGCCGCTCTTGCCCCTGAGCTCTAAGCACTCTCAGTTTGCAGATAATAGAGCATACTTTATGTTGGATGCAGCTTCATGGATCGCGGAAATGCGGAACTATGATCTTTCGTTCGGAGCTCGCATTCACGGTAATATCGCTGCAATTCTAGCCGGCACCCCTTCGGTGGTTTTCGCCCATGATAGCCGGACCCTGGAACTCGCCGAGTATCACGACATACCACATTTCAAGCCTGAAGAAATTGGTCGCGTTTCGACGTTGGAGGAAGTCTTTGAGCGCGCCGACTTCTCGTCATTCAACAAAGGTCACGTTGAGCGATTCAATAAGCTCACGGGCTTTATGCGACAAAACGGGTTTGATAATATATACGAGTCTAACCATGTATCAGCGCTTACAGCGTATAATAGCGAGCTATCTACAGTTGATTACGCTCTTCCGCAGACTACGGTATGGGCGGATATGGACGAGGTTCAGATGGCTCGCCTTCGGCGGGACCGGCAGCGGGAAGTATCATCGACTGCAATAATTACTCAGCTTCGCAAAGAAGTGAAGCGATTGAGCCAGATCGGATAGCGACGTTACGTCAGTTTCCGTTTCTAGTCTGTAACGTACCGGATGGCGATCCTGCGAAGGAAGCGCCATCCGGTCGTATTGTTTTTCAAAATGTAATCCGGTATATAGCGGCTACAGGCAATATCCCCAGGCGACTCAGTTCAACGTTGCGCGTAATGGGGTAACGCCTGGCTCAGGAAATGTTCCTTCGCGTCCTTGATATATGTCTGATAGTCGAATTCTTCATGGGGAACCGTCTCGTTAATTAGTCCAATCAGACCTTCGAGCAATCCGTCCTCGGAATTTTCCACAATGAGCCCGTGCTGGTCTTGCAGTATGTCCCTTGGTCCAGGCATATCTGTACAGATGATTGGTCGGTTTAGCACCATTGCTTCGAACAGAACCATCGGTTGCCCTTCGTGAAGCGAACTAAGCACAAAAGAAGAAGCCATCGCGAGTGCGGGATACGGGTTTAGGCGTTGTCCAGCGAGCCGTATATAACCAGCTGCACCAGCCTGCGCAATCTGATGCTCGAGATCGTTCCGAAGAGGACCGTCGCCTATGATAAGTAAGTTGGTGTCAGGGTGCGTCTGGTGAAGCCGAACGAACGCACGTATCAATTTGGCGTGGTCCTTTTCGGGTGATAGGCGGCCGATAGCCACGCTATTGAACTCAGCACCGCTGAACCACGACAATAGATCATCGTCAAGCGGCTCTGCTGATCGAGATATAATCGCGTCCGCATCTATTTGGTTGTGAGCAAAGCCGAACTTCTTTGGACTGACCCCAAAAAGCGGAGCCAGGTGTTCTGCGTTACGTTCACCGATGCTCTTCGAGACCGAGAGTAGCTTGTCGAAATGTGGGTATAAACGGAAAACAGCTTCCAGGTTTGAGAACTTCATTTTCCATTCATCAAGCATGTCGTTATGGAGGTATGCAGTTCGGACCGTTTCTCGATCACCACCTGCGGCCAGCAGGCTAGTCCAAAATGGAGAATAGCCATCGAACTCAACGACTGAATCGAAAGACGCTGGACCGAAGATGCGCCGGAATTCACGTCGCATCGCATGCATGTAGATGTCCCATTGTTCGGTCGAGTGCAGCGTATGCTGCTGGGTGTATTTGTCCTTTAGCCAACGCTCTTCTCCTCGAAGCGACTGCTGGCCAACACGTCCTACAAGCTGAACATGCTCCGGCAACACCTCATATTGGGTAAGCCGCGCCGGTTCCCGATTTAGCATGTGCGGTTCGACGACGAGAACGGTTCGAAGCTCGGAGGGGTCAATGCTGCCAACGAGATTACGGAACGAGGTGGCAATTCCATTAGGGATGAGGCTGTGATGAAAGAGGATGGTCGGCTGAGCGGTGACTATCTCTGCTTCTACGCAATCGTTCATAAAGAAGAATTCGGTTACTCGCTCGGACGCCCTCCCGTCTTCATACGGCGCGAACCGCATTGCTGCAGCTTCGTACTCTTTTCGTTGTGCCGCAGGGATACCTTCCGAGGTTGCTGCGCCCAGTACGTCGATAAGTTCCTCGCGGGTATAGCAAAAGTCGCCGGGCATCTCTTCATTATCGAGATAGAGTCCCCGCTTTTCTGCGTATTCCTCGAAATCATACGCGTAGTAGATGATGGGCTTCTTGGCTGCAATAAAGTCGAATGCAATGCTCGAATAATCGGTAATGAGAACGTCCACAGCGGCCAACAGATCATTGGTATCGATCTCTGGCGGCACCACGGTCGCCTGGATATCCATGTTAGATAGCAGCTTCTCCGTTAGCCGGTGTGCGCGGAAGAGCAGGTGATGGCCTGTACCTGACATGGCCTCTAAATCGGCCTCGAGCGCCTCACCGTCCAGCACTCGATCCGTCGTTGAGCCTCGCCAGGTGGGGGCATACAGGACTACCGGACGATCATCGTCCATGCCCAGTCTTGTCCGGATCATCTGACGCATTGAGTTGCGGGAGCTGATCATGCGGTCGAGACGCGGCGATCCTGTCACTTTGATCTGTCCACGGAAGAGACCAGTAAGGTCGTGGCGATCGATGAGGGCCCAAGAAGTATGCTCGTTCGGCGACATTATGTGAGTACTGTGTAAAAAATTGCGAGCGAGATTGCTGTGCTCCATGGCAGAGCCCCGCATGTCTTTACCCAATGTCTTGAACGGAGTTCCGTGCCAGGTATTCAGGTATCGCTGGCCAGGCCGGCGGATGAAATACGGGGGGAACGATACGTTGTTTATAAGGTGAGATGCAGTGGCCAGAGTTCGGAGGTAGAGATCCGAATGCGTCTTGGTAAAGAAGACGTTATGTCGGCCTCTTAGATCCTCCGGAATCACAGCGGGATCGTTTACTGCCCAAATGTGGCGGTAGTTGGCGAAGTCGGATCGGTCGATCAAATGGCGGAAAAGCGCCAAGGGGTGGCAGCCAATTGTTGAGCCGTGGTTGCTCTCCCAAAGAATCGTTTTCTCCGCTATGCTCGAAGATTCAAAATATTCGAGATACTGCATCGAGTGTTTCTGTGCGGGGTTTTTTAGATACTTCGGTATATCGATGCCGTCAGGGGTATTAAAAATACGCGTTTGCCGAAAAGCGTCGGCAGCCCTTCGGAAATCGCGCGTTTGTAACAAGGCATTGGCCCACAGGTAATATAGCTCGGGTTCATGCTCGTTAGAGGAGTGGATGGCCCTATCGTAGGAATCAGCAGCTAGCTGCCATTCCCCCAATGCTGAAAACGCGTCAGCCATTCTCCTATGGGACGCTGCGTCGTTAGCCTTGTCTCGAAGTTCTCTCCTGCGAGCTGAGATCTGGGTGACGTGTGCTGTGGTTCCAGGTGTCGCGGGGCTACTTGGCTTGACGCCGGCGCCGGACGGTAGTTTTTTGGGCGAGGACTTGAGGAAGGATATGCAGGCGTCCTCAAATCTGCCGGCTCGTAGGTGAGCATACCCAGACCTGTACCACCAATACCGGTTATTCTTGCCCAAGATTGCAGCGTATTCATAGGCAGCGGCGGCCTCGTCCCACGCCTCCATTCGCTCGTATGAGAAGCCTAGTTTGTAATGCCAGTAAGGTTGATCTTCGAGAGAGACAGCCGAGAGGTAGTAACTTGCAGCCGTTTCCCACCGATAACACCGGTCGTGCGCCAATCCGGTCCTGTAAAGGAGCTCTCCATCTAGAGGGGCAATCTTCATCTGCTCTTCATATGCGGTGGAGGCGCGGTGCCAATCACCGATTTTCTGGTAAAAAGCACCTACACCGAATCGTTTAACGTCGTGATCGTCGGAACACTCGGTCGCGGCACTGAAAGCGCGCTGAGATTCGTCTTGGTGCCCAGCTTTTCGCCATTGATCCCCTTCCTTGAACAAGCGTTCAGCAACGCTGGGTTCAAGGTTATTCGCCAGTCTGTAGCTTTTAGCTGCTTCTAAGGGGCGGCTGAGAGATGCATAGCTATCGCCCATGCGGGAATGCCAGGACGGATTATTTTGGTTCAGCGGCAGACCGCGCTCAAGAGACTTAGCCTCCTGCCAACGTGGTCCGGAACGGCGGAACTCAAGCGCTGCGAGGTCGTGATATCTGGGATTTTGGGGATCTTCGTTCAAGGCGCTACGCAAGTTATCGAGAGCAGGTGCGTTATCCCCAAGTTCTTTGTAGCACTTATACAGTCGGTACTTCCAAGCGGATTGGGATGGATCCAGATCCAGCGCCCGGTGGTAGCTTTCAGTGGCCAAACCGTAGCGGCCTTGACGTTCGCGGACAAATCCCAGTCTGTAGTGCCATGACGCTTGTGTGGAATCGAGATCGACTGCATGCGCCAAGTATTTTTCAGCATTTCCGAGGTCATCGGCACGAAAGAGTGCATTTCCAAGACGGAAATTCACCCTTGGGTTGTCCTGCTCACCGGAGTTGACCAGCCTTTGGTACACCTTTATTGCGGCGTCCCAGCTTTCCCTTTTCTCTAGTTCTCGAGCCATTCGGAAAGCAGCTTGCCATCCAATCATCGTTTTCCTTCCGATCGACGCACTGATGCGTCCGCTACTAAATGCTTTGTTTGTCTATGTATGGCAAGCTCTAGTCAAGGACACAGATGCGTTGCGAGTGCTGTAACTGTCCGTGCCGCAGCCGTCCCGTCGCCGTATGGGTTTATAGGATCGAACATCGACTTGTAATGACGGGGGTCATTGAGCAGCCGTTCGACCTCGGACACGATCCGATCCTCATCGGTTCCGATGAGCTTCACAACGCCGGCGTCCACGGCTTCGGGACGCTCGGTGTTTTCCCGCATGACCAGCACGGGCGTGCCTAGGCTGGGTGCCTCCTCCTGGACTCCACCGGAGTCGGTCAGGATGACGTGCGCGAGGGACAGCAGTCGGGTGAATTCGCCGTACTCCAAGGGCTCGGTCACCAGGACGTTCTCGGTCGCAGCCACATGGGGGAGGACTGCTTCGCGCACCACGGGGTTGCGGTGGATCGGCAGGACGATCGTCAGGTCCGGTTCGACCGCGGCTATTCGAGCGAGTGCCCGTCCGATGCCTTGCATGGCCTCGCCCTGGTTCTCCCGCCGGTGCGTGGTCACCAGGAGGATCCGCCGCCCGGAGGACGCCAAGGTCTCCAGGGCTGGATCAGCGAAGGGGATTTGTTTCTTGACGGTGGCCAGCAAGGCATCGATGACCGTATTACCCGTGACGACAATGCTCTCGGAATCAATGTTCTCTGCAAGTAGATTTGCGCGGCTTGTCTCCGTCGGCGCCAGATGCAGGCTCGCGATCTGGGAGGTGATTTTCCGGTTGCCCTCTTCCGGGAACGGGGACAGTGGGTTGCCGCTGCGCAGGCCCGCCTCGACGTGCACCACCGGAATGCCGTGGTTGAATGCCGCCAGCGCTGCTGCCGTGGACGTGGTGGTATCGCCCTGGACGAGTACTGCGTCAGGACGGCTAACCGCGAAAAGCTTGTCCAGTCCGCTGATGGTGCGAACGAGGATGTCGTTCAGCGACTGGCCCGGCTCAAAGATGTTGAGGTCATGGTCCGGAGTAATGCCAAAGAGTGCGTTCACCTGGTCCAGCATGGAGCGGTGCTGGCCGGTAACGGTGACGAAGCAGTCGAGAGTGGTGGATGCCTGGAGCTCGGCAATGATCGGGGCCATCTTTATGGCTTCCGGCCGGGTCCCGTAAATCGGCATAACGACCGGCATGATTCCCCCACGATACTTCCCATTGACTAATATTCGTCGTCAGTCTAGCGGAAAGCCTTCAATTTAGCGGCTCTTATTTTCCTTGCCGTATTCGGTTCCGCGCCCGTAGGGATTCTCTCTAGCCAAAGAGGACCAACAACCCAATCAGCGAAGGTACGGAAACAGCCACCAGCGTGCTGACCGTTACGGCAATGAACCGCTTACGGCGGTAGGCCTTGTCCTTCCGGGGTTTCGCCACTCGCGCAGGCTTCGCCGCCGTCCGCCGCTTTGATTCCGTCGGCCGTGCATCCTGCGGGGCGGGGGCGGAAGACGGTGTGCGGCTCCGGCCGCCGGAGGAGGGCTCGCGCATGTGCCGGGCAGCGGCAATGTCCGGATAGTGCTTCTGGGGCATGGATCAACCATTCCACATCACGCCCCTATTGAATGCACCCGCCAGCCGGCAGCAAATCGTTATCGGCTTCTGTCAGTGCCCTGCGGTAGGCTTCCTAATGACATGAACGGTTAGCGGCAATGACGGCGAAGACCGGATGGGACGGGCCCTGATGAGCGGCACCAGCAGCACCAAAGACACCTACGCGAGCAGGAACAGGGATTACCTTGCAGACTAAGATCACCGCCAACGCGCAAGCGCTGAAGCGATGGTTGAGCAACGCAGAAGTGTCCCTGGGCAACCACAGCGACCGCCTCAACGCCATCAACATCTTCCCGGTCGCCGACGGCGACACGGGCACCAACCTCTACCTCACCCTTTGCGCCGCCGCCAAGGCCGCCGCCGAGGAAGATACCGCCGACATCGGTGAACTCCTGGGAATTGCCGGCCGTGCCGCCATGGAGGAAGCGCGCGGCAACTCCGGCACCCTCTTCTCCGTCTTCCTCACCTCCATGGCCGAACCCCTGGCCGGCGCCACCCGGCTCTCCGCACCCCTGCTCGCTGCCGCTCTCCAGCGCGCCCAGCTGCGCTCCTGGTCCGTCCTCAGCGACCCGGTACCCGGCACTATGCTCTCCGTGCTCGAGGCAGCAGCCAACGCTGCCTCCGACAGTGAAGCCGCCATTGCTGGAGACGACAGCAACGTGGGGCTGGCACTGACCCTGCGGGTCATGATGCAGGCCGCGCTGACCGCCGTCGTCGATACGGAGAGTCAGCTGGATACACTCACCGAGGCCCGCGTGGTCGACGCCGGCGGCGTCGGCTTCCTGCTGGTTCTTGATGCCCTGCGCGCCGCTGCCCTGGGGGAGGAGCTGCAGGAAGAGCTGCTGGACGGACTGCACGGCTACGACGTCCAGGATCCGCACATCCACGCGCACATGCCGCAGATGGAGGGCGTGGAGGTCATGTGCACCATTACGCTGAGCCCCCTGGACGCCGCGACCCTGCGCCTGCAGCTGGACGAGCTGGGCGACTCGGTCATCATGAGCGCCGTCAACCCGGTGGGCGACGGCTACCGGTGGCGCATCCACGTCCACACGCCCGACGCCGGCGCCACCATCGATCTCCTGCGCAGCCTGGGCGATCCGGTGAACCTGACCATCACGGAGCTGTCCGCGGACGGGCACGAAACCAAGGAAGTTGTCTCCGAAACCAATGAAATCCCCGAGGCACATGGACTCTAGGCTCCCCGGAGAACTCGACTTTCCGCTGGACCGCCGCATCGGCAAATCCTCCGCCACCAAGCTGGAGAAACAGCTGGGGCTGAAAACCGTCGGTGACCTGCTCCATCATTTCCCACGGCGATACCTGGAACGCGGGGAGCTGACCCCTATCGCAGAAATACCCTTCGATGAGAACGTCACCCTCATTGCCCGGGTACAGAGCGCCAACAGCAGGAGGATGCAGACCCGCAAGGGAATACTCGTGGAGGTTGTCGTCACCGACGACGCCTCCGGCGCCCTGGGCCAGCTGCACCTGACGTTTTTCAACGGCTGGAAGGCCCAGGAGGAACTCACCGTGGGCACCCGGGCCATGTTCTCCGGCAAAGTGGGCGTCTACAAGAACCAGCTGACGCTGACCAACCCCAACTACGTGGTGCTCGACGACGAAGCCGACGACGAGGAAGTAGCCAAACGGCCCATCCCCGTCTACCCGGCCACGGCCAAGCTCAACAGCTGGGAGATCAAAAGGGCTGTTGACCAGCTGTTGGATTCGCTGGACAGTGACCGGCTGCGCGATCCCATTCCCCGGCCCGTCCGGGAACGGGAACACCTCCTGGGGCTGACCGAGGCATACGAGAAGATCCACCGCCCCGCCGAGACCGCCGAAGCGCACCGGGCCCGCCACCGGTTCCGCTACCAGGAGGCCCTGGTCCTGCAGACGGCGCTGGCCCGCCGTCGTGCCCTGACCGCCGAAGAGGAAGCCACGGCCCGTCCGGCCGTGTCCGGCGGGCTGCTGGACCGCTTCGACGCCTCCCTGCCCTTCACCCTGACCCGCGGGCAGGCGGAGATCGGCCGGGAGCTGTCCGCCGAACTGGCCGGCGACCATCCTATGAACCGGCTGCTGCAGGGCGAGGTGGGCTCCGGCAAGACCCTGGTGGCGCTGCGCGCCATGCTGCAGGTCATCGACGCCGGGGGACAGGCTGCGCTGCTGGCCCCCACCGAGGTCCTCGCTTCCCAGCACTACGAATCCATCAGCGCCATGCTCGGCCCGCTGGGCCGCGGCGGCCAGCTGGACGGGGACCCGAACGGCACCAAGGTGGTGCTGCTGACCGGGTCGATGAACACCGCCGGGCGCCGCACCGCGATGCTGGACGCCGCCAGCGGGGCGGCCGGCATCGTCATCGGCACCCACGCACTGCTCTCGGAGCACGTCTCCTTCGCCGACCTCGGGCTGGTGGTGGTGGACGAGCAGCACCGCTTCGGCGTTGAGCAGCGCGATCTGCTGCGCACCAAGGGCCACAGCACCCCGCACCTGCTGGTCATGACGGCCACCCCCATTCCCCGCACCGTGGCCATGACCGTCTTCGGCGACCTGGAAGTCTCCACGCTCACCGAGCTGCCGGCCGGACGGGCGCCCATTTCCACCTTCGTCTCGCCGCTGGCCGAAAATCCGCAGTGGGAGCGGCGGATCTGGGCCCGCGCCCGGGAAGAGATCGACGCCGGCCGGCAGGTCTACGTGGTCTGCCCCAAAATCGGCGCCAAGGAAGATGAGCCGGGCACCGACCTGGCGCTGTTCAACCCGAAGGAAGCCGCCGCGGGACGGGACCGCGCCCAGCGGCAGGAACTGACCTCGGTCACGGACCTGACCGAGTACCTCACCACGGTGCCGGCGCTCGCCGACAAGGTGATCGCCCCGCTGCACGGCCGGCTGGACCCGGCGGACAAGCACGAGACCATGGCCGCCTTCAACCGGGGCGAGATCGACGTGCTGGTCTCCACCACCGTCATCGAGGTGGGCGTGGACGTGCCCAACGCCTCCCTGATGGTGATCATGGACGCCGACAGGTTCGGCATCTCCCAGCTGCACCAGCTGCGCGGCCGGGTGGGCCGCGGCGGGCTGCCCGGCACCTGCCTGCTGGTCACCCAGCTGGAGCCGGGCCATCCCAGCCGGGAGCGGCTGGACGCGGTCGCGGCCACCACCGACGGGTTCGAACTCTCCCGCAAGGACCTGGAGCTGCGCCGCGAAGGCGACATCCTCGGTGCCAGCCAGTCCGGCGGCCGGTCCACCCTGCAGCTGCTGCGTGCGGTCCAGGACGAAAAGCTGATCGAAAAGGCCCGCGCCGACGCCGTCGCGCTGGTGGCCGAGGATCCGGACCTGCGGGAATACCCGGCCCTGGACGCGGCCATCGAGGCCTACCTGAACCCCGAGGCCGAGGCGTTCCTGGAACGCGGCTAGCCCTCACTATGGGACCGGCCCGGCCGCCGGCAGCGGATAAAGTGAAGGCATGAGCCGCATTATTGCCGGGGCTGCCGGCGGATCCACCTTGTTCAGCGTTCCCGGGGACGGAACCCGTCCCACAACGGACCGGGTCAAGGAAGCCCTGTTCTCCCGGCTCGAGTCCTACGGCATCCTGCAGGAAGCCCGCGTGCTGGACCTGTTCGCCGGATCCGGGGCACTGGGAGTGGAAAGCGCCAGCCGCGGCGCTGACGCCGTCGACCTGGTGGAACTTGCCGACAAGCCGGCCGCGGTCTGCCGGCAGAACGCCGAACTGGTCAACAAGATCCTGGCCCGGACCTGCGTCAACGTGCACCGGGCCAAGGCCGAAACCTTCCTGCTGCGCGTCCCGGCGGACGTGCGGTGGGACGTGGTCTTCATCGATCCGCCGTATGCGCTGACCGAAACCGAGCTGGCGGATGTCCTCACGTCGGTGTCGGCGCACCTCGCCGTCGGCGCGGTGGTGGTGCTCGAGCGCTCCACCCGCTCGCCCGAACCGGCCTGGCCCGCAGGCCTGGAGTGCTTCAGCGAGCGGAAATACGGCGAAACCACCCTGTGGTTCGCCGAGCCCAGTGACGAAGAGACGGACGGCGGCACAGACGACGGCGGCGCCGCGCAGGCCTAGCCGGCAAACACGTCCAGGTCCTCCCCGGTCAGCACCGCTGCCGGATGCGGGCCGGCGGCCAACAGCTGCCGGGTCCACTCGGCGGGCCAGGGGAAGGGTGTAGCGGCAAGCACAATGTTGCCCGGGTACCGGCCGGTGAACATGTCCTGCTGCGCCAGGGCCGCGACGTCGGCGTCCGGCCCGGCCACGGACGCCAGCCCGGCCTGCAGTTCCCGGATCTGCCGGCGGGCGAAGGTCAGCGGCGGATCATCCCCCACATTGACCAGCAGCACGCCGCCGGGGGAGAGCAGCGCCGCCAGCTCGGCATAGAAGTCCGACGTCGTCAGGTGTCCGGGTGCATCGGCCCCGGCGAAGATGTCCAGCACGATGGCATCGAAGGACCGGCCGGCGAAGCGGTTCAGCGATTCCCGCGCATCGCCGATCACCGTCTCCAGCTCCGTCCCTTCCGGCAGCGGAAGGTGCGCCAGGACAAAGTCCAGCAGCTCGCGTTCCAGCTCCACGGCCACCTGTCCGGAGCCCGGCCGGGTGGCCTGCACATAGCGGGTCAGCGTGAGGGCTCCGGCGCCCAGATGCAGGGCCCGGACCGGCTGCCCGGCCGGTGCCGCCAGATCCAGGACATTGCCCATCCGGCGCAGGTACTCGTAGAAGATTTCCTGCGGGCGGGCCAGATCCACATGGGACTGCTCCGCCCCGCCGATGCTCAGCACGTACGCACCGGGGGTGAAGCCGTCCTCGCTGATGGTGGCGTGCGCGCCGATGCCGCGCAGCAGCCGGGACGCGGTCACAGTGCACCTCCCAGCCCGGCCAGGCGCTCGGCGGCCCGCTCCAGAACGTCGAACTTCTTGCAGAAGGCGAACCGCAGCAGGGAACGGGTGCGCTGCGCGCCGTCGTCGTGGCAGAACACGGCCACCGGGATCGCGGCCACCCCGATCAGCTCCGGCAGCCTCCGCGCCAGTGCCGTGGCGTCCGTGATGCCCAGGGGCGCCGTATCGGCGGTGACGAAGTAGGTGCCGGAGGACTCCAGCACGCCCAGCCCCGCAGCGCGCAGTCCCGAACCCAGCAGGTCCCGCTTCTTGTGCAGCGTTGCGGCCGCCCCGGTGAAATACTCGTCCGGAAGTCCCAGCCCTACGGCCACCGCGGACTGGAACGGGGTGCCGGAGGTGTAGGTCAGGAAGGTCTTGACGGTCCGCGCGGCCGAGACCAGCGGGGCCGGGCCGGTCAGCCAGCCCACCTTCCAGCCGGTGACCGAGAAGGTCTTGCCCGCAGAGGAAATGGTCAGGGTCCGCTCCGCGGCGCCGGGCAGCGTTGCCACCGGGATGTGTTCGGGGCCGAAGGTCAGGTGTTCGTACACCTCGTCAGTAACGATCACGGCGTTGTGCTTGGCAGCCAGCTCCACAATCTGCTGGAGCACGTTCCGCGGCAGCACGGCGCCGGTGGGGTTGTGCGGATTGTTCACCAGGACCACCCGGGTGCGGTCGGTGAATGCCGCCTCGAGGGCGCCGTCGGCCGGCAGGTAGTCCGGCGCCTGAAGGGCAACGGTGGTGTGCGTGGCGCCGCTGAGGCCGATGACGGCGCCGTAGGAATCGTAGAACGGTTCGAAGGTCAGCACTTCGTCCCCGGGGCCGGCCAGGGCCAGCAGGGCGGAGGCGATGGCCTCGGTGGCGCCGGTGCTGACGATCACCTCGGTGCCGGAGTCAACCTGCAGGCCGTAGAACCGCTCCTGGTGGGCGGCAATGGCCTCCCGCAGCACCGGCAGGCCCTGCCCGGGCGCGTACTGGTTCCCGCCGGCGGCAATCGCGGCCCGGGCGGCCTCGAGCATTTCCGCGGGTCCGTCCTCATCCGGGAAGCCCTGGCCCAGGTTGATGGCACCGTGCCGGCCGGCCAGGGCGGTGATTTCCTCGAAGATGGTCAGCCCGAGATTGCCGTCCGGGCCCAGCAAGTTCGCTCCGGCGGCAGTGCGCTGCCACGGCTGGGCGGCGGCGTCACCGGTGCCGTGCCGGGCGCGGAGCAGGGACGCGGCTGTGTTGATACTCATCCACCAAGTATTACCCGCCGGCACCCGGTAGATTCGACCTATGCGACGCGCTGTATGCCCCGGTTCCTTTGATCCCATCCACAACGGCCACGTGGAGGTTATTGCCCGTGCGGCCAGCCTCTTTGACGAAGTCATCGTGGCGGTGTCCACCAACTATGCGAAGAAGTACCGCTTCGATGCCGCCGAACGCCTGGAGCTGGCGGCGGAAACCTTTGCGTCCCTGCGCGGGGTGACCGTGCTTCCCATGGGGGAGGGGCTGCTGGCCGATTTCTGCCGGGAGCACGGAGCCACGGCGATCGTGAAGGGCCTGCGCTCGGTGCAGGACTACCAGTACGAGCTGCCGATGGCCGTAATGAACCGGCAGCTCACCGGCGTCGAAACCGTCTTCCTCGCCGCGGAGAGCAGCTACACCCATCTCTCCTCGTCGCTCATCAAGGAAGTGGCTGCACTGGGCGGCGACGTCTCCGGCTACGTTCCCTCCACGGTGTTCAAGCGGCTGACGGAAGGCGGGGCGGGCAGCTAGATCGGGTTCGCGCAGGCCGGCCGGATCAGCCCGGCGGCCACGCCGCCGGTCTCCTCCACGAAGCGTCCCAGCCACTGTCCCGGCCCCAGCTCCGGCCGGGACTCCACCATGGTGATGTTCGCCGAGGTGCACTGTTCGAGGCTAAGCTCGGCGCGGGTGACGTGGTAGCGGGAGGTCACCACAATGATGTCGTTCCAGCCTCGGTCCTTCGCCAGGCGGGCGACGGCGCGTGCCTCGCCGCGGGTGGTCATCGGATCCGGAGAGAAGCAGAGGATCAGCGGGTTCCGGTTGCCGACACAGACGGCGTCGGTGCGGACGTTGCCGGGGGTGAACGTCGCGGAGAGTGCCAGCACGGGGGCGTACCCCTGCTCCATCAGGTCCAGCCCCACCGGAAGCCGCTCGTTGGCCGCACCGGCCAGGACGACGACGGCGTCCGCCCGGGCAGGTTCGGCGGCACCGGCCGAAGGGTAGACAAACAGGATGGACGCGGCCAGGAGCCAGACCGCAAAAAGGCACGCCGCCGCCGTCGTACAGCGCCGGAGCAGCCGGTGCCCCAGGAACCAGCGGAGGAAAGTCACGTACCAACAGTAGGGGACAGTCCGGCGTCCGCCCGCGAGGCACCCCCGGCCGATTAGCCGGATGCCCGCCGGCAGGTAAACTGGGGTACGGAGCGGGTGCCTGCACCTGCTTCCTGGCTGCGGTGCAGCCGCAGTTTGAGAGATTCCGGCAAGTCAGGCTAAGATGATATGTCGGTCTATGTTCTACAGGAGTTCTCATTAGCGAATTTTCGCGGTCCAATCCGGAAACTCCCCTGGCTATCAACGTCAGGGACCTCGGGCGCAGCCCGGGAACGATGCGGACCTTGCATGAACATGTACCGGCACCGAAAGACTTCGGTGTTGCGCTTATCGGCGTTCCGGAAGGATCCGACCTCGAGCTTGACCTGAGGTTGGAGGCCGTGCACGAAGGGATTCTGGTATCCGGCGTCGCGATTGCCCCCGTTCGGGGCGAATGCGGCAGGTGCCTGAAGCCACTCGCGTACGACCAAGAAGTCGATGTGCAGGAACTCTTCTACTACGAGGACGCTGAGTCCTTCGAAGAAGAAGATGAAGAAGAGCAGCACCGGATCGAGCGAGATGTCATCGATCTTGAGCCGGTATTGCGGGACGCAGTGGTGCTTACCATGCCGTTCCAGCCGGTGTGCCGGGAAGACTGCCCAGGCCTTTGCTCCGAATGCGGAGTGCGCCTTGAGGAGGATCCGGGTCACCACCATGAAGCAGTGGATCCTCGCTGGGCAGCCCTCGCCGGGCTGACCGGCACAGCCGCAGAAGATACTGCGGCACCAAGTACAGAGTCAGACGAGAGAGAAGAGAGTTAGCCGTGGCTGTTCCGAAGCGGAAAATGTCCCGCGCGAATACACGTGCACGCCGGTCCCAGTGGAAGGCGACCGCGCCCAACCTGGTGAAGACCGTGGAGAACGGCCGCGTCACCTATAGCCTGCCGCACCAGGCCAAGGTCGTCACCGACTCCGCAGGCACCGCGCTGTTCCTTGAATACAAGGGCCGCAAGGTCGCGGACGTCTAAGACCAGTGTTCGGCCCGGCACCGCAGCCTTCGCTGCGGACGGGCACGTGAATACTGCTTTTCGGGTTGTATCCAAAAGTGAAGAATACTGAAGAGCTTATGAAGCGTCTCGGTGTCGATATCGACGCCGGGACGCTTCGTCTTGCACTCACGCACCGCTCCTACGCTTACGAGCAGGGCGGCATCCCCACGAACGAGCGCCTGGAATTCCTGGGCGACTCCATCCTGGGGTTCTCGGTAACCGATGCGCTCTACCGGGATAATCCAAACCTTTCCGAGGGCGAGCTGGCCAAGCGCCGTTCCGCCGTCGTGAGCACCCGCGCCCTCGCCGGGATTGCCCGCGGCCTGGGGCTGGGGGAGTACATCCTGCTCGGCCAGGGCGAAAAGCTCACCAACGGCCGCGACAAGTCCTCCATCCTGGCCGACACCACCGAGGCGATCATCGGCGCCGTGTACCTGGACCACGGAATTGAAACCGCACGCCAGATGGTGATGCGCCTGGTCGGTCCGCTGCTCTCCAACGCCGAAGCGCTGGGCGCCGGCACCGACTGGAAGACCAGCATCCAGGAAATCGCTGCCGGCCGGAAAATGGGCGACATCGAGTACCGGGTCTCCGGATCCGGGCCGGACCATTCCCGCAGCTTCACGGCCGTCCTGCACATCGGCGACAAGCCTTTCGGCACCGGCACCGGCCATTCCAAGAAGGAAGCCGAGCAGGAAGCCGCGGCCGCCACCTGGAAGATGATCAACGCTAAGGAAGCCGGCTCCCCGGCTGCCGGCGCCTAGGGGCGCCCGCCATGCCTGAGCTTCCCGAGGTGGAGGTGGTCCGCCGCGGACTGGCGTCATGGGTCCGCGGCCGCACCATCACCGGCGTCCAGGTTGTGGATCCCCGCTCCGTGCGGCGCCACGCACCCGGGCCGGCCGACCTCGTGGCCAACCTCGAGGGCGCGGTGGTGGCCGACGTCGTCCGCCGCGGCAAGTTCCTCTGGCTGCCGCTGCTGGAGTCGCCTCCTTCGCCGGCGGACGACGACGCCGTGCCCCCCTTTGCGCTGATGGCCCACCTCGGCATGAGCGGACAACTGCTGATGGAGGATTCCGCCCTTCCGGACGAAAAGCACCTGAAAGTCCGGTTCACGCTCAGCCCCGCCGTCGATGCGTCCGGTGTTGCCATGCCGGACGAGCTGCGCTTTGTGGACCAGCGGATTTTCGGCGGCGTGTTCCTTACCGATCTGGTTGCGACGCCCGACGGCGCGCCGGGCGGCCTGTCCGAAACCGGGCTGCCGCTGGTGGCTGCGGAGGCGGCACATATTGCCCGCGACCCCCTCGACCCCGCGTTCTCCTTTGACGAGTTCTACCACCGGCTGCGGGCCCGGAAAACCGGCATCAAGCGTGCTCTGCTGGACCAGGGGCTGATCTCCGGGGTCGGGAACATCTATGCCGACGAGTCGCTGTGGGCGGCACGGATGCACTTTGCCCGGCCGACCGACACCATGCGCCGGCCAGACGCGCTGCGGCTTGTCGAAGCCGCGCGGGATGTGATGACCCGTGCCTTGGCGGCGGGCGGCACCAGCTTTGACTCCCTGTATGTCAACGTGAACGGGGCCTCGGGCTACTTCTCCCGCTCCCTGAATGCCTACGGGCGTGAAGGGCTGCCCTGCCCGCGGTGCGAGGAGCTGGGCCTGCATACCCTGATCCGGCGGGATTCGTTCATGAATCGGTCCTCGTACAGCTGCCCCGTGTGCCAGCCACGGCCCCGGAACGGGCGCTGGTAGCTTTCCCCTCTGCTGGCCCGGGTTAGGGTCTGAGCCGTCTCCGGACGGGGCCGGTTCGCGGAGTTCCCCTATGTGGGCCTTGAAACGCCTTCTGCCCTGCCCTGCCCGGTTTAGGGCCGCCCGACTCCGCGTACGGCCGTTCATTACGAATCTCTTGTAATTGCTATGGATTTACGTAATTCTTAGGCATGCCCAATGATGAAGACGCCCGGCTTCAGGCGCTGGAGGCGCGTATCGCAGCCCTGGAACAGCGCTCCGAAGCCCACGTGCCGCCGTCGGCCGCTGACACCTCTGACGTTTTCTGGGCCCTGAACGGGTTGCGGGAGCGCCATCCCGACCCCGGCGCCGTACTCTTCACCGGTGTTGCCTCAACCCCTGCCGGTGCCCGCTACGAGTACCAGTACGGCCTGGAGACGGAGCATCTGCTCGACGTCGACTGGACCCGCTTTGCCGATTCCCTGGCCTCCCTGGGGCATCCGCTTCGCCTGGCCATACTGCAGGCGGTGCTCGGCGGCACCGAAACCGTGGCCGGGCTGGTGGAGGCACTGGGCTCCGGAACTTCCGGGCAGGTCTACCACCACGTCCACCAGCTGACGGCCGCGGGCTGGCTCGCTCCGCATGCCAGGTCCCGCTACCGGATCCCGCCGGACCGGGTCATTCCGCTTCTCGCCATCCTGACCGCTGCCTCCGGAGGGAACTGACATGTCTCGACGTCAACGTATTACCCTTGCTGCCCTTGCCGCATCGGCGGTGCTGGCCTGCGGACTCCTGGCCGCTCCGTGGACCCCGCGCCTGTCCACGGAGGTTTCCGGGGATGCCGAACTGGCCGATGCTGTCCAGCCCCTGCTGCAGAAACCTTTGGATGCGGTCAGCGTGGCGTATCTGGACGACGGCACTGTCCGGTTTGCCGGGTTCGGTGCCAACGAGCGGACGGAGTTCGAAATCGGGTCCGTATCGAAAACGTTCACGGCCGCCCTGCTGGCGGACGCCGTCGAGCGCGGTGAGGTCACATTGGAGACCACTGTTGCCGAGATCCTGGGTCCGGAGCTGCGCGATCCGGAAGCGGAGATCGGCACCGTCACCTTGGCGGAGCTGGCCAGCCACCGTTCGGGGCTTCCCCGTCTTGCTACCGATCCTGGGGCGATGATTTCCCTGCTCACCGGTGCCGTGCTGCACCGTGACCCTTACACCGCCTCACCTGCCGAGGTGCTGGAGCAGGGGCAGTCTGCGTCCGTGGAAGGACGGGGCAGCGTGGCCTACTCCAACCTCGGTTATGCCTTCCTCGGGCAGCTGCTCGCCAAGGCAGCCGGGATGGACTACGCCGATCTGGTGCAGCAGCGGATTCTCGAGCCGCTGGGAATGAAGGATACGTACGTACCTGTCACCGCCGACAACCTCCGTCCCGATGCACCCACCGGCCGGGCAGCGAGCGGAGTGTCGAAGGCTGCATGGACCGCCAACGGCTCTGCTCCGGCGGGCGGGATCCGCTCTACTGCAGCTGACATGTCGCTCTACCTCCAGGCACTGCTGGCGGGCACTGCACCGGGCTCCGGGGCTCTGGAGCCGCGCTGGGACACGGGCGAGGAGGGCGAGCAGGTGGGCCTGGCCTGGTTTACGCAGGTTTCCCCCTCAAACGGGCGGGCTGCGACATGGCACAACGGCAAGACCGGAGGCTTCACGGCCATGGCGGCGATGGACCGTGAGGCAGGCACTGCGGTGCTCGTCCTGTCCAACGTGGATGTCGGGCAGGAAGAAGCCGCACTGACCCTGTTGAAGGACGGTCTCTGATGGGAACGAGCATTGTGTCCTGGGTTCTGGCCGGCTGGCTGGCAGTGACGTGTCTGTCCATGGCGGTGTCCGTCTGGAAGCGGGCGGGACAGCCAACCGGACCCGGACGGAGGTCTTTGCTGGCCGGGTTGATGGAAGCGGTTTCGTTTGCAGGCCTTCTGCGGCTGGTGTTGCCGTGGACGTCCTGGTTGGTGGTCCTTTGGGTGGTGGCCGTCGTCGCGCTGGCAGCGGCTGCTGCAGGTGCCGTCCTTCGGTGGCCGGAGCTGCCGGGGCGGGCTGCGGTGTCGAAGGGGGAGGCGGAGTCGGGGCCTGCGGGGTCGGTGGAGGAGGAGGATGTTTCGGTGCTGGAGATGGCAGCTGCGCGCGTGGCCGGCGTTCCTGGGGCAAGCAGCATCCCTGCGGTGGCGGTGAAAAAGGTGAAGGCCGGGAAGAAGACGAAGACCCGGAAGAAGGCGAAGAAGGAGCCCGGCAATCTCGCGCTGGCAGGGAACGCCGCGCTGCTGCTTGCCGTCGTCGTGCTTTCTTTCCTCGCTGGTTAGGGGATTTGTCGGCGGCGAATGCAGTTTGAATCTTTGATACCTAAAGGGACCTCCAGCAGTTCTATTTCAAGAGGCAGTCCTATGCTCAATAAAGGAACGGTCTGTAGGCTCGGCCGTAGGGAATACACAGCGGTACCATGCCTTTTGCTGCTGCGACCTACAGGCAAAGTGACATCTCAGTCGGAGCCCTGTTAGCTTCCGTTCATGGGGAGTATAGGAAAAGGCAGTCTTCACGCGGTCGTGGATTCCGCTATTGAGAATCTGTCGCCGGCAGCACAAGCAGCTCGGCGGCAGGTCGTGGAGATCGGATCAGCGCATATTGTTGTCCTGCTGGATGGGGCGGCCGCCGTTCGGGTCGGCCGCGATCCGAACATGGCCGTCGAGATGCGAAAGCGCCAGAAACTAGTCGACAGTATTCCGGCGTCGGTCGGGTTCCAAGTACCCAGATCACTGGGTCCGGTCGTGGAGATGGATGAGTTTTCAGCCGTTGCGGTTGAGCTGGTGCCGGGCGCACCTTGTCCGGCGGGCGAAGGTGAACCGGTGGAGCTCCAGGAATTGCTCGCCCAGGTCTCATCGATTCCCACGGACCCCATCGCAGGGTTGTTGGCTGAGCCTCTGGCGTTTTGTGGAGGGCCGGAGTGGTATCGGATCCAATGCGAGGAAGTACTCCCACGGCTCGGTCAGGACGTTCAGACGCAGGCTAGCGATGCGATCTGGGCGCTGGTGAACCTTGAGCCGGTCAAGGAGGCGTTTGCCCACGGCGACCTCGGGGGTCACAACGTCCTCTGGAAGGGCGGGCGCATATCGGGTGTACTCGACTGGGACCTGTCTTCCCGAAGCGACCGATCCACCGACCTCGCCTGCGTGGGCGTGTGGAACGGCTGGGAAAAACTCCCACTTATAGCGGACGCTGCGGTGGTGGCCCGGGCCGCCGTCCGACGAAATACCTTCCGGCTCCAACAGGTCGCCTTCGCCATTCTGCATGATCGACCTGAAGCAGAGATAGACAGGGCAATCTCAAGAGCAAATGCATGGTTCCGACAAACGGCCCTGTCAGCGACTTACCTCAGCCAACACTGAGGGCCGTCTCGGCCAAGGATCCGTTTACGTGCTGCACTGGCTGCTGGGCCTCAGCGCGTCGACAACGGGGCTGAGAATCCGGCGATGCCGAGAACGAGAGCTGCAACCGTTGCTGCGTCAGTAATAGAGCCGCGATCAGATGTTTTCGTTTTGTCCTGAATCTGCCAGGGTTACGCCGGCAACAGACCAGTTCCCGCGCGGGAGTTCGTTCAGGAGCACCCGGATGGTGTCGGGTCGGATTTCCATCACTTCAGCGTATGTGGCCGTCAGCGCGGCGAGCAGCTGACGCTTTTTGGCAGTGGAGGATGGGGAGGCGTTGAAAACCTGGATAAGCGGCATCCTCAGATTCTGTCATCGCTCGTGAAGAATTCCGATGGAGCGGGACGGCGGGTTTCAGCGGGGAGGAGCCACCTGCAGGAGTAGGTCATTGACGTTCGGGTGCGGCTCAAAACGCCTGAGAAAACAGGTGGTGGAACAGGTATTTTTCCCCTTGGTCCCGCTCCGAGGTCTCGCTAGAATCGAACACATGTTCGAGTACTCGCGATCTGCCGACCATCAGCCAACCGGCGTTTTGACTGCCGGTAGCGCGGTGGTGAGGTCATGGGTTGAACTGCTGGGGGAGGTTGAGGACCAGGCGTTGGAGGAGGAGGAAGACCGCGAGCTCATTGACCGAATCCGGGTGCTGGAGGAACTCAAAGCGGCAGCCTCGGCTGCACAGGCCCGGGCTGCGGCAGCGTTCGACGCCTCGCAGCGCCGGAAGCAGGCGGAAGCCGGAGTACGGCGCGAGGAACTGGGCCGCGGTCTCGCTTCCCAGATTGCCTTGGCGCGCAGGGAGTCACCGAGCCGTGGAGGACGGCTACTAGGGTTCGCCAAGGCTCTGACCAAGGAAATGCCGCACACACTGCACGCGCTGACCAGCGGAAAAATCAGCGAGTGGCGGGCAACCCTGCTGGTCCGGGAAACGGCCTGCCTGAGCCTGGAAGACCGGCGCCGGGTAGATGAGGAAGTCGCCGGCGATCCGGACGTACTTGAAACCCTGGGCGACCGGCAGATCATGTCTCGTGCCAGGGGTGCGGCCTACCGGCTGGATCCGCAGGCTGCGGTTCACCGCGCGGCGAAAGCCGAATCCGAACGTTTCGTCTCCTGCCGTCCCGCGCCGGACACCATGACCTATCTGACCGGACTGCTGCCGGTCGCCCAAGGGGTGGGTGTCTATGCCGCGCTGTCCCGCGAAGCGGACCGGCTGCGTGCCTCCGGAGATGGGCGGGGGCGGGGCCAGATCATGGCGGACACCCTCGTGGAGCGGATAACCGGGCAGACCGAGGCAGGTCAGCTGAAGGTGGAAGTGCAACTGGTGATGTCGGACCGGACACTGTTTGGCGGCGATTCCGAACCTGCGCTGGTTCCCGGGTACGGTCCGGTGCCGGCCCAGTGGGCGAGGGATCTGGTCCGGGGAAAGCGCAGGCGCCCGGGAAAGGGCAGCGAGCTGGACGATTCCGCTGTCGGCAGCGGGCCGGAACAGGGTCAGCATAAGGTCTCGGGTAGGACAGCAAAGCAGGACAGGCAGGCAGAACGCTGGCTTCGGCGATTGTATGCAGCTCCCGGAACAGGCGAACTGGTCGCAATGGATTCCCGGGCACGCCTGTTCCCTGCATCACTGGGACGGTTTATCGCTGCACGGGACCAGACCTGCAGGATGCCGTGGTGCGGTGCACCCATCCGGCATGTCGACCACATTAATCCGCACCGCGCCGGAGGGGCCACCAGCACCGCGAACGGACAGGGGCTTTGCGAAGCGTGCAACCACGCGAAGGAAGCACCCGGCTGGAAAGCACAACAGTTAGACCCATCCGGGCCGGATCCCCGCCACACCGTCGAGACCACTACTCCCACCGGACACAGCTACCGGTCCACGTCGCCGCCGCTGCCAGGAAACACGGACGGGAGAAGCGTCGGTGATCGGGCCGGAAGGGCCGTTGGTGATCGAACCGGGAACAACGCCGGTGATCGAACGGGTACCGGAACCGGAACCGACGAAACGAACACAGCTACTGCATCCGGCACACGGCCAGGACCTCCGCCAGCGAAGGGGTTCCTGGAAACCTGCATCGCGGATCTGGTGTGGGCCGCCTAGTGACTGGACTCCTGCCGATCCTGCCGGCCCTACCGGCCAGCCAGTTCCGCCAGGATTCCGTCGGTGAAGGGAGGCCACACCTCGGCTGCCCAAGGGCCAAAATCGCGGTCGGTCAGGCAGACGGAAGCAGCACCGGCCGCAGGATCCACCCAAAGGAAGGTTCCGGACTGGCCGAAGTGCCCGAACGTGGCAGGCGAGCTGTTGGAACCGGTCCAGTGCGGAGACTTCCGTGCCCGGATTTCGAAGCCGAGGCCCCAGTCGTTCCCCTTCTGCCGGCCGAAACCGGGAAGCACCCCTGCCAGACCGGGAAAGACCACCCGGGTGGCTTCGGTGAGCCGGCCGGGGTCGGTAAGCGTGGGAGCCTGCAGCTCGGCTGCAAACCGGCTCAGGTCCGCAGCTGTGGAAACGGCACCGGCAGCAGGCGAACCCTCCAAAGCGGTGGAGGACATGCCCAACGGCAGCAGGACCCCTTCCCGCAGGTATTCGCCAAAGGCCATACCGGTAGCCTGCTCCAACGTCTCCCCAAGGACCTCGAAGCCGGCATTGGAATACAGGCGGCGCGTGCCCGGAGCGTAGCGGACCGTGCGCTCGCCGAAATCGTAGCCGCCGGAATGGGCCAGCAGATGACGGACGGTCGATCCCTCGGGTCCGGCAGGCTGATCGAGCTCCAAAGCGCCCTCATCGAGGGAGACCAGCACGGCATACGCGCTCAGCAGCTTGGTGACGGAAGCCAGTGGAAACCGGCGGTCCTGGTCGCCGGCTGTTCCCAGCACCTCACCGTCCGCGGACACTACGGCGGCAGCGGCATGGTCCACGGGCCAGGACTCGATGGTTTGCAGGCTTTTCACGGACATCATCCTAGGAGTAGTGCCGGGCAAGCTGGAGCATGCCCTCTTCAATCGTCACTTCCGGAGTCCAGTCCAGGACTTCACGGGTTTCCCGCTGGTCAAACCAGTGCGACGTGGAGAGCTGCTCGGCCAGGAAACGTGTCATGGGCGGTTCGTCATGAACCAGTCCCCGCTGTCCGGCCTTCAGCCAGGCCCGTTCGATCAGGCTTCCCGCGCCGCGCGCAACCTTTCCCGGCACGCTCCAGCCCGGCGCCGCCACACCTGCGGCCGCACAGATACCGGCAATCAGTTCGCCCACCGGACGCGGCTGACCGTTCGTCACCACGAGGGCACGGCCGGAAGCGGTATCCATCCGCTCCAATCCACGGACAATGGCGGCTGCCGCATTATCGATATACGTCGTGTCGATCAGGGCGGCACCGGCATCGAGCAGCGGCAGGCGGCCGGACCGGGCACGGTCAATCACGCGCTCCACCAGCTGCGTGTCGCCGGGGCCCCAGACGATGTGCGGCCGGATGGCAGTCACGCGGAAGGCGGGCGAATTCTGCCCGAGCGCAATCAGCTCAGCCTCGGCTTTGGATGCGGCATAGAAACCGCGGGCCCGGGCCGGATCAGCGGTGCCGGCACCGGCACCGGCAATCGGTTCGCCGAAATGCGCCACCGACGGGGAGGACACGAAGACGACGTCGCGGACGCCGGCAGCCTGCGCCGCCTGGAGCAGGACCTGCGTCCCGCGGATGTTGGTTTCCTCGAACTCGTGCCACTCGCCGGTGAAGGAGACCTTCGCGGCGAGATGGATGACGGCGTCCATCCCGTCGACGGCGCGGGCAGCGGCAGCAGCATCAGCCACGGACCCGGCAACGGACTCCCGGCCGGGCACTCCGGGACGGCGCTGGAAGGTGCGCACCCTGTGGCCCTTGGCTTCCAGCAGGTCCGCGACGGCACCGCCCAGCAGGCCGCTCGCACCGGTGACCAGGACATTGTGCGGGGGCAGGGCGCTCACCGCTTGCCCTTCCCGAGGCGGGGTACCGGGCCGCCTGCCAGCAGGCGGGATGCCCAGTCAGCCAGCGCCGAACGGTCGATCTTGGAGTTGTGCCGGATATCGGTGGGCATCTGCGGCAGCACCAGCACCGCCGCCAGGTCCATGCCGACCAGCTCAGCCACGCGGGACCGAACAGCGGACGTGAGCCCGGAAGCCGGGGTCCCGGCCCGCCGTGCGGGAGGATCGGTCTCCACCACGGCCACGGGAACCTGCGCTCCGGCAGGTCCGACGCCGACCAGTGCGGCACGGCTCACGCCATCGACCGCCTCGGCCGCCTGTTCCGCAGCCACCGGCGTCCGGACACCGTCCGCAGTGGTGAGGATGTGCCCGAGACGGCCCTCGACCCACAGCCGGCCCTCGTCGTCGAAATGCCCGACATCGCCGGTACGGTGCCAGCCGTCGATGGACGAGCTGGCACTTTCCGTGATCCACAGCCGGTCGTAGCGGTCCTTGACGTGCGGAGCGCTGACCAGGATCTCTCCGGTGCGGTTCGCGACGGTCAAGGGCTTATCGCCCACCGACCCGTCCGGGAAGACTTCGGCGATAGCCACCTCGGCGCCGGACACCGCACTGCCGACGCAGACACCATTGCCGGACCCGGCAGCACGGATGCCTTCAAGGCTGATGTCCGTGACCGGCAGTGCTTCCGTCATACCGTAGGGGGTGTGCAGGGATGCCTTCGGCACCAGGTCCTGCACCTGGGCCAGGAGCGGCTCCGCAATCGGTGCGCCGGCGGAAAGCAGCAGTTCCACCTGTGCCAGCGCGGCCCGCTGCGTCGCGTCCAGTGCCCCGGACGTCGCCAGTACGTTGGTCAGTGCTGCCGGAGACGCGAAAATCGTGGTGGCGTCCACGGCTACTGCAGCATCGGCCAGGGCGGCGGCGGTCAGGGTGCGCGGCGAGGTGACGTCCATGTCCGGTGTCACCGACGTGGCGCCCAGCGCGGGACCCAGCAGGGCAAACGGCGCGAAGCCCGCCACCAGGGAGGTGCCGGCCCGCAGGTTGTAGGTGTCCTTGATGGCATCACGCATCGCGGCCAGCTGCCGGTGCGTGTAGACCACGCCCTTGGCCGGTCCGGTGGAGCCGGAGGTGAAGAGAACGGCGGCGTCGGCGTCGGGCTCCGCAGGGTACCACGGCACCTCGGCCGCTGTGCCGTCCGCGATGAGCTCCTCGACGGAGTGCTTCACGCCGAGCAGGCGTTTGCGGGCCGGAGACAGGGTGGAAACGCTGATCCGCGTACCCGGCCAGCCGAAGGCGCGGGCCCCGATGAGGGCACGGTCGATGCCGATGAGGAAGGACGGGCCGGCACCCTTGATGGCCCGGCCGAGGCCCTTGGTGCCCAGCCCGGCGTCGGCCACCACAATGACGGCGTTCAGGCGCAGGCAGGCGTAGATCAGCGAGGTCAGTTCAATGCCGGGCGGCACCAGCAGGTTCACCCGGGTGCCGGGACGTACACCGGCGGCGGCGAGTCCGGCTGCGAGGGCATTGACGCGTTCGGCAAGCCCGGCCCAGGAGAGGGTGCGCGGCCCGGCAGCCGCGCCGTCGCCGCCCAGCGGAGCCATGTCGACGACGGCGGCCGTGGAATCCGCGGCACGTTCGTCCAGTTCCGCCAGCATGGGCCGGAAGACGCCGGCGCTGCGGGGAGCCGTCTTGGCGACCGGCTCTTCCACAGCGGTCTGCAGCCAGGAGAAAACAGGGGAGGCGATATCGACATCTTCGGGCAGCAGGTGCCCGGCACCTTCAAACCGGTGCACGGAGGAAGTCGGAAGCCGGTCCAGCAGGTCGCGCAGGTAGCGGTCGGAGAAGACCGGGTCCTTGGGTCCCCAGAGGACCAGCGAGGGAACATTGAGCCTGCGGATGCCTTCGGCGACCGTGTTCAGCGTGCGCCAGCTCGGATGGGTCTCGACGGCGGGAATGTCGGCAACGAAGTTCGCCACCCCGTGCCGGCGGGCAGCACTGCGGTACGGGAGTGCGAATGCTTCGCGGACCGGCGCGGCCAGGGCAGGCTGCGCCAGGGAATGCGTGACGCGGATAAAGGCATCGGTGCTGCGCGTACCCCAGGGATGCACGGCCGGATGCAGGGCCAGCTTCAGGGCCGGCGGCAGCGAATATCCCGCCGGGTGCACCGCGGTGTTGGTCAGCACCACGCCGGCAAGCTGGCGGCGGTGCCGCAGTGCCCAGCCCAGGGAGATGACGCCGCCCCAGTCATGGCCGACGGTCACGACCGGGCCGGTGATTCCCAGCGTGTCGGTGAGGTTGCCGAGGTCGGCGATCCGGTCCTCCAGCCTCCGGAAGGTGCCGGTGCGTTCGGAGAAGCCCATGTCCAGCTGGTCCACGGCTACCACGCGCCACGGCTTGTCGGCGGACGCTCCGGCAGCCAGCAGCGTGCGCCACAGGTAGGACCAGGTGGGGTTGCCGTGCACGCAGAGCAGGGTTCCTACCGGTTCCACCCCTGCGGCGGCCAGGTCGGGACCGTTATCGAGGATGTGCCACTTGCGGACCGTGCCGGGAACGTCGACGGCGGCAGTGGAGGGAACGTGGACAAACGTGGACCAGGCGGGGGAAACGCCGGGCCAAAGCTCCTCTACCACGCAATCTCCATCATGGTGGTGTTCAGGCCGGAGCCCACGCCCATGCACAGCACCCGGTCGCCCGGGTTCAGGGACCGCGACTCCTGGGCCAGGGTCATCGGCAAAGACGCCGGACCCACGTTGCCCCAGTTCGGGAACGTGATCGGCACCCGGCTCCGCTCCAGGTCCACGGCCTTGATGATGGCGTTGGTGTAGGAGTTGGACACCTGGTGGGTGACGTAGCGGTCCATGCCGGACCAGTCCCAGCCGTTGCCGTGCGCTTCATGCCAGGCGTCCACCACGAGTTCCAGGCCGCCGTCCAGCAGGCCCTTGGTGTCGGTGTACATGCCGTCGATGCCGCCCACGCAGAGTTCGTGGTGCTGGGTGCCGGCGCGGGAGACGCCGCCGAGGATGCGGTGCGAGCCGGGATGCCGGTCCGCCCGGCCGATGACGGCGGCGGCTGCACCGGAGCCCAGGGTCAGGGTGGCGAATTCGCGCAGGTAGTCCTCGCGCGTGGAATCGGGGGCGTTGAGCCGGTCAAAGGTGGCTTCCTGCACCCCCTGGGAATCCTCGCCGGCCACGATCAGGGCATAGTTGATCTGCCCGGAGTCGATCATGTTGGACGCCAGGGTGATGCCGTTGACGAAGCCCAGGCAGGCGTTGGCCAGGTCGAAGTTCATGGCGGAGGAGGGCAGGCCCAGGCCGTTGTGGATCTTCACGGCCACGGAGGGCTCCAGGTTCCGGCGGGTCACCGAGGTGTTGATGAGCAGCCCGATCTCGGAGGCCTCGATGCCGGCTTCGGCCAGGGCCTTCGCCCCGGCTTCGATGGCGCCGTCGTCGAATGCGGTGCCCGGCGCCCACCAGCGCCGCTCGCTGACGCCGGCCACCCGCTCCAGCAGGCGCTTGGAAAGCCGCAGCCGCTTGAGCGAGGGCTGGAGACGCTCGTCGAATTCGCTGGAACTCATCACCACCGGAGCTTCAACGCTGTTCACGCTGAGGATGGCCGAGTTCGAGTGCTGGAAGTTGAAGTTCCCGGTCAAAATGCCTGCCTTGTCTGCTGCTGGACCTATCGCGCTGGCGGCCGCCGTGAAGCCTGCATCCACGCCCTAAAATCATATGACTCATCTAGAAGCCTACTTACCGGGCCCGCGAATCCGCAGGGAAAAGCCCGATTACGCTCTCCGAGTAGAGCGGAATTTCGACGCTAACCGCGTAGATTTAAGGAATCAACCCCGGTAGGAGAGATTAACACCCGTGCATCTGAAGACCCTGACCATGCGAGGATTCAAGTCCTTCGCATCGGCCACCACCTTTGAGTTCGAACCCGGTGTCACGGCGGTGGTGGGTCCCAACGGATCAGGAAAATCCAACGTCGTGGATGCCCTGGCCTGGGTGATGGGGGAGCAGGGCGCCAAGACCCTGCGCGGCGGCAAAATGGAAGACGTCATTTTCGCGGGCACCTCCGGCACCTCCGGCCGCGCGGCGCTGGGCCGGGCCCAGGTGTCGTTGACCATCGACAACGCCGACGGCGCGCTGCCGATTGAATACTCCGAAGTCACCATCTCGCGCACGCTCTTCCGCGCCGGAGGTTCGGAATACGCCATCAACGGTGCCCCGTGCCGCCTGCTGGACATCCAGGAACTGCTCTCCGACTCCGGCCTGGGCCGCGAGATGCACGTCATCGTGGGACAGGGCCAGCTGGACAGGGTGCTGCATGCGGGTCCCGAGGAACGGCGGGGCTTCATCGAAGAGGCCGCGGGCATCCTCAAGCACCGCCGGCGCAAGGAAAAAACCCTGCGCAAACTCGACGCGATGCAGGCCAACCTGGCCCGGGTGACGGATCTCACGGCGGAACTGCGCCGACAGCTCGGTCCGCTGGGGAAACAGGCCGCCGTCGCCCGCCGGGCCAAGACGGTGCAGCAGGATGTCCGGGACGCCCGCTCACGCCTGCTGGCCGATGACCTGGCCACCCTGACTGCCGCCTGGCACAAGGAAACCGCGGACGAAAACGCCCTGAAGGCCCGCCGGGACGAGGTTGAAGCCGCAGTGACCGGCGGCCGGCAACGCCAGGCGGCCCTGGAAGCGCAGGCCGCTGAGGCCGCCCCGCAGCTGAACGCCGCCCGCGACACCTGGTACGAGCTGTCCTCCCTGCAGGAGCGGTTCCGTTCCCTGGCCGCACTCGCGGCCGAACGCGCCCGCCTGCTGGGTGCTGCGGAACCGGCCGCCGGCAGCGGCCGGGACCCTGAACAGCTGCAGGCCTCGGCGGACCGGGTGCGCGCGGAAGCCGCCGCCCTGGAAACGGACCTCGAGGACCGGCGGGCACGGCTGCAGGATGCCGTGGAAATCCGTGCCGCCGCCGAAGAGGAGGCAGCTGCCGAAGAGAAGCGCTACGCGGAGCTGCTGCGCGCCGCCGCGGACCGGCGCGAAGGCCTGGCCCGGCTGGCCGGGTCCGTGGATGCCGCCCGCTCACGGGTGGCCTCGGCGCAGTCCGAAGCGGGCAGGTTGCGTGCTTCCATCGCCGCCGCCGAGGAACGGCGCACGCGTGCACAGGAAGAGTTCGAGCAGGTGCAGGGCTCCGCCGCAGGTGCTGAAGCCGGCGAAGCGGACCTGGATGCCGAGTATGAAGACGCGCAGGCGGCGCAGGAGGAGGCGGAAGAGGCACTGCAGCTGCTGAAGCAGGCCCGGCAGGATGCCCTCCGCGAGGCGGAGAACCTCTCGGCGCGGCGGGAAGCGCTCGCCGTCGGCCTGGACCGGCGTGACGGCAGCACCTTCCTGCACAACGCCGGCCTGGACGGGGTGCTGGCGCCGCTCGCGGATCGAATCAGTGTTCAGCCCGGCCGGGAACGCACGGTGGCTGCCGCCCTGGGAACGGCCGCGGAAGCCCTGACCGCCACGGATCTCGCCGCTGCCGCCCGCGCCCTGCAGCACCTGAAGGACGCCGGGGAGGGCCAGGCGGAACTGCTGCTGGGCGGCACATCCGTGCCCGGCGCGGAACCGTCCGCCGATCTACCCGCCGGTGCGGTGCCGGTGCTCTCGCTGGTGGACGCCGCTGCCGAGGTGCAGGCCGTGCTGGACACCCTGCTGGGAAATGCGGTGGCCGTTGCCGACCTGGAAGCGGCGGTAAAGCTGGTGACTGCCGCTCCGGAGGCCACCGCGGTGACAGCGGACGGCGACGTCCTGTCCTCCTTCAGCGTCCGCGGCGGGTCCGTCTCGGCGCCGGGCCTGCTCGAACTGCAGGCAGCCGTGGAGGACACCGATGCCCGGCTGGCGGCAGCACGGACCCGGGCGGAGGAAGCCGGCGCCGGCATCGGAGCCGCCGCCGCACGGGTCGAAGCCTGCCGGGTGCGGGCAAACGCGGCCCTGGCGGCGCTGCATGAGTCCGACGCGCGGCTCGCCGCCGTTGCCGAACGGCTCGGCACCCTGGGTTCCGCCCTGCGTGCTGCCGCGGGAGAGGCCGAAAGGCTTACCTCCCTGTTGAAGTCCGCCGAAGCCAATGTCCTGGCGGAGGAAGCGCAACTGGCTGCCGTCACGGAGCGGCTGGCCGCAGCCGGCGAAGGGCACCAGGAGGAACCGTCCGCCGAACGGCGCGACGCCCTGGCGCTCGCCGCAGCCTCCGCCCGGCAGGCGGAAACGGAGGCCAGGCTGGGGCTGCGCTCGGCTGAAGAGCAGCTCAAGGCCGTGGCCGGACGCGCCGAATCCCTCGAACGTGCTGCGCAGGCCGAACGCCGCGAACGGGCTGCCGCCGCCGAACGTGCACGGCGCAGGGCGCGGGAGCGTGCCCGGGCCGCCGCCGTGGGCGCGGCAGCCGAAACCGTGCTGGACCACGTGGAGGTTTCCCTCGCGCTGGCAGCCGCGGAACGGACCCGGGTCGAGGAAAACCGCGCCGCCCGGGACGCCGAGCTGGCGGCAGTGCGCAGCGCCGTCACCGAGGCCGCGGCCGAACTGGCCCGGCTCACGGATTCGGTCCACCGCGACGAACTTGCCCGTGCCCAGCAGCGCCTGCGCATCGAAGCCCTCGAAGCCCGTGCCCTCGAGGAACTGGGCATGACGGCCGAGCACCTGGTGGCGAATTTCGGTCCGGACCAACCTGTTCCGGTGCCGGTTGAACCGGCCAGCGGCGACAAGTGGGCTGCCCTGCGCACACCGGTGGACGAGGACGGCAATCCGCGCACGGAGGGGATGCCGTATGTGCGGGCCGAGCAGGAGAAACGGCTGAAACGGGCCGAACGGGACCTCGCCGCATTGGGGAAGGTCAACCCCCTGGCGCTGGAGGAATTTGCCGCACTGGAGGAACGCCACCGGTTCCTCTCCACCCAGCTGGAAGACCTCAAGGCCACCCGCAAGGACCTGCTGGACATCATTGCCGACGTGGACCGCCGGGTGGAGGAAGTCTTCACCGCCGCCTACCGGGACACCGCGGAGCAGTTCCAGAAAGTGTTCGCAACACTGTTCCCGGGCGGGGAAGGCCGCCTGGTGCTGACCGATCCGGAGAACATGCTGACCACCGGCGTCGAAGTCACGGCCCGGCCCGCCGGCAAGAAGATCAAACGGCTGTCCCTGCTCTCTGGCGGTGAACGGTCCCTGACGGCGGTGGCCCTGCTGGTGGCCATCTTCAAGGCCCGGCCCTCACCGTTCTACGTGATGGACGAGGTGGAAGCCGCCCTGGATGACACGAACCTGGGCCGGCTGCTCACGATCTTCGAGGAGCTGCGCGAGTCCAGCCAGCTGATTGTCATCACGCACCAGAAGCGGACCATGGAGGTCGCAGACGCGCTGTACGGCGTGACCATGCGCGGCGACGGCGTGTCCACAGTCATCAGCCAGCGGATCGACCGCGCGCGGGACTCCGCCGTGCAGGAGGCCTAGGCCGCGTACCTGCTGACGAAGTTGCGCAGCACGCGCGGGGGTACGTGCACGGCCGATCCCCGGACCGCGTCCATCACTGTCTCCGCCTCCTCGGGCTGGAAATAGCCGGCGTGCCGGTACACGGAGATGCGGGTCAGCAGTCCGGCCACGTCCAGTTCGGGATGGAACTGGGTGGCATAGAGGTTGGATTTCACCCGGAACATCTGCACCGGACAGGTGTCCGAGCCGGCGAGGTTCACTGCATGCGGCGGCAGCTGGGCAACGGCCTCCTTGTGCCCCACATACGCGGCGAAGGTATCCGGAACACCGTCCAGGAGCGGGTCCCGGCGGCCTTCGGGCGTGAGCCGGACCTCGACCGGTCCCACCGGCTCACCGTAGCTCCGGTCCACCGTCGCCCCCTGGTGCCGGCCCAGCGTGCCCACCCCGTAACAGGCGCCGAAGAACGGAAAGTCGCGGGCCACGACGTCGTCCAGGAGCGCGGACATGTCTGCTTCCACGCGTATCTGGACGGGGGACTTGGACTCCTCCGGGTCGCTGGAGTTGAACGGCCCGCCGCCCACGATCACGCCGCTGTAGTTCTCCAGGTCCACCGGCGGCAGCGGGCCGGCTTCAAGCCGGACCCGGTGCAGCTGCTCCTCGGCGAGCCCGCCGAAACGGAGGAAGGAGGCGTATTCCTCGTCGGCGGCGTCATCTTCGGCACGGGTGGCCAGGAGCAGGAAAGGCTTCATTCCTCGATGGTAGTAGGGGCGGGGGCCGCTTTCCGTGCGGGCAGGGTCTCCCGCGCGGTCAGCCAGGCGACGAACCCCATTGCGGCAATGGCGCCGGTGACACCGAACGCCCACGAGTAGCCGAGCGAATCGGCGAGCATGCCGGCCAGGATGGGCCCGGCAATCGCCCCGGTGTCGCTGGCCATCTGGAAGGTGGCCAGGACCTTGCCGCCGCTGCGTCCGTTGCCGATGATGTCACTCACCGCAGCCTGCTGGGAGGGATTGAGCAGCCCGGTACCCGTGCCGGCGATGACGGAGATGATCAGGAACTCCGGCACGCTGGAGCTGAAGCCCATCAGCGCGGTGGCGACGGCATTGACGGCCAGTCCGATGAGGGCCAGCGGCTTGCGGCCCCAGCTGTCGGCCAGGCGGCCGGAGAAGGTCAGGACGACGGCGGTGCCGACGGCGAAGGCGGTCAGGGAAATGCCTGCCACCTCCGGTCCGGCGGACAGCGCCGCGGCGGCGAACAGCGGGACCAGGGCATTACGGACACCGAACGAGGACCAGCCGTTGGCGAAGGAGGACACCAGGGACGCCCGGTAGGTCGGATCGCGCAGTGCCTCCGTGACGGTCAGTACCGGAAGCGCCGCAGGCTTGGTGTCATCGGGTCCGGCCACCGGGCGTGCGTCTTTCAACCGGAGGAAGACGACGCCGGCGGCCAGCACCAGCGCGGCTGCGTAGACCAGGAAGGGGATGCGCAGTCCGAATCCGGCCAGCAGGCCGCCGAGCAGCGGGCCGCCGATATTCCCGAGCAGGAAGGAGGAGGCATAGGCTCCGGAAACCCGGCCCCGGATCTCCGGAGGGGCGAGCCGGATGATCAGCGCCATGGCCGAGATGGTGAACATGGTGGAACCGATGCCGCCCAGGCCGCGGAAGACCAGCAGCTGCCAGTAGCTCTGGGCAAAGGCGCAGGCTGCGGTGGACAGGGCCACGATCAGCAGGCCGGCAATGTACACCGGACGCTCGCCGAGCTTTTCCAGCAGCACGCCGCCGGCAGGGGCGAACACCAGCCGGGTGAACGCGAACGCGCTGACGATGACGGCGGAAGCCGTGACGCCGACGTCGAAACTCTGCGCAAACTGCGGCAGTACCGGTGCCACCAGGCCAAAGCCGAGGGCTATGACGAAGGCGGCCGCGATAAGGACCTGGATTTCCTGGGGGATTCGGATTTTGGGGGAGCTCACCATGATAAGGCGATTGTCTCAGATTCCCGGGGAACGGATGAGCAGCGTGTGAGAAGCTTGGAGGCGTGAATGAGACCCTTTCGATAGTGATCTATGTCCTTGTTGCGATCGCCGTGATCGGCTTCTCCGCAACACTGCTGGTACGGACCCGGCGTACACCCAAGAGCATGTACCCCACCCGCCGGGACGCCAACGATCCGGTCACCGGAACCGGCGGCGGCACCGACACCCTTGAGGCACCGCCGGGGGAGACCGACGTCGTTGTTCCGGATGACCTGCGCGACCTGGAGGAAGCCCCCGCCGCCCCGGCACCGGCTCCCGAAAAGCCGGCCATCGAGACACCCGAACCGGTGCAGGGCCGCCTGGCCCGGCTGCGCGCCCGGCTGGCAAAGTCCAACAACGCGCTGGGCAAGGCGCTGCTCGCGCTGCTTTCCCGCGACACCATCGATGAAGACGTCTGGGACGAGATCGAGGAGACCCTCCTCCTTGCCGACCTTGGCACCGAACCCACCATGGAACTCGTCGATGCCCTGCGCCGCCGGGTCAAGGTGTCCGGCAGCCAGGACCCGCAGGAAGTCCACGCGATGCTCCGCGAGGAACTGATCAAGCTGGTGGATCCGACCATGGACCGCTCCCTGGCCGTGACCCGCCACGCCGATACCCCCGCGATCGTCATGGTCGTAGGCGTCAACGGCGTCGGCAAGACCACCACCGTGGGCAAGCTCGCCCGTGTGCTGGTGGCCGAAGACAAGGATGTGCTGCTCGGTGCGGCCGACACCTTCCGCGCCGCAGCCGCCGAACAGCTGGCCACCTGGGGACAGCGGGTGGGCGTGCCCACCGTGCGTTCCGACGTCGACGGCGCCGACCCCGCCTCCGTCGCGTTCGAGGCGGTCAAGGCCGGCATCGAAGGCGACGTGGACGTGGTGCTGGTGGATACCGCCGGACGCCTGCAGAACAAGGTCGGCCTGATGGACGAGCTTGGCAAGGTCAAGCGCGTCATTGAAAAGCAGGCCGCGGTGGACGAGGTCCTGCTGGTCCTGGACGCCACCACGGGGCAGAACGGCCTGACCCAGGCGAAGGTCTTCGCCGAGGTCGTCAACATCTCCGGCATTGTCCTGACCAAGCTGGACGGCACCGCCAAGGGCGGGATCGTCGTCGCGATCCAGCGCACCTTGGGCGTGCCGGTGAAGCTGGTCGGCCTGGGCGAGGGTGCGGATGACCTGGCACCGTTCGAGGCCGAGAGCTTCGTGGACGCCCTGCTGAGCTAGGCACTGTTCCGCTCCGGACAGCCAAAAGGACCCCGTGCTTGCGAAAGTACGGGGTCCTTTGCTGTTGGACGGAACCGCCGGGTTAGAACGTGAAGTTCAGGACCGTGACGGTTCCGGCGGTCAGCGGGAATGTCTGGGTGGCCGAACCGTACTCGAACCCGGGGACGGTCAGCCGTTCGGCGGCCGGGGTGCCCTCCGCTGCCTGCCCGTCGATCAGTGTGCCGTCCTCGGCAGCATAGGACGGGCCGGTCAGCTGGGTCATGGTCCCGGTCAGCGGCTGTCCGGGCAGCTCCAGGGTGACCTCGGTCTGGGCATCGGTCTCGGGGTTGTGGTTGTTCACCACCACCACGCTGATGCTGCCGTCCGCGTGGCGCACCGCATACGGGTAGGCGAGCCCGGCCTCGTTGGCGTCCAGCTTCAGGAAATCGCCCGGCTCCATTTCGGCAACCAGAGAAAGTCCGTAGTAGTTGGCGCGCTCATCCACTATGCCGTTGGGCTGGAGGTAGGCCCCGCCAAAGCAAATGGCGGACATGGGCGGGCCGCCCGTGCAGGTCAGCAGTGAGCTGTGGAAGCTGACGCGTTGAATCCCCAGCTGCGCGGCGCTCAGCGCGTAGTCGGCGCTCCACAGGGCAGAGGCATGGGTCTTGGTGGTTTCGTTGGAGCCGGGGCAGGCGGAGATGCCGGTTTCCGGAATCCAGGTCTCCAGGCCCGCGGGGGCTGCTGCTTCCAGCCCGGCGGTCCGGTACCCGTTGGAATGCTCATGGATCCGCTGCGCCGTCAGGTTGGCCAGCACCGGCTCGCCGTAGGGATCACCGGCGTCGCAGGAGGAGAGCGGGTAGTAATGGAAGGACAGGATCTTCTCCTGCGGCAGCTCCGCTTCGGCAAACGGACCCCACCAGGATTCCTCGTACGTGCCCGGGCCCACAATCGGCACCTCGGGGGCGACGGCGTAAATCGCCTCGGCGTAGGCCTTCAGCTCCGTCAGGTAGTCCTCAATGCCGTAGTCGGCATCCCGCAGGCCCGTTTTGGCGAAACCGTTGGGCTCGTTGCCCACGGTGACGCCGGCCAGGCGCTCGCCGAACGTCGCGGAGGCGTACTTCATCATGTCCGCCGCACGCGCCGGGTCGTAGTTGCCCAGGTCCACCGTCAGGGCGATCTGCCCGTCCACTGCCTCGAGCAGCGTATTGACGCGCTCCAGGTCGGCCGGAGTGACCGCACGGACCGGATGGGCCTTGTCTCCGGTGAGGTTTCCGGGAATGGCTTCTCCCGCGGAGGTCCAGAAGAAGCGCCGGTCCACGGCGTTGCCGCCGAACCGCAGCAGCGGACGGCCCAGTCCGGAGAATGATTCGACCATCTCCGGGTTGTCCCCGGCCAGCGCAGGATTCGCCAGGTCGGTTGCTTCCAGTGAAAGGCCGACCAGACCGGGCGAAAGCGACGTGCCGAGCGTTTCCCCCGCCACCTTGATATTCAGCGGTTCCACCGGGTTCAGCGGGGAGCCGGCAGGCGGGCCTGCCTGCTCGTAGAACGTAAACTCCGGCGCGGGCGGCAGCGTCGGCTTCGCCTCGACGGTGAACGGTGTTCCGCTGGGGGCCGCCGCTGCGGGGGAGTCAGTGTTCTCCTGCAGGAGCGGCACGGCCACCGCGGCGGCGGCGACAAGCGCTACGCCGGCGACGGCGGCCAGCACCTTGGTGCGGCGTCGTAGTGGTCTTTTCGGATCCGGAGTGTTCTGGTCGGGGCTCGCGTGTGGCACGGGGCATGGTCCTTTGAGGTGTGAGACAAGTGTCCTCATCCTAGCCACCGGATCCAGGGGTGCCCTGCGGCCGCACGTGAAACCTGGGCGAAATATGTCCGTCACGATCCTTTTACGCGAATGCCGGGTTTGTAACCTCCCGGCAACACCTCCGGGCCGGGCCGGAAATCTGGCCCCGGCAGAGTTCCTTGTGCGGGAGATGCCCGCGAACTGTGAAGGGACGTGAAGATGGATCTGTCAGCAGGCCACGTCTGGGTGATGATTTCGGCGGCGCTCGTGCTGCTGATGACGCCCGGCGTGGCATTCTTTTACGGCGGCATGACCCGCGCCAAGGCCGCGTTGAACATGATGATGATGAGCTTTGTGTCGATCGGACTCATCGGCGTGGTCTGGGTCCTCTGGGGCTTCTCCATGACGGGCGGGAACGGCGTCGCCGGGCTGTTCGGCAATCCCTTCACCTCCTTCGGGCTGCAGGACATCCTCGGCGCAGAAGACCTGATCACTGCCGGGTACGGGGCAACGTTCGCAATCATTACCGTGGCGCTGATCAGCGGTGCGGTTGCGGACCGGACTCGGTTCGGCGCCTGGGTGGTCTTCGTCCCGGTCTGGGTCACCCTGGTCTACTGCCCGCTGGCCTTCATGGTCTGGGGCGGCGGCCTCCTCGGCGCCGAAGGCGCCGTGGGCTCGGTGGTCGGTGAAGCTATCGACTTCGCCGGCGGCACCGTGGTGCACATCAACGCCGGCGTGGCCGGCCTGGTCCTGGCCCTGATCCTCGGCAAGCGCAAGGGCTTCGGCAAGGATCCGAACCAGCGCCCGCACAACATCCCGTTCGTCATGCTCGGAGCCGCACTGCTGTGGTTCGGGTGGTTCGGGTTCAACGGAGGCGCCGCCGGCACCGCCGAGGAAGCGGGCCTGATCTGGATCAACACCCTCGCCGCCCCGGCCGCCGCCATGCTGGGCTGGCTGCTGACCGAACGGGTGCGCGACGGCCGCGCCACGTCGCTGGGAGCAGCATCCGGCGTCGTCGCGGGACTCGTCGCCATCACCCCGGCCTGCGCCAACGTCAGCCCCCTGGCAGCCGTGGGACTCGGCCTGGTTTCCGGGGTCCTGTCCGCGCTGGCCATCGGACTGAAATACCGGCTCGGCTATGACGATTCGCTGGACGTCGTCGGCGTGCATCTGGTGGCCGGCCTCGCGGGGACCCTCGCGCTCGGATTCATCGCCCTGCCGGTCGACGGCGCCGGAGGCGGCCTGTTCTACGGCGGCGGCCCCGGCCAGCTCGGCGCGCAGGCGGCGGCTGCCGCTATCGCCATTGTCTTCTCCGCCGTCCTGACCCTGGCCATCGGGCTGGCGATCCACAAGACCATGGGCTTCCGGATCTCCGAGGAAGACGAGGTGAACGGCGTGGATCTGAGCGAACATGCCGAAACTGCCTACGAATTCGGCGGACTCGGCACCGGCGGCTCCTTCAGCCCGTTCCCGGACACGGTACGCACCACCACTAAGGAGACGGTCAACTCATGAAACTCGTAACCGCTATTGTCCGGCCGGAAAAGCTCGACGACGTCCGCGGCAGCCTCGAGAGCTACGGAGTCCAGGGGCTGACCGTCAGCCCCGCCAACGGGTACGGCCGCCAGCGCGGCCACACCGAGGTATACCGCGGCGCCGAATACACAGTGGACCTGCTGCCCAAGGTCCGGGTGGAAATCCTGGTGGCCAATGACTGGGTCAACGACATTGTGGACGTGCTGGTCTCCACCGCCAACACCGGACGGGCCGGTGACGGCAAGGTCTGGGTGGTGAACGTGGAGGAAGCCCTGCGGGTCCGGACGGGGGAACGCGGGGACTCCGCCCTGTAGGTCCACAACCAGGGGCAACCTGCCGCCCGGCCGGAGCACCGGCCGGGCGGCAGCCGTGGGCAGGTAACGCGGGAGGGGCAAATAGCCGGACCGGCTTGGTACCCTTAACAGCTGGGCCTGCCAACATGGCGAAGAACTGACGAAAGAAGTGCGCGGCACGTGTTCAATTCACTGTCTGACCGGTTGACTTCAACCTTCAAGAACCTCCGCGGCAAGGGCCGGCTGACCGAGGCCGACGTCGACGGCACCGTACGCGAGATCCGCCGCGCCCTGCTGGACGCCGACGTCGCCGTTCCCGTGGTGCGGGCCTTCGCTGCCTCCGTCAAGGAACGCGCCCTCGGCCTGGAGGTCTCGCAGGCGCTGAACCCGGGCCAGCAGGTCGTCAAGATCGTGAACGAGGAGCTCAAGGGCATCCTCGGCGGCGAGACCCGGCGGCTGCGGCTGGCGAAGAACCCGCCGACCGTCATCATGCTCGCGGGCCTGCAGGGCGCCGGTAAGACCACCCTCGCCGGCAAGCTCTCCAAGTACCTGAAGTCCCAGGGCCACAGCCCGCTGCTGGTCGCAGCGGACCTGCAGCGCCCCAACGCCGTCCGCCAGCTGCAGGTCAACGGCGAACGCGCCGGCGTGCCCGTCTACGCTCCGCACCCCGGTGTCTCCTCCGAATTCGAGGCAGCCACGGGCGACCCGGTGGCCGTTGCCCGCCAGGGTGTCGAGGAAGCACGCACCAAGCTGCACGACGTCGTCATTGTCGACACCGCCGGCCGCCTGGGCGTGGACGCCGAACTGATGCAGCAGGCAGCAGACATCCGCGCCGCGATCACCCCGGACGAAGTGCTGTTCGTCATTGACGCCATGATCGGCCAGGATGCCGTCAACACGGCCCAGGCCTTCAACGAGGGTGTGAACTTCACCGGCGTGGTCCTCACCAAGCTCGACGGCGACGCACGCGGCGGCGCCGCACTGTCGGTGGCCTCGGTGACCGGCAAGCCGATCATGTTCGCCTCCACCGGCGAGGGCCTGACCGACTTCGAGGTCTTCCACCCGGACCGCATGGCCAGCCGCATCCTGGACCTCGGCGACGTCCTGTCCCTGATCGAACAGGCCGAGCAGACCTGGGACAAGGACGAAGCCAACCGGATGGCGAAGAAGTTCGTCGACCAGGAGGATTTCACCCTCGACGACTTCCTCGCCCAGATGCAGCAGATCCGCAAGATGGGCTCCATGAAGAAGATGCTCATGATGATGCCCGGCGCCGCCGGCATGCGTGAGCAGCTGGAAAACTTCGACGAGCGGGAAATCGACCGGGTGGAGGCCATTGTCAGGTCCATGACCCCGCATGAACGGGTTGCCCCCAAGATCATCAACGGTTCCCGCCGCGCCCGCATCGCCCGCGGTTCCGGTGTGCACGTCTCCGAGGTCAACGGCCTGCTGGAGCGTTTCACCCAGGCGCAGAAGATGATGAAGAAGATGGCAGCCGGCGGCGGCATCCCGGGCATGCCCGGCATGGCAGGACCCGGCGGCTTCGGCGGTGCGCGCAAGAAGCAGCAGGCAGCCAAGGGCAAGAAGAAGGCCAAATCCGGCAACCCGGCCAAGGCCGCGCAGGAGCGCGCCGCCGCGGAGGCCCGGGCCGCAGGGGCCCGCAAGGCCCTTCCCACCGGCAGCGCCTTCGGCGGCCAGGACGCGGACTTCGACCCGTCCTCGCTGAACCTGCCCAAGGGCTTCGATAAGTTCCTCGGCAAGTAGGATCCGGCCATCCCCGGCACCGCTGAGGTTCGGCAAAGGAGGGGGCCAGCATGGCGGCACAGGGGCTAAGCGGCTATTACGGGTCGGTCTTCCGGCGCAGCATCACCGCGCACGTGCTGATCCGCACCAGCGATGACCGGGTGCTGCTGCTGCGCAGCGGCGGGGCCTGGGAGCTGCCCGGCGGTGTCGTGAAGAGCGGGGAAGACCCGCGCTCGGCCGCCCGCCGGATGGCCCGCGCCACCCTGGATCCGGAGTTCGACATCGGCCGGGTCCTGGTCCTGGACTATGTGCAGGGCGTCCGGGGGCAGGGGGATTCCATTGCCTTCCTGTTCGACGGCGGCACGGTGGCCACCTCCGTCACGGGCTTCACCGGAGCCGGAGGGGAGTGGGAGGCCCGCTTTGTCCCGCTCGCCGGCCCGGACGGCGGGGAACCGGCCAAGCAGTGGGCCGCTGCGCTGGAGGCCCTGGAACTGGGCGCCGTGGTGGAACTGGTCAACGGTGAGCCTGCCTCCGCGGGGCCGGTTGCCGCGCCGCCGTCACTGCGCAGGATGATGCCGCCGCTGGAGGGCTTCTCCGGAGTTCTTGGACAGTAGGAGTGGGTGTGGCTCGGGAACGGGTGGTGTTTGTACACGGCGCGGGCAGCTTCGGCGCCGCTGCCTGGCCGCGGCAGCACGGACTTGCCCTTGATTATGACTGCCTGTTCCTGCGGCGCCACGGCTTTGGCGCCGCCGTCGGACCGGTGCCCGAGGACCTGGCTGCCGACATCGCGATCATCACTGAGGAACTGGCCGGCGGCGGGCACCTGGTGGCGCATTCCGCCGGCGCGGTTCCGGCCATGCTGGCCGCCCTGCAGAACCCGGCGAGGGTTTCGTCCCTGGTCCTGTGCGAGCCGGCCGTCTTCTCCCTGACCCGCGACCTCCCCGCCACCACGGCGCACCGGAACCTGCTGCAGCCGCTCTTTGAGGCTGCCCCCGAAAAAGGTCTTCCGCCGTGGGAAGAACCGCTGGACATTGTTCCGGGCGTCCCCACCCTGGTCCTCACCGGCGGATGGGAGCCGTTGTATGAGGAAGTGGCCGAATTCCTGGTCTCCACCGGAGCCGATCACCGGCAGGTCGGCGGGAACCACCGCCCGCAGGACACCGACGCCGGGCGGCAGGCCATCCGGGACTTCCTCGCCCGGGGGCACCGGACCGGTGACAGCTGATGGGCGGGGTGGCCATCCGGAGCGCGGGCCCGGGGGACCTGGCGTTCCTGCCCGCACTGGAGGAGGCTTCCGACACCCTGCTGGAGACAACGCTGCCGGCAGCTGCCGAGCTGCCGCCGGCGGCACAGCTTCCGGAGTTCGCTGCTGCCCTGCACATCCTGGTGGCAGGCACCCCGCCGGTGGGGTTCGCCCGGCTGGAGGAGTGTGACGGCCAGGCCCACCTCGAGCAGCTTTCGGTGCATCCCGGCTCCGCGGGTGCCGGCGTGGGACGGGCGCTGGTCGAGGCCGCCCTCGACTGGGCCCGGCAGCAGGGGTACACCTCAATGACCCTGTGCACGTTTGCGGATGTGCCGTTCAACGCTCCGTTCTACGCCCGCTGCGGCTTCGAGGTCGTCAGCGAGCCCGTCGGGGAACTGGCCGCGGTGCGGCAGCACGAAGCCGCCCTTGGTCTGGATGCGCTGGGCCCCCGGGTCGCGATGAGGGCAGCACTGGCCAATACGTGAAGCTTCAAGTAAACTCGTTACATGAACCTTCAAGTAATAGACCGGCTGCCCAACGAGCTCACCATGGGAACGGTGATGCTCAAGGTGGGCGACCTGGCGAAGGTCTCGGCCTACTATCAGGGTGCCCTCGGGCTGGACGTGGTGGCAGAGGCCGACGGCGGGATGTACCTGGGCCGGGGTGCCGTGCCGGTGGTCCATCTTGCCTCCGCCCCGGGCCTGCAGGTCGCCTCCCGCGGAGAGGCCGGCCTGTTCCACACCGCCATCCTCTTTGACACCCAGGCGGACCTCGCCGCCGCTGTTGCCTCCGCCGCCCGGCATGACCCGTCCGCCTTCGCCGGCTCTGCCGACCATCTGGTCAGCGAAGCGTTCTACTTCACCGACCCCGAAGGCAACGGCATTGAGCTCTACTATGACAAGCCGCGCAGCACCTGGAACTGGGACGAGACCGACACGGGCAGGGAAGTGCGGATGGCATCGCTGTCCCTGCCCCCGCAGAACTACTTCCGCACCCACCTCACCGAAGCGGCACTGGAGGGACTCCACGGTGCGGGCGCCGGCGTCGGGCACGTCCACCTGCAGGTAGGGGACACGGCAACCGCGGCCGCGTTCTACGTGGACACGCTAGGGTTCGAACGCACGGCCGGCTTCCACGGGCAGGCCCTGTTCGTTTCCGCCGGCGGCTACCACCACCACATGGCCATGAATGTGTGGAACAGCCGCGGCGCCGGCCCCCGCCGCGACACCCTGGGCCTGGGGGAGGTGCTGATCAGCGTTCCCTCCGCGGACGACGTCGCGGCGCTGGCGGACCGGCTGCGCGTCGCCGTCGGCTGATTTCGCCGCCGCCGCGCCTGCAGCCGGGCGAGTCGCGAAACAAGGAGTCATCTGGCACAATGGTCAGGTACTCGATCTGCGCGGCCCCTCTCTCCGTGCATGCATCTTGTCCTTTTGAACCCCAACGTTATGGCCCGCCCCACGGGAGCAGAAGTACGGGTTCGCCCCATTTCAGATCAGGAGTGACCACAAAAGTGGCCGTAAAGATTCGCCTTAAGCGCCTTGGCAAGAAGTTCTCAGCACACTACCGCGTTGTTGTCATGGATTCCCGTGCCAAGCGCGATGGCCGTGCCATCGAAGAAATCGGACTGTACCGTCCGACCGAAGAGCCCTCGTACATCGACATCAAGTCGGACCGTGCGCAGTACTGGCTCGGCGTCGGCGCCCAGCCCACCGAGCAGGTCGCAGCACTGCTGAAGATCACCGGTGACTGGCAGAAGTTCAAGAACATCGACGGCCAGGAAGGTACCCTGCGTACCAAGGCCCCGAAGGAAGCCTTCGTGGCTCCCGAAAAGAAGTCCGTGATTGTCCCCGAGGCCATCACCCCCAAGGCCAAGAAGGAAGAGGCCCCCGAGGCCTCCACCGAGGCTGAGGCAGAGTAACTTGCTCGCTGAAGCGCTGGAGCACCTCGTGCGCGGAATCGTCGACAATCCTGAGGATGTCGTCGTTTCCGCCAAGAGCAACCGCCGCGGGGAAACCCTCGAGGTTCGGGTTCACCAGGACGACCTCGGCCGGGTCATCGGCCGGCAGGGACGGACCGCACGCGCACTGCGCACGGTCATCGCAGCCCTTGCCAACGGTGAGCAGGTCCGGGTGGACGTAGTGGACACGGACCGGCGCCGCTGATCCGGTAAAGATCACCGACGGCGCTGCGGAAGCGAACAGTTCTTCATTGCAGTAACAGCAGTACACAGGATCCGGCCCCGACACCAGATAATGGTGAAGGGGCCGGATTTTTTTCAGGCCGGCCAAGCCAGGCAACGAAACCCCCACAGAGGAGAATCCATGCAGTTACAGGTGGCACGCATCGGCAAGCCGCACGGCATCCGCGGTGAAGTAACCGTCCAGGTGCTGACCGACGCACCTGCAGACCGCTTTGTCCCGGGCACCGAACTCACCGTGGAGCCGGCCGCCAAGGGCCCGCTGACGGTCAGCAGCGCGCGCTGGAACAAGGACATCCTGCTGCTGGGCTTCGAGGAAATCGCGGACCGCAACGGCGCCGAGGAACTGCGCGGCGTCAAGCTGTTCATCGACACCGAAACAGTGGACGAGGACGACGACGACGAAGGCTGGTACGAGCACGAACTGGTGGGCCTGAAGGCCCGGGTGGGGAACGACGTCGTCGGCACCGTCAGCGCCCTGCGCACCCTCACGGTCCAGGACCTGCTGGTGGTCGAGGACAGCCGCGGAGAGGAAATCCTCGTACCCTTCGTCGAGGCGATCGTCCCCGAAGTGAACATTGAGGACGGCTACGTGCTGCTCACCCCGCCGGAGGGCCTGTTCGAGCTGAATAAGCCCGAGGACCGCAAGGCAGCACCGGCCGAAACGAAGGAAGCCGGACAGTAAGTGCGCATCGACGTCGTCAGCATTTTTCCCGAGTACCTGGCAGCCCTGGAGCTGTCACTGATCGGCAAGGCCCGGACCGAAGGCCTGCTGGACCTGGCCGTCCATGACCTGCGGGACTTCACCACGGACCGGCACCGCACCGTCGATGACACCCCGTACGGCGGGGGAGCGGGCATGGTCATGAAGCCCGAACCGTGGGCGCAGGCCCTGGACGCGGTGGCCGGCGACGGCGACGGGCGGCCGGTCCTGATTGTTCCCTCGCCTGCCGGTGCCGTCTTTACCCAGGCCATGGCCTACGAGCTGGCCGAGGAAAAGCACCTCGTCTTCGCCTGCGGCCGCTACGAGGGCATTGACGAACGGGTCCTGGAATGGGCAGGGGAACGCTTCGACGTCCGCCCGGTCAGCCTGGGCGACTACGTGCTTAACGGCGGGGAAGTGGCGGTGCTGGCCATGGTGGAGGCCGTGGGACGGCTGGTGCCCGGCGTCGTCGGCAATCCCGAGTCTCTGGTGGAGGAATCCCATTCGGACGGACTGCTGGAATACCCGGTCTACACCAAGCCCTCCGACTGGCGCGAACGTGCCGTCCCCGAGGTCCTGCTCAGCGGAAACCACGGCAAAATTGCCCGGTTCCGGCGGGATGAACAGCTGCGGCGCACCGCGGCACGCCGGCCCGACCTGATCGAAAAGCTCGATGCCTCTTCGCTGGACAAGGCGGACCGCGCCACCCTGGCGGCGCTGGGCTATGACGTCCGCGACGGAAGGGTCTGCCCGCCCGCCTGAGCGCAGCGGCGCCGCGGCAGCACCGGATTGGTGCCCTTCCACCGCATATGGCAAAATAGGGAGTTGTGTCATCTGGGTCCGTACCTGCCACAGGGGGAACGCGGCCAACAGATATGTACACACCGGCAATCCATCCTAGGTCCTGCCGGTCTCTAGCTTCGACAGCATCCGTGCAGCCTTCGGGCGCATTCTTGCTGCCGTTACCAAAGTGAATGACCTGTGGCGTTCACCAGGAGTGATACACCATGCACATCCTAGATTCTGTTGACGCAGCCTCCCTGCGTACGGACATCCCCGAGTTCCGCGCCGGTGACACGGTCAAGGTTCACGTAAACATCATCGAAGGCAAGAACACCCGTGTTCAGGTCTTCCAGGGCTTCGTGCTCAAGCGCCAGGGTGACGGCCTCCGTGCGACCTTCACGGTCCGCAAGGTCAGCTTCGGCGTCGGTGTCGAGCGTACCTTCCCGGTACACTCCCCGGTCATCGACAAGGTAGAGGTCGTCTCCAAGGGCGACGTCCGCCGCGCGAAGCTGTACTACATGCGCGACCTGCGCGGCAAGGCAGCCAAGATCAAGGAAAAGCGCGACTTCCGTCCCGCCAAGTAATTTACTTGACTGCAGCATCCGCCTCCGGGGGTCCCCCCGCGAAGCACGCGAAACGCCGGTCCCGGTTTGTGGGCTGGCGTTTTGTGCTATGTGCTCTCGCCGCGGCCGTGATCCTGGCCGCACTCGTCCGGGCCTTCCTGTTTGACGTCTTCTACATCCCCTCCGATTCCATGCAGCCGCTGCTGGAACCCGGGGACCGGATCCTCGTTTCCCGCACCGCGTACGACACGGCGGAGATCCGGCGCGGCGACGTAGTGGTGTTCGACGGCCGGGGCTCCCTCGCACCCCTGCACAGCGGACGTCCGGCGCTGGCCGACGCCGCGGTCACCGTAGGGCGCTGGCTCGGCCTGGCCGGCAGCGACACCGTCTACGTGAAACGGGTCATCGGCGTGCCGGGCGACCATGTGAGCTGCTGCTCCGACGGGGATCCCCGGATCACGGTCAACGGAACTCCGGTGGAGGAACCGTACGTCTACCCGGGGGACACCCCCAGCGACTCCGCGTTCGACGTCGTCGTTCCGGAGGGCAGGCTGTGGCTGATGGGGGACCACCGCTCAGTCTCGGCGGACTCCCGCTCCCTGCTGGGGGCTCCCGGCGGCGGCCTGATTTCCACCGAACGGGTTATCGGAGAAGCCCAGCGGATTCTTTGGCCGCTCGAACGCAGTACCAGTATTGACCGGCTATCCTTAGGAGCCGAGTGGAACACGGAGAAATAAGAGGAAACGCAATGTCGCAGCAACCGGACCAGTCCCCGAACGGGACGCCCGGCTCCGGGGACCAGCGGGATCACGGCGCCCACGTGCCGAAGGAGAAAAAGCGCGGCTTCGGAGCCTGGCTGAAGGAAGTCCTCACCATCGTGGTGATAGCGCTCGTGCTGTCCTTCCTGATCAAGACCTTCCTTTTCCGGGCCTTCTACATCCCGTCCGGGTCCATGGAGGAGACGCTGGAGATCAATGACCGCATCTTCGTGAATCTCCTGGTCCCCGAACCCATCGACCTGAACCGCGGTGACGTGGTGGTCTTCAAGGACACCAAGGGCTGGCTGCCGCCCACCGCGGAGAAGGCAACCAACCCGGTCCGCGAGGCGCTGACCTTCGTGGGGCTGCTGCCGGATGAGTCCCAGCAGCACCTGGTCAAGCGGGTCATCGGCACCGAGGGCGACCACGTGGTCTGCTGCGACGCGGACGGCAGGATCACCGTGAACGGCGAGCCGCTGGACGAGCCCTACCTGTACCCCGACGCTGCGCCTTCCGACATCCCCTTCGACGTAGTTGTTCCCGAGGGGAAGGTCTGGGTGATGGGGGACCACCGCAATGCCTCCGCGGATTCACGCGAGCATCAGTACGGCGAGGGCAGCGGTTTCGTCGACGTGTCGGACATCGAAGGCAAGGCAGTGGTCACCGCCTGGCCGCTGAACCGCATCGGCGGGGTCAGCAGCTATTCGGAGGTCTTCGAGGACGTCCCCGAACCGAGCAGCGGACAGTGACTTCCACTGCCAAGGCACCCACCCTGCGGCACGAACGGACGTTCGCTGCCTCGGGGCACCGGATTCTGGCCGGCTGCGATGAAGTGGGCCGCGGTGCCCTGGCCGGACCCGTCTCGGTGGGCCTGGTGGCCGTGGACCTGGCCAGCGTACGGTCCCTCAAGGGCGTGCGGGACAGCAAGCTGCTCTCCGTGGCGGACCGCAATGCGCTGGTTCCGCAGATCAAGAAGTGGGCCCTGGCCTGGGGTGTAGGCCACGCGACCGCCGCCGAGATCGACCTGCACGGGCTGACGGCTGCGCTTCGGCTGGCCGGCACGCGCGCCTGGGACCAGGTGTGCCAAACGGTGCGTCCCGACGTCGTGCTTTTGGACGGCAACTACAACTGGCTCTCACCCGAGCGGCAGGGGAGCCTGTTCGACGAGTTAGACGGCTTCGACGATGTCGGGGGAGCGGCAGGGGCTCCTGCTGCGGCCGCAGGTGAAGGCTGCACGGCACCGGTATTTACCCGGATCAAGGCGGATATGCAGTGCCTCAGCGTGGCGGCCGCCAGCGTCCTGGCGAAGGTTGAACGCGACGCCATGATGATAGAGTTTGCCGCTTCGAACCCGCACTATTCGTGGGAGATCAACAAGGGATATGCCACCGGGTCGCACCGAGCGGCCATCGACGTCCACGGACCCACGCCGCTGCACCGCATGTCCTGGCGGCTGGGCTCGAAGCCGCGTCCGGGCGAACCGGTAGCGGAGGCCGGCGACGACCTAAGCACAGTTGGGGGATGATAGGAACATGAGCGCCGAAGACCTTGAGAACTATGAAACGGACATGGAGCTCCAGCTGTACCGGGAGTACCGCGACGTCGTCGGTCTGTTCAGCTATGTCGTGGAAACCGAACGCCGTTTCTACCTGGCCAACCACGTTGACCTTCAGGCCCGGTCCGCCGACGGCGAGATCTACTTCGACCTCACGCTGCAGGACGCCTGGGTCTGGGACGTCTACCGGTCCGCCCGGTTCGTCAAAAGCGTGCGCGTGATTACGTTCAAGGACGTCAACGTGGAGGAACTGACCCGCAACGACGACCTCACCCTGCCCAAAGCCGACGAACTCTAGGGTCTATCCCGCCTTGACCGGCAGCAGCCTTTCGGCCGTCTCCGCCCAGCTCACCGACGGCTCCCGGGGATCCTCCCGGGCGAGGCTGGAAATCCAGCCCTCCACCATCTTTCCGCGGTGGTTGAGCAGATACGGCACGGCAACCGGCTGCGGGAAACCGCAGCGCCAGACCGTCTTGTAGCTTCCGACGTTCCCGGTATTGGCGCTCCAGGTCACCACCTCCCATTCCAGATGGTCGAAGGCATGGCCTACCGCAAGCCGGACGGCACGGGACATGAGCCCCCTGCCGCGGTACTCCGGCGAGGTGACGAATCCCAGGGAGCCGGACGCCGCACCCTGGAAGCGCAGGTCGATGGTTCCCGCGTAGCTGCCTTCGAGGTCGAGTGCCCAGGACACCGCGTCGTCCTGCGGTACCGAGATGGCTGCCAGATACTCCGCCGCCATGTCGCGGGTGTAATCCAGCGGGACGGTGGTCCACTGGATCGACAGGGGGTCAACGCAGCGGGCGTGCACGGCGTCAAGGTCCGCCGCGGTGTGCGGGCGGAGCAGGAGGGTGCCGTCGTCCAGCGACGGGATGTCGAAAGCCATGCGGACAGCGTAGCCGACGGCGGATGCGGCCTAGACTAACCGGCATGTCCGCATCCCGCCCCGGCTTCGATGCCAACCTCCGGCTTTACGCCCAGATGCAGCCCGACGGTCCCTCACTGGCCCATCTGGTGTCACTGCAGGAGGCACTGCCCGCCGGCGCCCGGCTGGTGCCGCGGCGCCAGCTGCACCTGACCCTGATCCACTTCGGCAAGGTGCTGGACGTCCACCGGATTCTTTCCCGGCAGTCGGGTATTTCCCTGCCGGACTATGAGCAGCTGCTCACCGGGTACATTGCCCGGACGGAGGCACTGCTGCCCCCTGAATCCTTCCGCCTCGAACCGGCGGGACTGGCCGGGTTCGGTGCCAGGGGATCGACGCTGGTGGTGGAATACCTGCCCACGCCGGAACTCACGGCGCTGCACGGGCAGCTGTTGGCGGTGCTGGTGGAATTCCTGGCCGCATGCGGGGTCCGTGATACTGCTGCCTTCATGGCGGCGGACCCGAACTTTATGTTCGCCGCGACCCTGCGCCCGCACATCACCCTGGCCCGGCGGTTCGAGGGTGCCCTGCCGGCGCCCATGCTGGAATCCGTCACGCTGACGCCGATGCCGGTGGTGTATCCGGGACACTGAGCCGGGCGCTGAGCCGGACCGGCCCAACCCGGGCCTGTTCCTCCACAGGGACGGCGTGGCTGCTGCGGCGGGGTCTTTTTCCACACTGCGCCGTTCCCTGCTGCCGGGTCCCGTCCGTGGCGGCGACTGTGGTGGACATGAAAGCCAAAGACATCCTGGGCAGCCGCGGAGAAGAGCTCGCGGCGCGGTATCTGACCGAGGCGGGGCTGCGCATCATCGACCGGAACTGGCGGTGTCCGGAGGGTGAAATCGACCTGGTCGCGGTGGACGGGGCCACCCTGGTGGTGGTGGAAGTGAAGACGCGGTCCTCGCTGGACTTCGGGCATCCGTTCGAGGCAATCGGGCCGGCCAAACTCGCCCGCCTCTATCTGCTGGCGGGCGCCTGGGCTCGGGCCAACAGCCGCTATTTCACCCACCGCCGGGTCGACGCAGTGTCGATCCTCGATGACGGTACCCATCCGCCCGTCGTGGAGCACCTGCGGGGGATCTCCTGATGGGACTCGGACGGACCTACGGGGTGGGGCTGGTCGGGCTGCAGGGCAGGATTGTTGAGGTCGAGGCGGACATCGGCCAGTCCCTGCCCTCCTTCGTCCTGCTGGGCCTGCCGGATGCCTCGCTCAACGAGGCCCGCGACCGGGTGAAATCCGCGGCAAAGAACGCGGGGCTTCCGCTGAGCCGGCGCCGGATCACCGTGAACCTGATGCCGGCGGATGTACCGAAGCACGGTTCCGGTTTCGACCTGGCCATTGTCGTTGCCGCTCTGTGCGCGGGCGGGGTGCTCCGAAGCCCGGGCCGGTGCGTCTTCCTGGCCGAACTCGGGCTGGACAGCAGGCTCCGGCCCATCCGGGGCATCCTTCCGGCGGTGATGGCCGCGGTGGCGGCCGGCTACACGCAGTTTGCGGTAGCGGCGGAGAACGCCGCCGAAGCTGCGCTGGTTCCCGCCGCGCAGGTGCGGGGGTACACCTGCCTGGCCGAGGTGGCGGCCGATCTCGGCGCCAACCCCGAACAGCTGAGCTATCCGCCGCCCGTGGCCCGGACCGGCGATGATCCTGAAGAGGACACACCCGCCTTACGGGTTCCCGATCTTGCAGACGTGGCAGGGCAGACCGAGGCCCGGTTCGCCCTCGAAGTGGCCGCCGCCGGAGCGCACCACCTGCTGATGACCGGTCCGCCCGGAGCGGGAAAGACCATGCTGGCGGAACGGCTGCCGGGCATCCTTCCTGACCTTCCCGACGACCAGGCAATGGAAGTCACCGCCATCCACTCCCTGGCCTGGCAGGGGCGCCCCTGCAGTTCCCTGCTCCGCCGGCCGCCCTTTGAGAGCCCGCACCATACCGCCTCCACCGCCGCCGTAATCGGCGGCGGTTCGGGTATTCCCCGTCCCGGTGCCGCCTCCCGTGCCCACCGCGGCGTGCTGTTCCTCGACGAAGCCCCCGAGTATGAACGGCGGGTCCTGGACGGGCTGCGCCAGCCGCTGGAAAGCGGGAAACTGGTCCTGCACCGGGCCGCCGGTACTGCGGTGTACCCGGCCCGTTTCCAGCTTGTCCTCGCCGCGAACCCCTGCCCCTGCGGACTGGCCGCAGGCAAAGGATTGGAGTGCACCTGCACCTCAACGCAGCGGCGCCGCTATTTCGGCCGGTTGTCAGGGCCGTTGCTGGACCGGGTGGACCTGCAGCTCGCGGTCCAGCGGGTCTCCCTGGGCGATTACTTCGGCGCCGAGGGCAGTGAAACCACGTCCACGGTGGCCGCCCGGGTGCGGGAGGCCCGGCGGTTGCAGCGGGACCGGCTGGGGCCGCTGGACTGCGAAACCAATGCGGGGGTTCCCGGCACACTGCTGCGCAAGAGCCTGCGGCCGCCGTCCAAGGCGACTGCGGCACTGGACCGTGCGATGGAACGGCAGCTGCTGACGGCACGCGGCTATGACCGGGTACTGCGGGTGGCCTGGACCGTCGCCGATCTTAACGGGCACGGAGCCCCGGACGCCGACGACGTCGGGCAGGCGCTGGCCTTCCGCCGGCAGGGAGCAGCAGCATGAGCGTCGATGATGTGGTGACGGCCCGGGCGGCGTTGTCCCGGCTCTTCGAACCGTCGGACACGGTGGGCCTGGCCCTCGTGGCAGCCGCCGGCCCGGTGCAGGCCCTGCAGGTTGCCACCGGAGCCGTCGCCGCATCGCCGGAACTGACCTCTGCCACCGCCCGGTACCTATCCCCGGACGGCGGCCAGCCAGGTGCACTCGCCGAGGCACTCCAACGGTGGGCTCCGCGGGTGCCGGAGCTGGCCCCGGAGCGCGACCTGGCCGCGATACGCCGTCTGGGCGGTGAGCTGCTCGTTCCGGAGGATTCCCGCTGGCCGGAGCAGTTGCGCCATCTGGAGACGGGGATGCCGTTGTGCCTGTGGGTACGCGGAGACCTGGCCGGGGGGCTGCCCGTACTGGAGCAGACAGTGGCGGTGGTCGGTTCCCGGGACGCCACCGGATACGGCTTATCCATCGCGGGGGACATTTCGGCGGGACTGGCTAACCGCGGATACACAGTGGTCTCCGGGGGTGCCTACGGGATTGACGCCCAGGCCCACCGTTCCGCACTCGCTGCTGCCCCTGCCGAAGCTGCAGCCACCATCGCCGTCATGGCCTGCGGAGCCGACAGGTTCTATCCGGCCGGCAACGAAGACCTGCTGCGTGCCGTTGCCGACCGCGGGCTGCTGCTGTCCGAGGTTCCGCCCGGCTCGGCACCCACCCGCTGGAGGTTCCTGCAGCGCAACCGCATCATTGCGGCTCTGAGCGCCGTCACCGTGGTGGTGGAGGCCCGGTGGCGGTCGGGCGCGTTAAATACTGCGCACCATGCGGCGGGACTGGGGCGGGAGGTCGGTGCCGTGCCGGGATCGGTGTACTCGGCCAACTCCGCCGGCTGCCACCGGCTGCTGCGTGACGGGAGCGCAGTCTGCGTGACCGATGCGCAGGAGGTTGCCGAGCTGGCCGGACCGCTGGGCACCGCCGTGCCGGACGGCACCGCATCGGTCGATGCCGGCTGGCCCGGGGAGCAGGGAGAGCCCGGCAGCGGGGGCGTAAACCGCCGGGCTGTTCATGACGGATTGAACATCGAGGACCTTCTCCTGCTGGATGCACTCCCCGTCCGCAGCGGAACCTCCATCGACAAGCTGGCATCCGTTGCCGGCCTGTCCCCGCCCGGAGTGCGGGCCGGACTGGCGCGGCTGGAGCTGGAAGGCCTCGCAGTTCGGTACGGCACGGATCTGTGGCGCCGCGGACGGCACTAGCTTCACCCCTGCCTTCACTCACTGCTTTACCCAGGAAGGAACACCATCATGGTTACGCATAAAATCATCACCTCCCCGATAGGGGTGCTCACCCTCGTGGCACTGGACGGAGTCCTGGCATCGGTGCGGCTCGGACCGCCGCCTGCACCCGCCGGGGGAAGCACACCCTACGGGATAGCTGCGGAGGAAGGGTTTGAAGATATCGAACGGCAGCTGGCGGAATACTTCGAGGGCAGGCGGTGCTGCTTCGAAGTGGACACCAATCCGCAGGGCACCGAGTTCCAACGCAGGGTGTGGGAACAGGTAGCGGGCATCGGCTACGGGCGGACCGCGAGTTACAAGGAGGTGGCGGTGCGCCTCGGTGATGCAGCCAAGGCGCGGAGCGTCGGCGCCGCGCTGGCCCACAACCCCCTGAACCTGGTTGTTCCCACCCACCGGGTGGTCGGCTCGCGCGGAGCCCTGACCGGATACTCGGGCGGGGTGGACGCGAAACGGTACCTGCTGGACCTGGAGCGCGCACCGCAGACAGAGCATCTGCGGCGCAGCTGTCTGCGGACCGACAGCGTGCCTGCTTGAACGCCGGCGGCAAACAGAGAACAGTGAAGAGGTGACATCCCCAGCAGACCGAACCGTATGGCCCGCGGAATTCCATGCCGCCCTGGAAGGCTTTTGCCGCTACCTGACCGCGGAACGCGGCCGGTCGGAACATACCGTCCGTGCCTACGAGTCGGACGTGTCCCAACTGCTGACCTACGCTGTGTCCTCCGGCGCCGGGTCGCTGAAGGAACTGGACCTGGGCATCCTGCGCGGCTGGCTGGGCGAACTCAGCGCAGACGGGCAGGCCCGCTCCACACTTGCCCGCCGCGCCGCAACGGCCCGCAGCTTCAGCAACTGGGCGCTGCGTGAGGAATTGATCAGCGAGAACCCGGCCCTGCGGCTGAAGGCACCCAAGAAGGAAAAGACCCTCCCCGGTGTGCTGCGCAGCAATCAGCTGGATGAGCTGTTTGAAACCCTGCAGGCCGCTGCCGCCGAGGGCGACCCCGTAGCCCTGCGGGACCGGGCAATGGTGGAACTGCTCTACGCCACGGGCATCCGGGTGGGGGAACTGGCCGGCCTGGACGTTGATGACCTCGAGCCGGACCGCCGGACACTGACCGTGCTGGGCAAAGGCAATAAGGAGCGCACGGTGCCGTACGGCCTGCCGGCCGCGCTCGCGGTGGATGACTGGCTGCGCCGCGGCCGGCCGTCGCTGGCCAACGCCAACAGCGGCCCCGCCCTGTTCCTGGGCAAGCGCGGCGGGAGGGTGGACCAGCGCCAGGTCCGCGGCGTCGTTGCCGGTCTCCTGGAAACCGTGCCCGATACCTCTGCCTCCGGACCGCACGCTCTCCGCCACTCTGCCGCAACCCATCTGCTTGACGGCGGGGCAGACCTGCGTGCGGTCCAGGAAATCCTGGGCCACTCGTCGCTGGCCACGACCCAGCTGTACACGCATGTCTCCGTGGACCGGCTGCGCCGGAGCTACAGCCAGGCCCATCCGCGGGCCTGAGGTCCGCCGGGAGGCACGGTAATCCGGGCATCGGAGCGACGCAGGGAGCACCATTGGCGCATCGCCGTAACTTGCGGCACAATGATGGACAGCGGACACATAGGGCTCGATATCCGTCCATGCAGCAAGGTCGTTGGGGAAGACGTACCTACAGCTATGGAGGATGGAATGTCTGTTGTGATGGCGCGCGGAGTACTGTTTGTGCACTCTGCCCCTTCCGCGTTGTGCCCCCATATCGAGTGGGCCATCGGATCCGTCGTGGAAAAGCGAACGGATCTACAGTGGACCCCTCAGCCGGCTGCGCCCGGCATGGTACGGGCAGAAATCGCCTGGACCGGGCCGCAGGGCACCGGTTCCCTGCTGGCGTCCGCGCTCCGCGGCTGGGCCCATCTCCGTTATGAGGTGACCGAAGAGCAGAGCCCCGGCGCGGACGGCAGCCGCTGGGCCCACACCCCCGAGCTGGGCATTTTCCATGCCGCCACCGACGTACACGGCAACATCATGGTCTCCGAGAACCGCATCCGGTACGCCTATGAAAACGGTGCCGGCGACCCCTCCGCGGTCTACCATGAACTCTCGCTGGCCCTGGGCGAGGCCTGGGACGATGAACTGGAACCCTTCCGGCACGCCGCCGACGGCGCTCCGGTGCGCTGGCTCCACCAGGTCGGTTAGGCCCTTCCCTCCCCGTAGCTGACAAAAAAGGCGTCCGGTCCCGCAAGGGACCGGACGCCTTTTTCTTACCCGGGAAGGCTAGCGGCTGCGCAGCACGGCAACTGCGTTGTGCCCGCCGAACCCGAAGGAGTTGCTGAGCGCCACGATGTCGCCGCCGCGCAGCTGGCGGCTGGCGGTCACGACGTCGAGCGGGATTTCCGGATCCTGGTTGTCCAGGTTGATGGTTGCCGGTGCCTGCCGTTCGTACACCGCCAGCGCGGTCAGCACGGCTTCGACAGCACCGGAGGCACCCAGGAGATGGCCCATCTGTGACTTCGTGGCGGACACGGCCACGCCATCGAGCGAACTGCCCAGGGCGGCCTTGAGCGCGGTGTATTCCGGCTTGTCGCCCACCGGCGTGGACGTGGCGTGCGCGTTCACGTGGACAACGTCCTCGGCCTGCGCCTGCGCGTCCAGGAGCGCGCCCTTCAAAGCTCGGGTGGCGCCCAGGCCCTCGGGGTCCGGAGCGGTGATGTGGTACGCGTCGGCCGTCACGGCGGTGCCGGCGAGTTCGGCGTAGATCCGGGCGCCGCGGGCCAGGGCATGCTCTTCGCTTTCGAGCACCAGTGCGCCTGCACCTTCGCCCATGACAAAGCCGTCACGGTCGCGGTCGTAGGGCCGGGAAGCACGCTCGGGGTCATCGTTGCGCTTGGACAAGGCCTGCATGGAGGAGAAGGAGGCCAGCGGCATCGGGTGGATGCATGCTTCGGCACCGCCGGCGACGACGATGTCCGCCTTGCCGGAGCGGATCATGTCCAGGCCCAGATGCAGGGCTTCGGTTCCGGAGGCGCAGGCGGAAACTGGGGTGTGCGCGCCGGCGCGGGCGCCCAGGTCCAGGCTGACGGCGGCAGCGGGGCCGTTCGGCATCAGCATCGGTACGGTCATGGGCAGGACGCGGCGGGGTCCCTTTTCGCGCAGGGTGTCCCACGCATCAAGCAGGGTCCAGATGCCGCCGATGCCGGTGGCGAAGGTAACCCCGAGGCGGTCCTTGTCGATATCGCCGTTCAGGCCGGAGTCGGCCCACGCTTCACGGGCGGCGACGACGGCGAACTGGGTGGAGGGGTCCATCCGCTTGGCTTCGACGCGTGACAGCACCTCGCCGGCAGGAGTGGAGGCCCGTGCCGCGAAGGTTACGGGGAGGGAGTACTTCTGCACCCACTCGTCTTCGAGCGTGCGGGCGCCGGAGACGCCCTGCAGTGCGTTCTTCCACATGGTGGGAACGTCCCCGCCGATGGGCGTGGTCGCGCCAAGGCCTGTGATGACTACTTTGCGGGCCATGATTCACTCTCTTGAAGCAGTTGCAGGTGCAGTTCCGGCGGAGCCGGGCGGCCGCCGCGGGGCGGCGGCCGCCGGAGGGTTAAGCCTGGGCGTTGGAGATGAAGTCCACGGCGTCGCCGACGGTCTTCAGGTTCTTGACCTCTTCGTCCGGGATGCGTACCCCGAACTTCTCTTCGGCGTTGACGACGATGGTCATCATGGAAATGGAGTCGATGTCCAGGTCGTCGGTGAAGGACTTGTCCAGTTCGACGGCCTCGGGGGCCAGGCCGGTCTCTTCGTTGACGATCTCGGCGAGGCCGGCCAGGATTTCTTCGTTGCTAGCCATGGTGGCTCCTTTTCTTGTAGTGCCGGTCCGGGACCGGTTCGGTTTTCCAACCGCCGAAGCGGTGTGGTTCTGGGGGCTGCACGGGCTGTGCCTTGCAGCGGGCGGGGAAACTAGGGAAGGACGACGACCTGCGCGCCGAACACGAGGCCGGCGCCGAAGCCGATCTGCAGCGACAGCTTGCCGCTGAGCTCCGGGTGTTCCTGCAGCAGGCGGTAGGTGGCCAGGGGAATGGACGCAGCGGAAGTGTTTCCCGCGTCGGCGATGTCCCGGGCGATCACGACCGACTCGGGAAGCTTCAGCTGCTTGGCCATCTCGTCGATGATGCGCATGTTCGCCTGGTGCGGGACGAAGGCGGAGAGGTCATCGGCGGTGATGCCGGCGGCGTCGAGCGCCTGCTGCGCTGCCTTGGCCATTTCCCAGACGGCCCAGCGGAAGACCGTCTGGCCGTCCTGGCGCAGCGTGGGCCAGAGCTTGGTGTCCCGGTCGGCCAGGTCCGCGGGGCCTACGCCGCCGTCGGCCTCTGCCGCGAGGGACAGTTCACGGACGTCCAGCATGGAGTGGGTCATGCCGATGGCGCCGGACTTGCTGCCGTCCGAGCCCCAGACCGAGGGGGCGATGCCGGGGGTGTCGGAGGGACCGACGACGACGGCGCCGGCGCCGTCGCCCAGCAGGAAGGAGATGGTGCGTTCCGTGTTGTCGATGAAGTCGGAAAGCTTCTCCACGCCGATGACCAGGACGTAGTCGGCAGCGCCGGAACGGACCAGGGCATCTGCCTGGGCAATGCCGTAGCAGTACCCCGCGCAGGCGGCGGAAACGTCGTAGGCCGGGGCCGGGGTTGCTCCCAGCCGCTCGGTGATCTGGGTTGCGGCGGACGGTGTTGCGTACGGGTGAGTCACGGTCGAGACGATGACCGCGCCCAGCTGCGAACCTTCGATGCCCGCGTTCTTCAGGGCTTCACGGCCGGCGGCTTCGGCCATGTCCACTACGGAAGTGCCCTTGTCCGCGCGGTGCCGGGTCACGATGCCGGTGCGCTGGCGGATCCACTCGTCGGAGGAGTCGATCCACTGGCAGACGTCCTCGTTGCTGACAATGACATCCGGCCGGAAGGCGCCGATGCCGAGGATCCGGCTGTATTCATTGACGGGTGACTGCTTCAGGGTGGGCGTGCTCACGCGTTACCTTCTCCGGTTGTTGCCGTTCCGGAATGCTCACGGATGAACTCCCGGGCAGCGGTTAGGTCTTCTGGGGATTTCAGGGCAAGTGTAGGCACACCCTTCATGCCGCGGCGGGCAAGTCCGGTGAGGGTTCCGGCCGGCGGCAGTTCCAGCAGGCCGGTGACGCCCATGGCCAGCATGTTCTCCATGCACAGGTCCCAGCGGACGGGGCGGGATACCTGGGCGATCAGGCTGTCCAGGTTCGCCTCGCCGGAGGTCACGGCGGCACCGTCGCGGTTCGAGAGCAGCGTGGCCAGCGGGGCCTGGGGCAGAAGGGACGGTCGCAGTTCTTCGAGGACGGTAACTGCGGGTGCCATGTGGGAGGTGTGGAAAGCGCCGGCGACCTTCAGGGGGATGACCCGTGCCTTGGCCGGGGGTGCTGCAGTGAGGACCTCGAGCTGGTTGTGGGTTCCGGCTGCGACCGTCTGTCCGCCGCCGTTCGCGTTGGCTGCCGTGAGTCCGGCGGCTTCCAGCACGGCGGCGACGTCGTCGGGGTCCCCGCCGAGGACCGCACTCATGCCGGTGGGCTCCACCGCTGCGGCGCGGGCCATGGCATTGGCGCGTTCCCGGACGAAGACCAGGGCGTCCTTCTCGGGAAGCGCCCCGGCGATGGCGGAAGCGGTGATTTCACCGACGGAGTGGCCGGCGAGGACGGTGGCGGAGGTCAGTGCCTCCGGTTCCAGCAGCAGGCGGGCGGCCATCAGGCCGGCGGCCACGATCAGCGGCTGAGCGACGGCAGTGTCCTTGATGGTTTCCTCATCGGAGACCGTGCCGTGGGCAATCAGGTCGAGCCCGGCGACGTCGCTGAGCGCTGAGAGGTGATCCCGCACGCCGGGCAGTTCCAGCCACGGTGCGAGGAATCCTGGCGTTTGGGACCCCTGGCCGGGGCAGACAATTGCAAGCACGTATACAGCTTTCCAAACTTAGGCGGCGGGGCCGGGTGTTTGCGTGAACCAAGCTCCCCGGACGGCTTTGTAGGAAGTCTACAAGCCGGGAGCGGCATCCGTGCAAGGGTTACGGGCGGGCGGAGGGCTTCTCGGGTGCTGCTTTTCCGGGCGGGGCTAGGCGTCCGACCACCAGGGCGGTCTGCAGGACAAAAGCTTCCCGCGGCAGCATCGGATCCCAGCCGGTCACGTCGCAGACGCGCCGCAGGCGGTAGCGCACCGTGTTGGCGTGGACAAAGAGTTCCCGTGCGGTGGCCTCCAGCGAGTGGCCAAGCGACAGATACGCACTGAGGGTTTCGGCCAGCCCGTTGGAGGCACCCAGCAGGGGAGTGTAGATGCTCTGCACCAGGGCCTTGCGGGCGGCGTCGTCTCCGGACATCACACGTTCGGGCCACAGGTCGTCAGCGGCCACCGGGCGGGGAGCAGCAGGCCAGGCGCGGGCTGCGGTAAGTCCGGCGAACGCTGCCTGGGCCGACGGGCCGGCCTCGACGATCGAGAGCGCCGGCGGGCCGTAGACCACCGGTCCCGGGCCGAAAAGCTCCGACAGGCGGGTGTAGGAGAAGGCCTTGTCCTCCAGTCCGCCCAGCACCAGGATCAGCCGTTCGCCCTGGATCCCGACCAGGGTGTCTTCCGCCAGCCGGCCCGTGGCCCGCCGGAGTTCATTGACGAACGTGGCATTCGTTTCCGCAGGGGAGCTGCCCACCATGACGGTCACGGGTGCCGCCGAGGTCCAGCCGACGGCGGCAATCCGGGAGCGGAGGGCGTCGGAGCTCTCGCCGCGCAGGATGGCGTCGACAACGAGGGCTTCCAGCCTGGTATCCCAGGCGCCCCGGGTTTCGGCCGCACGGGCATAAACATCCGCCGCGGCGAACGCCACTTCCCGCGAATAACGAAGCACCGCTTCGCGCAGTTTGGACTGGACCTCGCTGCCGGCCAGTTCGGGTACCCGGTCCTCGACTACCTGCACGACCACGCGGATCAGCTGGAGGGCCTTCTGCAGGCTGATCGAACGGGTCAACTCGGTTGGGGCGGTACCGAAGACATCGCTGAGGACCCAGGCGGGCGAGGCCGGACGCTGGTACCAGTTCACAAAGGACGCGATGCCTTTCTGGGCAACCATGCCCAGCGCCGAGCGCTCGTCCGGACGCAGCCCCCGGTACCAGGGCAGCGAAATGTCCAGCTGCTGCAGCGTGGCGGTCGAAAGCCTGCCGATGTTCGCTTTCAGGCGCTCGACGGTGGGTTGATCTGCTTCCGGCGGCGACGAGGCAGCGGACGTGGTGGGGCGCACTGGCATACCTGCGAGCTTACGGGCTGCGTCCGCGAACCGCTATTTTGTGTGAAGGCTACAAGTTCGCTAGGACGGAAGCTTCCGCGGAACATGGGGCACAGCCCGGGACACTGTGGGCTAGAGCACGGATCCGAGCTGCCGGAACCGCGCTGTCCGCTTCCGGCGTCGGTCGGCTGCGGGCACCGTCCGCAGCGTCGCCAGCTCGTATTCCACCGCCTGCGCCATCCGGCGGCAGAACGCGGGTGTCTCTGCGGCGGCGTCGGGCAGCTCCGCCACGGTGTGGTCCACAATCCCGTGCGCGGCCAGCGCGGCGACGGTGACCCCCTGCGATTCGGCCATCTGCTCGCCGTGGAGGGTGTCGCGGTACACAATGGCACTCGCGCCTTCGGGCGGCAGGGAGGAAAGCCAGGCGTGCTGCGCCGCGACCGTGCGGTCGGCCGGGAGCAGTGCCAGCGCCCCGCCGCCGGCCCCCTGGCCCAGCAGCACCGAGACCGTGGGGCAGTCCAGCCCCACCAGGTCGTTCAGGCTCCGGGCGATCTCGCCGGCAAGGCCGCCCTCCTCCGCTTCCCTGGACAGTGCGGCGCCCGCAGTGTCGATGACGGTCAGGAGCGGAAGGCCCAGTTCCTCCGCCAGCCGCATGCCCCGGCGTGCCTCCCGCAGCGACGCCGGCCCCAGCGCCGGCCGGAGGACGCCGCGCTGCCGGTCCTGGCCCAGCACCACGCAGGATGTCTGCCCGAAACGGGCCAGCGCCAACAGGAGGCCGGGATCCTTTTCGCCCTGCCCCGTGCCGTTCAGGGGAAGTACGTCCTCGGCCCCGAAGTGCAGCAGTTGGCGCACTCCCGGGCGGTGCAGGTTGCGGGAAATGGTGATGGATTCCCAGGCCGGCACCGGCTCGGGGCGGGCCGCCAGGGACGGGGGCTCCGGTACCGGCCAGGCGGGTCCGGGCACCAGCATGGACAGTGCCCGGTGGACGGTTCCGGCCAGCTCCTCCGGGGCCAGCACTGCGTCCACCAGCCCGCGCGCATGCAGGTTCTCGGCGGTCTGCACCCCCGCGGGGAACGGCTCGCCGTAGAGTGCTTCGTACACCCGCGGCCCCAGGAAGCCCAGCAGGGCACCGGGCTCGGCCACGGTGATGTGCCCCAGCGACCCCCAGGAGGCCATCACCCCGCCGGTGGTCGGATGGCGCAGATACACGAGGTAGGGCAGGCCGGCCTCTTTGTGCCGCCGGACGGCGGCGGTGATCTTCACCATGGAAAGGAAGGCCAGGGTGCCTTCCTGCATCCGGGTCCCGCCCGAGGCCGGTCCCGCCAGCAACGGCAGCCCCTCGCGGGTGGCACGTTCCACGGCCTCGGTCAGGCGGTCGGCTGCGGCAACCCCGATGGAGCCGCCCAGGAATCCGAATTCGCAGACCACCAGGGCGACCCGCCGCCCTTGGACCCGGCCCTCCCCGGTCAGCACGGATTCATCCACCCCGGTCTTTTCCCGGGCGGCGGCTAGGTCTGCTTCATAGGCTGCACTGTGCTCGGTGTACGCCACCGGAGAATCCCAGGAGCGGTAGGAGCCGGGATCGACCACCAGGTCCAGCAGCCCGCGGGCGTCCAGCCGGCGGCGCGGTGCCTGGACGCTCATGCTTCGGCCTCCTCGGCGAGCCAGCTGCGGATTCCGCTGCCGTGCTGGTTCAGCAGGGGAGGGGCGGCATGGGAGCGGCGGGTGGTTTCGGCGCCCCGGTCAGCCTCGAAGAACCGCAGCGGCGGGCCGGGGAGTGCAACGGAACCGAGGACCGGATGGTCGACGTCGACCACCAGCCCCTGGGAGTGGACCTGTTCCCAGGCATACACCTCGTCCAGGGTGCGGACCTTTCCGGCCGGTATTCCGGCGGCCCGGAGCTTCTCCAGCAGCGGTTCGGCTTCGATCTCCGCGAAGGCCTCCTCCACTGCGTCGATGACCGCCTGCCGGTTGCGCACCCGCTGCGCGTTGCCGGCGAACTCCGGGCGGGAGGCGTCGATCCCGAAGGCCGAGGCGAACGAATCCCAGAGTTTTTCGCTCCCGACGCTGATCTGGACCTTGCCGCCCCGGCAGGAGAACAATCCGTAGGGCGCGATGGACGGGTGGTGGTTGCCCTGCGCGGCGGGGACTTCGCCGGCAACGGTGTGCCGGGTGCCCTGGAAGGCATGGACGCCCACGACGGCGGCCAGAAGGGAAGTGCGCACCACCTGTCCCTTTCCCGTGCGTTCGCGTTCGAGCAGCGCCGCAAGCAGGCCGAAGGCTCCGTACATGCCCGAGAGCAGGTCCGCGATCGGTACCCCCACCCGCTGCGGGTCGGCAGCACTGGAACCGGTCAGGGACATGAGTCCGGCCTCGCCCTGGACAATCTGGTCGTAGCCGCTGCGGGTGGCCTCCGGGCCGTCATGGCCGAATCCGCTGATGGAAAGGATGACGAGACGGGGATTGAGTTCATGCAGCCGGGCGGCGGAAAAGCCCAGGCGGTCCAGCACCCCGGGACGGAAGTTTTCCACCAGCACATCGGCCCGCTCGACCAGCTGCTGCAGTACCTCGATGCCGTCCTCGGACTTCAGGTCCAGTGCGATCGATTCCTTGTTGCGGTTGCAGGAGAGGAAATACGTGGACTGCTGGTCGTCTTCGGGTCCGACGAAGGGAGGCCCCCAGCCGCGGGTGTCATCACCCGAGCCCGGTGTTTCGACCTTGATGACCCGCGCCCCCAGATCGGCCAGCATCATGCCGGCGTGCGGTCCGGCGAGGGCGCGGCTGAGGTCGACCACCAGGTAACCGTCCAGGGGTCCGCGGGAAGTGGATGTGGTGCTCATGGGTAACTCTTTCCTGATGAAGTACGGGCAGAAGCAGCGGCGGGACTAGAGCCAGCCCGGGACCACCATGACCAGCCAGGCCACCAGCGGGCCCACCACCACGACGATGCCGCTGTAGGCGAGGATCTTTTTGTAGAAGCGGTCCTTGTCCACGCCTTCGGGGGCGTTGGCCAGCACCAGGGCTCCGTTGGTGGAGAAAGGCGAGACGTCCACGATGGTGGAGGAGACGGCAAGGGCGCAGATCAGGCCCACCGCGCCGATTTCCCCGGATGCCAGGAACGGCACGGCCAGCGGGATCAGTGCGGCAAGGATGGCCGTTGACGAGGCGAAGGCGGAGACGACGGCGCCGATGTAGCAGATCAGCAGTGCCGCCAGCAGCGGCATGCCCAGTCCGACGACGCCGTCGGAGACGTATTCGACCGTGCCCGCTTCCTGGAGGACGCCGACAAAGGTCAGCATGCCGCAGATGAGCAGGACCGTGGTCCAGCTGATCTTGTTGATCGCGCCCTTCTGCGCCTGCGGCGAGATCAGGGCGAGGACCATGGCAATGGTGATGGACACGAAGCCCACATCGACCTTGAAGCCGAGGGCCACGACGGCGAGGGTGATCAGGCCGGCGATGGTGGCGATCTGGGGGAGGATCTCACTGCGCGTCTTGGTGGCGGCGAGTCCGTCGCCGGCAGGGTCGCGGGGGCCGTAGATATCGGATCCGGTGCCTTTGTAGGCGACGTCGGTGCGGCCGGCCACGCTGGCGTTCATCCGTGCCTGCGCCACCTGTTCCACGAAGGCGCCGGCCGTGCTGGCACGCAGCTTGCTCCCGCCCAGCACAAAGAAGAGGATCAGGGCGATGAGGATGTTGAACAGCAGGCTGGACATGAACACGGCAAACGGGCTGGATTCGAGGTCCGTTTCGGCGATGATGCCGTTGACCGTGACACCGTAGACGGCGATGGGGGAGAACCCGCCGGCCTGGGCGCCGTGGACCACCATCATGCCCATCATGAGGGGATTGATCCGATACTTGGCGGCGAAGCCCAGGGCGATCGGGGCCACAATGGCCACGGCGGCCGGGGAAAGGGCGCCGACGGCGGTGATGACCGCGGTAATGGCGAACATGATCCAGGGAATCAGGGCCACTTTGTTGCCGACCAGCTTGACGGCTCCCCGGACCAGCAGGTCGATGGTGCCGTTGTTCTGCGCGATGGCAAACAGGTAGGTCACCCCGACTATGGTCAGGAACAAGCCGCCCGGGAAGTTGGCCAGGATGTCTTCCGTGCTCATGCCGAGGAAGACGAAGCCCAGCAGGAACGCTCCGACGAAGGCCAGTGCGCCCATGTTGAGGGGCAATACCGTGGCCAGCAGGAACATGGCCGCCAGTATCAGGATAGAGAGCAGTGGAGCGGACATCGTCGTCCCCTTAGTAGAAGATCAAGGCCGTCGGACCGGCGGCCTTCCGTGTGACCTGTGTCACTGGACTAGCCTCTTAGACTCTAGGAGTCTTGTCAACTACAGCGCCGGGCTGGATATACTCGGGAAACCTACCCGGCGGACGCCGCGCAGCAGAGAGAGGTTTCCATGCCCGGCAGTAACGGCGGCAGCGAGTTCGTGCGTGTTTCCCGTCCGCGGCTGTATGAACGGCTGGTCGAGCAGCTGCTCGGTTTCATTTCCTCCACCGGCCTGGGCCCCGGGGACCTGCTGCCGGCAGAGCGCGACCTCGCCGAACGGATGGGGGTATCGCGGGCAACCCTGGCCCAGGCCCTCGTGGCACTGGAAGTGCTGGGCGTCATCGATGTGCAGCACGGCACCGGCGCCGTGCTGGTGTACCGGCCCAGCGTGGCGTCCGTGCTCCGGGAACTGCGTGAGCACCGGGACCGGATGCCGGAAATTGTCGAGGCGCGGAGCACGCTGGAGGTAAAGCTGGCCTCGCTGGCGGCCGTACGCCGTACCGAGGCGGACCTTGCCGCAGTGGATGCGGCACTGGAGGCCATGGCCGCCGAGATCTCCGGGGGAAACCGCGGAACAGCCGGCGACGAGCTCTTCCACCAGGCGGTGGCCGCAGCTGCGCACTCTTCCATCCTGGCGTCCATGATGACGTTCATCTCGGAGCTGGTGCGTGAAACGCGGCTGGCATCCCTGGGCCAGCCGGGACGTCCGGAGCGTTCCCTGGAATCCCACCGCGCCATTGCCGCTGCCATCCGCAGCGGGGATCCGGCTGCCGCCGCCGAGGCCATGCAGGCCCACATAGACCTGGTGTCGGAAACCGGCATGTAGGTCCGGCAGCACCAAGCACTTAAACGAAAGGAACCGCCGCAGATGCGGCGGTTCCTTTCGTCAGTGCAGGCCGGGTCTAGGCGTCGCCTCCGGCGTTTCCGCTGGTACCGGCGTTGACGTCGAGCAGGTGGTACTTCTCCATGGCCTCCTTGGGGGCGTTGGCATCGACTTCACCGCGGCGGGCGAGCATCTCAAGTGCACGCACCACCATCGAGTGGCTGTCGATCTTGAAGTACCGGCGGGCCGCCGCCCGGGTGTCCGCGAACCCGAAGTCGTCGGCACCGAGGCTGGCGAACTCGTTCGGCAGGAACTGGCGGATCTGGTCCGGGACGGCCTTCATGTAGTCCGTGGAGGCAACGATCGGACCGGTGGCCCCGGCCAGCTGCTGCGTCACGAACGGCACCCGCGGTTCGGAGCCGGGGTTCAGGAACGCTTCCTCCTCGGCGGCCAGGCCGTCGCGGCGCAGCTCGTTCCAGGAGGTCACGGACCAGACATCGGCCGAAACGCCCCAGTCCTCGGCCAGCAGCTTCTGGGCTTCCAAGGCCCACGGGACGGCAACGCCGGAGGCCAGCAGCTGCGTGCGGGGGCCGTCGATCTTGGCCGGCGCCAGCAGGTAGATGCCCTTGATGATGCCCTCAACGTCAAGGTCCTCGGGGGCCTTGGGCTGCTGGATCGGCTCGTTGTAGACCATGAGGTTGTAGATGACGTTCGGATCCTTCGAATCCGGGCCGTACATTTCCTCGAGGCCGTGGCGGACAATGTGTCCGATCTCGTAGCCGTAGGCCGGATCGTAGGTCTTCACCGCGGGGTTGGTGGAGGCCAGGATCGGCGAGTGGCCGTCGGCGTGCTGCAGGCCTTCACCGGTCAGGGTGGTGCGGCCGGCGGTGGCCGAGATCAGGAAACCGCGGGCCATCTGGTCGGTGGCCGCCCAGATGTAGTCGGCGGTGCGCTGGAACCCGAACATCGAGTAGAACACGTAGACCGGGATCAACGGTTCGCCGTGGGTGGCGTAGGACGTGCCGGCCGCAGTGAACGCCGCGATCGAGCCTGCCTCGTTGATGCCCACGTGCACGATCTGGCCCTGCGGGGACTCCTTGTAGGCCAGGACCAGGTCCCGGTCCACGGACAGGTAGTTCTGTCCCTTGGGGTTGTAGATCTTGGCGGTGGGGAAGAACGAGTCCATGCCGAAGGTACGGGCCTCATCGGGAATGATCGGCACAATCCGCTTGCCGAATTCCTTGTCCCGCATCAGGTCCTTGAGCAGGCGGACGAAGGCCATGGTGGTGGCCGCCAGTTGCTTGCCGGAGCCGCGGTTGGCTACTTCGTAGGCCTTCTCGTCCGGAAGGTGGACCTGCTCGTGCTTCACCCGGCGCTCGGGGACGTTGCCGCCCAGCTCCCGGCGCCGTTCCAGCATGTACTTGATCTCGGGGGCGTCGGCACCCGGGTTGTAGTACGGCGGCTGGTAGGGGTCGGCTTCAAGCTGCTCGTCGCTGATCGGGATCCGCAGGTGGTCGCGGAAAGCCTTCAGGTCATCGAGCGTGAGCTTCTTCATCTGGTGGGTCGCGTTGCGGCCCTCGAAGTGCGTGCCCAGGCCGTAGCCCTTGACCGTGTGGGCCAGGATGACGGTCGGAGCGCCCTTGAATTCCATGGCGGCCTTGTATGCGGCGTAGACCTTGCGGTAGTCGTGGCCGCCGCGCTTGAGGTTCCAGATTTCCTCGTCGGTCAGGTTGGCCACGAGTTCCTTGGTTTCGGGGCTCTTGCCGAAGAAGTGCTCACGGACAAATCCGCCGGACTCGGCCTTGTAGGTCTGGTAGTCGCCGTCGGGGGTGGAGTTCATGATCTCCACCAGCGAACCGTCCTTGTCCCGCTGCAGCAGGTCGTCCCACTCGCGGCCCCAGACCACCTTGATGACGTTCCAGCCGGCACCGCGGAAGAAGGCTTCCAGTTCCTGCATGATCTTGCCGTTGCCGCGGACCGGGCCGTCGAGGCGCTGCAGGTTGCAGTTGACCACGAAGGTCAGGTTGTCCAGCTTGTCGTTGGCGGCAAGCTGGAGCAGGCCGCGCGATTCCGGCTCGTCCATTTCGCCGTCGCCGAGGAAGGCCCACACGTGCTGCTCGGAGGTGTCCTTGATGCCGCGGTTGTGCAGGTAGCGGTTGGACTGCGCCTGGTAGATCGCGTTCATGGGACCGATGCCCATGGACACGGTCGGGAACTCCCAGAAGTCCGGCATGCTGCGCGGGTGCGGGTAGGAGGACAGTGCGTGCCCCTCGCGGGACTTCTCCTGGCGGAAGCCGTCCATGTCCTCTTCGGACAGGCGGCCTTCGAGGAAGGCGCGGGCGTACATGCCGGGGGAGGCGTGACCCTGGAAATAAATCTGGTCTCCGCCGCCCGGATGGTCCTTGCCCCGGAAGAAGTGGTTCATGCCCACTTCGTACAGGGTCGCCGCGCCGGCGTACGTGGAAATGTGTCCACCCACGCCGATTCCCGGGCGCTGCGCACGGTGCACCATGATGGCGGCGTTCCACCGCAGCCAGGCACGGTAGCGCCGTTCGATTTCCTCGTCGCCGGGGAATTCAGGTTCCTGATCAACCGGGATGGTGTTGACGTAGTCGGTGGTGGTAACCATCGGCACGCCCACGCTCTGGGAACCGGCACGCTGGAGCAGTGAACGCATGATGTACTGCGCGCGTTCAGTGCCCTGCGAACGGATCAGTTCGTCAAGTGATTCGATCCATTCTGCGGTTTCCTCAGGATCACGGTCCGGTAGCTGGTTTGTTAAACCGCTCAGGATGTCCGTTGTGTCTTCTGCGGCCACGGCCAACCTCTCTCATGTACAGATTGTGTCTGCGACATTATTCTGTGGGATCCGGCCGGTGTCCGCCGGATCTTCGCTTGCGCGTATGCGCGCCTCGGCGCCCAAACCTGCTTTCTTTCCACTCTAGTCCCGAGCCGCCGTTGTTGCGTAGCCTGCACGGAAGTCATCGCTGACGGCGTACAGCCCCCAAACCCTTGATGCCCGCAGGGTTTGGGTGTTTCGTTGAGTCTGAGACCGCGCGGATCAGGCAAATGTGTGATTCCCTTGTATTTATGCAGTCAACCAGGAGGAGTGAAGTGAGCGAGGCCGAGGCCGTCACTGAGGAAAACGTGGCGAGCAGATTGGGTTTCAAGGACGGGGACCTGGTTCAGGAGTTCGGCTACGACGAGGACGTGGACTTCGACTTCCGTGAGGACCTTGAGGACCTCATCGGCGGTGAGCTCCTGACCGAAGACGACCATGATGTCGTAGACGGCGTCATTCTGTGGTGGCGTGCCGATGACGGTGACCTTGTGGATGCGCTGGTCGATTCGCTGACCACGCTCGACGACGGCGGAGTGGTCTGGGTCCTGACGCCGAAGTCCGGACGGGATGGCTACGTTCCTCCGGCCGACATCGAGGAGGCGGCCCCCACCGCGGGACTGCACGTGACGACGTCCCCGGGCGTCACCGCCGACTGGGCTGCCACACGCCTGGTGAGCCGACGCAAGAAGTGACTGCGGGCCTGCCCACGGCAGGTGCTGCGGTTCCGGACTTCTGCCTCCCCAACCAGTTCGGCGAAGAGATCCGGCTGGACGGCCTGCGGGGCTCCGGCGTCGTGCTGGTCTTTTTTCCGTTTGCCTTTTCCCAGGTGTGCAGCGGAGAACTCGCTGAACTGCAGGCCGGACGCGCCCTGTTTGACGACGCCGGCGTGCACCTGCTGGCAGTGTCGTGCGATTCGAAGTACACGCTGCGTGCGTGGGCAGAGGCGGAAGGGTTCGATTTCGACCTGCTGTCCGATTTCTGGCCCCACGGAGAAACAGCCAGGGCCTTCGGAGTCCTTGATGAGCGTCGCGGGCTGGCGGAACGGGCGAGCTTCGTCATCGACGGGCAGGGGATCCTTCGTGCCTGCATCCGTTCCGGCCCCGGTGCAGCGCGGCCGCTGGAACAGTACCGCACCGCCTTGGAGGAACTGTGAGCGAACAGCAGGAACCGAACAATGCCCGCCCCGGCCTGGGACTCACGGGCTTCGCCAGCGGCAGGGCGCTGGAATCCGTTCCGGCTCCCACGGAGGATGAGCTGAGGCTGCTCGAGCGTGCGGCCGGCTATCTGGGCGGGAAGCGGATTGCGCTGCTGACCGGGGCGGGGCTGAGTACCGACTCGGGCATCCCCGATTACCGCGGCCCCGACGCGCCGCCGCGCAATCCCCTGACCTACCAGCAGTTTGTCGGTGATCCGGACCTCCGCCGGCGCTACTGGGCCCGCAACCATATCGGCTGGCACCACCTGCGCCACGCCGTGCCCAACCCCGGCCATGCCGCAGCGGTGGAGCTGGAGCGCAGGGGACTGCTGTCCGGGCTGATCACCCAGAATGTCGACCGCCTGCACACGGACGCCGGCAGCACCAACGTCATTGACCTGCACGGGCGGTACGACCGCGTCATCTGCCTGAACTGCCGGTCGGAATTCTCCCGCTCGGAGGTCGCCGCGCTGCTCCAGCAGTTGAACCCGGATTACCTTGACCGGGCCCGGGTGGACGGCGAAATAGCTCCCGACGCCGACGCGGATATTGCCGACACCGACGACTTCGTGGTGGCGGACTGCCCCGTCTGCGGCGGAATGCTCAAGCCGGACTTCGTATATTTCGGCGAGAACGTCCCCAAGGACCGGGTGGCACGGGCCTATTCCATGGTGGATGCCGCCGGCGCCCTGCTGGTTGCCGGCTCCTCCCTGACGGTGATGAGCGGCCTGCGCTTCGTCCGGTACGCGGTGAAGGCCGGCAAACCGGTGGTCATTATCAACCGGGGTGCAACCCGGGGGGATCCGCTGGCGACGCTGAAAATCGACATGGGTGTCAGTACTGCACTGACCTGGCTGGCGGAGAACCTTCCGGACCTGCCGGACGGAAACCCGGATCACGCCGATTAGGCATCCGCCGGCATCTGGGGTAGTGTAATTCCTCGTGATGCAGGGCCGTGGAGGAAGTTTCCGCCCGGGCCGGCACCATGATTCGGGTCTTTAGCTCAGCTGGTAGAGCGCCACGTTTACACCGTGGATGTCATCGGTTCGATCCCGGTAGGACCCACAGGAGAAGCCGCCGTTACCTTCCGCACATGCGGGAGGCAACGGCGGCTTTTTGTCGTTTAACCAGTAGGACTGCCGAAAACGAAGGGAAACGTGACCAACCGAGGGGGTTGATGGCTGCACCATCGAAGGCGGCGAAAACCACCGGTGCCGTATTGGCCGGACTGCTCCTGCTGGGCGGCTGCGCCGCGCCGGACACTCCCGTGACGGGATCCGCGGGCCCGGCTCCCCAAAGCATTGCCGCAGGCACACCGGAGCCGGCGCCGGACCGAATCGCCGCACAGTTGAACCACGTCGCCGAAGAGATCGGCCCCGGCTTCTCCGTTGCCGTCCAGGACAACCGCACGGGCCGGACCTGGGTCCACAACCCCGAAGAACGGTACCTCGAAGCGAGCCTGGTGAAGGTGCCCATCCTGCTGACCCTGGTCCGTCAGGCCACCCAGGACCAGCGCAGCTTCACCGCGGAGGAAGTACAGCTCGCGGCAGCGATGATCGAATACAGCGACAATGCGGCCACCAGCGAGCTGTATCGCCGGATCGGGGGCCGGACGGAGCTGGACCGGACGTATCGGCTCATCGGGGTCTCCGACACGGAGGCCGGCGATACATGGGGCGCCAATAAGACCACGGCCCAGGATCAGCTGCGGATTGCTCGGACCGTAGCATGCGGTGCCGACTGGCTGGATGCGGACCTGCTCGCCTTCGCCGTGGGGCTGATGGAAAACGTCTGCCCGGAACAGAACTGGGGCATCAGTGCAGGGATTCCGGACCATGATGCCGAGGTGGCGCTGAAGAACGGCTGGCTGCAGGACGACGACGGCGCGTGGAACGTGGGCAGTGCCGGTTTTGTCCGCACGCAGGACAGCGACTACAGCATCGTTGTGCTCAGCGCCGGGAACTCCACCTTCCCGGAAGGCATCGGCGTCGTTGAATCAGTTGCCTCGGTGGTTCACGAATATGACCGGGGCGGGTGACCCCGTGCCGATGTGGCGGCGGGCAGCCGAAGAAGCATAGGCTGGAGCGTGAACCGGCGCGATTCCGCAGCGCCTGCCCCGTGCCCGCCAGGCACCTGAAACATCCTTGGAGAGAACTTGAGTGCACAAATTGGTGTAACCGGCCTTGCCGTCATGGGTGCGAACCTCGCCCGCAACCTCGCCCGCAACGGTTACACGGTGGCCCTGCACAACCGTTCCATCGAGAAAACGGATGCACTGCTGTCCGCGCACGGCGATGAGGGCGACTTCATCCGCACCGAAACACTGCAGGAACTGGTCGACTCGCTGGAGAAACCGCGCCGGGTCCTGATCATGGTCAAGGCAGGTGCGCCGGTGGACTCGGTGATCGGCCAGCTGGTGCCGCTGCTGGAACCGGGCGACATTGTGATCGACGGCGGCAATTCGCACTTCCAAGACACCCGCCGCCGCGAGGCTGCGCTGGCAGAGAAGGACCTGCACTTTGTGGGTGTCGGAGTTTCCGGTGGCGAGGAGGGCGCCCTCCTGGGCCCGTCCATCATGCCCGGCGGCTCCCGGGAGTCCTACGATTCCCTCGGCCCGATGCTGGAAAAGATCGCCGCGAAGTACGACGGCGATCCCTGCTGCACCTGGATCGGGACGGACGGTGCCGGCCACTTCGTGAAGATGGTGCACAACGGCATCGAATACGCCGACATGCAGGTCATCGGCGAGGCCTATGACCTGCTGCGCTCCGCCGCGGGCATCGAACCGGCCGAGCAGGCCGCGATCTTCACCGAGTGGAATACCGGCCAGCTCAGCTCCTTCCTGATCGAGATCACCGCCGAGGTCCTGGGGCATGTGGATGTCCGTACCGGCAAACCGTTCGTGGACGTGGTCGTGGACTCGGCAGGACAGAAGGGCACCGGACGCTGGACCGTCGTCTCCGGCCTTGACCTGGGGTCACCGGTTTCCGCCATTGCCGAGTCCGTCTTCGCCCGCGCCCTGTCCTCCCAGCGCGGGCAGCGCGGGGTCGCCCAGGAAACCCTCGCGGGCAATGAAGCCGCCGTCGAGCTTCCCGAGACATTCGTGGACGACGTAAAGCAGGCGCTCTACGCCTCCAAGCTGGTCAGCTACGCGCAGGGCATCGACATGCTCAACGCCGCCGCCAAGGAGTACGGCTGGGAATTGAAGCTGGACGAAATTGCCTCGCTCTGGCGGGCAGGGTGCATCATCCGCGCCGAACTGCTCGATGACATCATGAAGGCCTACGCCGGCAGCGAGGCACCCGCCAACCTGCTGTTTGCCCCGGCATTCGCCGAATCGATCGCCGCCGCCGTCCCGGCCTGGCGCCGGGTGGTTTCCGTTGCCGTGCAGCTGGGCATTCCCGTGCCGGTGTTCTCGTCCTCGCTGGCCTACTACGACGGCCTGCGCCGCAAGCGCCTCCCCGCGGCCCTGACGCAGGGCCTGCGGGACCTGTTCGGTGCGCATACGTACCAGCGGGTGGACGCTGAAGGCACCTTCCACACCATGTGGGGCGAAGACCGCGCCGAGGTCGAGGCAGTGGATACCCACTAGGACCGGCCTAGGCGTAAAAAAGGTCCGCAGCGGATGCTGCGGACCTTTTTTTGCGCCCTGCCGGCTCGCGGAGCGGAGCCGCTAGATGTAGATGGCCGGGTCGACGTACTCGGCGGGGTCCACGGCGGGCTGGGTCATCTTGGTGTCCCGGTGTCGCCAGGTGGCCGGAATGCCGGTGATAATCGAGTCCTCCGGGGCATCCTTGACTACTACGGCATTGGCTCCCACCGCGCTGTTGGCGCCGATGGTGACCGGGCCCAGGATCTTTGCTCCGGCGCCGACGGTAACGCCGTCGCAGATAGTGGGATGCCGCTTGACCTTGGCCAGGGAACGGCCGCCAAGGGTCACCCCGTGGTAGAGCATGACGTCGTTGCCGATCTCCGCTGTCTCGCCGATGACCACGCCCATGCCGTGGTCAATGAAGAACCGGCGGCCGATGGTTGCGCCCGGGTGGATTTCGATGCCGGTCGCGAAACGGGTCACCTGCGACAGCACGCGTGCAGGGAACCGCAGGGCAGGCTTCGCCCACATGCGGTGGGTCAGCCGGTGCATCCAGATGGCGTGCAGGCCGGAATACACAACGAGGTTTTCAAGCGAACCCCGGGCCGCCGGATCATGCGATGCGGCGGCGTCGAGGTCTTCGCGCAGTCGGGATAACAGACTCACAGAGAACTTTCTGCTCGGATGGTCCGCCCCCGGAAGGGCCGGAACGCGGTCTAGCCGCGGATGTCGTCGTACAGGACGGTGGAGATGTAACGTTCCCCGAAGTCGCAGACGGTTGCAACAATCAGCTTACCGGCGTTCTCCTCGCGCTTGGCGAGTTCCAGCGCGGCCCACACGATGGCGCCGGAGGAGATGCCGCCCAGGATGCCCTCCTCGGTGCCCAGGGCACGGGCCGTGGCGACGGAATCCTCGATGGAGGCGTCAAAGACCTCGTCATAGACGGTGGTGTCGAGGATCTCGGGGACGAAGTTCGCACCGATGCCCTGGATCTTGTGCGGACCGGGGGAGCCGCCGTTGAGGATGGCGGAGTCCTTGGGCTCCACGGCCACGATCTGCACGCCCGGCTTGCGTTCCTTCAGTACCTGCCCGACGCCGGTGATGGTGCCGCCGGTGCCGATGCCGGCCACGAAGATGTCCACCTGGCCGTCAGTGTCCGCCCAGATCTCCTCGGCGGTGGTGGCGCGGTGCATCGCGGGGTTCGCCTCATTGGCGAACTGCTGGGCCCAGATGGCGTTCTCGGTGGTGGCGACAATCTCCTTGGCCTTTTCCACGGCTCCGCGCATACCCTCGGCGCCGGGGGTGAGGACGATCTCGGCACCGTAAGCCCGCAGCATGACCCGGCGCTCGGTGGACATGGTCTCGGGCATCGTCAGGATCACCTTGTAGCCGCGGGCAGCGCCGACCATGGCCAGCGCAATGCCGGTGTTGCCGGAGGTGCCTTCGACAATGGTGCCGCCGGGCTGAAGCGCCCCGGCCTTCTCGGCGGCGTCGACGATTGCCACACCGATCCGATCCTTGACGCTGTTGGCGGGGTTGTAGAACTCCAGCTTCACTGCGACCTGGGCGGGGAGCCCGGCCGAGAGCCGGTTCAGGCGGACCAGCGGGGTTCCGCCGACGAGCTGGGTTACATCGTCATAGATACGAGCCATGATTTCCTCTATTCCTTCAACGTTCCTGTACAAGCCGGACTCGGTTATGCCCGTTCCAGCCTATCGGCGGGGCAGGAGAGCCCTAGCCCTGAAGCCATTCGGAGTAATACTTGCGGGCCTTTGCAAGCTTCGGATTGATAATCACCTGGCAGTAGCCCTGGCCGGGGTGTTTGGCGTAGAAATCCTGGTGGAAGTCCTCTGCCGGGTAGAACCGCGGAAGGGGCACGATCTCGGTCACAATCGGGTCCTTCCAGTTATCCCGTGCCCGCTCCAGCGCAGCAGCAAAGTCGCTGCGCTGCTCTTCGTTCCCGTAGAACATGGACGAGCGGTACTGGGTTCCGACGTCGTAGCCCTGGCGGTTCAGCGTGGTGGGGTCGTGCTGGGAAAAGAACATGTCCAGGATCACTTCGGGCGGAATGACCTCTTCGTCAAAGGTCACGGCAACCACTTCCGCGTGTCCGGTGACACCGGCACTGACACTGTCGTAGTCGGGGTTGTCCACCGACCCGCCCGTGTAGCCGGAAACCACGTCGGTTACGCCGCGGACCTTGCGGTAGAGAGCATCGAGGCACCAGAAGCAGCCTCCGCCTAATACATACGTCTTCATGCCCCTTAACAAGGCACAGCGTCCTGTTTTGATTCCCGGGACCGGCGAAAACACGGGCAGCGGTGTTCCCTCCATCACGGCAGGCGCGGCGGAATTGAGCGGGGTAACGGGAGCAGGGTAGAACTAAAGTCATGGAAGCGGATCATCCCCACGAGCACGCCGGCCCGGACACTGACCAGGCACCGGACACCGACATCCCCACCCTCGGCGACATACTGCTGGCAGCGGAAGAGCTGTGGCCTGAATCGCTGGCGGAGGACTGGGACGCGTCAGGCCTGGTGGCCGGACGCGCGGACCGGGAGGTCCGGCGGATCCTGTTCGCGGTTGACCCCACCAGGGAAGTCATCGACGAGGCCCTCGAATGGGGCGCGGATCTGCTGATCACCCACCACCCACTGCTGCTGAAACCGGTGAACTCGGTTGCAGCCACGACCTTCAAGGGCGACGCCGTCCACCGCCTGATCGAGGGCGGCTGCGCCCTGCTCACGGTGCACACCAACGGTGACAGCGCCGTCGGAGGAGTCTCCGACGTCCTCGCCGATGCCCTGGGGCTGGGGAACGTAACCCCGCTGGTGCCCGCCGCCGCGGGCCTGCCGGAAGAAGGGATCGGCAGGGTCGGCGACCTGCCCGAAGCGCTTTCCCTGGCTGACTTTGCCGAGCGTGTCTTCGGCCTCCTGCCGGCCGTCGCAGGCGGAGTCCGCGTGGCAGGGGATGCGAAGGGGCTGATCTCCCGGGTGGCCGTGTGCGGGGGTGCAGGCGACAGCCTGTTCGACGCCGTGCGCGCCTCCCGCGCTGATGTCTACGTCACTGCGGACCTCCGCCACCACCCGGCGTCGGAACTGCGGGAGCGTGCCCTCACCGGAAACGGCCGCCCCTATCTCATTGACGTCTCCCACTTCGGCAGCGAATGGCTGTGGCTGGGGCCCGCCGCCAGCGCCCTCGAAAACGTCCTGACGGACCAGGGTTTCTCCACGCAGCTGCGGGTCAGCGGCGTGAACACCGATCCGTGGGACTTTGTCCTTACTCCCTAGGCTGAAGTGATCCCTGTCGGTGGCATAGGCTTAGGAGAGCCGGGCCAGGCAGGTCCGGATATACACGGAGGTAACCGGTGGCAAAAGCATCGCCCGCGGAGCAGCTGAGGCTGCTGGATCTGCAGGCACTGGACAGCAGGATCAAGTCCCTGCGGAACCAGGCCCGCAACGTTAGCAATAATCCCGAGATCGCGTCCCTTGCCGATGATGTTGCCGCCGCCGAAAGCGCACGCGTGGCAGCCGGCACCGAAGTGGCCGACATTGAACGTGAACTCACCCGTGCGGAAGCGGACGTGGCGTCCGTTGTTGCACGCATGACCCGTGACCAGCAGCACCTGGACAGCGGCAAGGGCGGCTCCAAGGAGCTGACCGCCCTGCAGGCGGAAATCGTGTCGCTGCAGCGCCGCCGGTCCGACCTGGAAGACGTGGAACTCGACGTGATGGAACGGCTGGAAGCGGCGCGCAGCCGCGAGGCCGAAGCCGGTGCGGCGTTGACCGCCCTGCACGAGAAGCGCCGGGAGCTGGAAGACAAGCGTGACGCCGAACTGGCAGTTATCGGTACCGACAGCACCGATGCCGAAGCCCGCCGCGCGGAACTGGCAGCCAGCTTCGATCCGGCACTGCTTGCTGTCTATGAAAAGACCCTTTCCAAGCACGGCATCGGCGCCGCACGGCTGTTCCACGGCACGTCCGAAGGCTCGGGGATGCAGCTGAGCCCCGGTGACCTGGCGGACATCCGCAAGGCCGCCGACGACGAGATTGTCTTCTGCCCGGATTCAGGGTGCATCCTGGTCCGCTCCGCCGAGTGGGGCAGCTGAGCGGTGACGTTGTTCGACCCGGAGCCTGACTCCGGCGCGGAGCCCCCGCCTGCCCGTTCCGCGGCCCGCGCAGCCCGGCGCACCCTGATCGTGGAGGCGGACGGCGGCTCGCGCGGCAACCCCGGCATTGCGGGCTACGGCGCACTGGTCCGTGACCCCGACACCGGCCGCATCCTGGCCGAGAAGGCCGAATACGTGGGCCGGGTGTCCAATAACGTGGCCGAGTACTCCGGGCTCATCGCTGCCCTGGAACTCGCCCACAGCATCGACCCGGACTGCTGGATCTTGGCCAAGATGGATTCCAAGCTCGTCGTGGAGCAGATGAGCGGCCGCTGGAAGATCAAGCATGCGGATATGCAGAAGCTTGCTGCGAAGGCGCGGTCGGTCGTGAACCCCCAGCGGGTGAAGTACCAGTGGATTCCGCGCGAGCTGAACAAGGACGCGGACCGGCTGTCCAACGAGGCGATGGACGCCGGCACCGCCGGGGTGCCGTGGAAGCCGCGTGCCGGAGCCGACGCCAAGGCAGCCGCCGCGGCGGCAGAGCTCGAAACTGCTGCCCCGGCCGCTGAGGCGGCCGCGCCCACGGGACGGGTGCATCACACAGAAATCTGGGTCAATGACTTCGCTGCGGCGGAGAAATCCCTCGGCTGGCTGCTCGAACGGCTGGGCTATATCCGGAAGGACACCTGGAGCACCGGAGCGAGCTGGCAGGGCGCCGACGGGTACATCGTCCTCGAAGCAGGGCCCGACGTCGAACGGGGTCCGTACTCCCGGAAACGGGCCGGACTGAACCACCTGGCGTTCCGCGCCGGGTCGGAGGCCGACGTCGAACTCCTGGCCCGGCGGGCAGCCAGCCACGGCTGGACGCTCCTGTTCGCGGACCGGCACCCCCATGCAGGGGGAGCGGAGCACTACGCGGCGTACCTGGAAAACGAAGAAGGCTTCGAAGTGGAACTGGTGGCCGGCTAGCTGTCGGCCCAGGGCCGATTCGTGCCCTAGGCCTGCTCCGGCAGGATGATGTTGAGCTGGTACGGCTTCTTCCCGGCGGGAGCCACCAGCTCGGCGTCCCACTTTTCCCGGGCTGCGTCCAGCAGTTCCTGCGGAGTGGCAGGCTCGGCACCCCTGCGGATTAACAGGTGCCGGGCCAGTTCACCGCGGGTGTGCTTGGCGAAGTGCGAGACCACCTTGCGCTGGCCGCCGCGGATCTGGAACACATTGACCGCCGCCGTGCGCTGCGGATCCGGTGTCCACGCCGCCGCATAGGTGCTCGACCGGCAGTCAACCACCAGGTCGCCGCCGGCGTATTCGTCCAGCGGACCCGTCAGGTGCTGCTTCCAAAAGGCGGCAAGGCGTCCGGTTTCCGGCAGCCGCACCGACATGGAAAGCCGATACGCCGGGATCGGGTCCCCGAATCCAAGGGCGCCCCACAGGCCGGAGATCACCAGCACGGCGTCGTCGGCCCGCCGCTGCGCCTGGACCGGAAGCGATGCGTACCCCAGCGCGTCGTACAGCACGCCGGTGTACACCCGGTGGGCCGGCGCGCACGGCTGTGTCTCGAGCACCGTGTTGCGCTGCACTTCCGGGGCCAATGTTGCCCCTACTCCCAGGACCGACAAGGCGTCCGCGCTGCTGCTGGCGTCGGCCAGGGCCTTGAGCACCAGGGACCGCGGTTCGGTCAGCAACGGAAAATGCAGCCGGGACGGGTCCATGACGGGTCCGGACGGAGCAGCGGTTTTTCCTTCAGAGGGAGGAAGCAGAATCAGCACCGGTTAATCCTACGCGAGCGGGCCGGGGGCCTTCCGGTCCGGAAGCTCCCACCGGGACGGTAGAGTTGGGGATGGACGGGTTGGCCAGGCAATCGCGTCGGCGCGGATTCCTTTCGGGGAATCCGCTGCCGCCGAGGAAAGTCCGGGCTCCGCAGGGCAGGGTGGTGGGTAACGCCCACTCGGGGAAACCCGCAGGCCAGTGCCACAGAAAAGAAACCGCCCGCTGCGGCCGCTTTATGCAGCTGCAGCAGGTAAGGGTGAAAAGGCGGTGTAAGAGACCACCAGCGTCCCGGGTGACCGGGACGGCTCGGTAAACCCCACCCGGAGCAAGGCCATACAGGACACGTTTGAGGGCTGCCCGCCCGATGCGTCCGGGTAGGCCGCTTGAGGCCGCCGGCAACGGCGGCCCTAGATGGATGATTGCCGCTCCCGGTCCGGTAACGGTCCGGGCGTACAAAACCCGGCTTATCGGCCAGCCCGTCCACATACTTTCCCCTGGCTGCGGTTTCCCCAGGACAAGGGAACACGCATTCTCCGGTTACGCTTTGGCGCAAATGCGTTTATTCCGGCACGTTGACTGGTTTTATTCGCCCGGTGCTGGGCTAGTCTGTGGCAATGTCCCACACGGAGACGGCCAGGAAGCCCTTGGTTCTGCGCAATGCCAATTTCCGGCGGCTGTGGATTTCTTCAACCGCCGGAATTCTCGGCACTGCCGTCACCAGCGTTGCCTTACCCGTAATAGCGGTAACGGAACTGGACGCCTCAAACTCCATGGTCGCCGTTTTGTCCGGCATGACTTTCCTTCCCTGGCTCCTGTTCGCCCTGCCCATCGGCGTGCTCGTGGACCGGTACCGGCGCCGGCCGCTGATCGTGGTTTCCCTGGCCGTGCGGACGGTGCTGCTGGCCAGCCTGCCGGTCGCGTGGTGGCTGGGGGTCCTGACGCTTGGCCAGTTGTTTGCCGTTTCGTTCGGCGCAGGACTGGCAGCCGTGTTTTTCACCCTTGCGGAGCAGGCACTGGTACCCGCCGCTGTGAACCGGGATGAGCTTGTCGAGGGCAACGGCCTGATGACCGGTTCCGGGGCCCTCGGGGATGCCGGCGGCCGCGCCGCGGGCGGCTGGGTCACCGACGCCTGGGGTGCTTCCAATGCCCTGCTGCTGCAGGTTGCCGCATCCCTAGCGTCCCTGACGGCAATCCTCCGGCTCGATATCACCGAGCCCCGCCCCGACCGTCCGAAGGACCGTCCGGTTTTCCGGGACATGGGGGAGGGGCTGCGCTACACCTTCAGCACAGTGCCGCTGCGCATGCTGCTGATCACCGGAGCGCTCTGGAACCTCGGCGGCAACATCGTGGTGTCGCTCCTGGTGCTCCTGGTGATCCGCTCCCTCGGCGAACACCCCGGCATGCTGGGCCTGCTGACCGCATCCACGGCGGTGGGCGGCACCCTGGGCGGCCTGGCCGCCAAGTGGATCACCGGCCGGCTGGGTTCCGGCCGCGTGTGGCGGTTCTCGATGTTTCCGGTCGTGGCGGGATACGCCACCCTGCTGTTCATCTCGCCGGGCTGGGGCATGGCCGCCGGCTTCATCGGCCTCTTCATCGCGGGTTTTTCCGTTGCCTTGAATATTGTCGTGTCCACCACCTTCCGCCAGCGCGTCTGCCCCCCGCAGATGCTTGGCCGGCTCGGGTCCGCCCAGCGGATGGTGACCTGGGGGATGCTGGCCGTAGCCGCGTTTGCCGCTGGGCTGCTCGTCGAGCTGCTGGGGATCCGGGAAGCCATCCTGATCGGCATCCTGGTGGCGGCCCTGGCCCCGCTGGCCGCCGCCTTCGGTCCGCTGCGCCGGGTCCGCGACCTGGCGGACCTGGAACCCGCCCGCCCTGCAGAGTCGGAGGGAACGGCCGGAAACGCCGCCGAAGCGGGCCGGCCCGCCTCCCGGATGTGACAGATATCTCAGCAATGGTGCTGGTGGGCTGGATGTGTCCTAATACACTGGTAGGGATTACCCCCAACCGGCACAACGCGGTGCCGGCTGAGAGAAGGATGTGAAGTTCTGTGAACTCCAATTCGGATACGTGCCTTGACGCCTGGATGGACCGGGAGGCCCTCGCCGAGGCCATGATCCCGCTGATCGGCAGGCTCTACCGGGAGAACAGCGTGGTGACCTCGGTATACGGGCGTCCGCTCGTCAACAAGTCAGTCATCGATATTCTGAAGGCGCACCGGTTCGCCCGCCAGATCGACGAAACCGAACTGCCGGTGGCGGAAACCTATCCGCTGCTCCTGGCCCTCACGGGACTGGAACTGGGCGCAGCCTCCGTGGACTTGGCCCGGCTGACCAACAAGTACAAGGAACAGGGCGGCGGGGACCTCACCGAGTTCCTGCGCACCGAACTGGCCGACGTCGCCGGTAAGCGCGGAGCGGACGAAAGAACCAGCACCGACGTCGTGCTCTACGGCTTTGGCCGCATCGGACGCCTCCTCGCCAGGATCCTCGTGGAGAAGGCCGGCGGCGGGCAGGGACTGCGGCTGCGTGCCATCGTGGTGCGGAAGGGATCCGAGAACGATCTCGTCAAGCGCGCCAGCCTGCTGCGCCGGGACTCGGTGCACGGCGCCTTCAACGGCACCATCACGGTGGACGAAGAGAACAACACCATCCTCGCCAACGGAACCCTGATCCAGGTCATTTACTCCAACGACCCGGCGACCGTGGATTACACGGCCTACGGCATCAGGGACGCGGTGGTGGTGGACAACACCGGCCGCTGGCGCGATGAGGCAGGCCTGTCCCAGCACCTCGCCGCCAAGGGCGTATCGCGGGTACTGCTGACAGCCCCGGGCAAGGGGAACCTGAAGAACATCGTGCACGGCATCAACCACGGGTCGATCACCGACGAGGACCGAATCATCACGGCGGCCTCCTGCACCACCAACGCCATCACCCCGGTCCTCAAGGTCCTCAACGACAAGTACGGCATTGTGAACGGGCACGTGGAAACGGTGCATTCCTTCACCAATGACCAAAACCTGATCGACAACTTCCACAACGGCGACCGCCGCGGGCGTTCGGCGGCCCTGAACATGGTGATCACCGAAACGGGCGCGGCGAAGGCCGTGGCCAAGGCGCTGCCGGAGCTGGAGGGCAAGCTCAGCGGCAACGCCATCCGCGTTCCCACGCCGGACGTCTCGATGGCCATCCTGAACCTGAACCTGGAGACGGCCGCCACCCGGGACGAGGTCAACACCTTCCTCCGCGAAACCTCGCTGAACTCGCCGCTGCACAAGCAGATTGACTACATTGCTTCACCGGAAGTGGTCTCCAGCGACTTCGTAGGCTCCAAGCGCGCCGGAATCGTGGACGGCCTCGCGACCATCTCCAACGGGAAGAACCTCGTGCTGTACGTCTGGTACGACAACGAATTCGGATACAGCTGCCAGGTGGTCCGGGTCCTGGAAGAGATGGCCCACGTCAATCCGCCGGCCTTCCCCAGGGCCGAGTCGCTGGCTGCCATCACCGGCTAACGGAGCAGCAACGCCGGCAGATAAGCCGGCAGATAGAAGGACCCGCAGGAGCTTCCTGCGGGTCCTTCTATCTGCCCGGGCGCTGATGCTGCCGAGGGTTAGTGGCCGAACGGGTCCGGGTCCACACCGGGCATCCAGGAGTTGCCCGGAACGGTCCAGCCCTGGGCCTTCATCACCTTCCGGGCCTTCCGGCTCCAGCGGTCGGTGAGCCGGTCCACATACAGCTTGCCGTCGAGATGGTCGTACTCGTGCTGCATCACGCGGGCAAACCAGCCGGTCGCCTCGAACTCCACCGGGGCACCGAATTCATCGAAACCGGTCACCTTGGCCCACTCGGCCCGGTTCACCGGGAAATTCTCGCCCGGGACGGAAAGGCAGCCTTCGGAGGTTTCGTCCGGATCCGGATCCGAGCCGGGCACCTTGGAGGTGATCAGGACCGGATTGATGACGACGCCGCGGTCGGGGGCGTCGTCGTCGTTTTCATAGGCGAAGGTAAACAGGCGCAGGCCCACACCGATCTGGGGGGCAGCCAGGCCCACCCCGTTGGCGACGTCCATGGTCTCGAACATGTCGGCGACCAGGGTGCGCAGTTCATCATTGAACTCTTCCACCTCGGCCGCCCTGCGGTGCAGTACGGGTTCTCCATGGATGACGATGGGACGAACGGTCATTGCTGTCTTTCTCTCGTGGGTGGTGGTGCCGGGAACCGGGCTCAGCGGACGATGCCGCGTCCGATGACTTCCCGCATGATTTCGCTGGTGCCGCCGAAGATGGTCAGCAGGCGGGCCGCAAGGAAGGCCTGGGCCACCGGGTATTCCAGGATGTAGCCGTAGCCTCCGTGCAGTTGCAGGCAGCGGTCCGTGATGGACTTCGCCCGTTCGCTGGCCCACAGCTTCGCCTTGGCGGCCGAGACGGCGTCGAGCTTTCCGTCGTTGAAGGCAAGGATGGCGGAGTCGACGTAGGCTTCGGTGACCTCGACCTCGGTGAGGATATCGGCCAGCGCGAAGCGGGTGTTCTGGAAGTCCGCGACGCGCTCCCCGAAGGCGTTGCGGTTTGCGGTGTACTCCACGGTGGCTTCGTAGATCTGCCGGGCGACGGCGGAGGAGGCGACGGCGATGGCGAGCCGGCCCTGGGGGAGCTGGCCCTCGGCGTACTCGAGCCCGCGGCCGACCTCCCCGACCAGGTTCCCGGCGGGGACGTGCACGTCGTCGAAGAACAGTTCGGCGGTGTCGGAGGCCTTCAAGCCCATCTTGTCCAGCTGGCGGCCGGTGCTGTAGCCCTCGGTCTTTTCCACCATGAACATGCTGAAGGAGTCCCGGGCGCCGCGTCCGGTGCCGCCGTCGGTGCGGGCCAGGACCAGCGAGGCGTCACCGCTGATGCCGTTGCCGATAAAGGTTTTCTGGCCGCTGAGTCGCCAGTCGCCGTCGTCGGTCCGGACCGCCTTGGTGCGGATGCCGCGCAGGTCGCTGCCGGCTCCCGGCTCGGTCCACGCCACAGAGGTGACCAGATCTCCGGAGACCATGCCCGGCAGCCAGCGTTCCTTGAGCTCGTCGGAGCCGTAGGCCAGCAGGTGGGGGAGGACCAGGTCGTCATGCAGGTGGAAGGCCAGGCCGACGGCGAGGTGGTTGGTGTGGGCGAATTCCTCATCCATCACCGCGCGGAATCGGTAGTCCGGCATGCCGGCGCCGCCGAACTCCTCGGGGACGGCCAGGCCGAGCAGGCCCTGCTCTCCGGCGGCCTTCCAGAGCCGGCGCGGCATCATGTGCGCAGCGTCCCACTCGGCATAGCCCGGGGCCACCTCGCGGGCGTCGAATTCCCGAACGACGTCCCGGAACAGCTCATGGTCCTCTTCGAACAGTCTGCGCTCCAAGGCGGCGCCTCCTCATTGATAAGCCACGCATAGGCGGGAATGGTGCTGACCGGGCCGAAACCCGCGGCGCCGCGGAAACGCACGCCGCTTACAGTGAAACACAAACAACAAAGGCCGCCCCGGAAACATCCGAGGCGGCCTTTCGAAGCTGGAACCGCCAGCCTCATTGGGGTGAGTAACGGGGGTTGAACCAGACGCTCACTACCCCTGAAAGCCCCGGAATCTAGCGGGATTCGGTGGATCTTTCGGAACTTGGTTGTTGTGTTAGGTGCTTCTAAATCTGGCTAAAACACTACCATGGTTGCACTTGGCGTGCATTTGCGCTCCCCCTCCTTGGTCCTGTTGAGGACCCAACCTGATCACGGCCGGCCCTGGCTATAGGCTGAGCCTTCCAGGTTGGAATGGGGGATTCGATGGGTAAACGGTCAGACGCACTCGACGACGACGTTGTCGTTCACTACATGAGAGAAATCCAAGTTCAGCGCACAGCGCTCATGCTGGCAGTTCAGACTTATAACGCCGCGATTCAAGGGGCGCAAGGAGCAGCCGTCGTGATTGGAGCAGCTCACGCCGCTGTGACCGCAGGTGCGGCTATTGGCCAGTTGCTGTGGCCCAACCCTGCCAGCAAGGATCGTAACGGTGATCCCTTGACGGGGGAGGCTGAAACTAGGCGAAAATGGACCATAGCCCGTGGTCGCACTCTGCGATCCCTCCTCGGTCCGGTGGACATGAATACGTCTCCGCTGGGTCGAAGGAAAGTCCGGAACGCCTTCGCCCACTTTGACGAGTATCTGGATGGGTTCCTCTACGAGATCAGTACGGGAGTCCGGCCATCGGTCGTTGTAGATATGAATGTTGGGCCATCCGGTTCCATAGTCATCAATGGTCACGCTCCGACCCATCTACGCTTCGTAGACAATCACACCCATGAGGTTCGCGTTCTAGACGGAGGTCTATTGCTCCAAGACCTGGTTTCGGAAGCAGAGCGCATCGCTTCTCAAGCGGACGAATGGCTAAGACGCTATCAAGCTCCGGTGAACGAAAACTGAGTACCTAGCGCAGCAAGTCATGGGATCTACCCATCTGCTTTCGTCCCGGTGGATCCGGCGGACGGCGCTCGCCGGCACCCACTCGTCGGTGACCACGCCTTCAGGCTCGGCGTAGAACCGTACCCGCTCCCGGGTCCAGGCCATGGCTTTTCCGTCGCGCACCGTCCCGTCGTGCCACGTCACCCGGACGTACAGCTCTCGCCGGTAGGGGGCATGCACGACGTCGGCGGGATCAGGGATCCAGCGTGCAGGCTCCGGGTGAACGTGTCGGGACGCGTCCATGACATCAACTTTATTCACCCGAGGATGATGTCAGGCGGCGGTGACTTAACGACGAAACCGCCCCCACCCGGTGAAGGGTGAGGGCGGTTCCTGCACCTAAACCAACTGCGCGGCGCCGTCGATTATTGCCTGCTGGACGGAAGTGGCTGTGACTAGTTCCGGCTTGTTCTTGTGGGTGAGTTTGTGCACGAAGCTTCCCTGGAGTAAGGCGTGGAGGTCCACCTCCGATACTTCCTTCAGCAAGGCCCGATTGATCGCACGAGGGTCGGCGTTTACTGCTGTCGTCTTATCCCACAGCTTCCCGAACCGGTCATCAAGCCGGGTGAGGTACATGAACATCTGATGCATGAAGAAGTAGGTGATCGGCTTGTCATAGACCCCGTAGTACAGGCGCAGCGCATCCCGAATCATGCAGGTCACATAGTTTCCGGGGGTACTCGCAAGGAACCAGTTCGAGATAAGCCCCGGCTTTCCCTTGCTGAATGCAAAGAAGCCGGAACCACGGACAAGCTCCGGGTAGATAGTCAGCATGCGTTCTGACGGAAGGCACGTCGAGTCCAGCCAGACGCCACCATGCTTGGCGAGAAGTTCGACCCGTAGCACATCGGAAAAGTGCGCTCGGTTGGTGTGCATGAGATTCATTACCACTGGCGAAAGCTCAACCCAGTCGTGCATGTTCTGGTTGTCCAGAAACACAATCTCATCAGGGCCATGCAAACGGGCCGCCTGCTCATAACATGCCCGGACAATGGGTGGGGCGGAGCTGAAACCCTGACCCCAGTACATGAAAGTCAACGGCTCCGAGCCTGGTAGCCTTTTGGCTGCTTTTGCTTCCGTGTAGGCTTTCCGCGACATGTCTTCAACGCGGATCGCCAGAAGCGAATAAAGGGCGCGCCGCTCCCGGAATTGACCCGGGGACTCTTCCAGTAAGTCCCAATCAGCTTGTGATGCCCTTGGGTCCAATATGAGACCCTGGCGGTAGAAGTCCGCGGCTGCTTTCTTGTCGCCTGCACGCTCGGCAAGCGTACCCTCACGTAGCAGTCGTCTGGCTTCTACTGTTTTCATGTCAACCAATGGGCCCCCTGACGTCCTCGGTTAATCCGTTCACCATACATCAGGGGGCGCCATTGCCAGCGTCAATCAATAAGCCAGGAAAAGGCGAACGGATACCAATTGGCCTCAGTCGGCGCGGTCAGGGTGCTATAGGAGACGAGGATGTCTCCATTGGGGCGCACTTTCCATGCCGCGAAACTCTTGGTATTCGATTTTTGCATAGGCAATTCGAGTTGCCTGCTCGGCCCGAAGCCAGGGGCTGACATCACCAGGGTGTCCGCAGGTGCTCCCGGGATTCCCTTTATCCCCCCGTCAAGATACACGCGGTTGCCGATCCGCCTAATTCGAGGGGCGGTGGCCTCTCCGCTATATGAGGAGATGCCCGGGCTGAGGGTGGGGGCGACCCATCCAGTGTCATAGTTCATCGGGATGGCTGTCGGCGTAACGAGCCGGCCACCCAATTCGTTATGCGACATGATGCAGAACGTGTAGTCCGTAGTGTTGTTGTCAACGATGTGTCCAGTGAGGAGCTTGCCGTTGTAGACAGCAGCACCTTCGGACTCATGGCGATAGGAATCAACATTCTTGATTGTCCCCGGGGCGCCATCGTTTAGTGCTCGGGCGAAGTCGGCCTTGGAGGACTGGAAGGCAGTCTGCAGCTTTCCGGTGTGGGTATATACGGAAATGTAGATGTTCCCCTTGCCGGCCCCGTAGCTGAAGATTATGTTGCCTGCATTCACAGTGAATGACTGCACCTTCTCCATGGTGTTCCGGACCTCAAGGTTGATGGTTTCCGTGAGGGCCGGGGCGCCTTGCTGAATGGATCGCCATGACCATACGAAAACTCGGTCATGACTTCGGAGCGCTGCTTCACGTTCAGGATCTTGAGGGCGACGTTGTGCCCAGGCGGTCGATGATCTGCGCGATGCGCTCGGCGCCGTCCCGGTTCTTCAGTGTGGGGTGAAGGCAAATTTTCCGTTTTCGTCGTAATCGCCGACACGGTAGGACTCACCGTTCTTGCCCTTGCGGGTCTGGATGGTTGCCTCACATGCTCTGATGTTGCGTCAGATGCTACCAAGTACCACCACCAAAACGACTGTGGGACGCCGTCTCCGGCGTCCCACAAGGCGTTTCTCTGGGGTGAGTAACGGGGGTTGAACCCGCGACCTCCTGGACCACAACCAGGCGCTCTGCCAACTGAGCTATACCCACCATGTGCCTCAAACGTTCATCCGCGAAGTCCAGGCGAGTGGTCTTGCGGACTCATTTATCTGAGGCAGCGGAATCAAGCTTACACGGTTTTTGGAGTGCTTTTGACACATCCGGTCCCGGGTAGGGTTTTTGTGACCGACCTAACTCGAAATCCCGGCCGCAATCTTCTTGGCGGTGGCGGAATCCGGCCCCGGTGCGGGGACGAACACGGCTTCGCGGTAATAGCGCAGCTCGTTGATGGAGTCGCGGATGTCACCGAGGGCACGGTGGCCGCCGCTCTTGGCCGGAGCCTGGAAATAGGCCCTGGGGTACCAGCGGCGGGCCAGTTCCTTGATGGTGGACACGTCGATGATGCGGTAGTGCAGGTAGTCGATGACCTCGGGCATGTCGCGGGCCAGGAACATCTTGTCCGTCCCGACGGAGTTGCCGGCGAGCTGCGCCTTCTTGGGCTCAGGCACCCACGTGGTGATGTATTCGATGACGGCGGCCTCGGCCTCGGCCATCGTGATGCCGTTGGGCAGCTCATCCAGGAGCTTGGAGGTGGTGTGCATCTGGCGCACGAAATCCCCCATCTGGGCCAGCGAGGCCTCATCCGGTTTGATGACCACGTCTACGCCGTCGCCGAGGATGTTCAGCTCGGAGTCCGTGACGAGGACAGCCACTTCGATCAGGGCGTCGTTCTTGATGTCCAGGCCGGTCATTTCGCAGTCGATCCAGACCATACGTTCATTTGTTATTGGCACTTCTCCAATGTACCGCTTTCACCGGACCCGTCTCCGGGGGCCGGGGAGAGCTAGAGGCTGGAGTGGCTGCGCTGGCGCCGGTCGGGAAGGTCGTTGTCGGCCGTGGCATAACTGGCCGGAACGCCTGTCCGGTAGGGCTGCAGGGGGATCTGTCCCGTCTCGGGCGGTCCGAAGGTGCGGGTCCAGCGGCTGGGTTCGGCGGGCATTTCATGGAAGACCGGCGCGGCAGCGGCGCGGCGCCCGTGGGGTTCGTGGTGGCTGCCGGCCGCGGCAGGGGAAGCGGCAGCACGCGGGGCAGGATCCTGCGCGGACCGGCCGGGGGAGGACGCCGCGGGTGCCGCGGAGGCCGCCGTCGGCCTGCCGCCGACCGGATCCGCGGCATGGGGAAGGCGCGGGGGTGCGAAGAGCCAGCTCAGCCCAAAAGCCAGGAACAGCAGAACCGAACCTGCCACTGCCGGGCCCCGCGGCACCTCCGCCCACACCATGGCGCCGGCCGCAACCGCGGTGAGGAAAACACCCCAGCCCAGCAGTTCCGGACTGCGTCCCGGCCGCCTTAGTGCTTCCAGTGTCCCTACGGGTGTGCTTGTCTTTGTTGCCCGGTGGCGCCCCACAGCCATTACCGCCTTGCCTCTTGTGTCCCGACTGAAACTTCAGTGTATGCGACCGTGGTTCACCTCACAGGACCGGCAGCGGCCGCGCCGGTTGCGCCCGGGATGCCTGCAGGCCTCGATGCTAATATCAGCCTGTTACGGTACCGGGCATTCTTGTGTCCGCATCTCGCAGCCGGTACCCGACCCTGACTGCCGACAGGCCCGCAGGACAAAGCGTTAAATCAGAGATTGGAACCACGCAGATGACCGCCCAGGTCCCCGCGACCGAGCCTTCGTCTCCGGGCTCGGAGACAGTGAAAGCCGACCGCCCCAACACCGCGATCCTGCAGGGGTTCATAGGTTCCCTCCTGATGCTCGTAGGCTCCCTCGGCGTCGGCTGGCTGTCGCTTGACTCCGCCAATCTGCGGAGCATCCCGCTGATCATCTGGATGCGCTACGACGAGCCCGTCGGCGCCGTCGCCGCCGTCCTCATGCTGGCCACGGGCGGCATGCTCCTGGTGCGGTCCTGGCTCCGGCTGGGCCAGCGGATGAAGGGCAGCTGGGGTCCGGAGTCCCGGCCCGTGATCCTGCGGGCGGTGATCGCCTGGTCGGCTCCCATGTGCTTTACCCTGCCGCTGTTCAGCCGCGATGTCTTTGCCTACATTGCCCAGGGCCTGGTCATGGTCAGCGGACTGAACCCGTACAAGGACGGCTACTCGCAGATCTCCAACTACCTGCAGCTGGGCGCGGACGATCTCTGGGCGCAGAGTCCCACCCCGTACGGTCCTGTCTTCCTCTGGATCGAGGAACTGATTGTGCGGATAACCGGAGGCCAGCCGGAATTCTCCATCCTGCTGTTCCGCCTGGTGGCCCTGGCCGGCGTCGCCCTGTGCGTGTACTACGTGCCGAAGCTGGCTGAACTGCACGGCATCAACCCGAACCGCGCCCTCTGGCTGACCGCAGCGAACCCGCTGTTCCTGGTCAACTTCATTGCCGCGGTCCACAATGACTCCCTCATGATCGGCCTCGCCCTGGCCGGGCTGTACCTGACCGCAACCAACCGCGCACTGGCCGGCATCCTGCTGGTGACCCTCTCAATCGGCATCAAGCCGATCACCATTATTTTCCTTCCGTTCATCGGCCTGCTCTGGGCCGGAAAGAACGCGTCGTGGCGGCGGAAGTTCGCCTACTGGTTCATGACGGCGGGCATATCCCTGGGCCTGCTCTGGATCATGGGCCTGATCAACGGCTTCGGTTTCGGCTGGGTGGGCGCGCTGAGCACGCCCGGCAGCGTCTGGATCTGGTACGCACCGGTGGGCTTTGCCGGCATGCTGGTGGCCACGCTGGGCAACGCCCTGGGCCTGCCGGGCTGGACATTGGCCGATATCGTCCACACGATAGGACGCCTGGCCTCCGTGGCGATCGTGCTGTGGCAGATGTTCGTGGGCCAGCACAGCCGCCTGATCCGGCGGCTGGCCCTGGCCTTCGCCGCCATCGTGATGCTGGCGCCGATGATCCAGTCCTGGTACGTCGTATGGCTCATTCCGCTGTTTGCGGTTACCGGACTGCGGGATGACTGGCAGGCCAAGACGCTGTACCTGTTCGTCTCGTTCTTCATGGTCTACGCCATCAGCGACCAGCTGGATATCTGGCCCTACTTCGACTTTAGCCTCAGCGCGGCCCGCCAGATTGCCGCGGTCATTGCACTGGGCTTCGCCCTCTACCTGATTTTCCTGGACCCGAAGACCAAGGTGCTGTTCCGCAAGAAGCTTACGGAGCCGGCTCCGGGCGAACTGCGGGTGCACTGACCCTGTCGCCGCCTGCCCGGGTCAGGTGAATGACCCGGGCCAGCGACCAGCCGAAAAGCACCAGCAGCAGGATGTTGCGGAGCGTCAGAAGCAGGGCTACGGCAATGTTCAGGTCGTCGTACAGTGCGGAGTAGAACATCGGGTAGACCAGGGTGGTCAGCGCGGCAATGGCCGGCATGAGGATCCCGGGTACCTTCCAGGCCTTGCCTTCCCATGCCAGTCCGACGGCGGTCACGGCGCCGAGCCAGAGCATGAACTGCGGCGATCCGACCTTGTTGAACACAATGAACGCGCTGACCAGTGCCAGCGATCCGGAAATCAGCAGGGCCCGGGCATCGGCGCCGCGGCGCAGCGCCCAGATGAGCAGCCCGACGACGGCGAGGGCCGCCACTGCCAGCAGCGGCGTCATCAGTGCGGCGACGGGCTCGCCCAGGGCACCGCGGACCTCCCGCGTGTTGATGACCTTGTCTTCGAAGATGTGCGCATCCGAGGAGCCAAGGATCGCCTGCCACAGTCCCGGCGTCGTGAAAGGCGCCTCCATCTGCATCCCGCGCGCGCCCTGTTCGCCGACGAAACTCAGCAGGTAGCTGATGCCCCCGGACAGTGCCACGGCAACGGCAATCACCGCCGACACTGCGGCGCCGGTGGCCAGAAGAGTGAGGCGTTTTTTCCAGGCAACGAGTACAGCGAGGATGACCGCGGCGGGCCAGACCTTGATCCAGGTGGCCAGGGACAGCAGCGCAGACGCGAGCACGGGACGGGTGGCCAGGAACAGCAGTCCCACGATCACCAGGGGAGCGGTCAGCCCGTCAATACGTCCCACGGCAACCGGGCCGAGCAGCGCCGTGACCGCCAGCCACCAGTACGCGGCGGCGATGCCCGTGGTGCCGGCACGCCGTGCCAGGACCGCCACGCCGGCCGCGTTCAAACCCGCAAAGAGGAGGAACCAGGTGAACTGGTAGGCGCCGTAGCCGAAGACCGTAGCCAGGAGCATGGGGGCGAGGGCTGCGATCGGATAGACCCAGCCGGTGTCGATTCCGACCCAGTGGCCGTCCTGGACTCCTTCGAACGCCCACTGCCGATAGAGGTTCACGTCGCTGAGGACATCGCCGTTCAGGATCCGCGTCGCCAAGGCGGCGAGGAAGCCCAGATGGACTACGGCAAAGACCGTCCAGAGGGCGGCGGGGCGGAGCAGCTGCGGCTGCAGGGATGCCGGTTTCCGGGTCATGCGAGGGTGGTGCTCCTTAGGTAAATCCGTTGCCGTGCCGCGTCCGTGCACAGCGATAAGGCTACCCAAGCGCGGCCCCCGGCATGCAATCCGCCGGCGGACACGGGATACTGGAGGAATGACCGACCTAACTGAAGAAGTGATTGTGGCGGATTTCGACGTTTCGGAGTGGGAACCCACCCCGTACCAGGTGGAAGGAACCAACAGCGAACTCTCCACGGTCCGGGCGGTAAAAATCTATGAGGGCGACATCACCGGAACGTCCGTCGCGGACCTCATCATGGCCGGCAATTCCGTGGGCGCCGGGTACGTTGGCTCCGAGGTCTTTGCAGGGACCATCGCGGGCCGCTCCGGAACCATGGTGATCCAGCACTGGGGGCTGGCGGAGGGAACCGCCACGGCCAGTTCCGGGCACATCATCCCCGGCTCCGGCACCGATGACCTCGCCGGCATCTCCGGCAAGGCCATCTACACGCAGGAAGCGGACGGCCAGCACCGGCTCGAACTGCGGGTCACCTTCCCCGTTCCCCAGGTGTAGCTTTTCGGAACTAGCCCCCGAGCACGGCGGACACCGACGCCGCCAGTGCGGCGGCTATCACCAGGGCAAACGCCGCCAGCCACAGTGCTGCAGGGATCCCGGTGCGCCGGGAGAGGATATAGGCGTCGGAGCTTTCCAGGTTCCGGCGCCGGCGCAGGTGGACGCTCAGCAGATTGAACCAGTCGCGGACGGCCCCGACGAGGAGTGCGATGCCCGTGCACATGGCCACATACCCGGCGGCGCCCGGGTCGGCGAACCAGACCAGCAGCACCGCGATTCCCGCGCAGCCGAACGCAATGACAAACCCCTGGCCGTTCCGGATGAACAGCAGCGCCGCGAGCAGCACCAGGGCGCTGAGGGAAAGCGCCGCGCCGGACCAGCCGCCCAGCGCCGCCAGCACCAGGACGGCGCCCACCACGGCCGGCACCGGGTAGCCCCAGAAACCGGCCCACGCTGCCGGGAAACCGCCCCGGCCCAGGGAGCGCATGTCTCCGGAATGGTCAAAGCGCAGCCGGATTCCCTTCACGGCCTGTCCGGTTGTCAGGGCCGCGAAGGCATGGCCGAGTTCGTGCACAAACGTGACGAACAACCCGAACCAGCGCCACGTTGCCCGGGGAATGCTGAGCAGTGCGGCGGCGCCGGCAATCAGCAGCAGCACCCCCGGCCCGGGCTCCAGCCCCGGAACACGGTCGAAGCCCGCCAGGACCCGGGACCACCATTCGGCGGCGATTTCCTGCGGTTCAGCCACGGACGGCCGCCGGCGGGGCGTTAGAGGTCGAGGACACCGCGCAGGATGGAATCCCCGGAATGGGTGGGATTGCCGTCAAATGGCTCGTCCGAGATATCAACAATGGGGTACTCATCGAGGTTCAGGTTAGCCGGAATGGTGAACCGGCCTTCCGTGCCCTCCATGGTTCCGAGGCTGACCATGCGCTGTACGTCGGGGGCAATCAGCCAGACCTCGCGGAATCCCCGGGCATCGGATCCGCTCGCCGTGACGACCAGTTCACGGGCGCCGTCGGAACGCTGGTCCACCTCGGCCCGCCCCGTTTCGGTGTAAGCGGGCAAGGGGTCCAGCTCCACCGCGGCGATCACTTCGCTGCGGTCGGCCAGGATTCGCGAGATGCCCCACGTTCCCGCGGCGGCCAGGACCACGGCGGCGGCGGCAGCACCGAGGATCTGCGGGAGCCGGCGTCGTGCCCGCCGCTTCCGGGCGGCCTCCAGCGGAACGACGGCGGTCTGTCCGGTCTCCGTTGAGTCGAGGGGATCGGCTGGGTCGAAGGGATCGGCGCGGACGGCATCACTGAGTTCGAGCCGGGCGTGGATGGAGTCCCACACCGACGACGGCGGCCGCGGCAGGTCCCCGGGTTCGGCGGAAGCCCTTCCGGCGGTAACCACGCGCCGCAGTGCGGTGACCTCGTCGGCGCATGCGCTGCAGTGCGCGAGATGGGCCGCGTCCTCGGGCCCGGCTTCGCCCAGGGCGCACAGGGCCAGCGTCTCAGGTGGCAGATGCTGCATCGCTGACCTCCAATCGCTGCCGGAGCTGGACAAGGCTTCTTCGTATGTGGCTCTTTACGGTGCCCAACGGCAATTTCAGTGTTTCCGATATCTGCTGATGTGTAAGGTCTTCGTGGAACGCGAGCCGGAGGATGGAACCCTGCGGTTCCCCGAGCCGGTTGAGTTCGGCCTCAAGCACCACGCGGTCGGCCACCCCGTCGGGGTCAGGACCCGCGGGTCCCGCCGTGCTCCTGCCGGGCTCGGGACTTTCCACCAGGGTCTCCGCCGCCCGGACGCTCGCCGTGGCCATGCCCGAGGCCACGTTCCGCCCGATCCCCACCAGCCAGGCGGCGAGGGTGGAGCGGTCCGGCACGTAACTGCCCCGGTATTTCCAGGCCCGGATGAATACTTCCTGCACGGCGTCGTCCGCCGCACCCTGGTCGAGCAGCCGGCGGAACGCCAGGGCACGGATCAGGGGCGAGAAGCGGCGGTAGGCCTCCGCCAGCGCCGCCTCGTCCCCGGCCGCGAAGGCACGGTCCATGGCGGCGTCGCGTTCTGAGGCGCCCATGGGCATCAGTGCCGTTCTCCTGCCGTCGGGGCTGCATCCGGTCTGCGGCAGCTCTGAAGGAGTTGCCACTATGGTACGGGCACGGCGGTGAGCACAACGTTGTCTTCATAATCACCGACCGAGTCCAGCCATCTACCGCCGCACGTTACCAGTTCCAGCCGCGGAGCGCCGTCGCGGGCGAAGAGATCGAAATCGGCGAGTGAGGCCTTGGGGATGTTCTGCACCCTCTCGGTGGTGTAGCGGACCGTGGTTCCGTCGCTGCGGGTTACGGTGACGGGAGTGCCGGAAGGGACATCGTCCAGCCCTGCGATGGGAAGTTCCTCGGTGCGGGAGTCCACATGGGCCGCCAGCACTGCAGCTCCCCGGGACGAGCCGGGGGCGGGCCCGTAGCGGTACCAGCCGGCTTGGTAGTGGTTGTCCGGCAGCGTCATGGCACCGTTTTCTTCCTGGCCCACCGGAATCACCTCCAATTCGATGCCGGTACCTTCCACGCTCACCCGCACGGGATCCGGAACGGCTTCGGCGGGCGTGGGCACCGCCGGCCGCACGGGGATGCCGGTGGCGGGAATGGTCGGTTCCGCCGTCGACGCCGGCGCCGGGGCTTCGGTCGACGGCGGTGCCGTCGAAACGGCGGGGGCGGGGGCGACGGCGTCGGGGGCACCGCTGCAGGCCGCCGTGCCGGTCAGGACGGCAGCGGAGAGGCAGGCTGCTGCCGTGAATCGCCGCAGGGGAACAACGGACATGGATGGAACCTCCGGAAAAAAGGGGAACCCCGGTGCTGCGGTGCGGAAAGGGGGGTGCACCGCAGCACCGGGAATCTGGCGGGGTGCTGCCTAGCTGTCGCTGACGGCGGACCGGCGGCGCAGCAGGAAGGCGCCCAGCGCGAGCAGTGCGACACCGCCGGCAGCGGCAGCCGCCGTTACGGCCTGCTCATCCCCGGACCCGGCGACCTGCTCCAGTGCACCCGGAACAGCGTGCGGAGCGGAGTGCAGTCCCTCAATGGTCTGGGTGGCGAGGGCAAGGTTGCCCGCCTCGAGGGAACCCCACGCGTAGACAATCGTGTTGGTGCCTTCGGCCAGGGCCAGATCCGCCGGGCCGATCACCGGTGTGGTGGTGCCGGCTGCGGCGACCGACGCGGAGACCGTGCCGGCATCAACGGTCAATGCTTCCTCATTGGGGTTGGTGAGGCCGGAGATCACCGGCGTCCCGCCGGCCAGGACATCGACGGCAGGCGCGGCGGCCACGTGGCGGACGGTCAGGCGCGACTTGCCCGCCTCCACCGCGGAGGTGTCGTTGGTGAACAGGTTTGCCGTCGGGTTACCGGAGGCATCGAGGTTGGCCGTGGCGGTGTAGTTGCCCCCCGCGGCAAGGTCTGCGGACACCGGGCCGATGATCGGGGCGGATGCATCGGCGGCGTCCGCGGCCGTGATGGCCAGCTGGTAGTTGCCGCCCGGCAGATCCAGCGGCCCGGCAAGTTCGCCCGGCATGAAGTCGTCCAGGGTCAGTGTGCCGTTGACATACACGTCCACAGGAGTGTCCGGGACTCCGTGCAGTACCGACAGTTTTGCCATATCGGATTCAGCGGCGGACGCCGGTACAGCCGAGAAGGCTGCGGCGGCACCCAGGCCGAGGGTAGCGAGAGCGGTAGCGGTCTTGCGCATGGTCTGAGCTCCTTAATCTGCCGCACCTCTCGGGTACGGATTGTGACTTACACCCCTACTACTCCCGGGGTGCCCGCGCTGGATGCAGGCAGCCGGGATTTTTTTTCGGCGGGTCTCCGGGGGACGCCTGCACCGGGCCGCCCGCCCCCCGGGTGCACGGACGGCACCGCCCGGCGTAGTACCATCGACGGGTGGCCCTCGTAGCTCAATGGATAGAGCAACGGCCTTCTAATCCGTAGGTTGCGCGTTCGAGTCGCGCCGGGGGCACCGAAACGACGGGAACAGCTGGCCGCCGGGTCTTTGACCGGGCGGCCGTTCCCGTAGGCGGCTTTTCCTCCACAGCGCTTCCCGTGCCTGGTGCCTTCCGCAGGTATCCACAAAGGCCGTGCCTGTGCAGCGCCCGCCGTGCCTCGGGCGAAGACTGGGTGGACCGGTGGTTCCGCCGGTACCCGGGCCGTCCGGGCCGAGCCTCTGAGCCGGCGCCGCGGCCTTGAGCCGAAGGCAGGAAAACATGAGTGACACCATTACGCTGCGCGGTTACGTGGCCACCGATCTCCGCCAGAACACCACCGACAACGGTCTAGCCGTTGCCAGTTTCCGGATGTGCACCACGGAACGCCGCTACGACCGCGACACCGGGGGATGGCAGGACGGGCAGACAAACTGGTACGCCGTCAGCCTGTTCCGCCAGCTCGCCACCAACGCCGTGTTCAGCATCCACAAGGGGGACCGGGTAGTGGTTACCGGCAGGCTGCGGCTGCGGCAGTGGATGACGGAGGACGGCCGCAGCGGCACCAGTGCGGACATCGATGCCGACACCGTGGGCCACGACCTGATGTGGGGCACCGCCAGCTTCCGCCGAACGGCCTCGGCGGGCACCGACACCTCCGCGGGGGAGCGGCCGGACAGCCCGGCCAGGACGGAAGACGGCAGCGGACACGGCGAAAACGGCGATCCGGACCTCACCGGAGCGCTGGGCCGGCTGGACCCGCTGACCGGTGAACTGCTCGATCCCGGCGACGACACCGGCGGCACTGCGGACGACGACGGGACGGAAGCTGCAGCGGAAGGCCGCGAACGGGCAGGAGCACCTTACTAACCGGCGCTTTCCGGTGATGCCGTGGCCCCTTTGTCCGCCCGGTGCGGCGCGTGACACAATCACCGGATGAACCGCCGCCGTCTGTGCCGACTAAGCCGACTGACCAGACCCGCCGCCCTGCTGGGCACGGTGTTCCTTGCGCTCGCGGTCGGGCTCTCCGGCTGCGGTTCGGCGGGGGAAGATGACCCTGCACCTGTCCCGGCGGAATCCGCCGCGCCGGAGGCCGTTCCCACTGGTGCGGCACCGGACAGCACCCCGGACGCAGTCACGGCCGCGCTGGAAACCGAGCTGCGGAAGCTGGCTGACACCGATCCTTCCCCGGACCGGGACGCGGTGGCAGCAGCGTTTGCCGCCGCCGGCTTTGCGGCGGATTCGGTAGAGGTGTCGGCAGACCGCACGCCCACCGGCCTGGACGTCGATTCCATTCAGGCGGCGGCCGCGCAGGGCGGGGAGTGCATTTTCGGCGAAATCCGGGACGGGGCGGCGAGTGTCACCGTGCTCCCGGTGCTCTCCGACGGCGGCTGCTTCGTCGGCAACTAGCCTTCCGGCACCAGCCGCCGGGCCGGACCGGCGTGCACGGCCGGTGGAACGGCAGAGCGAGCCGGAAGCCGGAAAATGGTGGATATCGGCGCTGACACATTAGCCTTGATCTATGGCGGAATTTATCTACACGATGACCAAGGCCCGTAAGGCCGTTGGCGACAAAGTTATCCTGGACGACGTAAGCATGTCCTTCTACCCCGGTGCCAAGATCGGCGTGGTGGGTCCCAACGGTGCGGGTAAGTCCACCATCCTGAAGATCATGGCGGGACTGGACACCCCCTCGAACGGCGAAGCCCGGCTCAGCGCCGGTTACAGCGTCGGCATCCTGCTTCAGGAGCCGCCGCTGAACGAGGAAAAGACCGTGCTCGGCAACGTCCAGGAGGGCGTCGGCGAGATTTACGGCAAGATCCAGCGGTTCAATGAGATCTCCGAGGAGATGTCCCAGCCGGACGCCGACTTTGACTCGCTGCTTGAGGAAATGGGCAAGCTGCAGGAAGCCATTGACGCTGCCGACGCGTGGGACATTGACTCCCAGCTGGAACAGGCCATGGACGCCCTGCGCTGCCCGCCGCCGGACGCGGACGTGACCGTCCTCTCCGGTGGTGAACGCCGCCGGGTGGCGCTGTGCAAGCTGCTACTGCAGAAGCCGGACCTGCTCCTCCTCGATGAGCCCACCAACCACCTGGACGCCGAGAGCGTTCTGTGGCTCGAACAGCACCTCTCCTCGTACCACGGCGCCGTCCTGGCCGTGACCCACGACCGGTACTTCCTCGACCACGTGGCCGAGTGGATCGCCGAAGTGGACCGCGGACACCTGTACCCGTACGAAGGCAACTACTCCACCTACCTGGAGAAGAAGCGCGCCCGCCTCGAAGTCCAGGGCAAGAAGGACCAGAAGCTGGCCAAGCGCCTCTCCGACGAGCTGGACTGGGTCCGCTCCAACGCCAAGGGACGCCAGACCAAGTCCAAGGCCCGTCTGGCCCGCTATGAGGAAATGGCTGCCGAAGCAGAGCGCACCCGCAAACTGGACTTCGAAGAAATCCAGATCCCGCCGGGACCGCGCCTGGGCTCCCTGGTCCTGGAAGCCAAGGATCTGCAGAAGGGCTTCGGCGACCGCCAGCTGATCAACGGCCTGTCCTTCTCGCTGCCCCGCAACGGCATCGTCGGCGTGATCGGCCCGAACGGCGTCGGCAAGACCACCCTGTTCAAGACCATTGTCGGACTGGAAGAGCTCGACGGCGGCGACCTGAAGATCGGCGATTCCGTCCGGATCTCCTACGTGGACCAGTCCCGCGGCGGCATCGACCCGGAAAAGTCGCTGTGGGAAGTTGTGTCCGACGGCCTGGACTTCATCCAGGTCGGGCAGGTGGAAATGCCTTCGCGTGCCTATGTTTCCGCCTTCGGCTTCAAGGGGCCGGACCAGCAGAAGAAGGCCGGCGTGCTCTCCGGCGGTGAGCGCAACCGCCTGAACCTGGCCATGACCCTGAAGCAGGGCGGCAACCTGCTCCTGCTCGATGAGCCCACCAACGACCTCGACGTCGAAACCCTGTCGAGCCTCGAAAACGCGCTGCTGGAATTCCCGGGCTGCGCCGTGGTGGTCTCCCACGACCGCTGGTTCCTGGACCGGGTGGCAACCCACATCCTGGCCTTCGAGGGCACCGAGGAAGACCCGGCGAACTGGTACTGGTTCGAGGGCAACTTCGAGTCCTACGAGCAGAACAAGATCGAGCGCCTGGGCCCCGATGCAGCCAAGCCGCACCGGGTCACCCACCGCCGCCTGACCCGCGACTAAGTCTGTCTACGGCACCAAAAAGAGCTCCGCTTCCCGGCCGGGAAGCGGAGCTCTTTGGTTACTGCCGGGAACTACTGCTGCGGAATCCGCACCATGCCCTCCTGGGCAACGGTGGCCACCAGCTCGCCGCTGCGGTTGAAGATGCGACCGGTGGACAGGCCCCGGGCCGCGGAGGCACTGGGGGATTCCTGGACGTAGAGCAGCCAGTCGTCCACGCGCAGCGGACGGTGCCACCACATGGCGTGGTCCAGACTGGCGATGCTCATGCCCGGCGTGGTCCAGGACAGACCGTGGCCGCGCAGCACCGGCTCCAGCAGGGTGTAGTCACTGGCATAGGCCAGCGCGGCACGGTGCAGGTTCTCGCCGTCGGGCATCGGCTTGAAGGTCTTCATCCAGACGGCGTTGTGGGGTGTCTTTTCCCGGCCGGCCCGCACATATACCGGATCCATGACGTGGCGGATGTCCATGGGCCGTCGGTGGGACCAGGCCTCGGCCACCGGGTGGTCGAAGTCCTTCAGCAGTTCTGCCGTGGTCGGCAGGTCTTCCGGGTCCGGGATTCCCGCCGGCATCTCTTCCTGGTGGTCCAGCCCCGTGTCGGGAATCTGGAAGGAGGCAATCATGGACAGGATCGGTTTCCCGTTCTGGTACGCATGGCTGCGCCGTGCCGAGAAGGACCGGCCGTCGCGCAGCCGCTCCACCCCGAAGGTGATGGGCATGTCGCTGTCACCGGGGCGAAGGAAGTACCCGTGCATGGAATGCATCACGCGGTCCTCGGGGACCGTCCGGGCCGCGGCAATCAGGGACTGGCCCAGCACCTGCCCGCCGAAAACCCGCTTGCGGGGTTCGGGCTGGGAACCGCCCACAAAAATGTCCTCATCCGTCTTGGCGCCGCCTGCAGAGCTAAGGTCCAGCAGTTCGAGCAGGGACGCGGTTGGATCGAAGGACTCATCAATGGACATCTGGGACTATCTCCTAGCAGGAAAGGCGGTGCTGCCTGGGGCAGGAACCGTGGAACACTTCTAGCTTAAACGTACCGGTCAGTAACAAGTCCGGCGGCCCGGGTCCGCCGTTTTAGGGCAAAGCTCACTCTCTGGAAAGATGGAGCCATGCATCGTTTTCCCGTCCAGCTTCGGTTCGGCGACCAAGATCCCAACGGCCACATCAATAACGTAGCGTTCGTCCAGTTCCTGGAGGAAGCGCGGGTCCAGCTGGGCCTGCTGCCGCTTCCGGCCGACGCCGGCGGGCCGGGCAGCTTCCGGGACCTGACCGGGGACCGCACGGCCACCTATGTGGCCCGGCAGGTTATCGAGTACCGGGCACCCCTGTTTCACCGCAGGGAGCCCCTGTGGGTGGACGTGTGGGTCACCCGCATCGGCACCAGCAGCCTTGCCTACGGTTTCCGCCTGGCGGACGAAGATGCCGGCACGGTGTACGCCTACGCGGAAGCAGCCATGGTGCAGGTCGACTCCGTGACCGGCAGGCCCACGCCGCTCACCGATGGGCAGCGGCAGGTGCTCCAGCACTGGCAGGGGAAGCCGGTGCCCTTCCGTGACGCCGTGGCAGCCGGACAGGGCAGCTAGATGGACAGCGAACTCCGGCTGGCAGACCCGCAGGTCACCGCGGATCTGCGCAACTTCGTTGCCCGCGCCAGGGCGGCCGACGACGGCGCGGTCCGGCTGCAGGCGGTGGGCAGCGTCCTCGCGGCCTACGTCTGCATCCTGCGGCCGAGGATCCTCGGCGAGGCAACGCCGACCGTCCTGGGCCTGCGGACCATGCCCCTGGCGGCCACGGCCGAGGTGGACACGACGGTCCAGCTGGCGGCCGTCGCCGACCGGCTGGCCCGGATGGGAACAGCCGACACCGTGCTGCCGGTACCGCCAATGACCGTCCGCGAAACCTGGGCAGGCATCCTCGCGCCGCGTTCCGGCTGGCAGCCGGCCGGCAGGGTTCCGGTACAGCTGCTGGAGCAGACGGCGCACCGCGGAATCCGCGAGGTGGCGGCCATGCTGCCGCAAAGCCCGGGAGCCGCCGTCGTGCACAGTGCCCGGGCCGGGGTCTGGGCGCAGCCGATGGGCGGAACCGCCGTCCCGGTGCCGGCGGGGGCGGCTTTCGCAGCGCTCTCGCTCGGTTTCCTGCCGGGCGGCGGAGCGGACACCGGGTCCGGTGACGCCGCGCTGTTCAGCAACGGGCGCTGGCTGCGGCTGAGTACCGACCGCGGGCACGTGCTGACCCGGTCACCCGCGGTCCTGTAGCCGCAGCCGGCGGCAGTGCCTCAGGCAGAGTTGACCATGGAATGGGCGGCACGTTCCAGATAGTCCCAGAGCGTTCCCTCATGCAGGGGCGAGAGGTCCAGGGAGTCGACGGCAGTGCGCATGTGCCGCAGCCACGCGTCCCGGGCTGCGGGTGTGACGATGAAGGGCATGTGCCGCATCCGCAGCCGCGGGTGGCCGCGCTGCTCCCCGTAGGTTTTCGGTCCGCCCCAGTACTGCTCGAGGAACAGCAGGAGGCGTTCCTTTGCCGGACCGAGGTCCTGCTCCGGATACATCGGGCGCATCAGCGGGTCCTCCGCCACGCCTGCGTAAAAGACGTCGACGAGTTTCACGAAAGTCGGATGGCCGCCTACGGCGTCGTAGAAGTTGTCCGTGTACTGCGGCTGGGAAAAGGCTGCGGGCTGCTGCGTGGGCTGCTGCGCCGGCCTCAGGGGCAGGGAAGCTACGCTGGGCGGAGCTTCCGGCAGCTGTTCCCCGTGCGTCGGCTCAGTCATGGGCAGCCATGCCGTCCGTCAGGGTATCTGTCTTTGCCGGTTCCGCGGCGGCGTCACCGACGTAGGTTCCCTGGGAGCGGTTGCCGATCTTGGCGATCTCGCCGTTGCGGATATACCAGATGACGCCCCGGTCATCGACGATGCGGGTGATGCGGATACCCACCGACTGCACCGTTCCGGCCGTCTCACCTACCTCGACGACGTCGCCGATGCCGTACTGGTCCTCGATGGTGATGAAGAATCCGGCCAGGGCATCGCGGATGAGCTCACGGGCACCAAAGCCCAGGGCGATGCCGACAATGCCCACGCTGGCGAGCAACGGAGCAATATTGATGCCGATCGCATCCAGCACCATGATGATCGCCAACGTCCAGATGGAGACGTTGACGGCGCTGCGCAGCAGTGCGCCGATGGTATCGGCCCGCTGGGCACGCCGTTTCTTGTCCAGGTTGCGCATGGACGGCTGTGCCCACTTCAGCTTGGACGCGTGGAACAGCGAATAGCCCTTCTGCGCACGCGCCACCAGCCGGTTGATGACGAAACGGGCGGCGAACCAGATGCCGGTGGCGACCAGGGCGATGATGGCCGCCTCGATCAGGCCGGAGAAATCAAAGTCGTCGACGGTCACTGAGGACAGGTCGACTTCGGAAGCGGAAAGCACGGGTAGCTGTTCATCCTTGGGATAGCCGGACGGTGGTCTGCGGTTAAGGCTACCCGGGTCAGCCGTGCCCGGCGGGCATCCCGGGCCCGGCATGTGTCACCGGCTGGTGCTCCACCGGGAAATTCACGCTGCGCGCAATGAAACAGAGCCGGTTCGCTTCACCGTGCATCGGGCCGGAGGCCAGCTCGACGGCGGCTGGCCCGGCTCCGTCGTCGATCGTTACCGCGGGGCGCAGCACGGCGGAAATGAATTCGCCGCTGCCGTCGCGGTTGAGCCGCAGCAGACCAACGGGTGAGTCTTCATAGGCCAGGACCCGGATGCCGTTCCGGACCGCTACGTGCAGGTAGGAGAGCATGTGGCACTGCGCCAGCGCGGCCAGCAGCAGCTGTTCGGGGTTCCACCGGTCCCGGTCGCCGTGGAAGGTGGGATCGGCGGTGCCGGGCAGGTCCGGCAGTCCGGGGGCCCGCAGAATGTGGTCGCGGCCGTAGCCGCGGTAGGAGGCGGTGCCGTCGCCGCGGTTTCCCGTCCATTCCAGGCTGAGCGTGTAACGGTGTTCGGAGAGGTTCACGTTCTCCAAGGTACCGTCTGCCTGGCCGGCGGGCGGGAAACCGCGGCGGGAACTGCTAGAGGTCCGCTGCCTGTGCCTTCAGCGCGCGGACCACGCCGTCGCGGTTTTCCAGGATCAGCCGGCGCAGCGAGGGGGAGTCCCCGCCCAGTTCGGCCAGGAAGGCGTCGGTGGCATCCACGGTGTCCTGGCGGGTCAGTCGGGACGGATAGAGACCGACGGCGATCTGCTGGGCGATCTCATGGGTGCGGCTGGCCCACACCTCGCGGACCGACGCGAAATACTTCTGCGCGTACGGTTCCAGCAGGGCGGTGTCGTGGACCCGCATGAACCCGGCGATGGCCGAACGCTGGGCAGCGTTGGGCATATCGGAGCGCTCCACGATCGCTTCCCAGGCGGCTGCCTTGGCCTCGGCCGTGGGAATGGCCGCACGCGCCATGGCCGCGGCAAGGGCGCCGGTGGCCGTGGCATCGCGCTCGAGTTCGGCGTCGATGTCCTCTGCACCCATCCGGCCGCCGGCGACAAGGCCGGTCAGCAGTTCCCAGCGCAGGTCCGCGTCGACGGCCAGGCCCTCGAGGGTCTGGCTGCCGGTGAACAGTCCGGCCAGCGCGTCCAGCTGCTCGTCCGAGGAAGCGTGGGCGGCGAAGGCCTTGACGAACTGCAGCTGCGAATCCGAGCCCGGTTCCGCCGCGGTGGCCAGTTCCCAGAGGCTGTCGGCGGCGGCGGCCGTCATGGCGTCGCGGTCCTGGGGGCTGACGTAGAAGGCCAGGGTGGTGGCCAGCTGGCGCAGGAGCACCTGGACAACGGTGGAATCGGATTCGGAGGCGATGTTCTGCAGCACCAGTTCCACATAGTTGCGGGCCGGGATCTCCGCGTCACGGGCCGCGTCCCAGGCAGATGCCCAGACGAGGGTCCGGGGCAGGGAGTCTGCAATGTTGCGCAGGCTGCGGGTGGCGGTGTGCTGCGAGGCGTCGTCCAGGCGGATCTTCGCGTAGGCAAGGTCGTCGTCGTTGAGCAGCAGCAGGGCCGGGCGCGGCTGGCCGGCGAGTTCGGGCACCTCGGTGCGGGCGCCGTCGACGTCGAGCTCCACGCGGTGCGTGCGCTGCAGCCGGCCGTCCCCGTCCGGGTTGTAGAAACCGATGGCAAGGCGGTGCGGGCGCAGGGTGGGGTATTCCTCGACAGCGCTCTGCAGCACCGCGAAGGACGTGATGGTGCCGTCCTCGTCCGTCTCGAACTCGGGACGCAGGGTATTCACGCCGGCGGTTTCGAGCCACTTCGCGGACCAGTCCGACAGGTCCCGGCCGCTGGCGGTTTCCAGCTCGGACAGCAGGTCCGAGAGTTCCGTGTTCTGCCAGGCGTGCTTGCCGAAGTACTCGCGGACGCCGGCCATGAACTTATCCTGTCCGACCCAGGCGACCAGCTGCTTGAGCACGGACGCGCCCTTGGCGTAGGTGATGCCGTCGAAGTTGACCTGGACATCCTCCAGGTCCCGGATTTCGGCGACGATCGGGTGCGTGGTGGGCAGCTGGTCCTGGCGGTAGGCCCAGGCCTTTTCCAGCGAGGCGAAGGTAGTCCACGCCTGCCGGAATTCGGTCGCCTCGGCGGCGGCCAGGGTGGACATGAACTCGGCGAAGGATTCGTTCAGCCACAGGTCGTTCCACCAGCGCATGGTGACCAGGTCGCCGAACCACATGTGGGCCAGCTCGTGCAGGATCGTCACGGCGCGGCGTTCCACGGTGGCCTCGGTGACCCGGGAGCGGAAGACGTAGCTCTCGAGGAAGGTCACGGCACCGGCGTTCTCCATGGCGCCGGCGTTGAACTCCGGAACGAACAGCTGGTCATACTTCTCGAACGGGTACGGGGTGCCGAACTGCTCTTCATAGAAGGCGAAGCCTTGGCGGGTCAGCTCGAAAATGTTCTCGGCGTCCATGTACTGCATCAGGGACCGGCGGGCGAAGACGCCCAGCGGGATGGTGCGCCCGTCGGAGCTGGTCAGTTCGCTGCGGACGGACTGGTAGGGGCCGGCGATCAGCGCGGTGATGTAGCTGGAGATCCGCGGCGTGGGTTCGAAGGACCAAGTGGAGCGCGGGCTGGCCTCGGTCAGTTCTCCGGCGGCCACCGGCTCCGGGGTGGGGGAGTTGGAAATGACGTCCCAGTGCGACGGTGCCGTGACCGTGAAGCGGAACGTGGCCTTGAGGTCCGGCTGCTCGAAGACCGCGAACATCCGGCGGGAATCCGGCACCTCGAACTGCGAGTACAGGTAGACCTCGTTGTCGACGGGATCCACGAAGCGGTGCAGGCCCTCGCCGGTGTTCATGTAGCGGGCATCCGCGTCGACCACGAGCTCGTTGGACTCGGCGAGGTTCGGCAGCGAGATCCGCACGCCGTCGGACACCTCCGCCGGGTCCAGGGAGACGCCGTTGAGCGTGATCCGGTGCACCGTGTCGGTGACCGCGTCGATGAACGTCGACGCCCCGGGACGGGCGGAGAACCGGACAACGGTCGTGCTGCCGAACACCGTCTCGCCCCGGGTCAGGTCAAGGTTGACGTCGTAGGACTCAACGTTCAGCAGTTCTGCACGTTCACGCGCTTCTGAGCGCGTGAGATTCATACCTGGCAAGGGAGGGCCTTTCTCAAGGAAAAGGGGCCGGTGCCTGTCTGCCCGGTAAGGCAGGATGCACCGGCCATGGTGATCTTGTGCACCATTCTCTCATTGCCCGGCACCCTGCCAAGTGGCGGAGGCTACAGAGTGCCTGCCGCCACTGCCAGCCGGTACCCCTCGTCCGGCATGCCGGTGCTCTTGTAGAACCGTGTGCTGCCGTTCGCCTGCAGGGCCACGAAGCCGTAGCGTGCTGCCACTGCCGTGTTTCCCGGTCCGGCCAGATCCGCGTAAATGTTCCATCCGGTGCCCACGGGCTCACCAGTGCGCAGAGTTCCGTTCCCGGCACCGCGGTAGAGGAAAAGGCTTCCGGAAGCAGTCGTGGCGAGGATGTCGCCGGTCCCGTTCCGGTCGTAATCCCCGGCAGCCGTCAGGGAGGTGAAGGTATCCCAGCCGCTGTTGCCGATCCTGGACCCGACCCGGTATCCGTCCCGGCCGCCTCCCATGGCGCCGTTACCTGCGTAGAACCACAGGCTTCCGTCCCGGTGCCGTGCGATGAGGTCGGGGATCCGGTCGCCGTTGAGGTCGCCCGCCGCAGACACCTCGGTGTACACGTTCCAGCCGGTTCCGACCCGTTCCCGCGGAAGGTAGCCTTCGTCCTTGCCCTTGACCCGACCGGTGCCGGCGTTGAACCAGAGCGTGCCGTCGGCAGCCCGGCTCACGAGGTCCGTTTTGCCGTCGCGGTTGAAGTCACCGGCGCTGATGTCCTCGTAGATGTTCCAGCCGGAGCCGATTTTCACTGCTGCACGGTAGGCACCGGATTTGGTTCCGTTGCCCGGATGGAGCCACAGGAGTCCGGCACGGTCCACCGAGATCAGGTCATCCACCTTGTCTGCGTTGAAATCGCCGGCGCTGATGACTTTCGAGCCGCCGGGCAGTGCCAGGCCCGTGGTGTTGGCGGCTGCCGTATACCCTTCGGAAATCCGTCCTGTCCCGGCGTAGAAGGACAAGGAGCCGTTGCCGAGCCGGTACCCGATCATGTCGGTTCGGCCGTCCTTGTTGAAGTCGCTTCCGCCGATAATGTCCGTGAAGGTGTTCCAGCCGGTGCCGATGGTCGGGCCGGGAATGAACATTCCGCTGCCGTTTCCGCGCAGGATGTGCAGGTTGCCGTCAAAGGTCCGTGCCACGACATCCGCACGGCCGTCGCCGTTGAAATCACGCGTGCCCACGAGGGCGCTGTACTTGTTCCAATCGGAAGCGATAACGCGGGAGGGTCCGTGCTGTCCGTTTCCGGTGCCGGTGTACAGGGACGCCGTGCCGTTGGGGGTGCGGGCAACAATGTCGTTGCGGCCGTCGCCGTTGGCGTCGCCTACGCCGACGAAGGCGTCAAACCCTTCCCAGCCGAACATGCCGATTTTCTGGCCCTGCCGGTAGCCTTCCTGGCCGGAGCCGACGGCGCCGGTGCCTGAATAGCGCCACAGACTTCCGTCGGCATGCCGCGCGAGGAAGTCGTTCCTGCCGTCGCCGTCGTAATCGCCGGTGGCGATGAAGTAGTTGTAGACCTGGAATCCGGTGCCGATCTTCACGGCGCCGGAGAACTTGCCGTCACCCCGTCCCGCGGAGAACCACAGGGTGCCGTCCGTGCGGCGGGTGAGCATGTCGGCTTTGCCGTCGCGGTTGAAGTCACCGGGGGAGAAAACCTTCTTGGACCAGTCCAGGGTGATCTTGGGGGTGACGGTGATGCTGGCGGAGGTGGAACTGATCGAGTTGATCTTCACCGTGGTGCCGGCATGCGTGGAAAACGTCTGGCCGGCCTGCCAGGTGCTGTTGGCGTTGGTGTATCCGGCGAAGTCACGTGTGTTGGGAGCCACGACCAGGGAGTTGACGGCCCAGTCGTTCGCGAGGTCGGCCTTGACGATCTTGACGCCCCGGTTGCCCCCCACCGCTGTGGCGGCGTCATAGCCGACCGGCAGCTGCAGTTCGAGGTAGTAGGTTTCCCCCGACGTGTCCCGGAACTTGACCGCCCGGTTGGCCGCTGATCCTGCCCAGGCCTGCAGCGTATACGTCGCCGCCTTCGCCGGGGTGCCGATATTGCGGATTTCGTTGCCGCGGCCGAACCCGCCGGCGTCCCAGAAGTAGGAATTGATGACCGGCAGGCTGTACTGGGCGTAACCCATGAGGTCGGACGTGTCGCCGTATTCCCGCGACGTGCATGAGCGGTCGCTCCAGGCGCCGTTGGAGCCGACGCCGACGTCGCCGCGGCCGTTAGTGCATTTGAGGCTGTTGGCATGCAGCAGGCCCAGGACGTGGCCTAGCTCGTGGGTGACCACATTGTTCGTAAAGCCGGAGGGTCGCGGCATCAGCACGGAACCGCTGGTGGGTCCGCTGGTCCAGCCGCCGCCGAGGATGCCGCCGTAGCCGCCGCTGCGCAGATCCGCTGCAGGGACGAAAACGACGAGGGCTTCATTGGGGTCTTCGTACCATTGCAGGTCACGCCGGATGGTGTTCATCATCGCTGCGTAGTCCTGGCCGGAGTTCGCCGTGCTCTTCAGGGAGCGGGTGTGCACGATTTCCATTCCGAGCCGTCCGTTGGACATGGCGCGCCAGTACTTGTTCGCCTCCGTGATGGACTTCTTGGCCGCCGCCTCGTCCACGCTGCCGCGGTTGTCGGTAAGGGTCGCGAACACCATGGTCACCTGGATGGTTCCGCTGCGGGTTGCTGCGGTACCAGTGGTGCTGGCGCCGCCCGCCTTGCTGCTGAAGGCCGAGGCCCCATGGTCATGCGCCGCGGAAATGTCGGTTTCCACGGCGGAGCGGACCGTTCCGTCGGGGTCGGTCACCAACGGTGTCTCGGGTCCCGGGACGGGGAAACCGCCGCCGACTACCGGGACGAAGTCCTTGTCCTCTTCCGTTTCCTCTGCCTCAGCGGTTCCGTCGGGGGAGGGAGTGGCAGAGGGCACGGGAGCAGGGGGAGAGGCGGGAGCCGTGGACCCCGGCAGCATTGCCTCGGGATCCTGTGTGCCGGACGGTTCCGGAACGGGAAGGAGGGTCTCCACGGGGTCGGTCGGCAGGACATCCAAAGGTGCGCTCTCCGGCGCCGGTGTCGCCGGCGCGGGCGCCGGCGCCGCGGGATCAGCAAGTCCCTGGGCGGGAAGCGCCCCGGCCGTCAACGAGGCAGCGAGGAGAGCCAGAACTGCGATTTTTGCACTTTTCAATGGATTATTCCTTGTAGAACGAGACGTGGCGGGTACTCAGCGGTGAAGTGACCGCAGTGCCCGCGTCCGAAGTGGAGAACCGGGCCGTGGAAATGCCGTCGGCGGACGGGTCCGTGGTGCCCTATCGGCAGGCAGCCGCGGAATGTAAGACGGATTCCCGCCGTCTGCCCGGCAATTTGGAGGCGCTGCTGCAGCGGAAGCTACGCTGGAAGCGTCTTTTGCCCTTCCTCAAGAAACGGATTCACCCCAAAATGCGCGTCCACATTGCAACCGACCACGCCGGCATGGAGCTGAGCTCCCACCTCATTGCCCACCTAACCGGCAAGGGGTACGACGTCGTCGACCACGGCCCCCGCGAATACGACGCCGAGGACGACTACCCGGCGTTCTGCATCGACGCAGCAGAAGCCGTGGTCCGGGACCAGGAGGCAGGCACCGAGGCACTGGGGATCGTGCTCGGCGGGTCCGGCAACGGTGAGCAGATCGCCGCCAACAAGGTACGCGGCGTCCGGGCGGCGCTGGCCTGGAACCTGGAGACGGCGCGGCTCGCCCGGCAGCACAATAACGCCAACATCGTGGCCGTCGGCGGCCGCCAGCACAGCGTGGAGGAAGCAACGGGCATCATTGAAGCCTTCCTCTCCGAGCCCTTCAGCGATGCGAAACGCCACGTGCGCCGGATTGCGCAGATCGCCCGGTACGAAACCACCGGCTCCACGCTCTAATGCCGGAGGGCCATTCGATCCACCGCCTGGCCCGGCAGTTCACTTCGGTGTTCGGCGGGGCCAGGCTCTCGGTCAGCAGCCCGCAGGGCCGGTTCGCTGCGGGCGCGGCCCGGCTGGACGGACATGTGCTTGAAGCAGCGCAGGCCCACGGCAAGCAGCTGTTCCTGCAGTTCGACAATGACCTGTACCTGCGCATCCATCTCGGCCTCTACGGCGCGTTCGACTTCGGCGGGGATGAAACGTTTGCCGGCGCCTCCAGCATCGGGGCGCCCCGGCGGGTGGGGGAGCTGGAGGTGTCCGGCGGTGACGGTGCAGGGTATGCCGGCCCGCCCGAACCTCGGGGGGCCGTGCGCGTCCGGCTGGTCTCCGAGCACGGCTGGGCGGACCTGCGCGGGCCCACCGCCTGCGAGGTGGTTACCGGGGCCGAGCGCAGGAAGGTGCTCGCCAGGCTCGGACCGGACCCGCTGGCGGACGGAGCCCGCGACGCCGACGGCGCAGCAGAGTTCAGCCGCCGGGTGCGCAGCAAGGGTTCACCGGTGGGGCTGCTGCTGATGAACCAGGAGGTGCTGGCCGGAGTGGGGAACGTCTACCGCGCGGAAGTGCTCTTCCGCCGCCGGATCTCACCCTGGCGGCTGGGCCGTGACCTTGGCGAAGCCGAGGCCGCGGAGCTGTGGGACGACGTCGTGCGCCTGATGGAGGACGGCGTGCGGCTGGGCAGGATCATCACCACCGATCCGCAGGACCGGGACGATGCCGCCGAACCCGTCCCGGTGGCTGAAGCCCACTACGTCTACAAACGCACGGGGCTGCCGTGCCGGCGCTGCGGCACGCCGGTGGCCGGAACGGAAATGGGTGCCCGCAAACTGTACTGGTGCCCGTCCTGCCAGGCCCGCTGACGCGTTAACGCACGAAGGGCCTTCCGCATCAGCGGAAGGCCCTTCTATGGTGGAGGGGATGACGGGAATCGAACCCGCGTAATCAGTTTGGAAGACTGAGGCTCTACCATTGAGCTACATCCCCGGCGCCGTAAGGCAGGTTTTACCTTAGCACGCGATAACCGGCCGTGAGTAATCGGCCCGCCTCCGGTTCCCCGGCGGGCGCGCGGATTCCGTCCCGGAGCAGGAAAATTCGTCATACCCGCTCAACGGCAGGTAGGCTGTCAGGTGCACTGACGGGGTGTAGCTCAGCTTGGAAGAGCGCCTGCTTTGGGAGCAGGAAGTCGCAGGTTCAAATCCTGTCACCCCGACTCTGTATAACCATGGTGCAGACCAATCCCAGAACCCTCAGGAGAACTTACGCTGTGAAGAGCGCCGTAGAAAACCTCACACCCACGCGGGTAAAGCTCAACGTTGAAGTTCCGCTCGAGGAACTGAAGCCGAGCATCGACGAGGCCTACAAGACCATCGCCACCCAGGTTCAGGTCCCGGGCTTCCGCAAGGGCAAGGTTCCCAACCGCATCATCGATCAGCGCGTGGGCCGCGGCTACGTTCTCGAGACGGCGATCAACGACGGCCTGAACGGCTTCTACGCCGCAGCCGTCAACGAGACCGGCATCAGCCCCCTGAGCCGTCCCGAAGTTGAAATCACCGAAGTTCCGGACCCCGCCACCGACGAGGGCCAGCTGGTCTTCACCGTCGAGCTGGACATCCGCCCCGAGATCGAGCTGCCGGACTACGCCGGCCTTGAGGTCACCGTCGAGCCCGCCGAGGCATCCGACGCCGACGTCGAGAAGGCCCTGGACGAGCTGCGCGGCCGCTTCGGCACGCTGAAGTCCGTGGACCGCCCCGCAGTTGCCGATGACTTCCTCACCATGGACCTGGTTGCCAAGGTGGACGGCGAAGAGGTGGATTCCGCCGCTGACCTGTCCTACCAGGTAGGTGCCGGGACCATGCTCGAAGGCATGGACGAGGCCGTCACCGGTCTGAGCAGCGGCGAGTCCGCCACCTTCAACACCAAGCTGGCCGGCGGCGAGCACGCCGGTGCCGACGCCGAGGTGACCGTTACGATCAAGGCCGTCAAGGAGCGCGAACTCCCCGAGGCCAATGACGACTTCGCACAGCTGGCCAGCGAGTTCGACACGATCGGCGAACTGCGTGAAGACCTCGTCAAGCGCGCCGCTGAGTCCAAGCTCATGGAGCAGGGCGTCGAGGCCCGCGACAAGGTCCTCGAGAAGCTGCTGGAACTCGTTGAGGTTCCGGTTCCCGAATCCGTCATCGAAGAGCAGATCGAACAGCACTTCAACTCTGAGAGTGCCCAGGCGTCCGGTGCCGACCACGACACCGAAGAGCACCGCGCCGAGGTCCGTGCGAACACCGAGGCCGCCTTCAAGAACGAAATCATCCTTGACGCCGTGGCGGAGAAGGAAGAAGTCGGCGTTGCCCAGAACGAACTGATCGACTACATCGTTTCCTCCGCCTCCCAGTACGGCATGGATCCGAACCAGTTCGCCCAGCTGATCGACCAGAGCGGCCAGGTTCCGATGATGGTCGGCGAAGTCCGCCGCCGCAAGGCGCTGGCCAAGGTCCTCGAACTGGCCAAGGTCACCGACACCACCGGTGCCGAGATCGACCTGACCGACTTCGTCCGCCCCGCCGGCGACGAGGCCGAGGCTGTGGAAGCCGAAGAGCAGCAGAACGAAGACAAGGCCTAGCCTGTCCCGGTCTCTTCCGGAGACCGCCTGATGTGCCGCCGGTCCCAACGGACCGGCGGCACATTGCTTTAACCGGAGATAACAGGTCCCGGACTGCGCCACAGCCCGCTGTGACGCGCATCGTGCGCCGTCAGCGAACAGCCGCCCAAACCTCAGCAGATCACCGCCGCAACAGGCTAGTGTCCTAGAAGAGACAAACGGCAGGGGCAGCTGGCACGGCCAGCATCCGTTCCTGCCAGAGCGAGAGGTCACTTAGTATGGCAACTGCACCGAACACACCCACCATGGCAACGGTGGACCCGGCCGGCCGGGACGACTACATCTACAACCGCCTGCTCAAAGAGCGGATCATCTGGTTGGGCTCGGAAGTCCGGGACGATAATGCCAACGCGATCTGCTCCCAGCTTCTGCTGCTTTCGGCCGAAGATCCCGAGAAGGACATCTTCCTCTACATCAACTCTCCCGGCGGTTCCGTGACCGCAGGCATGGCGATCTACGACACCATGCAGTTCATTCCGAACGACGTCGTCACGGTCGCCACGGGCCTGGCCGCCTCCATGGGCCAGTTCCTGCTCTCTTCCGGCACCAAGGGCAAGCGCTATGCAACGCCGCACGCCCGCATCCTGATGCACCAGCCCTCCGGCGGCATCGGCGGCACCGCTTCCGACATCAAGATCCAGGCAGAGCTGATCCTGAACATGAAGCGCGTGATGGCTGAACTGACCGCCGAGCAGACCGGCCAGACCGTCGAGACCATCCTTCGGGACAATGACCGCGACAAGTGGTTCACCGCGCAGGAAGCCCTGGAATACGGCTTCTTCGACAAGATCTCCGCACACGCAGGCGGAGTGACCGGCGGCGGCGGAACCAACCAGGACCAGGCAGAGGGCAAGGACGAGGACTAGGGTCCCGGCCAGCCACCCCTCCATTTGCAGACTTCAGGAGTAATTCATGAACCATAATTTCGGCACCGCCGGCTCCGCCGTAGCCCCGCAGATGCCCACCAGCCGCTACGTCCTGCCGCAGTTCGAAGAGCGTACGCCCTACGGATTCAAGCGCCAGGACCCGTACACCAAGCTTTTCGAAGACCGCATCATCTTCCTGGGCGTCCAGGTTGACGACGCATCCGCCGATGACATCATGGCCCAGCTGCTGGTCCTTGAGTCCACGGACCCGGACCGCGACATCACCCTGTACATCAACTCCCCGGGTGGATCGTTCACGGCCATGACGGCCATTTACGACACCATGCAGTACATCCGCCCGGAAATCCAGACGGTCTGCCTTGGCCAGGCCGCCAGCGCCGCAGCAGTGCTGCTGGCCGCCGGCACCCCGGGCAAGCGCCTGGCACTGCCGAACGCCCGCGTGCTGATCCACCAGCCGTCCCTGTCCGGCGGACAGGGCGGACAGGCCTCCGACCTGGAAATCCAGGCCGCCGAGGTCATGCGGATGCGTACCTGGCTGGAGGACACGCTGGCGCTGCACTCCAACCGCACCTCCGAGCAGGTCAACACCGACATCGAGCGCGACAAGATCCTGACCGCCGATTCGGCCCTGGAATACGGGCTCATCGACCAGGTGCTTGATTCCCGCAAGATCAAGACGCCGGCCATCAACAAGATGTAGCCTGCTCCACTGCACAAGCAGCGTAAACCGAGCGGCCCGTGGCGCGTAATATCGCACCACGGGCCGCTTGGTTGCTGAATAGCTCCTCCAAGTGTCCTAGAGTGGATCATGGTTGGCTCAGCCCATGCTGCGGAACCGTTTTTGAATGGACCATCTAAGGGGACTGAACTATGGCTCGCATTGGTGAGAGCACGGATCTGCTCAAGTGCTCTTTCTGCGGAAAGAGCCAGAAGCAGGTACGCAAACTCATTGCCGGCCCCGGCGTGTACATCTGTGACGAGTGCATCGACCTCTGCAACGAAATCATCGAGGAAGAGCTCTCCGAGGTGGCCGACCTCGGCACCTTCGAGCTGCCCAAGCCCCGGGAGATCTTCGACTCCCTGCAGGAATACGTCATCGGACAGGAACCCGCCAAGCGGTCGCTGGCCGTGGCGGTCTACAACCACTACAAGCGCATCCAGGCCGGCCACGCTCCCCGCGGCGGCAGCCTGACGGACGCAGTGGCCACCGACGACGTCGAAATCGGGAAGTCCAACATCCTCCTGATCGGCCCCACCGGCTGCGGTAAAACCTATCTGGCGCAGACCCTGGCCCGCCGGCTCAACGTTCCCTTTGCCGTCGCGGACGCCACCGCGCTCACTGAAGCCGGGTATGTCGGGGAAGACGTGGAGAACATCCTGCTCAAGCTCATCCAGGCGGCCGACTACGACGTCAAGAAGGCTGAACAGGGCATCATCTACATTGACGAGATCGACAAGATCTCGCGCAAGAGCGAAAACCCGTCGATCACCCGCGACGTCTCCGGCGAGGGCGTGCAGCAGGCCCTGCTGAAGATCCTCGAAGGCACGGTTGCCTCCGTACCGCCGCAGGGCGGACGCAAGCATCCGCACCAGGAATTCATCCAGATCGACACCACCAACGTCCTCTTCATCGTCGCCGGTGCCTTCGCCGGCCTGGAAGAGATCATTGGATCGCGCTCCGGCCGCAAGGGCATCGGGTTCGGCGCACCGCTGATCGAAACGGCCAAGGGCACCGACTCCTACGCGGAGGTGATGCCGGAGGACCTGCTGAAATTCGGGCTCATTCCCGAATTCATCGGCCGCCTGCCCGTCATCACCACCGTCTCCAACCTCGACCGGACCGCCCTGATCCGCATCCTGACCGAGCCCAAGAACGCGTTGGTCAAGCAGTACCAGAAGATGTTCCAGCTCGACGGGGTGGAACTGACCTTCGAGCAGGGCGCACTGGACGCGATTGCCGACCAGGCCCTCGAGCGCGGCACCGGTGCCCGTGGCCTGCGAGCCATCCTGGAGGAAGTCCTGCTGCCGGTCATGTTCGACCTGCCCAGCCAGGACAACGTTGCCACGGTGGTCATTACCGCCGATACCGTTCAAAAGAAGGCCGAACCCACCCTCATCTCGCATGCGGTAGCCACGAAGCGGCGGAACAAATCCGCCTGAGCCGCGGTTGGTAGAAGTAGTATGCAGGGCGCGTAACGCGCCGTTCACCGCTTCGAAGGAGTTTCCATGACCGACACCGCTTCCGTGTCCGCCGCCGGTTCAGCGTCGACTGCCGATTTCTGGTTCGATCCGATGTGCCCGTTCGCCTGGGTTACCTCCCGCTGGATGGGCGAGGTGGAGCAGGTGCGCGACGTGCGCACCAACTGGCACGTCATGAGCCTGGCGGTCCTGAACGAGGGCCGTGACCTTCCCGAGGACTACCGGAAGCGGATGGACCTGGCCTGGGGTCCGGTGCGGGTCATCATCGCTGCCTCCGAACTGCACGGTACGGAGTACATCAAGAAGCTGTACGACGCCATGGGAACCCGCATCCATGCGGGCGGCAACGATGACTTCCCGGCCGTGATCCGCGAGGCCCTGGCCGAGGTGGGCCTGCCCGCCGAGCTGGCACGCTACGCCGACACGGACGAGTACGACGACCAGCTGCGCGCCTCCCACAAGGAGGGCATCGAAAAGGTGGGCGACGACGTCGGAACCCCCGTCGTTGCGTTCAACGGCACCGCCTTCTTCGGTCCGGTGCTGACCCGCATTCCGCGCGGTGAAGAAGCAGGCGCCATGTTTGACGGTGCCGTGATGCTGGCGTCCAACCCGGCGTTCTTCGAACTCAAGCGCAGCCGCACCGAAAGCCCTCGCTTCGACTAACCCGTTCCCGCCGCTCAGCGCGGCGCAGGGAAAGCAGGCAAAAAGGGCCCGTCCGGATGATCCGGACGGGCCCTTTTTGCTGCCTGCTATTCGGCCGGCGGTGCCAGCTCGACGTCGGAGACGGTCAGCTCACCCTCGCCGACTGCCAGCGTGAGTTCACGGACGTTCCCGGCGGCCTGCAGATCGGCCTGTCCGGCACGGATCCTGGCGACGGAACCCTCGGGGGCAGTGACCGTGGCCTTGAGGACCTCGGTGCGCTGCTTGACCTTGGCTTCGGACTTCGCCTTGCGGATGCCGCCCAGTGCGGCCGCAACTGTGCCAAGGATGCCGGTGTCGGCATCGGCGACGGCTGCAGAAAGCCCGTCCACGTTCGGCCACGGAGCCCGGTGCACGGACCCTGCCCGCCACCAGCCCCAGACCTCTTCGGTGGCGAAGGGCAGGAACGGCGCGAACAGCCGCAGCAGTGCATCCAGCGTGGTGGCCAGCGTCGCCAGCACGGAGGCCTGCTCCGCGTCGCCGGCAGCACCGTAGGCACGGTCCTTGATCAGCTCCACGTAGTCATCGGTGAAGGACCAGAAGAAGGACTCGGTCAGCTGCAGGGCCTTGGCATAGTCGTAACGCTCGAAGGCACTCGTGGCGGCGTTGACGACGTCGGTAAGCTGCGCCAGCAGTGACAGGTCCAGCGCATTGGTGATCACCGAGGCGTCATCCAGGACCACGTTCTTCTCCGTGGCGCCCAGGTTCAGGACGAACTTGGAGGCGTTGAGCAGCTTGATGGCCAGCCGGCGGCCGATCTTCATCTGCGCAATTTCGTAGGCCGTGTCGGCACCGAGCTTGGCCGAGGCAGCCCAGTACCTCACGGCGTCGGACCCGTATTCGTTGAGCACATCGGTGGGGACCACCACGTTGCCCTTGGACTTGGACATCTTCTTCCGGTCCGGATCCAGGATCCAGCCGGAGATCGCGGCGTGCTTCCACGGAGCGGCAGCGTTCAGGGCATCGGCACGCACCACGGAGGAGAACAGCCAGGTCCGGATGATGTCGTGGCCCTGCGGGCGCAGGTCGAACGGGAACACCTTGGCGAAGAGGTCCTCGTCCACGCTCCAGCCGCCCACGATCTGCGGAGTGAGCGAGGAAGTGGCCCAGGTGTCGAGCACGTCGGCGTCGCCGATGAAGCCGCCCGGTGTGTTGCGCTGGGCTTCTTCGTAGCCCGGAGCCGGCTCTGCGGCGGGGTCCACCGGCAGGGACTCCGGTGCAGGCAGCACGGGGTGGTCGTAGTCGGGGTTGCCGGCTGCATCCAGCGGGTACCAGACGGGAACGGGGACGCCGAAGAAACGCTGGCGGGAAACCAGCCAGTCGCCGTTCAGGCCCTCGATCCAGTTTTCGTAGCGGGAGCGCATGAAGGCCGGGTGGAAGTCGATTTCCTTGCCCCGTGCAATCAGCCGTTCGCGGCGTTCCTCATCGCGGCCGCCGTTGCGGATGTACCACTGGCGGCTGGTCACCACTTCCAGGGGCTTGTCGCCCTTTTCGAAGAAGTTGACCGGGTGGGTGATCTTCTTCGGCTCGCCGTCGAGGTCGCCGCTTTCGCGCAGCATTTCGACAACGGTTTCCTTGGCACTGAAGACGGTCTTCGTGGCCAGGGCGGCGTAGTTTTCCTTTGCCTGCTCGGTGGCGATCCACTCCGGGGTGTCGGCCAGGATGCGGCCGTCGCGGCCGATAACGGCGCGGGTGGGCAGGTTCAGCTCACGCCACCAGGTGACGTCGGTGAGGTCGCCGAAGGTACAGATCATGGCAATGCCGGAACCCTTGTCCGGCTTGGCGAGCGGATGTGCCTTGACTTCCACCTCGACGTCGAACAGCGGGGACTTCACGGTGGTGCCGAAGAGGCGCTGGTAGCGCTCGTCGTCGGGGTGTGCCACCAGCGCTACGCAGGCCGGCAGCAGTTCCGGGCGGGTGGTTTCGATGAAAATCTTCTCGCCGTCGGGGGCATGGAAGCTCACGCGGTGGTAGGCGCCGGGCTGTTCCCGGTCCTCGAGTTCGGCCTGGGCCACGGCGGTGCGGAAGGTGACGTCCCAGAGGGTCGGTGCTTCGGCCATGTAGGCGTCGCCGGCCCGCAGGTTGTCCAGGAAGGCGCGCTGGCTGACGGCGCGGGAGTGATCATCGATGGTCCGGTAGGTGCGCTTCCAGTCCACGGACAGGCCGAGGGTGGAGAAGAGGTCCTCGAAGACCTTTTCGTCCTCGACGGCCAGTTCCTCGCACAGTTCAATGAAGTTGCGGCGGGAGACGACGTCGAAATCGCGCTGGTTCTTGGCGGCCTTGGCCGGCGGGCGGTAGTCCGGGTCGTAGGGCTTGGTGGGATCGCACCGCACGCCGTAGTAGTTCTGGACGCGGCGCTCGGTGGGCAGGCCGTTGTCGTCCCAGCCCATCGGGTAGAAGACGTTCTTGCCGGTCATCCGCTTATAGCGGGCCATCACGTCGGTCTGCGTGTAGGAGAACATGTGCCCCACGTGCAGGGAGCCGGACGCCGTGGGCGGGGGAGTGTCGATGGAGTAGACCTCGTCCCGGACCGTGTCCGGGTCAAACGCGTACGTTCCCTCCTCGCGCCAGCGGGCACTCAGCTTGGACTCGAGCCCCTCAAGGGCGGGCTTGTCGGGGACGGAAACGGTCTGGGGTTCGTTGTCGGGCGTGTCTGTGCCCGGGATGTGTTCAGCCATGGTTTCCATTCTTCCATGCAGGGCTATGGTCTGAGGCACTGTCCGGCCGGGGCTTGCCGGCAGTAGCATCCCAGGTATGGCTGCCGACCGGGAAACCTCCGCCTGGAACGTGCGGGTCCGGCGAATCTACGCACCGCCCGACGGCGGCTTCCGTGTGCTGGTGGACCGGCTGTGGCCGCGCGGTGTGTCCCGGGGAAGGGCCGACCTGGATGAATGGCTCCGGGATCTCGCGCCCAGCACCGGCCTGCGCAAGTGGTTCGGACACCGGCCGGAGCGCTGGGAGGAGTTTGTGCACCGGTACCGGGGCGAGCTCGCGGAGAATCTGCTGGTGGCGGACTTCACCCGCGAATGCCGCTCACGTCCGGACACCGTCCTGCTGTACGGGGCCCGGAATGAAAAGGAAAACGAGGCGGTGGTCCTGAGGGAGTATCTGCTGACGGTGCCGGGCCCGGGGGTGTAGTTTCCGGCCGGCTATGCCCTGTCCTGTGCCTTGCCGAAGTAGTGAGCCAGGAAAAAACTCATGGCAATAGCCCCGGTGGCCAGTGAGATCCGTTCACGGGGACCCTGAGGAGACCGGCCCAACAGGGCGATGCCGCCGGCTGCGTTCAGGCCGCTCCACAGGGCATTCGCCTTGGGACCGGACAGCCCGACGCCGGGCGGGTTGGCAAAGGGGGTCGGAAACCGTCTTCCCTGCAGGGCACTGACCCCGTGCGGGACGGCGTTGGCGAGGAGTATCCCTGCGAAAAATCTACTGATGAGAGGCATGGCTGGGTCCTGTTCGTGGCAGCGGACGGCGGTCGGGCAGCTGGTGGGGGAAGCTGGCGTACCGAGAGCCTACAGCTTTGCCCCACCCGTGCGGTCCGGTCCGGGGTCCGTTGCGGGCACAGCGTCCCACCGGGTGGTGCTTGTGGTGCCTGTGGGGCCTCGGGAGGTGCCGGCAGCCCCACATCGTGGGACGCCGTGCGGGCAGGCTGCGGCCGCTATCCCTCCCCAGCGGCTCGAGCCGCACAGGGTGCCCTGCCGGATTCCACGACGTGGTGCTGAAGAACCCAAACCGGCCGGAGACGCGTCACTGTGAGGGAATGCAGCAACTGGAGGCATTCCTGCTCACGCGGCATGGAGTAGCCAGCTATGGGACGCTGACCGTCAACGGGTTCCCGCGGCGGATGATCGACGAGGCTCTGCGCACCGGCATCGTCCGGCGCGTGGGCCGCGGAACGTTTGCGCTGCCCCAGGCAGACGCCCGGTTGGTCCATGCCGCACGGAGCCAGACATCGCTGACATGCATCTCTGCGGCGGACATTCTTGGCTGGTGGGTGCTGTCCCCACACGAAACCGTCCATGTCCGTTTCGACGCAGGCCGGACAATACCCGGAACGGTCGTCCACCGGGGACAACGGTCGGCACACCGGCTGATAGCGCCGCCCCGGCAGATCCTCCGGGACGCCTTCCGCTGCCTTCCCCGGCTGGATGCACTGGTGATGGCGGAATCCGCAGTCGTCACCGGCGCCGTGGGACTGCCGGGCCTGCAGCAGGAATTCTCCGGGCAGCAGGATTGGCAGGTCCGGGCCCTGCTGCGCACCGTCCGGCGCACCACGGCATCACCACTGGAGGTCTGCGCGCGGTTCCACCTCCTGTCCGCGGGTGTGCGCGTGGAGACGGAAGTTGCACTGCCGGGTATCGGACGAGTGGATCTGGTTGTTGACGGCTGGCTGATCATCGAGATCGACGGATTCGCGTTCCACAGCAGCAGAGAGCACTACCGCGTGGACCGGCGACGCTGGAACGCGTCGGCTGCAGGCGGATGGATCACGTTGCGGATCACCGCGGAAATGATCCTGCGCCGGCCGGAGGAATTCGTGGAACTGGTGAAAAAGACACGGGATACGTGGAGCCGTCGGGTGCGACGGCGGCAGCAGCAGCAGGAAAGCAGCGGCCGTAGTGTGCAGGGGCAGGTGTAGTGCAGCCACAGCAGGCGCAGGGTGGCAGCCGCTGCAAGGGCAGACGTAACCGCCACCGCCGTCGTAACAATGCCCGGCGACCCGGCGCCGAAGAAACAGGTCTGCGGCAAACGCTGGCTAAAGTAACCCCATGACTGAGAACACACCGAAGCGGGCCGTAGTTACCGGAGCAAGTTCAGGAATCGGAGCCGCAGCCGTACGGGCGCTTCGGGCGACAGGGTGGGACGTCGTCGCGGTGGCCCGCCGTGCGGAGAGGCTGCAGGCGCTCGCCGAGGAGACGGGGGCCGTGGCCATGGCCGCCGATATCACCGACGACGCCGGCGTGGCGGCGCTCGCCGAAGCCGTATTGGCGGGCGGGGGAGTGGATGCCCTGGTCAACAATGCAGGGGGCGCTTTCGGCATGGACTCCGTGGCCGAAGGCAGCATCGACGACTGGCAGCGCATGTACGACGTCAACGTCCTTGGCGCCCTGCGGATGACCCGGGCGTTCCTGCCCGCCCTGCGGGCCAGCGGCCGCGGCTCCGTGCTGCTGCTGACCTCGACGGCGTCCTTCACTGCCTACGAGGGCGGTGCCGGCTACAGCGCGGCAAAGTCCGGTGAGGAGATGCTGGCCCGGACCCTGCGGCTGGAGGAAGCCGAACACAATGTCCGTGTCATTGAGATTGCCCCGGGCATGGTCAAGACGGAGGAATTCTCCTTGAACCGGATGGGGAACAAGGAAGCTGCGGACAAAGTGTATGCCGGGGTCGAAAAACCCCTGACGGCCGAAGACGTTGCCGATGTCGTGGCGTTCGCGCTGAACGTGCCGCACCATGTGAACCTGGACCAGGTGGTCCTTCGGCCGGTGGCGCAGGCGGCCCAGCACAAGGTCATACGCACCGGGCAGTAACCGTCCGGCAGCGCCCAGGCCGCAACCGTCCGGCAGCACCGGGCCGTAAGCCGGCAGCGCCGGGCAGTAAACCGGCCGGCGCCGCAGGGAGCCCGCGGGGACTGCTTCGACAAGCCCGCGGGCGTGGCCTAAACTTGAGCGAGCAGCACTGACCCGGCCATCACCGGTGAGCTTCCGGAAGAACAGTTACCTCTTTAGTAGGGGCAACCCAGTAGAACCGGACGGGTAAGCCCGTCACAGCAGTCAATGAGCGGCAGCCGCACGCGCCTCCAGCACCAGCAGGAGGACGGGCGGCGGCAAGCGAGGTGGTACCGCGGTGACCGCCGGCCTTCCGGGGCCGGTAGAGGCCGCCCTCGCATCCTGTTCCACAGCCAGATTCACTTGCCGCTATCAGGATGACGAATATGCCCTCTGTATACCCCAAAGCCAGCACCGGCGACGCAGCTTCTGCTGCCGTTCCCTCCTCTCCCCGGTTTCCGGAACTCGAAGAACGCGTTCTGAAGTACTGGGACAAAGACGGCACTTTCCAGGCCTCCATTGACGCCCGGCGGGCCGGAAACGACGGCGACAACGAATTCGTCTTCTACGACGGCCCGCCCTTCGCCAACGGCCTGCCGCACTACGGCCACCTGTTGACCGGCTACGTCAAGGACCTGGTGGCCCGCTACCAGACCCAGCGCGGGCGCCGCGTCGAACGCCGCTTCGGCTGGGACACCCACGGCCTGCCCGCCGAGCTCGAGGCCATGAAGCAGCTCGGCATGAGCGACAAGGTCCAGATCGAGAAGATGGGCATCGACAAGTTCAACGATGCCTGCCGTGCCTCGGTCATGAAGTACGCCGGGGACTGGCAGGACTATGTCACCCGCCAGGCCCGCTGGGTGGACTTCGAGAACGACTACAAGACGCTCAACGTCGAATACATGGAATCCGTCATCTGGGCCTTCAAGACCCTGCATGAGAAGGGCCTGACCTACAGCGGTTTCCGGGTGCTCCCGTACTGCTGGAAGGACGAGACCCCGCTGTCCAACCACGAGCTGCGCATGGACGACGACGTCTACAAGATGCGCCAGGATCAGACGGTCACGGTCACGTTCCCCATCACCGCCGGCGACAACGCGCTCTCCGCCGAGCTCGAGGGCGTCAAGGCCATCGCCTGGACCACCACGCCGTGGACCCTGCCCACCAACATGGCCCTCGCCGTCGGGCCCGACGTCCGGTACGCCGTCGTGCCCGCCGGAGAGAAGGGCACGCAGGCAGGGGAGGGTCGGTTCCTCCTCGCCGAGGACCTGGTCGGCTCCTACGCCAAGGACCTGGGGTACGACGACGCCGAGGCGGCCCGCGCGGCCGTCACCGCTGTGCACCTGGGCAAGGACCTGGCCGGACTGTGCTATGAACCGCTCTGGAACTACTACGCCGACACGGAAAAGTGGGGCACCGCCAACGCCTGGCAGATCGTCACCGCCGACTACGTCACCACCACCGACGGCACCGGCATTGTCCACCAGGCCCCGGCCTACGGTGAAGACGACCAGAAGGTCTGCGAAGAGTACGGCATCCCGGTGATCCTCTCCGTGGACGAGGGCGGCAAGTTCCTGCCCATGTTCGGTACCGGGGAACTGGCCGACATTGCCGGCCTGCAGGTCTTCGACGCCAACAAGCCCATCACCCGCGTCCTCAAGGCCGACGGCCGGCTCCTGCGCCAGGCCAGCTACGAGCACAGCTACCCGCACTGCTGGCGCTGCCGGAACCCGCTGATCTATAAGGCGGTCTCCTCCTGGTTCGTGGAGGTCACCAAGATCAAGGACCGCATGGTCGAGCTGAACCAGCAGATCAACTGGATCCCGGAGAACGTCAAGGACGGCCAGTTCGGCAAGTGGCTGGAAAACGCCCGCGACTGGTCCATCAGCCGCAACCGGTACTGGGGCAGCCCCATCCCGGTCTGGGTCTCCGATGATCCCAACTACCCGCGCACCGACGTGTACGGTTCGCTGGCCGAAATGGAAGCCGATTTCGGCCGGCTGCCGCTGAACAAGGAAGGCCAGCCGGACCTGCACCGCCCGTTCATCGACGAGCTGACCCGGCCCAACCCGGATGACCCCACCGGGCAGTCCACCATGCGCCGCGTCGAAGACGTCCTGGACGTGTGGTTCGACTCCGGCTCCATGCCGTACGCCCAGGTGCACTACCCGCACGAAAACGCCGACTGGTTTGAGAACCACAACCCCGGCGACTTCATCGTGGAGTACATCGGCCAGACCCGCGGCTGGTTCTACACCCTGCACGTGCTGGCCACGGCGCTGTTCGACCGGCCCGCCTTCCGCAACGTCATCAGCCACGGCATCGTGCTGGGCTCGGACGGGCAGAAGATGTCCAAGTCGCTGCGGAACTACCCGGACGTCTCCGAGGTGCTGGACCGCGACGGTTCCGACGCAATGCGCTGGTTCCTGATGGCCTCGCCCATCCTGCGTGGCGGCAACCTGATCGTCACAGAACAGGGCATCCGCGACGGCGTCCGCCAGGCCATCCTGCCCCTGTGGAACGTCTGGCACTTCTTCAGCCTGTACACCAACGCCGCGAACAACGGCAACGGCTACGAAGCCAAGGCCTGCTATGACTCCACCGAGCCGCTGGACCGCTACCTGCTCGCCGCCACCGGCGACCTGGTCCGGGACATGGGCACGGCGCTGGACAGCTACGACGTCTCCGTGGCGTGCGAGATCCTGCGCGGCTACACGGACACCTTGACCAACTGGTACATCCGCCGCAGCCGTACGCGCTTCTTCGAAGAAGACACCCAGGCCTTCGACGTGCTCTACACGGCGCTGGAGACCGTCTGCCGGGTGGCGGCCCCGCTGCTGCCGCTGATCGCCGAGGAAATCTGGCGCGGCCTGACCGGCGGGCGCTCCGTGCACCTGACCGACTGGCCGGACGCGGACCTCTTCCCGAGCGACCCCGCCCTGGTGGAACGCATGGAAGCCACCCGCCGGATTGCCTCCGTCGGGTCCTCCCTGCGCAAGGGAGCAAACCTGCGGGTCCGCCTGCCGCTGTCCGGGATGACCGTCGTCGCCCCGGAAGCCCAGTCCCTGGCAGGCCAGTTTGCGGCGATCATCGCGGACGAGCTGAACCTGAAGAACGTCCGCCTGGTGGACGCGGCCGACGCCGATCCGGCCGAGTTCGGCATCAGCCAGAAGCTCGTGGTCAATGCCCGTGCGGCCGGCCCGCGCCTGGGCAAGAACGTCCAGACGGCCATCAAGGCCGCCAAGTCCGGCGACTGGTCCGTGGACGACGCCGGCAACGTCACCGCCGGCGGCCTCGCCCTGGAACCGCAGGAATACACGCTGGAGACCGTCGTCGAATCGGACGAAGGGGAATCCGCCAAGGCGGTCGCCGTGCTGCCCGGCGGCGGCTTCCTGGTCCTCAACACCGAGGTCACGCCCGAGCTGGCCGCCGAGGGCACCGCCCGCGACGCCATCCGTGCCGTTCAGCAGGCCCGCCGCGATGCGGACCTGCACATCAGCGACCGCATCCGCACCCGCATCAGCACCGGCGGGGAAGAAGCGGCCGCGCTCCAGGCCAACGCCGGCCTGGTGAAGAGTGAAACGCTCACCGATGACCTGGTCATCACCGGGGACCTGGCCACCGACGGCGCCGACACGGACGCCGAGAAATACATCGTTACAGTGGAGAAGATTTCATGAGTTCAGCAGACCGCCCGTCCGGTTCCATCGACGGGTTCTCCGTGGAGAGCGTTTATGCCGAACTGCTCAGCCGCGCCCCGGAAAACAAAATGGAGCCGCGCATGGCTCCGCTGTTCCGTGCGATGGAGGTGCTGGGGGAGCCGAACAAGGCCTACCCGATCATCCACATCACCGGCACCAACGGCAAAACCTCGACAGCCCGCATGATCGAAGCCGGCCTGCGCGCCTACGGGCTGCGCACCGGACGCTACACCAGCCCGCACCTGAGCAGCGTCACCGAGCGGATCAGCATTGACGGCGAGGCCGTCAGCGACGAAACGTTTGTCCGGATCTGGGATGAAATCCACCCCTACCTGGACATCGTCGACGCCGAGCTGGAGGCCGAGGGGGAACCCCGGCTGACGTACTTCGAGGCGGTGACCATCCTGGCGTTCGCGGTCTTCGCGGACGAGCCCGTGGATGTGGCCGTCATCGAGGTGGGACTCGGCGGCATCACCGATGCCACCAACGTCGGGGACGGCACCGTTTCGGTGATTACCCCCATCTCGCTGGACCACACCGAGCTGCTCGGGGACGACGTCGCCGATATCGCCCGGGAAAAGGCCGGCATTATCAAGGAGGACGGCTTCCTCATCAGTGCCGCGCAGCCCATGGAAGCGGCGCAGGTACTGCTGGAGAAGGCACACGAAGCCGGTGTCCCGTTCCGGTTCGAGGGCGTCGAGTTCGGCGTCGAGTCCCGCGTCATGGCGGTGGGCGGGCAGATGGTCACCGTCAACGGCCTCGCCGGCCGCTACGAGGACCTCCAGGTTCCGCTGCACGGCGCCCACCAGGCCGAAAATGCGGCAGTTGCCGTGGCGGCGCTGGAAGCCTTCATCGGCGGCGGCAGCAAGGAGCTCGACGTCGAACTGCTGCGGGAAGGATTCCTGAACGTCACCTCTCCGGGACGCCTCGAAGTGGTGCGGACCGCGCCCACCATCGTGGTCGACGCCGCGCACAACCCCGCCGGCGCAAAGGCGTCCGCCGAGGCACTGCGCGAGGCGTTCAACTTCACCACCCTCGTCCTGGTGGTCGGCATCCTGGCGGAAAAGGACGCCGTCGGCATCCTGAGCGAACTCCGCGAACAGCTGGGGGACCTGGTCAGCGGCGTGATCCTGACGCAGTCCAGCTCGCCGCGTGCGATCCCCGCCGAGGAACTCGTCCAGGACGCTGTGGACGCCGGGTTCGCCGACGAGGACATCCAGGTCGAGGCAGGCCTGGACAATGCCCTGGAACAGGCCGTGGCCAAGGCTGAGGAGAACAATGACCTCTCCGGCGGCGTGCTCGTCGTCGGCTCCATCACCGTGGTCGCTGAAGCGCGCACCCTTCTCGGAAAGTAGGCTTCGCAGCTATGGCTAGACTCACCAAGGCACAGCGCGAGTGGCGCCCGGGCATGCCCAAGAAGCGCCGCTCCGTCAAGGTAATGTTCGCTTCCACGGTGCTGGTGCTGGAAGCGTTCGTGGTGCTGTTCGGGACGCTGGCCGTCTTCGGGCTGCACCGCGACACCGTCTCCCCGCCGCTGCTGCTGGGCGGCGGCGTGCTGCTCTCCGCGGCGATGATCGGAACGTGTGCGCTGCTCTCGAAACCGGCGGGTCCGCTGATCGGCTGGATCCTGCAGCTGGTGCTCATCGCCAGCGGCTTCCTGGACTACACGCTGTTCATTGTCGGCGGGCTCTTTGCCCTGACCTGGTGGTACGGCCTGCGGGCCGGGATGCGGCTGGACCGGGAAAACCGCGAACGGGACCGGATGCAGGCGGAATGGGAAAAGGCGCATCCCGAAGAAGGGAATGCTGCCGCCGGCCCCGGCTCCGCCTCCGGCACCGACTAGGCTTAGACCCGATATCCAATCGTTCTTCCAAGGAGATACACCGTGAGCACCGAGCGCACACTTGTCCTGATCAAGCCCGACGGCGTCGAGCGGCGGCTCACCGGCGCCATCCTGGCCCGGATCGAAGCCAAGGGTTACACCGTGGCGGAACTGAAGAAGACCGTGGCCACCCGCGCCATCCTCGAAGAGCACTATGCCGAGCACCAGGGCAAGCCGTTCTACGAACCGCTGGTGGAGTTCATGCTCAGCGGCCCGGTTGTCGCCGTGGTCCTTGAGGGACAGCGCGTCATTGAGGGCTTCCGCTCCCTGGCCGGCACCACCGACCCGACGTCGGCGGCCCCCGGCACCATCCGCGGCGACTTCGGCCGCGACTGGGGCTCCGCGGTGCAGCAGAACCTGGTCCACGGCTCCGATTCGCCCGAATCGGCAGCCCGGGAAATCGGTATCTGGTTCAGCTAGTACGCGGGATTACCGTACGGATCACCAAAGGGCCGGCACCGATAACGGTGCCGGCCCTTTGCTGCTCCTGACAAAGCTAGGGGATGAGGTTTCCGGCGCGGAGGCGTCCGAAGAGCGCCTTGAACGCGTCCTCCGTACGGCGGTAGCCGGTGAAGCCCGCCAGCCTGCTCTTGCTCATATCGGTGAGGACCTCCACCTTCCGGCCCAGGTCGGCATCGGTGTGCCACCACGAGGCCAGGCGTCCGAGATCCGGTTCGGCCAGGCCGTAACGGTCGGCGACCTTGGCCCAGGCGTCCTCCATGCCCGCCATCTGCTGTTCCAGCGGACGCGGTTCGGACTCGAAACCGACGGGCTCCACCCCGAACTCCGCGGCCAGCCGCGGCCAGAGCGAACGCCAGCGGAAGACATCGCCGTTGACCACGTTGAACGCCTCGTTGGCGGTGTTCCCGTCCGTGGCCGCCCAGAGCATATGCTCGGCCAGCAGACCTGCGTCGGTCATGTCGGTGACCGAGTTCCACTGCGTTTCGGAACCGGGGAAGACGAACGGCATCCCCAGCTCGCGGCACAGCGTCGCCTGTACCGCCAGGGTCTGGCCCATGTTCATGGCGTTGCCGACGGCGAACCCGATCACCGTGTGGGCCCGGTGGACCGACCAGGCGAAGCCCTGCCGCTGCGCGGCCTCCATCAGCTCGTCTTCCTGCGCATAGTAGAAGTTCTCCACCGGCAGCCGCGGCTCGTCTTCGGAGAACGGGGTATCCGGCATGGGGCCCGCGCCGTAGGCCTCGAACGGTCCCATGTAGTGCTTGAGCCCGGTCATCAGGGCCACATGCTCCAGGGGTGCATCCGCCAGTGCCTCGAGCAGGTGGCGCACCATGGCGGAGTTGACGGCTATGTTCTGCACCTCCGTTTCCTGCCGCGACCAGGACGTAAAGAACACGTGCGTGGGACGGGCACCCTCCAGCGCCCGGGCCAGGGACTCGGGGGAGCCGAGGTCCGCTGCAACCGGAACGACGCCGGGACGCGCCGGGTCCGGCGCGCCGGCCTTCCGCGACAGGGCCAGGACTGTCCAGCCCTCGTTCGACAGCAGGTCCACCAGGGCCGCTCCGGCAATTCCGGTAGCCCCGGCAACGAGTGCGGTGCGCGGAGTTTCGGGACGGGCGGGCGTGGTTCTGAGCATGGTTCTCCTGATGGGTCGAGATGTGGAGCTGCGGGCAAATGTCATCCCGCCTTCTCCTGCGGCAACGGGGAACCTGCGGGGGAAATTCCTCACGGGTTCCGGAGAAAGTCGCCTAGGCTGTGCCCATGGCACTTATCTACGACGCCGAGCTGCGTCCGGGCAAAATGGAATTGATCTCCGGCTGGTTGCCGGGCACCTGGTGGTTTCCCTCAACGGAACCGGTAACGGTCCGGAAGGTGGCGTCCTTCCGCTTCGATGATCCGGAGGGCGCCGTGGGCATCGAAACCCACATCGTGGAGGCCGGATCGGCAGTGGTACAGGTGCCCCTGACCTACCGGGGCGCTCCGCTGGACGGTGCGGAGGAATTCCTGATCAACGAGATGGAGCATTCGGTCCTCGGGCGGCGCTGGGTCTACGACGCGGTCGGCGACCCGGTCTATGCCCGGGCATTGGAAGCCGCCCTCCTTTCCCGGCAGCCGCAGGCGGCCCAGTATCTTGAGAACGACGGCGCCCGCGAGCTGCTGCCGGAAACCATGCAGGTCAGCAGCACGGGGATGCCCGACGGCGCCGAGCTGGTCGATGCACCGGCCTCCGATCCGGAGGGATGGGCAACCTCCGTCCTGACCGAGGGCGGCTGGGAGTTCTCCGTCGTGCGGCTGCTGGATTTGGACGGCCGCACCGCACCGGACCCCGCGCTGACCGCCACCTGGGAGGGCCAGGACATCCCGGTGGTACTCGCCTGGGGGCTTCCGCTGGATTCCTAAGCGCCTGCCCTGCTAGCCGCCGATGAAGGAATTCATAAAGCGGAAGAAGATGGACGCGGCCGTCGCCACCCAGAGCAGGACGACAATCGGCCACGCCCAGTCCGTGAGGAAACGGACCAGCCCGGCCGGCGCCGGTATGGCGCCGGCCGCCAGGTTGCGGATGGTCGTGAAGACGAACAGCGGAATCATGGCAGCCCAGACCACAATGCAGTAAATGCACAGCACGTAGATGTCGAACAGTGCCTGGCTCCACAGCCAGACGACGAACACCATGCCCAGGGTCACGCCGATCTGCAGCCCGATCCAGTACCAGCGGGCGAACCGCGCCCCGGCCAGCAGCCCCATTGCCGTGGTGATGACCACGCTGAAGGCAACGATGCCGATCAGTGGATTGGGAAAGCCGAAAATAGCCGCCTGCCAGGTCTGGAAGACGGTGCCGCAGGAAACCCAAGGACTGATGTCGCAGCTGGTGATGTAGTTTGCGTCCGCAAACAGGCGGAGACGTTCAATCACCAGGATTCCGGAGGCAACCCACCCGATCACCGCCGTGGCCAGCAGTGTCCAGACAAAGGAGCGGCGTTCGGGACGAAGGGCCGCAGCTGCCGGATCCCGGGGACTGGCGGTTTCGCCCGGGGCGGCGCCGGAGGATGGACGTGCTGCACTGGAGGGCACGGAAGCTCCTTACGGAGTAGATGGTGGAAGTAACTATCTGCGTCGAGTCTATGCGCAGGGACGGGCCAAAAAGGCGGCCGTATGCGATAATGAAGCTTGGCTGATGGCGGAACCACATTCCGTCACCGGTCCAGCGACAGGCTTCCGGTTCTGCCGGTGACGCTTCCCGTGCAGTTTGCCCATCAATCCGGATGGGAACCAGGGAATCCGCCGGCCAGACCTGCCCATAGCCGTAACGAAAATTATCCGTTCCGCGGGGGCAGCAGGAAAAGCGCCGCTGGTCTTCGAGTGATACCGCGCCCCACAGCTGGCACGACCTCGAATGACATCCAGACGACTTCCGGCTGGCGGGCAGGCTGCGATGCCACCGTACAGCCGATACATTGCCTTGGGGCATTGGAATGTGGCCAGTGCCGCAGGGCCGGAGCATAGGCCTACATGACGAATCAGAATAATGGAACCAATGAACTGCCTGTAGAAAACGGTACGGCAGACAACCTCCCTGTGCAGCCGGATGAGCAGCCCGCCCCGGTGAAGAAGGCAACCCGCAGCCGCCGCAAGTCCGTTCCGGTTTCTTCCCCCGAGGAGCAGCCGGCCGAGGACACCGAGGCAGAGGTAACGACGGCAGCCGAAACGGCTGCCCCGGCAGCCGCCGTCGAGAAGCCCAAGCGGACCCGCGCACCGCGCAAGAAGGCGGCACCGGCAGCCGACGCATCGACCACTGACGCATCGGCCGCCCCGGAGGCCGCGGCCGGTTCCGCCGCCGCGGATTCGGTCCCCGCCGACGGAACTGCTGCCGGCGACGCCGCGTCCGAAACTCCGGCTAAGACGGTCCGGCGGCGCCGCAGCCCCGCCAAGAAGGCTGCCGTCGAAGACAGCGCTGCCGATGAAGTGACGCTGGCTGCCGGTCCCGAGTCCACCAACACTGCCGAGCCCGCCGTTGAAGCGCCGGCAGCCAAGACCCGCACCCGCCGCCGTGCCAGCACACCGACGGGTCCGGCGCGCTCGGCGGAGTCGGCGGGGCCCGCGGAACCCGCCGAAACCCCTGCCGAGCCGGTGCTGCCCGACGCGGCCGAAGGTCCGGCAAAGACCGAAGCCGCCGGGCCTGCCTCGGCGCTGGATCCCTTCTCCGTGCCGGAATCACCCACCTCGGTGCTCTTCCACGCCCCGGACCTTACGGCTGTCCGTTCCGTACCGGCGGCCAAGCCCGCCGACGCCGAAGAAACTGATGAGCAGGACGGCAGTGATGACTCCGGCCGTTCGCGCCGCCGTTCCCGCCGTGGCCGCAGCCGCGCGGGATCGGAGCAGGCAGGCGGACAGGAAGCCGGTGCCGAGGACTCATCGGCCGGTCCCGAGGACAGTGAGTCCGACGGCGTGACGTCCCGCCGCCGTCGTCGCCGCCGCCGCGGAGACGCGGACCTGGAGCTGACCGGGGGAGCGGACGACGACCCGCCCAACACGGTCACCCGTGTGCGCGCCCCGCGTGCGCACGCCGACGCCCCGGCGTCGGACCGCGTTACCAGTGTCAAGGGCTCCACCCGGCTCGAGGCCAAGAAGCAGCGCCGCCGCGAATCCCGCGAGTCGGGCCGCCGGCGCCACGTGATCACCGAGGCTGAGTTCCTGGCCCGCCGGGAATCAGTGGACCGGCAGATGATTGTCCGACAGCGCGGCGAGCGGATCCAGATCGGTGTGCTGGAGGACGGCATCCTCGCCGAGCACTTTGTCTCCAACACCCAGCAGGACTCGCTCATCGGCAATGTCTACGTCGGCAAGGTCCAGAACGTGCTGCCCAGCATGGAGGCGGCCTTCGTGGACATCGGCCGCGGACGCAACGCCGTGCTGTACGCCGGAGAGGTCAACTGGGATGCCGCCGGCCTGGACGGCCAGCCGCGCCGCATTGAGCTCGCGCTCAAGTCCGGCGACTCGGTCCTGGTGCAGGTCACCAAGGATCCGGTGGGTCACAAGGGTGCACGCCTGACCAGCCAGATCTCCCTTCCCGGCCGCTACCTCGTGTACGTTCCGGGCGGCTCGATGACCGGCATTTCACGTAAGCTGCCCGACGTCGAGCGCAACCGGCTCAAGAAGATCCTCAAGGACCACCTGCCGGAAAATGCCGGCGTCATTGTGCGCACTGCCGCTGAAGGTGCCAGCGAGGAAGAGTTGATGAATGACATCAACCGCCTCCGGGCACAGTGGGAGACCATTGAGGCCAGGTCCACGTCCACGAAGACACTGCCGCCGGAGCTCCTGTACGGCGAACCGGACCTGACCATCAAGGTGGTCCGCGATGTCTTCAATGAGGACTTCTCCAAGCTCGTGGTTTCCGGAGAGGAAGCCTGGGACACCATCGAGGCCTACGTCACCTATGTGGCACCGGACCTCGTGGGACGGCTGGAGAAGTGGACCAAGGAAGAGGACATCTTCTCCGCCCACCGCATCGACGAGCAGATCGCCAAGGCCCTGGACCGCAAGGTGTTCCTGCCCTCGGGCGGTTCCCTCGTGATTGACCGCACCGAGGCCATGACCGTGGTGGACGTGAACACTGGCAAGTTCACCGGCAGCGGCGGCAACCTGGAAGAAACCGTCACCAAGAACAACCTCGAAGCTGCCGAAGAAGTGGTCCGCCAGCTGCGGCTGCGTGACATCGGCGGCATCATTGTCATCGACTTCATCGACATGGTCCTTGAAGCCAACCGTGACTTGGTGCTGCGCCGCCTCGTGGAATGCCTGGGCCGGGACCGGACCAAGCACCAGGTGGCCGAGGTTACCTCGCTCGGCCTGGTCCAGATGACCCGCAAGCGGATGGGAACCGGGCTGCTGGAAGTCTTCGGCGAGACCTGTGAACACTGTGACGGACGCGGCGTGGTGACCCAGGACGTACCCGTGGAGCACCGCCGCAGCACCGGCCACATGCCGTCCGGCAACGGCCACGCAGTTGCCGACGACAACCACCAGCAGCACATCAAGCAGGAAAAGCAGTCCCGCGGGGACCGGAAGCGCAACCGCAGCCGCGGCCAGAACGGCAATGCCCAGCAGGCGGAGGAACAGCCCCAGGCGGAGGAGCCGGTGCAGGAAGATGCCGAGCGTCAGGCCAAGGCCGAAGCCGCCCGCGCCGCCCTCGCCAGCATTGCGGCAGCCACCGCTGCTGCGCACGACGTCGTGGACGCTGCCGCCAACGGCAACGGCAACGGCGGCTCCGCGGCACCGGCGAAGTCCGACGACGGGGCCGACACGGAACCCGGCGCAGTGCTGAATATCCAGGGTGAAACTGTGGTGGTTCCCCGCCGCCAGCGGCGCCGTCCGGTCAAGGAGGAACCCGCTCTGACCCTGGAAAGCCTTACCGAGGCCTTTAACGAGGTCGCTTCGGCGGTGTCACGGCCGGTGGAACCGGGACGGGAGCAGGAACAGGCGGACACCCCGAAGGCCGATGCCCCCAAGGCCGACGCGCCGAAGGTGGACGCTCCGGCCGTGGCTCCGGAAGTGCCCGCCCGCCCGGTTCGCCGCCGCAGGGCGGCCAGCAGCCCGCAGGGCGGCGCCGAGGTCCTGGCGCCGGCAGCGGGGGAAGCAGCTGCTTCCGCTCCGGCACCGCATAAGGCCGCGGCTGCAGGCACGCCGCCGGTGGCCCGGGAGGAGAAGGCCGGCGCAGCGGCTCCGGTCATTCTGGGCGTAGGCGTACCTGCCTCCGAGCTGTAGCCTTCCTGCCGTACCGCCTGCGGGCGGCCTGTCCCTCAGGGGGCCGGCCGCCCGCAGGCGTTTAACCCTGCGGCATGCCTGCCCGGCGGGCCGATGCCCGGATCACCGGCATCATGGGATAAAGTAGAGATTGAGCAGTGGCACCGGTTCGGTGGCGCCTTGGTCCGCCTGCATGTGCGCAGTCCGCATTTGCGGGTTATGGGGCCATTAGCGTAGCCTTGAACTTCGGTGCGAACGCCTTCCAACCGATTATCGGCTTAGGCGGAACTGCATGGCGCAAGGCAGGACCAATCTGGTCCAGGCTAAACGCGCATCCAAGTATTAAACGTCGAGAGAAGTGAGTTCCCAAGTGGTGTACGCGATTGTCCGCGCTGGCGGCCGCCAAGAAAAGGTTTCCGTCGGAGACCTCGTAACCCTGGACCGCGTCCCCGGTGGAGCCGGTAGCACCTTTGAGCTGCCTGCCCTGCTTTTGGTTGATGGCGACAAGGTCACCTCTGCTGCACAGGACCTGGCCAAGGTTACCGTGACTGCAGAAATCGTCGAGAACTTCCGGGGTCCGAAGATTGTCATCCAGAAGTTCAAGAACAAGACCGGCTACAAGAAGCGTCAGGGCTACCGCTCCTCGCTGACCAAGGTCAAGGTTACGTCCATCAACTCCTGATTCTCCTGCCGGCCCCAGGGCCGGGACCGCGGGTGTGATCCCGCCTGAGGGTTTCAATATCAGTTAGCAAAGGCAGGCAAAGAAATGGCACATAAGAAAGGTGCGAGTTCCACTCGCAACGGTCGCGACTCCAACGCCCAGTACCTCGGCGTAAAGCGTTTCGGCGGCCAGGTTGTCAAGGCAGGCGAAATCATCGTTCGCCAGCGCGGCACCCACTTCCACCCGGGTGAGGGCGTCGGCCGCGGAGGCGACGACACCCTGTTCGCCCTGGAAGCAGGCGCAGTTGAATTCGGCAGCCGTCGTGGCCGCCGCGTCGTGAACATCGTGGCTGCTGCAGCCGCCGAGTAATCACCGGCATTTAGCTTTTCCGACGGGGCGGGCCTTGATGGCCCGCCCCGTCGTTTTTTAAGCCAAGTAGAATTGGCATGATCAAGAAGTTCCTCTGAAGGAGAACCATGGCCAGCTTTGTAGACCGCGTAGTGCTGCATGTTTCGGGCGGTACAGGCGGCCATGGTTGCGTGTCCGTCAAGCGTGAAAAGTTCAAGCCCCTCGGCGGGCCCGACGGCGGCAACGGCGGCGATGGCGGCGACGTCATCCTGCGCGTCGATTCGCAGACCACCACGCTGCTCGACTACCACCACGCCCCGCACCGCCACGCCACCAACGGCGGCAACGGCATGGGCGATTGGCGCGCCGGCAAGACCGGCGAGACGCTGATCCTCCCGGTGCCGGACGGCACCGTCGTGAAGACCAAGGACGGTGAGGTCCTTGCGGACCTGGTGGGCGAGGGCACCGAGTACGTCGCCGCTGCAGGCGGCCAGGGCGGCCTGGGCAACTCCTCGCTGTCTTCCCAGAAGCGCAAGGCCCCCGGCTTCGCGCTGCTGGGTATCCCGGGCGAAGAGGCGGACATTGTCCTGGAACTCAAGTCCATCGCCGATATTGCGCTGGTCGGCTTCCCGTCCGCCGGCAAATCATCCCTGATCGCGGCCATGTCCGCCGCCCGGCCCAAGATTGCCGACTACCCCTTCACCACCCTGATCCCGAACCTGGGCGTAGTGCAGTCCGGTGACGTCCGCTTCACCGTGGCAGATGTGCCCGGCCTGATCGAAGGTGCTTCCGAGGGCAAGGGCCTGGGCCACAACTTCCTGCGCCACGTCGAACGCTGCGCCGCGCTGGTCCACGTGCTGGACTGTGCCGCCCTGGAGACGGACCGCGATCCGATCGGCGACCTCGAGATCATCGAACGCGAACTCGAGAAGTACGAAGTGGACATGAGCTACGCCGGCACCGACGGCGACGTCGTGCCGCTGAACCGCCGTCCGCGGCTGGTCGCGCTGAACAAGGTGGATGTGCCCGACGGGCGCGACATGGCCGAATTTGTCCGGCCCGAACTGGAGAAGCGCGGTTACCGCGTCTTCGAAGTGTCCGCCTCCAGCCACGAAGGCCTGCGGGAGCTGGGCTTCGCGATGGCTGCCATCGTCAAGGAAGCCCGCGACGCCGTGGAGCAGGCCCCGCCGCGGATCCAGCCGCCGGTCCTGAAGCCGCGTGCCGTCAACGTCAAGGGCGGCTTCATCATCCGCCGCGAGGAACGCAACCTCGAACCCCTCTTCCGCGTCCTGGGCGAAAAGCCGGTGCGCTGGGTCCAGCAGACCGACTTCACCAACGATGAGGCGGTGGGCTACCTGGCCGACCGCCTGGCGAAGCTCGGCGTCGAGGACAAGCTGTTCAAGGAAGGCGCGAAGCCCGGCGACGCCGTGGTGATCGGCGAGGGCGACGGCGTCGTCTTCGACTGGGAGCCCACCATGGTCGGCGGCGCCGAGCTGCTTGCCGCCTCGCCGCGCGGCAGCGACATCCGCGTCGAGGAGTTCTCCCGGCCCACCCGCGAGGAGAAGCGCGAGGACCACCAGAAGCGCCGGGACGCCCGTGCCGCTGCACGCGAGGAGCTCGAAGCCGAGCGCCGTGCAGGAATCTGGACCGAGTCGGTGAACTACAAGCACTCCACGCGTCCGGCGGAGGACCATGAAGCCGAGTAACTTCTGCTTCACAGTCCGACGGCGGTGCAGCACCTGCGCATAGGCTGGGCTGACCATGAGTGAACAAACCGTTTCCGCTGCCCCTGCCCGCAGGGCACTGACCTCACGTTCCGGGCTGGCCCGTGCCCGCCGGGTAGTGGTCAAGGTGGGCTCCTCGTCCCTGACCTCGGTGGCGGGCGGCATCTCCGACTCGGCCCTGCGGTCACTGGCGGACGTGCTGGCCGCCCGCCATGCGCAGGGCACCGAGATCATCCTGGTCTCCTCCGGTGCCATCAGCGCCGGGCTGGCGCCGCTGGGCCTGGCAAAGCGTCCCACCCAGCTTTCCTCCCAGCAGGCGGCTGCCAGCGTGGGGCAGAGCCTGCTGATGGCCCGCTACACCTCGGCCTTCGGCGTCCACGGAGTCACGGTCAGCCAGGTGCTGCTCACCGTGGAGGACCTGATGCGCCGCGCCCACCACGCCAACGCGCACCGGGCGATGGAGCGGCTGCTGAACTTCGGCGTCCTGCCGATCGTGAACGAGAACGACACCGTCGCCAGCCACGAAATCCGGTTCGGGGACAATGACCGCCTGGCCGCCCTGGTGGCGCACCTGGTGAAGGCCGACGCCCTGATCCTGCTCTCCGACGTCGACGCCCTCTATGACGGTCCGCCGTCCGAAGGTGCCCGCCGCATCCCCGAAGTCACCGGTCCCAAGGACCTGGAGGACGTGCGGATCGGCAGGGTGGGCAGGGCCGGCGTGGGTACGGGCGGAATGGCGACCAAGGTCGAAGCGGCCACCATTGCCGCTGAGTCCGGCATCCCCGCCCTGGTGACCTCTACGCCGAACGCGGCGGCCGCACTGGCCGGAGAGGACGTGGGGACCTGGTTCACCACCCGCGGCCGGCGCCGGTCCATCCGGCTGCTGTGGCTCGCCCACCTCGCCCGGATCCAGGGCACGCTGGTGCTCGACGACGGCGCGGCAAAGGCAGTGGGGGACCGGCACCGGTCCCTGCTGCCGGCGGGAATCACCGCCGTGAAGGGGCAGTTCGAGCCCGGCGATGCCGTTGCCCTGGCCGATACCGCAGGCCGGGTCATTGCCCATGGCCTGAGCAACTACGGATCAGACGAGCTGCCCGCCATGCTCGGGCGCTCCACCCGCGAACTGTCCCGGGATCTCGGGCGCGGCTACGAACGTGCCGTGGTGCACGTGAACGACCTCGTTCTCCTGCACCCCAATGAGGCACCCGCCCCGGAGGACGGCACCGGACCTACACTGGGAGCATGACTTCCGTGAACACGACTGAGGCCGAACGCGAATCCGGCGCACCCGCCGCCGATGTGGAAGCACAGGTCCATGCCCTGGCGGACCGGTCGCGCACCGCTGCCCGGCGCCTGGCCCGGGCCAACCGCGCGTGGAAAGACCGCGCCCTGCGGGAAATCGCACAGAACGTCACCGCACAGCAGTCCGCTATCCTCGCGGCCAACGCCCGGGATGTGGCGGCCGGCCGGGACAACGGGACCTCACCGGCCATGCTGGACCGGCTGTCGCTGACCTCCGCGCGTATCACCGCACTGGCGGCAGCGCTGGAGAACCTTGCCGGGCTGCCCGATCCGGTGGGATCGGTAGCCCGCGGCCAGACGCTGCCCAACGGCCTGCGGCTGCGCCAGGTGCATGTTCCCATGGGCGTGGTGGCGGCGATCTACGAAGCCCGGCCCAACGTCACGCTCGATATTGCCGGCCTGGCCTTGAAAAGCGGCAACGCCGTGCTCCTGCGCGGAGGCAGCGCAGCCGCGGCCACCAACGAGGTACTGGTGGACATCATCCGCGACTCCCTAGACGCCGTCGGCCTTCCCGCCGATGCCGTGCAGAGCGTGGACCGGTACGGGCGCGAAGGCGCCAATGTCCTCATGCGGGCACGCGGCCGGGTGGATGTGCTGATTCCCCGCGGCGGACGTTCCCTGATCCAGTCGGTGGTCGCCAATGCCACCGTCCCGGTCATCGAAACCGGGGAGGGCAACGTGCACATCTTCCTCGACCGGAGTGCGCCGGTGGAGATGGCCGTCGACATCCTCCTCAATGCGAAGACACAGCGGCCCAGCGTCTGCAATACCGTCGAAACCCTGCTCATCCACGAGGGTGCTGCGGCGGCTCCGGACGTCCTGGCGGCCCTCGCCGCTGCCGGGGTCCGCCTGCATGCCGACGCCCGTGCCATGGATCTGCTGCCCGCCGGCGTGAGCGCCGAACCCGCCGACGAGGGGGACTGGGCACGGGAATACATGGACCTGGACCTGGCTGTGGCGGTCGTGGACACACTTGACGACGCACTCGGGCACATTAGGCGCTGGACCACCGGACACACGGAGGCGATCATCACCAACGACCTCGCCAATGCCGAGCGGTTCATTGCCGAGATCGATTCGGCAGCGGTGATCGTCAACGCGTCCACCAGGTTCACGGACGGGGGAGAGCTCGGACTGGGCGCCGAGGTGGGCATCTCCACGCAGAAAATGCATGCCCGCGGTCCCATGGGGCTGAAGGAACTGACCACCACCAAATGGATCATTCAGGGCGACGGCCAGATCCGCGGCTGATTCCGCCGGGTACGCCCGCGGCGCCTCCGGCTGCGATGTGTACTCCGTTACGCGTACCATTGACTAAGAACCCGTTCCGCCGGCTGCCCGGCGGAACCTATCAATCTCTAGGGGAGATACATGCTGATCCAGCTTACGGGCGCGGTCCTTACTGCTGCCGAAGAACACCACGTCGAACTGCCGGCGTCTCCGTACGTCTACGGCGGGGTGATCTTCGCGGTGCTGCTGTTGCTGATGCTGGTGACGGTGTCCTTCAGCAACGTGGGCAACCGCCACACGGCCGAGCCGGAGCACGTTGACCCCCAGCGCCAGTTCCCGGATAAGCATGACCACGGCCAGGCCATCCGAGACTGACCTGACACGTGAATCCGGCGGAGGCGTTCCTGGCCATGGCTGAACCGCAGCGGACAGACAGCAACGGAAAGCGCAGATTCCGGCTCGGAGTCATGGGTGGAACGTTCGACCCCATTCATCACGGCCACCTCGTGGCGGCGAGCGAGGTGGCGTCCACGTTCGATCTGGACGAAGTGGTTTTCGTCCCCACCGGCGATCCATGGCACAAGCCGGCAGCGCAGCAGGTGAGCCCGGCCGAACACCGGTACCTCATGACGGTCATCGCCACCGCGTCGAACCCCCGCTTCACGGTGAGCCGTGTGGACATTGACCGCCCCGGTCCCACCTACACCATCGACACCCTGCGGGATTTGAAGGCGGCGCGCCCCGATGCGGAGCTGTACTTCATCACCGGTGCCGACGCCATGGCACAGATCCTGTCCTGGAAGGACATTCAGGAACTGTGGTCCTTGGCCCACTTCGTGGGAGTGACGCGGCCGGGCCACGTGCTGGAAAACGTAGGCCGTGATGATGTCTCCCTGATGGAGGTGCCGGCCATGGCGATTTCCTCCACCGATTGCAGGCGCCGGGTGGCCGGCGGCAAACCCGTGTGGTACCTCGTACCGGACGGAGTGGTGCAGTACATCGCGAAGCATCGTTTGTATGCCGCCGGACGGCAGTCCGAGAGCTCCGCGGAAACCGAAACAGAACCAGTAGCGTAAAGATACATACCGATGGGTAGGAAATGACGAACGGTCCAGAGTCCGCGCCGCGGCGCAGCCGCAGGGCGGCTGACGTACCCGTGGATTCCCCGGCCGAGCCGCGGGAACGTGAGTCCCAGCAGCGTGCACGGGACCGGGAAGCGCTGCGCGCGTACAAGGCACTGACCGAAGCGCAGGAGCGCCGGGACCCTGAACCCTCCCTGCCCACCCGCCGGCAGTTACGGCTACAGCAACAGCAGCAGCGTGCAGCTGCAGGTGCCCCGCCGGCCGCCACCCCTGCGGCAGTCTCCGGGCAGGAGCAGCCGTCACCGGTGGACTCACCGTCGGTCCCCTCCGGCGGCGGGAATCCTTCCGCTGCCGGTGCACCCCTGCGCCGGGAACGCCGGCGGCAGCTGGCAGCCGCCGGTGAAGAGCAGCAGGCACCCGAGCTGCAGACCGGGGACGCCGGCACCGGGCAGCCGGCCCGGCAGAGCCGCCGTGCGGCGCAAGTGCGGCAGGATGCCCCGGGATCGGACGACAGCCGCGCAGCCGCAACGGAATCCCTCGCTGCGGTGCCCGCCTCGGAGGACGCCCGCGGCACCGACCCCAATGCCGACGTCGAAGGCATGAGCGTGGAACAGGCCCTGGCCGCCCGCCAGGCCCTTGAGGGGCAGGCCCGCAACCAGGTTGCGGCCATGGAAGCCCTCCAGGCGGAAGATCCGCAGGCCGTGGACCTGGAACTGCTGGCGCAGCAGAAGGCCCTGGCCGAGCGTGCCAAGGTACTGAACCGCCGGACGCAGGCCATCCAGAAGCTGTCGGAGGAGAACGGGCAGCGCCGGCCCTCTTCCGGGGACCCGAGCACGGCGCACAACCTGGCCATGGTGACCCCGCTTGAATTCGTGTCCGTCCCCGGGATGGAACATCCGGTGATGAAAGCGCCGCCGACCTCGCACGTGCCCATCGTCACGGCCACGCAGCAGGCTGCGGCTCCAGCCCGGCCCCAGCCGGCGACCCCCGCAAAGCGTCCGGCCTCCGCCCCTCGCCGGGTGCCCGTGGGTGCCACGGATGTGCGCCATTCGCACATCCTTGCGCGGGCGGACGCTTTGGTCAACGCACCGGACGCGGAGGAGGCCACCCCCATCGGGGCCCGCAGCGCCTTTGGCCTCGACCCCCTAGATGTTATGACGGCCGGACTCGGCCGTACCCGGAGGCTGCGTTTTGCAGCCGCCGGCGTTGCAGGTCTGGGCACACTTGCCCTGATCGTCGGAGTACTAATGATCGTCGGCGGCCTTGGCGGCTGACCGATTACCCCAAGGAGACACACTTTGAGCGCCACCGAATCTTCCATCGACATTGCACGGGCGGCGGCCAAAGCGGCCTCGGCCAAGATTGCGGACGATATCGTCGCAATCGACGTGAGCGAACGGCTCGCCATCACCGACGTTTTCCTCATTGCCTCGGCATCGAACGAGCGCCAGGTCAACGCCATTGTTGACGGCATCGAAGAGGAACTGTCCAAGATGGACCTCAAGCCGGTGCGCAGGGAAGGACGCAGCGAAGGCCGTTGGGTCCTGCTGGACTACGCCAACGTCGTAGTGCACGTCCAGCACGAGGAGGACCGGGTGTTCTACGCCCTGGAGCGCCTGTGGAAGGACTGCCCCGAAGTTGACCTGCAGCTCGAAGACGCTCCTGCCGGCGCCGAGTCCGAATAACACATGAGCGCCCCTGCCCCTTGGGATCCGGATACCGCGTCGCGCCGGGTGGTTTTCTGGCGCCACGGACGCACGGAATGGAACCGGGCGGGGCGCTTCCAAGGGCAGCAGGATATCTCCCTTGACGCCACCGGCCTTCGACAGGCGGCCGAGGCGGCTGCAGTGCTGCGTTTTCTCGAACCGACCGCCATCGTTTCATCTGACCTGAGCCGCGCCCTGGCCACGGGTAGGGCGCTGGCTGCCGAAACCGGCCTGGACGTCGCAGAGGATAAGCGCCTGCGTGAAACGTTTGCCGGCACGTGGGAGGGGCGTACCTTCACGCAGATTGCCGAGCAGGATGCTCCGCTGCTGACCGCCTGGTCCGCAGGAGTCGGCAGTGCCCGGGCCGGCGGCGGTGAAACACGCGTCGACGTCGGCCGGCGCGTAGCGGAAGCGGTGGGGGAGGCGGTCCAGGAACTGCCGGCCGGTGGCACCCTCGTGGCCGTCAGCCACGGAGGAGCCATCCGCGCCGGAATCTGTGCCCTGCTCGGCCTGCCGACGGAGTCCTGGGCGGTCATCTCGGGGGTATCCAACTGCCACTGGTCCGTCCTGCAGGAAATCCCGGACCGGCATGGTAATCCCGCGTGGCACCTGGCGCAGCACAATGTCGGGCTGGACTCGCTTCCGAGCGGGCCGGTGGAGGGTTGAAAGGCTGTCTTTCCTGCCCTGCAGGGCCGCGCTGAGTGGATTTTGCGCTCCTGTTGATTTGTACTAAGGTAGAGGAGTTGCTTCGCCCCGGTGAACGGAAAAGTGAGGCAGACAACCTTTAGTTTTGGGGCTGTGGCGCAGCTGGTAGCGCACCTGCATGGCATGCAGGGGGTCAGGGGTTCGAGTCCCCTCAGCTCCACCAAAACCTTCGGGAGACCGAAGGGTTTGCGGTGGAAAACCACTGAAAGTTCGGGGCTGTGGCGCAGCTGGTAGCGCACCTGCATGGCATGCAGGGGGTCAGGGGTTCGAGTCCCCTCAGCTCCACCAAGAAAGAGGTCTGAGTCATCAGGCCTCTTTTTTCATGTCTGCATTTGGACGCTGCCCCGGGCGGCAGGCCCGCGCGCATCCCAACCGATTTGTTCTGCGCCGGCTGTTTGGCTGCAGCCGGTCTGGCCGCTTTCTCAGCGGCCCCCGCCTAGCGCAGATGGTCTTTCTCTGTGATACTCACCGCCAATGGGATGGGCTGCACAGCATCGAAGCGTTGCTTTGCCGGGGACTGCCCGTTCCTCGACCTGAATTCGGTAAAACCGGGGGAGTCAGTCTGATGGAAGAAGTAGACGTTGTTGTAGTCGGTGCCGGGACGGGAATGTTCGCGGCGCTTGCGGCCGCGCATCACGGGATGTCCGCGCTGGTGGTGGAGAAATCCCCGTATGTAGGGGGATCAACCTCGCTGTCCGGGGGTGGCTTTTGGATTCCGGGAAACTCCGTCCTGGAGGAGAACGGGCAGACAGAGGACCCGGAGCGGATCCGGACCTATCTCAGGGAAGCCACCCGGGGCGAAGTCGAAGACGAGCGCTGGCAGACCCACATCGATGCAGGCCGAGCGACCGTCGACCTGCTGCGGAGCATGACGCCGCTGAAGTTTCAGTTCATGACCGAATATGCCGACTATTTTCCCGAGCTCCCCGGAGGGTCGGCGACAGGGCGGGCCTGCGAGCCCAAGCCGTTCGATGCCAAATCATTGGGCGCTGACCGGGCCCTTCTGCGGGAGCCCAAGCTCAAGGCACCGTTTCCCATGCCGATTACCAGTCGCGCCTACAAGTGGCTGAACCTGGTGGCCCGCAGCCCGAAGGGTGTGCTCACAGGCGCCCGTCAGCTCGGCCTGGGCGTAGGCGGCATGGCCCTTGGACGCGAGTATTTGGCCGGTGGCCAGGCACTGGCTGCCGGCCTCCTGGCCGGGCTGCGAAAGGCAGGGGTGCCGATTTGGACGCAGACGCCGCTGGAGGACCTGATCATCGAAGACGGACGTGTCACCGGCGTGGTCGTTGAGCGTGATGGGCGGAAAACCAGCGTGCGGGCCCGCCGCGGCGTCATCCTGGCTACGGGAGGGTTCGATCGGAACGCCGGGATGCGGCATGAATTCCAATCTCCTTACGTCGACGGGTCCTGGAGTTTCGGTGCGGAGTCCAATGCAGGTGATGTCATCTCCATTGCCCAAAACCACGGCGCGGATCTGGCGTTCATGGATGCAGCCTGGTGGTTCCCGGCCGTGCCCACGCCGGGACCCATGCCGGGCGCACTCCTTGCAGAGCGGTCGCTTCCGGGGCAGATCATTGTCAACGGCAGCGGACGACGCTTCATGAACGAAGCCGTGAACTACATGACTGCCGGGCAGATCATCACGTCCAAGCACAGTCCGGAAGACCCCCACATCCCGGCCTGGCTGATCTTCGACCAGCGATACCGAAACCGCTATCTGTTCGGCGGCGGGCTCTTCCCGCGCCAGCCGCTGCCCAAGGCCTGGTATGAAGCGGGCATCGCAAAGCAGGAGCCAACCCTTGAGAAGCTCGCCTCCTCGCTGGGCATGGCGGAGCTGCCTGCAACGGTGGAGCGGTTCAACAGCTTGGCGCGGGCCGGGCGGGATGACGACTTCGGCCGGGGCGACAGTGCCTACGACCGCTACTACGGTGATCCCACCGTTTCACCCAATCCGTGTCTTGGGCCTATCGACGCCGGCCCCTACTACGCGGTGCAGGTTGTCCCGGGGGATCTGGGCACCTGCGGCGGCATACGCGCCGATGCCAACGGGCAGGCCCTGGCCACGGACGGCACCGCGATTCCCGGGTTGTACGCCATCGGGAACGCCGCCGGGAACGCTTTCGGACGGGTGTACCCGGGCCCCGGTGCCACCATCGGGCAGGGTCTGACCTTCGGGTACGCGGCCGCTCGAAATCTGGCCGACGTACAGGCCTGACCGGGTTTTGATAAAGCCCCACCCTGGCGGGTGGGGCTTTATCTCTGTGTGACACAGGTCTCACTTCCGGCCCGGACGAAGTCTTCCGTTCTTCCACTGCCGGCCTTAGGCTACTCATTGTCACATTGACAATAAATGGGGAGAACGACATGAATGCAGTACTGGACTGGATGAACTCGCCGGCAGCAAACCTGCTTGGAGCACCCGTCAGCTGGATCGAAGTCATCGGGTTCGTCACCGGCGCAGCGTGTGTCTACGGCGTTGCGCGGCAAAAGGCGTGGAACTGGCCCGTAGGCATCATTAACAACATCGCGTTCATGGTCCTCTTCTTCGGCGCCGGGCTCTACGGGGAGACCCTCCTGCAGGCCGTGTTCGCCGCTGTGTCCGTCTACGGGTGGCACAACTGGGTCCGCGGCGCCAAGGACACGGAGCAGAAAAGCGACCTGCCCATCCGTGACGCGAGCCGGAACGAGGCTATCGCCGGCGTTGCCGCCGTCGTTCTGGCCACCGCAGGGATCGCCATGATCCTCACCCATGGAACCGACTCCGAGGTTCCCTGGCCGGATGCGTTCGTCCTGGCCGCGTCGCTCCTGGCCACGTACGGTCAGGCCAAGAAGATTTTCCAGCACTGGTACGTCTGGATTGCCATCGACCTCGTCAGCGTTCCGCTGTACTTCTCCCGCGGCCTCAACCTCACGGCCATCCTTTACATCGGCTTCACCGCCCTTTGCGTCTACGGCCTCATCGACTGGAAGCGCACCCGCACCGCAGCCGTCCCCGCGGGTGCTGAAGCCGGAAACGTGCCGGCATGAGCCGGTTTGGACAGGGTGTGGTGATCGGCAAGTTCTATCCGCCGCACGTCGGCCACCGGCACCTCATTGCCCGGGCGTCGGAGCAGTGCACGAGGCTCGCCGTCGTCGTCCTCTCCAGCCGATTTGAAAGCATCACCCTCGAAGACCGGGTGAAGTGGCTTGCCGCCGAGTTCGCGGAGACCAACGTGACCGTCATCGGGATGCCGGACGACTGCCCCGTGGACTACACCTCCCGGACCATCTGGAAGGCGCACAACGAGTCCCTGCGCATCGCCCTCAAGCTGAAGGGCATCACCTCCGTCGACGCCGTCTTCAGCTCCGAGGACTACGGCAGCGAACTGGCACAGGACTTCGGAGCCGCCCACGTCATGGTGGACAGGCTCCGCACCGCCTATCCCGTCAGCGGCACCCTCTGCCGGGATGACCTCCGCGCAGCCTGGCGGAACATCATCAAAGATGCCCGCCAGGACCTGGCCGTGCGCATCATCGTCGTCGGAGCCGAATCCACCGGCACCACCACCCTCGCCCGGGCCCTGACCGAACACTACCGGGAGAGCTTTCCCGAGCTCGTCGACGTTCCCGAATACGGCCGCCACTACACCTACGACAAGTTTGCTGCAGTGCAGGAAACAAAGCCAGACGCCGTCCTGTCCGACATGGTCTGGACCGCCGAGGATTTTGCCGTCATCGGTGAACGGCAGAACGAGATGGAAAACGAAGCGGCGGCGCGTTGTCCGCTGGTCATTGCCGACACGGATGTAATCACCACGTCCCTCTTTGAGCGGGTCTACATCGGTGAGAAAAGCTATGGTTCCTACCTCGCCGTCGACCGGCTGCCGCGCCGCGACCTCTACCTTATTACCGACCACGACGGCGTCCCCTTCGAGGACGACGGATGGCGCGAGGCTGAGCACCCCCGCTCCGAAATGACCGAGTGGTTCAAGGAGGAGCTCACGGCGGCCGGGCACTCCTGGATACTCGTTACCGGATCTCCGGAGGAGCGGATATCCACGGCAACTGACATAATCGACCTCATCATCGCCCAGCGGAACCGCTTTACCTCCCCGCCCTGGGCAACACGGACGGTACTGACAGGAGCCTGATGGCGACCGAAGAAGAGCAGTTCCTTCAGGACTACGCACCGAGGGAGTATCCCTCCGTGGCGCTGACCGTGGATCTGGTCGTCTTCGCCGTCACAGGAAGCACGCTCCATGCAGCCTTCGTCCGCCGCGGAGGGCACCCCTTCAAGGGGGCCCTCGCACTGCCCGGCGGCTTTGTGGGACCGGACGAGGACGCCCTCACGGCCGCGTGGCGCGAGCTGCAGGAGGAGACCGGCCTGGAGCTGGGCGCGCACCACGCCTACGTGGAACAGCTCGCCACCTACAGCTCACCAGGCCGTGACCCGCGGATGCGCGTTGTATCCGTCGCCCATCTGGCCCTGCTCGCCACCGACGGCCTCGCCCTGCCCGCACTGAGCCCCGGCACCGACACTGCAGCCGCACAGTGGATGCCCGTGTACGACGTCCTCGCGAATGAAAAGCTGGCTTTCGACCACCGCGAGATCCTCGCCGCCGCCCTGGACCGCCTTGCCGGAAAGATCGAATACACGCTCACCGCCGCCAGGCTCCTGCCCGAGGAATTCACCCTGTTCCAGCTGCGCCGGGTCTACCAGGCCGTGTGGAACACCGACAAGCTCGATGCAGGGAACTTCACCCGCAAAATGACCGGCGCCCTGCACGAGGCCGGACGCAAGGTCCACCGCGACAAGGGTGCCCCGGCCGCCCTGTTCACCGTCAAGGACGAGTACCTCAGCCCGCCGATGATGCGTCCAACCGAGGGGTGAGGCTCCGCCGGGCCGGGGTGTTCAGCGCCCGTCCCGCCAGGTCCGGAGCACTCCGGCAACAATCAGGGCCTGGCCCGCACAATAGGTCAGCATCACGAGGGGATTGGTCCAGTCCGGCATCTGCTCGGGCAGGAAGATCCGGCAGGCCAGGATCGTGTCCGAGGCCAGGAACAACAGGCCGCCGGATGCCACCATCGGGCTGCACCGCGCCGCCGTCGCGGCCGTACCGGCAAGGACAATGCCGTAGGCGGCCACGGCCAGGGCCAGTCCGCCCAGGGCCGGCCACAGCACCACGAGCATCAGCACCCACCACAGCGGGAAGACCAGTGCCCACCGGGGCAACCGCCCGGCAGCGGTGTACCGTGCCAGGATCCAGATGTAACAGATGTGGGCGAGCCCGAAGGAGCCGAGCATCACCGGCAATTCAGGTGCCGACGGGAAGAACGCAGCGGCGCCGTCACCGATCCAGGAGAAGAACAGAGCTGCCAACAGCAGGGCCGCCGGCAGCGTCCGGCCGGCGGTCCCGCGGACGACGCCGCGCGCGCCCCACAGGGCAGCAATGGCCAGCAACGGCATCAGGATGAGCTTGGTGGGCTCCGCGATATCGGTGGCTTCGACCGCACGCGCCCCGATGTGGACGGCAGAAGCTGCCGCGAAAGGCAGGAACCCCCACCACCACGAGCGGGGCAGGACGGTGGTCTGGCTTTGGGCGGGCGCGGTGGTCACGGCACTCCTTCGGGTCGGCTGCAGACCATCGTACGGTGCCTCCGGCGCGCTGGCGGTTAGGCGCCCAGCACCCGGTCCAGATAGGCGTTGGCGAAGACCCGGTCCGGATCCAGCTGCTCCCGTACCGACAGGAAGTCCCCGAAACGCGGATACCGCTGAGCCAGTGCCGCCGCGTCCAGCGAATGCAGCTTTCCCCAATGCGGCCGCCCGCCGTGCGCCAGCATAAGTTCCTCGACGGCGTTGAAGTACTCGGCAAAATCCTCCCGGTAATAACGGTGCACGGCTATATATGCGGTGTCCCTGCCGTAGGCGGTGGATAGCCACCGGTCATCGGCCGCCGCCCAGCGGACCTCTACGGGAAACGAGATCCGCCAGCGGCGTTCCTCGATCAGCTCCTGCAGGGCGGTGAAGGCCGCACCCACGCGGTCCGCCGGAACGGCGTACTCCATTTCCCGGAACCGCACGGTGCGCCGGGTGGTGAAGACCCGTGCCGAGACATCCGAATAGTCCCGGCCGCCGAGCAGCCGTGCCGCTGCGGCGTTCACGGCGGGGACTACAGCCGGTACGGCGCTGCCTGCAGCGCAGGTGGCCCGGAACACGGTGTTCGCCAGCAGGGTGTCGTTAACCCAGCGCGCGGCGGGACCGGGCGGACGGCAGCGGGCAGCGCCTGGCAGGCGGGTGTTCGCCTTGGTGGCAGCGCGGTCGGTGTGCGGAAACCAGTAAAACTCAAAATGATCGGTAGCTTTGATCCGGTCGGTGAGGCTCTCGAGCACATCCGCCAGGGGTTCGGAGCGTTCTTCGGCCTGGAGCACGAATGCAGGTACGCACTGGAGGGTGACGTCGGCGATGACACCCAGGGCACCCAGTCCGAGCGCTGCCGCCGGGAGCAGGGGATCGTCGTTGCCCACGCTGCGCAGGCCGCCGTCGGGCTGGACCAGGGTCACTCCCACCACCTGGGTGGCCATCCCGCCGAACGCGGCGCCCGTTCCATGCGTACCGGTGGAGACTGCGCCGGCGACGGACTGCCGGTCGATGTCGCCGAGGTTGGGCATTGCCAGCCCGTACGGTTCCAGCAGCGCCGGTATGCGGTGCAGGCGGGTGCCGGCAAGCAGCCGTACCCGGAACCTTCCGGTGTCTACTGCGATGAGCCCCTGCAGGGCGCCGAGGTCCAGCTGGACGCCGCCGGTGGCGGCAATGTCGGTGAAGCTGTGGCCCGCGCCCACGGCTTTGACCCGCAGCCCGGCACCGGCCGCGTCGGCGACGCAACGCTGCAGCGCAGCAGTGTCGGCCGGGCGCTCCACGCGGAGCGGTTCCGCCGTCACGGTCCGTCCCCAGTTTTCCCACACGGTGCCCGTCGCCGTCACAGGAACGCCTTCCCCTCGCCGCGGTAGGTGGGCAGCGTGCCCACGATCTTCCCGCCGTCCACTACCTGGTACTCATTGAAATGTTCGGCCGGCTCGCCGCTCTTGGCGTGCCGGAACCAGACACGGTCTCCGGGATGCAGCGTCCCGGCAGCAGCGCCGCGCAGGGGAGTCTGCACCTCACCTGCCCCTTCGCGCGGGAGGAAACGCAGGTCCGGCGGCCAGACCGGACGCGGGACGCGGCTGGGCCCGGGCGGCCCCGAAGCAATCCATCCGCCGCCCAGCACGGTGGCGGTGTCCGACGTCGGACGGCGGACGACGTCGAAGGCGTAGGCTGCGGCGGGGGCCGGCGCAAACGCGCGGTAGTTGTCGAACAAGTGTCCGCCGAAGAGCCCGGAGCCGGCCGTGATCTCGGTGACCGCAGGGTCCCCGCGGGTGGCCTCGATGGACCCGGTGCCGCCGCCGTTCACGAATTCGAGCGGGGCCAGTTCGCGCAGCCGCCCTGCAATGAGCTGCCTGCGGACGAGGAGCTCGGCCATGGACCGCGGCTGGAGGTGCCGCATCAGGACATTCATCGGACCTGCCCCGGGAACGGCGTCGCCGACGCCGGCGACCTGGGCTTCGTACATCATCAGGCCCACCAGCCGGAAGCCGGGACGGGCGGCAATCCGCCGGCCCAGACCGACGGCGTCGTCCGGGGTGTGCAGGGGAGAACGACGGGTGCCGATGAAGCCCAGCGCCGGCGCCTGCCAGGAGGCATCCGCATCCAGGCAGACACGCACCTCGGGACGCTTTCCCGCCGGCGCCAGGGCATCCACCAGGTCCAGCTGGGATTCGTCGTCGACCATCAGGGTCACCCGGGCGGCCAGCCGCTCGTCGCCGAGGAGCCGGGCCAGGGCCGCTCTGTCCGTGCTGGGATATCCCACCAGGACGTCCGTGCACCGCTCCGCCAGCCACAGCGCCTCGGGAAGCGTGTAGCCGAAGACGCCCTGGAAACCCGGGAGCTGAAGCAGCGCCTCGATGACACCGCGCACCCGGAGGGACTTGCTGGCAATGCGCAGGGGAACACCGCCGGCGCGCCGGAGCAGGTCAGCGGCGTTGAACCGAAGAGCCTCCAGCTCCAGCGCTGCCACCGGCGCGGGAAGTGCCGCGGTTGCCTCCGAGAGGGCAGGCCAATAGGTTTCCGGGGTCAGCCAGGGAGAGAGGGCGGCGGAGGTGTCCGGCGGGCCCGGGAATCCGGGCGGGAAAAGGTGCAGAGGGGGAGCGGGAGCTCCGGCGTCGTTGGTGTTACCCATGGTGACCTCCGTTGTCTGCCCCCACCCTAAACGCGGACCGCCACACCCTCCATCACGCAACGCGCGGCAGTTAGCCGGACAGCGTCACAGACAAACACCAGACTTCCGGGTTAGGCTGATCACATCTGCAGAGCGAAACCGCTCGTCACGCCGGCTGGGAAGTCGTACACCACCTGAAGGCCGAATGAGCATAACCGCATCCTCCACTGCACCCCTTGATGAAAGCCCGAGCGAGAAGAAGCCGCGCCGGAACAACGTCACCAGCACCTACTCAGGACTGCTCAAAGCGGTCCGCGATGAAGGCCTGCTGAAGCGCCGGAGCTCTTTTTACATCACCACGTTCGTTTTCCTCTGCCTCGGCCTGGTCGCCGCCGCAACAGGATCCTTCTTCATCGGGGAAAGCTGGTTCCAGCTCCTCATCGCCGCCGCGCTGGGCATCCTGCTGACCCAGCTCGCCTTCATTGCGCACGAGGCCTCGCACCGGCAGGTCTTCGAATCGGGGCCCGCTAATGACCGGGCCGGCAAATTCGTGGCAAACGCCGTCGTCGGCATCAGCTACCAGTGGTGGATGAACAAGCACAGCCGGCACCACGCCAACCCCAACACGGTGGGCAAGGATCCGGACATCGACATGGACACCATTTCCTTCCTGCCGGAACAGGCCGCACGGCAGAAGGGCTTCATGGCCTGGTTTGCACGCCGCCAGGGCTGGCTGTTCTTCCCCCTGCTGATGCTCGAGGGCATCAACCTGCACGCGACGTCCATCAAGCACCTGTTCGCTAACAAGCAGGTCAAGGGACGCGTCTCCGAATTGGTGATGGTCTTCACCCGCCTGGGCCTGTACGTGGCGGCCGTGTTCTTCTTCCTGCCGGTGGGAATGGCCTTCGCCTTCATCGGCGTGCAGCTCGCCGTCTTCGGTGTGTACATGGGCGCGTCGTTTGCCCCGAACCACAAGGGCATGCCGATCCTCCCCAGGGACTCCAAGGTGGACTTCCTCGGCCGCCAGGTGCTGACTTCCCGCAATATCGTCGGCCGCGGCATGAACACCCTGATGGGTGGACTGAACTACCAGGTGGAGCACCACCTCTTCCCGAGCATGCCCCGGCCGTCCCTGGCCCGGGCCAGTGAACTGGTGAAGGAACACTGCGCCAAGCACTCCATTCCTTACACGGAGACCACGCTGGTGCAGTCCTACGCCATTGTGGTCCGGTACCTCAACGAGGTTGGCCTCTCCGCCCGTGACCCGTTCGACTGCCCGGTCCGGTCCAAGTACCGCATCTAGCTCGCGGAGCCTCCGGAGCAACGGCGAATACCTGCGATCGAAGCATCTGACAGACTAGGAATATGACTAAAAACCCCGCAGCCCATCCGGCGGATAAGACCCCCGTGGCCCACATCGGCATGCGCATGGAGGATTCCCTGCATGCATGGCGCGATGAACGTGCCCGGAAACGTGGGGACGTTCAGACCGTCCTTCCCTTCACCGGGTACGGCTCCACTGAATGGGTGCGGGTGCTCGGCCGGGTCATTCTGGCCAAGCCCGGCTACTTTGACGGCGCTGAAAAGTCGATGGCGTCCAAGGCGATCGCCGACGGCATCCGCGGCTGGCGGAACTTCATGAGCCCGCCGGTCAACAAAGCCACGGTCACCGTGGTTGTTGGCGACCAGAAGCACGTGGTCACCGCGGACCGCGGGGGAGTGGTCGACGCGGTCCTCCCGGCGGATCTTGCTCCCGGCTGGACCTCCGTCCTGCTGCGTTCCGAAGACGGTGAGGAAACCACTGCCCCGATCTACGTAGTCGATCCTGCCGCCGAAGTCGGAGTGGTGTCCGACATTGACGACACCATCATGGTTACGGCGCTGCCGCGGCCGATGCTGGCGGCGTGGAACACCTTCGTCCTGGATGAACATGCCCGTACCCCTACGCCCGGGATGGCCGTGCTCATGGACCGGCTGGCACGGGAAAACCCTGTCGGTCCCGTGCTGTACCTGTCCACCGGCGCCTGGAACGTCGCGGCCACCCTGACCCGCTTCATTACCCGCAACCTGTATCCCGCGGGCCCTTTGCTGCTGACCGACTGGGGTCCCACCACGGACCGCTGGTTCCGCAGCGGACAGACGCACAAGCGCACGCAGCTGGAACGGCTGGCCGAAGAGTTCCCCGGCATCAAGTGGCTGCTGATCGGAGATGACGGACAGCACGACGAGGAAATCTACGCCGATTTCGCGAAGCGCCATCCGGACAAGGTCCGGGCCATTGCCATCCGCCAGCTCTCTGCCGGCGAAGCGGTGCTGGCCGGCGGTCGGACGGGCAAACCCGGTCAGACCCCCGCGGAGGTGCCGTGGATCTACGCGCCCGACGGCGCCGGGATGGCCCGTCAGCTCTCGGAGCTTGGACTGCTGACGGACGAAGGCTAGTTCCTCAAGGAGTCGGGCAGTTCCGCCTCGGTGATGGTGACTCCCCAGGCGAGGCCCTCCTCCCCGGTTACCGCCACATCGATAGTGCCTCCGGCTGGCCTGGCATCGACCGTTATTGTGGTGTGGGCCGAGGCCTCCCCGCAGGTGAACGCCGTGGTCCCGAGCTGAGCAACGTCGACAGTCACGGTGCCGAGCCGGTCACAGTTTGCTCGGAAGGAGATGGCCTCGGCGTCAGTCTTGATGCCTTTGACGCTGCGGGCGCCGCGGTCCCCTTCCTGGTTCAGGACTTGCGTGACCAAGGGGCCTTCCTCCGGGTCCGGTGCGGAGATCGGATCCGTGGATGCCGACGGGCTGGCCGCCGTGCTCCGGCTGGTCTCCGGCGCACCGGGATCTTCTGCTGTTTCGGCTGTTGAACAGCCCGACAGGAATATGGCACCAAGAAATGCGGCAATTCCCGGCAGTGCGATTCTGCGTTGTTTCACTAACATTGTTTCCCCCTTTTGAGTGGGGAGGCCCTCCATGTTGTCCAACCCGGATTTCCGGGCGGCTGACCCCGACGGATGGTGCTTAGCGGTACGCAGTGTAAGAGGTGTTTCTCCGGGAAGTCTTGCTTTTCCATCAGGCAGTGTCAACCTTTAGGAATTTCCATCAGGGGCACCCGGCACGCCGGAAGACGCGTTATCCGGCGCTTTTTACGGTGATAAAAAAATTCTTGGAACGGCGCTTCCGTAAGCGCCGCCGAAAAGGCCTAGGCGGCGTCGTCGGCCTCTGTCGTGATAATCCGCAGGATGCGGCGCAGGTCCATGGCCAGGGCCGCCGTCGCATCCACGGGGCTGTCGGCCGAGCCTGAGGTGTTGACCAGGCGCACCAGCTCCACGAGCGCCTCGGTTGCCGTGGAGTGCTCCTCGCTTTCGGGATCCCAGGTCTCCACCGCTTCGGCGCAGCCGTTCACTGCCTTGGCCAGCGGTACGGTCAGGGCAGCCGGGACGGCGACGTTCTGCGGATTCCGCCAGATGGCGTCGGTGAGGACTTCGGTCATATCCTTCACATGCCGGGTGGCACGTTCCATGGCCCGCAGCGCCCGGTAGTCGGCAGTGAAATCACGGCTGTACTTGCGGCTGCGGATGTTTCCGTGCCGGCTGGTGTCCGCCAGCTCCACGGCTTCCCGGACTTCCTTGGTCAAGGTATCCAGTTCGCTCTCACGCTGGGACCAGTCCTCGTGTTTGGGCGGCCAGGTTTCCTCCAGCGCCGTCCCCATGTCCCGCAGCTGCCGTGCCAGCGATTTCCGCAGCGTCACCAGCCCGTTGACGGCGCCGTTCAGGTGCAGGGGCGGGAAGACGAGGGCGTTTACGCCCAGCCCGACAACAACGCCGACCAGCATCTGCACGCCGTAGCCGAAGGAGTACCCGTCTGGATCGTCGCCGCCCAGGACCAGCACAAACAAGGCAGCCATGGGCACGTACTCCCGCCCGGAGGCGCCCAGGAAGGACAGCCCGCCGAGCAGCACGCCGATGCCGACAATGATGGAGATGGTCCAGACGTTCGGAGTGCCGACCAGAAGCGCTCCGAGGGCCAGGAGCATGCCGGTCACCAGGCCGGCCAGGGTTTCCATGCCGGTGCGGAACGAACCGGATACGGTGGGGTACATGCTGATAATGGCGCCCAGGGGCGCGTAATACGGGTACTGGGAGGCGACGCCCGGCACATGCGGGGCAACGGTCCAGGCGATGCCGACGGCGAGGGTTGCCTTGAAGGCGAGCTGGAAGCGGGTGACACGCAGGACGCCGGTGACCCGGTTGGTAACGGCACTCAATGACCGTTTGGGGATGGTTTTTTCTCCAGTGGTCATGTTTCGAGTATGGCCCGGGCCCTGCTCCTGATACGACTTTTACGGCGTGCGGCGGCCCTTATGTGGGGAGCGGCACTATGCTCCTGCGGCCCAGCACCTCGGCCAGCCGGTCCAGGAAAAGCCGGACCTGGACGTTTTGTTCATGGATCAGCAGGGCGAAAATGCTGCGTGCCAGCCGGATCTCGGGGACATCCAGCACCACCGTGCCGGCCGGCCGGTTCAGCATCGCCAGCTCGGGCACCAGAGCCGCCCCCAGGCCGGCCGAGGCCATGGCCAGGCTGGCGTTGAAATCGTCGCAGTACGCGGCCACCCGCGGATGGAGGCTGCAGCTGGCAAAGAGCCGCTCGATCACCAGTGCGTCGGGCGTGCCCGGGTGGTGCATGATCCAGGGCATCCCGGCCAGCTGTTCAGCGGTCACCTCTGCGCCGCTGCGGATGCCCCAGGACTCGGGCAGCACCACACGGAAGTTGTCGTCCCCCAGCCATCGGCGGCTGATCGAGGACGGCCAGGCCAGCCCGCCCTGGCCCACCTGGTACACCAGCGCGACGTCGAGGTTCCCTCCGGTGCGCAGGCCCTGAATGGTCTGCGCGGGCTCCGCCACAGACAGCAGCAGGTCGATCCCCAGATCCTGCCACCGGGGGGAGGCCAGCAGTTCCGGGAGGGCGAAGGTTGCGAGGCTGGGAAAGATGCCCAGCCGCAGTTCGTGCCCGCTGCCGGGCCCGGGCCGGGCAGCGGCGGCCAGGAGGGCGTCCATGTCGGTCAGCACCTTGACGGCGTGCCGGGCCATCACGACGGCGGCATCGGTGGGGGCGGCGGTGCGGGCGGAACGCTCGAACAGCCGTGCCCCGGTGTCTTTTTCCAAAGCGGACATCTGCTGGGACACGGCCGACGCGGTGTACCCCAGCCGCAGGGCGGCGGCGGCGAAGGATCCCGTGCGGATCACTTCCAGCAGTGTCTTCAGGTGCACGGGGTTGACCATCCCTGAGCCCTCCTTTCCCGCCCGGGGGCGCCGACCACAATATCTAGTGTTGGCCGGTACTAGGTCCGACACGCCCACGGTACGCGACACGCACGAATCTTGCCTGTCTCATCACATGTGTATCCGGTTCTGCACAGCCTGTGGAGAACCCTCGGCGACCTCCGGAAATCCGCCGAAAACCGGGGCATCCCCTGTGCACAAACTGTGGACGGAGGCCCTCTCTAATGACATACTTGTAATACATCATGTAGGGGTTCCACCTCAGGGGGTGCACTAGATGTAGTGTCTGGGCAGGGAACTGGATGTAGTATCTAGGAACAGACTTCGAGAGCTGAACGAAGCTCCACAAGCAGTTTTCCAGCACCAGGAACGTCCCGCATCACCAGCTTCATCCAGCACCACAGAACCAGACTTCACGCTTCATTAGGGGAGACCACGCCATGACCGTTACGGTTTACACCAAGCCCGCCTGCGTACAGTGCAACGCCACCTACCGCGCCCTCGACAAGAAGGGCATTGTGTACCAGAGCGTGGACATGTCGCAGGACCCTGAGGCCCTCGAGCGCGTCCGTGCCATGGGCTACATGCAGGCACCCGTTGTCGTCACCGAGCAGGACTCCTGGTCCGGCTTCCGTCCCGACAAGATCGAAGAGCTGGCCCAGGCGCAGGTTTCCTCCGTAGCCTAGGCACTTGCCGGCGCGGCTGCCCCGGTCCTAAGGATTGCCGGGCAGCAGCACTTCGCATCACCCGCATCACGCACCACCCGCGCAGTACCCGTCAGGAGCGCAGTAACCATGACACTGGGGATGGCAGACTTGGCCGGCCTCGGGCCGGCATCGGCATCCACAGGGGAACGGAACCCGGAAACGGACGCGTCCCTGATCTACTTCTCCTCAGCCTCCGGGTACACCCGCCGCTTTGTGGAAAAGCTCGGGATCCGCGCGGCCCAGATTCCGCTCCACACCTCCCAGCCCACCCTGCTGGCCCACAGGCCGTATGTACTGCTGCTTCCCACCTACGGCGGAACAGCAGCACAGCCGGGGGCCGCGGCACGGGGCGCCGTTCCCAAGCAGGTCATCAAGTTCCTGAACAACGAGCGCAACCGCTCCTTGATCCGGGGTGTGATCGGAGCGGGCAACACAAACTTCGGGGAAACCTATTGCCTCGCGGCAGACATCATTGCCGTGAAGTGCCAGGTCCCCGTGCTGTATCGATTTGAACTCATGGGCACGTCCGAGGACGTTGCCAAGGTTAACGAAGGATTGGAAAAGTTTTGGACACATCAGTCGCAGAAGCCGGCATGACGGACTCCAAGGAGCTCCCGGAGGCTTACAAGGGCCTGGGCTATCACGAGCTCAACGCCATGCTGAACCTGTACGGCAAGAACGGCGAGATCCAGTTCGACGCCGACCGCGCGGCTGCGCGCCAGTACTTCCTTGAGCACGTTAACAACAACACGGTCTTCTTCCATGACCTGGAAGAGAAGCTGGAATACCTGGTCAAGAATGAGTACTACGAGCCGGAAACGCTCGAGCAGTACTCCATGAGCTTCATCAAGGAGCTGTACAACCGGGCCTACAAGAAGAAGTTCCGCTTCGAGACCTTCCTCGGTGCGTTCAAGTTCTACACCTCGTACACGCTGAAGACCTTCGACGGCAAGCGTTACCTAGAGCGCTACGAAGACCGGGTCTGCATGGTTGCCCTGCACCTGGCCCGCGGCGACGAGCAGCTGGCCACGCAGATGGTGGATGAAATCATCGAGGGCCGCTTCCAGCCGGCCACTCCCACGTTCCTGAACGCCGGCAAGGCCCAGCGCGGCGAACTCGTCTCCTGCTTCCTGCTGCGCATCGAAGACAACATGGAGTCCATCGGGCGCTCCATCAACTCCGCGTTGCAGCTCTCCAAGCGCGGCGGCGGCGTTGCCTTCGCACTGACCAACATCCGTGAGGTCGGCGCGCCGATCAAGCAGATCGAAAACCAGTCCTCCGGTGTCATCCCCGTGATGAAGCTCCTCGAGGACAGCTTCTCCTACGCCAACCAGCTCGGAGCCCGCCAGGGTGCCGGTGCCGTGTACCTGCACGCCCACCACCCGGACATCAACCGGTTCCTGGACACCAAGCGCGAGAACGCGGATGAGAAGATCCGCATCAAGACCCTCTCGCTCGGCGTCGTCGTCCCGGACATCACCTTCGAACTGGCCAAGCGCGACGAGGACATGTACCTGTTCTCCCCGTACGACGTCGAGAAGGTTTACGGCATGCCGTTCTCCGACATCTCGGTCACGGAAAAGTACTACGAGATGGTCGACGACGCACGGATCAAGAAGACCAAGATCCGTGCCCGTGACTTCTTCCAGACCCTCGCCGAAATCCAGTTCGAGTCCGGCTACCCGTACATCATGTTCGAGGACACGGTGAACCGGGAGAACCCGATCGAGGGCAAGATCATCATGTCCAACCTGTGCTCGGAAATCCTCCAGGTTTCCCAGCCCACCACGTACAAGGATGACCTGTCCTACGACGAGACCGGCAAGGACATTTCTTGCAACCTCGGCTCGCTGAACATTGCCAAGACCATGGATTCCCCGGACTTCGGCCGGACCATCGAGACGGCCATTCGCGCGCTGACCGCCGTTTCGGACATGAGCCACATCGGTTCGGTGCCGTCCATTGCCAAGGGCAACGACATGTCCCACGCCATCGGCCTGGGCCAGATGAACCTGCACGGCTACCTGGCCCGCGAGCGGGTCTACTACGGTTCCGAAGAGGGCATCGACTTCACCAACATCTACTTCTACACGGTGGTCTACCACGCCGTGCGGGCGTCGAACCTGCTGGCGATCGAGACCGGCCGCAAGTTCGCCGGCTTCGAGCGCTCCAAGTACGCCACGGGGGAGTACTTCGACAAGTACACCAACTCCGAATGGGTCCCGCAGACCCAGCGGGTGCGTGAGCTGTTCGAAGGCGTGCACATCCCCACCCAGGCTGACTGGGAGGCGCTGAAGGCTTCGGTCATGGAGCACGGCATCTACAACCAGAACCTGCAGGCCGTTCCGCCCACCGGTTCGATCTCCTACATCAACAACTCCACCTCTTCCATTCACCCGGTGGCGTCGAAGATTGAGATCCGCAAGGAAGGCAAGCTGGGCCGCGTTTACTACCCGGCTCCGTACCTGACCAACGACAACCTGGAGTACTACCAGGATGCGTACGAGATCGGCTACGAGAAGATCATCGACACCTACGCCGCTGCCACCCAGCACGTGGACCAGGGCCTGTCCCTGACGCTGTTCTTCAAGGACACCGCAACCACCCGCGACATCAACAAGGCGCAGATCTACGCCTGGCGCAAGGGCATCAAGACCATCTACTACATCCGCCTGCGCCAGCTCGCGCTGGAAGGCACCGAGGTTGAGGGCTGCGTTTCCTGCATGCTGTAAGGCCTGCCCGAACCGCCCCCCTCTCCCCGCACTTTTGAAGACAAGGAATTATTCATGACCGAGAAGCTGAAGCTGATCGACGGCGTCGAGGCGATCAACTGGAACCGGATCCAGGATGAGAAGGACGTTGAGGTCTGGAACCGCCTGGTCAACAACTTCTGGCTGCCGGAGAAGGTGCCGCTGTCCAACGACGTCCAGTCCTGGGCCACGCTGACTCCGGAAGAGCAGCAGCTGACCATGCGCGTGTTCACGGGCCTGACCCTGCTGGACACCATGCAGGCCACCGTTGGCGCCGTCTCGCTGATCCCCGATGCGCTCACCCCGCACGAGGAAGCGGTCTACACCAACATTGCGTTCATGGAGTCCGTGCACGCCAAGAGCTACTCCTCGATCTTCTCCACCCTGGCGTCCACCAAGGAGATTGACGAGGCGTTCCGCTGGTCCACGGAGAACCCGAACCTGCAGAAGAAGGCGCAGATCATCACGGACTACTACCGCGGTGATGATCCCCTGAAGCGCAAGGTGGCCTCCACCCTGCTGGAGTCCTTCCTCTTCTACTCGGGCTTCTACCTGCCGATGTACTGGTCCTCGCGGGCCAAGCTGACAAACACGGCCGACCTGGTCCGCCTCATCATCCGTGACGAGGCCGTGCACGGCTACTACATCGGCTACAAGTACCAGCGCGGACTGGAGACCGTTCCCGAGGAACGCCGCCAGGAGCTGAAGGACTACACGTACGAGCTGCTCTTCGAGCTGTACGAGAACGAAGTCCAGTACACGCACGATCTGTACGACGGCGTCGGCCTGGCCGAGGACGTCAAAAAGTTCCTGCACTACAACGCCAACAAGGCGCTGATGAACCTGGGCTACGAGGCCATGTTCCCGTCCACCCTGACGGACGTGAACCCGGCGATCCTCTCGGCCCTGTCGCCGAACGCGGATGAGAACCACGACTTCTTCTCCGGCTCGGGTTCCTCCTACGTGATCGGCAAGGCCGTGAACACGGAAGACGACGACTGGGACTTCTAGTTCCCTAGCTGAAGGCCCCGCACGTAATCGTGCGGGGCCTTTTTGCGAGTTGGCAACTTAGATGGCCAAACTGACAAGTTTGTTGGGCCCTCGACGCAGTTGACCATGCGTAACCAGAAGACGACAGGCGCTCGGGGTCGCGAGCAGTTGGGGACTGTCCCGAACAAGTTCCACTCCATCCGCAAGATCGCTAACAGCGCCATCCACACCAATGCCGCCATCACCATCCATGGTCGGTGGCGGTCCCGCGGGATGCCATGGTGAGTGTCCGCGGTCCGTGAGTCGACAAACTAGTCGTCATTTTTCTGAGGCCCATTGAACAAGGTTCGGGATGGGTAGTCTTGGGACATTCGCTGGCGTGTGACTGGCCATGAGCTGACAATTTATTTGGCCAGTGTCAGGCAACTTACTGAAGCCCGGCCGCCGGGCGGTGGTGATCGTTCCCCGCGTCGTGATGTTCGGCTTGTCCAAGGCGCACAAGGCGTTGCGGAAGATGCTGGTCGATGACCACACACTCGACGGCGTAGTCAGGATTCAGCCGGCGTGCCGGGCTCCCTTCTTGTCTGCCCGGACGGCATATAGCCAGGCCCGGCAGGTCATCACGGCCGTCTCGGAGATGCCAGGTGACGGCCAGCGCCTACTGCCGCAGGAGGGGAAATTCAGTGAGGTTCTGATCCGCAGTACATTTTGACATGCCAGTCCCAGAAACTACCGTTCCGGATGCACTCAGCTTTGTACTCGACGCCGTCGTAAGTAATTACTTCTTGGGTTTGGCCGCCTTTGCTGCGGTGTACATATTCGAACCGCACCAGTTTATCTGCGGTTTCAAAGCAAGTTTTGGACGAGAAAAAGCCGGAATCATCACATCTCGACATTTTCATGCTATTGCCTGAAGGGTCCTCGTACTCCCAATCTTTCTTCGTTCCGCTGTCTGGCGCGACTTCCCTGACCCTGTGCTCCGAGGTTGCGAACTGTGCGGGGACCGGGAGGCGTTCATCAACCGCACGGCCTTGATCGGAGAAAAATATAGCGGCAGCAATCACAGCGCCGACCGTGGCGATGAGGAGTAGGAACTTCATGAAGGGTTTCATGCAATCTTCCGGTGCGGGGACTCAATAAAGGCGATGCTGGATTCTCTCAAGGAGTGCCAGCCCTAAGATATCGATGTTTCTGGAGACTCTGATTATTCAGTGCTTGCAGCCGCGGCTGCTCTTTATGTCTACATGTGTGCGGCACAGTCAATGAAACGCGGCGGAATTCGGATGCCCAGGCGACGAGCCTGAACCAGACTAATGGTCAGCCGCCTGTCCCGTTGAGCGCGGCCACGGTGTTCGAACCCACAGGTTCCAGAACAGGTAGTAGCCGGCGTTGAGAAAAGTCCAACTACGTTGGAACTCGGACTCCTCCACGAGCGCGGAAAATTCCGCGAGAGAAGGGGGCCAACTGGGTCGAATAGCCCAGATAGATCGGGATCTCACAGTGGCCGCAGCGGGCCTTCGGGCCTGCTGCGGCGGCAGCGCTCTTTAAGGCACGCGGAGAAGCAGGAAGTCGGTGCCGGTAATGATGAGGACGGCACCGACGACGCCCGGGAGGGCGAGGGTTTCTTGGCCGATGGTGAGTTCGATGAGACAGCCCGGCTCAAGAACGGCGGACACTCCCTGCAGGCAGCCCAGGCACTGAACCACAGCACTGCCTGGGCTGCCGTCCGTCATTATTCGTAATAATACGTTTATTTCCCCAATAAACTTCCACTGACGAAAAACCTGTGTAGGCTGGCAGCATGTTCACCGCATACGCCACCGTCCCGCAGGGATACACCGTCCATTCGGCAGCAACGCCCATGACCTTCCCGGCCGGGGAGGCCCACCTCAAGGTCGCCGGCACCGATGAGACCCCGCTGTACTTCTACCTCACCGGCGCCGACGCCAACGAGTACATGAGTGCCGCCATGTGGATCGACTACGCCCACCAGGGCGGCCATAAGGTCACGGCCCTCATCCCGTACCTGCCCGGCGCCCGGCAGGACCGCGGCAATCCCTTTGGTGCCAAGGTCTATGCCAACCTCATCAACGCCATGAACGCAGACGACGTGGTCTGCTTCGACCCCCACTCGCCCGTCATGCCGGCCCTGGTCCGCAACCTGCGCGTCGTGGATTCTTCCGCCGTGATCGCCCAGGTCCTGCGGCACAGGGCGGGGGAGTATGCCGGCGTCATCTGCCCCGACGCCGGAGCAAAGGACCGCACCGCCCGCACCGCCGCCGCCCTCGGACTTCCGCTCTACTCCGCAGAGAAGCACCGGGACTTCGCCACCGGCAAGCTGTCCGGGTTCACCTGCGAGGATCTGCCCGACGAAGGCCGCTTCCTGGTGGTCGACGACATCTGCGACGGCGGAGGCACCTTCATGGGCCTGGCCGCCGCCACCGGTCTTGGACCGGACCGCTTGGACCTGTGGGTCAGCCACGGAGTGTTCTCCGGCAAGGCAGCCCAGCTGCGGCAGGCCTACGGCTCCATTTACACCACTGATTCACACCCCGGCGCCGCCAACCCGGACGTCGCCGCTTCCATTACGCCCCTCATCTCCCACCTCATCTGATTCCGTCTCAAGCTAAGGATCCGCCATGACCGCAACAGCAGCACCGACCGCCCTGACCACCGCCAGCGTCACCGCAGCCCTCTTCCAGACGGACGCGTACAAGCTCGGCCACATCCACATGTATCCCCGGGGCACCACAAAGGTCCTCTCCAACTTCACCAACCGCGGCTCCCGGATCGAGGGCGTGGACTCCGTGGTGCACTTCGGGCTGCAGGCCTTCCTGCAGAAGTTCTGCATCGAAGCCTTCGCCCCGTTCTTCGCCGCTGACGAAGACGACGCCGGTGCCGAATACCAGGCCGGCCTCAACGACATCCTGGGACCCAACACCGTGGGCACCGACCACATCAGGGCCCTGCACCGCCGCGGCTACCTGCCGCTGATCTTCCGCGCCGTGCCCGAGGGAACCCGGGTGCCCCTGCGGGTACCGTCCGTCACCGTGGAATCCACCGAGCCGGAGTTCTTCTGGCTGGTCAACTACATCGAGACCGCCCTCAGCGCCTCCATCTGGCAGCCCTCCACCGCGGCGACCATCGCCGACAAGTACCGCGGCATCCTGGACGCCGCCGCAGCGAAGACCGGCACGGACGCCGGTTATGTGGACTGGCAGCTCCACGACTTCTCCTTCCGCGGCATGCCCGGGGTCGAAGCCGCAGCCGCGTCCGGCGCCGGCCACCTGCTCTCCTTCAAGGGCTCGGACTCCCTCGGCTCGGCCGACTTCATCCGGCGCTACTACAACTCGTCCTTCGGCGCGGACAACGGCCAGATTCTCGGCTCGATCCCCGCCAGCGAGCACGCCGTGATGTGCGCCGGCGGGCAGGACGGAGAAGCGGAAACCTTCCGGCACATCCTGGCGGCCAACCCCACCGGAAACATCTCGCTGGTGTCCGACGGCTACGACCTGTGGCACGTCATCCAGGGCATCCTGCCCGGGCTCAAGGACATCATCACCTCCCGTGACGGCAACGTCGTCATCCGGCCCGACTCCGGAGACCCGGCCGACATTGTCTGCGGCACCTCCACCCGGCCCGGCGCCGTCGTTCCCGCTACGGCACCGACCATGGCCGAGGATCCCGCTTTCTTCGGCGTCGTCGCCCTCCTGGATGCCGAGTTCGGCTCCACCCGCAACAGCGCCGGCTACAAGGTCCTGGACAGCGTGCGCGTGATGTATGGGGACTCGATCACCCCCGAGCGCGCCGCAGACATCACCGCGCGCCTGGAGCAGAAGGGCTACGCCTCGGAGAACGTGGTGCTCGGTGCCGGGTCCTTCACGTACCAGTACGTCACCCGGGACACGTTCTCATCGGCCATCAAGGTCACCTACATCGAGGTCGACGGCCAGCCCCGCAACGTGTTCAAGGATCCGATCACGGCCAAGGGCTTCGGTTCCAAGCGTTCCGCGACCGGCCGCCTGGCGGTCACCCGCAACGACGACGGCGAACTGGACCTCATCGAAAAGGCCACCCCGGAGGAGGAAGAGGCATCCCTGCTGCAGCCCGTCTGGGCCAACGGCGGGTTCCTCCGCCGCCAATCCTTCGCGGACGTCCGCGCGGTGCTCGGTAACATCGCTTCATGAGCATTGAACGCGAACAACCCCTCGTCTCGATCGATACCGTGCCCTTCATCGGAAGGGACGGGGGGCTGTGCGTGGTGACCGCGGAGCGGGCCAATGACCCCTTCGCCGGCGTGCAGGCGCTCCCCGGGGTCCTCCTGCTTCCCGCCGAACGGCTGTCCGAGGCCGCCCTGCGGGCATTGACGGTGAAAACCGGAGCAGGCCAGGACGACGTGGAACATATTGCCACGGCCGGCGTGTACGACAACCCGGACCGGGATCCACGCGGGCCGACCATCTCGATTGTCCACACCGCCGTCCTGCGGCCGGAGGCCGGGCTCGATGAAACGCGGGTGAAGGTGGTGCCGGTGGAGCGGGTATCCGGACTGCCGTTCGACCACGACGCGATCATCCGCCGCACCGCCGGGACTGTGCTCGATGCGCTCTGGATCGACTCGGCACTGACGAAAGCCCTGCTGGGGAAGCACTTCACCACCGCCCAGGCCGCGCGGATGAGCCGCAGCCTGGCTGCGGCAGCCGGACGGGACGAACCCGACTCGTCCAACCTGGGCAGGATGCTGGCCCGCAATCCGGCATTGTCCAAGTCAGGGGAGGCAGTGGCTGCGGGCCGCGGCCGCCCGGCAGCGGGATGGTCCTGGAATTAAACCGTCGGGTCATGGTCTTTATTCGGCAACTGCATTGCGGTTAGGATTCTTTCCGCAATCCTTTCCGCAGCGTATCAACTACATTGAAAGCCGGGCCGAACATGTTTTTGGGACAAATTCCAGCAAAGTATTACGGCTCCGGTGGAGGCGAGCTCGACTGGAAATTCCTGCTGGCCATGTTTGCGGCGATCGTGCTTCTCCAGGTGTGCTCTAGGATATTCCGGCGAAAAAGGGCATCCGCCAAACCATCCGGAATACCCCTCACCGCAGCTGATGTCGCCGCTAAACTGTTCCAGCCCACCAAGTTCCAGGAAGGCTATGACCAGAAGCAGGTGGATAAGCTCCTTGAGCAAACGGGCCGGGAATTCGAGCGGCTCGACCAGGAACGGCTTCAGTTGCAGCAGGCCGTTCCCCTGGGACGGATGGTTCCCCGCACCCCTGCGGTTCTCACCCCCGAACAGGTGATGAATTCGAGGTTTGAACCAACGAAATTCCGCGCCGGTTATTCGCAGGGCGAGGTAGACGGCTTCCTGAAAGACCTTGCCGCGGGTCTTCGGCAGCGGGCTGCTGAAAACGATCAGCTTCGGACGCAGGCTTCCGGGGAAACACCCCAGTACGGAACATCGACGATGAACTAACGCGGTCCCGGCGAATCACTCGGGCAGCAGGTCCCACAGCTTCCGCGTGGTGTTCCAACTGCGGATGGTCATCGACTTGTACAGCGGGGAAGCAGTCACGGCATTCAACCGGCTCTTGGTCAGTTGGGCGCTGAGCCGCTGCGAGTAGATCACGCCCTCACCCGCCCAGACCGAGTCGACGCCTTCCCGCGGGCGAAAGGCTTCCAGGGCAGTGTCGGCATCGATGTCCATGAGGAAGATCGCATCCGAGTGATAGAGGTCCGGCCGCTCACCGAAATTCTCCGGCCGGTGCTCGACGACGGCCTGCAGCTGCGCGCGGTCCAGCACCAGGACCTTAACGAGCTCGTCATCGAGGGCGAAATGGTCAACCAGGGCCGCTTCGATCCGGCGGCCGACCGAGGCGGCGTCGTCGTTCGATGCCAGGAAGACATTGCCGCTCGCGATGTAGGTGGACACCTGCGCAAAGCCGAGGTCCTCCAGCCGCCCCCTCAACGCCTTCATCGGCACCTTGTTGCGGCCGCCGACGTTGATGCCGCGCAGGAGGGCCAGGTAGGAAGACATGTCGCCGCCGGGACTGTCCGTCACTGCACGGGGATGCGGCGCCGGATCTCCCGGACGGTGCCGCCCGGATCGGGGGAGTGGTCGTGAGACTCCGGCACGGTCACCAGCACAGCCTGGGGCATCAGCTTGGCCAGCTTCTCGGTAGCGTCCATAAGCACCGGGTAGGTGGTGGCCCCGCGCAGGATCGTGACGGGCACCGAAACCTCCGCCATCGCCGTCGTCGGAGTGGATACCGCCTGCGAAAGGAGTGCGTCATAGACGGCGGACTGGGCCAACGGCAGCAGGGACGGGAAAAACGGGCTGGTCCGCATGTGTTCGATCATCGAATCAGGCAGGCCGATGCCTTCCCGCTGGAAGGTGGTGACGGCATCGGCCGGGTTGCCTGAATCTACCAGCGACTGGAGCCTCTCCGGAAGATCCGCTGACGGTTCCCCCTCGCCGAAGAGGAACGGCGGTTCGGACAGGAACAGGTGGCTGATCGGTGCTCCTTCCGCCGCAGCCAGCAGGGCCAGCATGGCCCCGGAGGAATGCCCCAGGACGGCCGCGTCCCCGCCGACGGCGTCCAGGACCGCCGCGAGGTCCTCCACCTCCCGCTGCGGGGAGTAGGGTGCGGTGTCGCTGCTTTCCCCGCGGGCGCGGCGGTCCACGGTCACCGCCGAGAAGCCGGCGGCGCTTAGGGCATCGGCCAGGGATGCCCCGGCGTCGGCAGTGGAAAAGGCCCCGCCGACAATGACCACCGGCATGCCGTGGCCGGTCTGCTCAAAGGCGATGCGGGTGCCGTCTGCGGAGGTCGCGTACAACATGTCCCAGATTCGACCACACCGCCGTGCCCCCGGCAATTGGTGGTTCCGGATTCGGTCCGGATTTTCTCCAAACCCTCGTGGTGCCCTCCCCCGGAAGCCCGCGGAACCGCCCCTGGTGAGCGCCAGGGGCGGCAGCGGAAGACGGCTAGCCGGCCACCCGGGCCCGCTGTCCGCTGGCGACGGCGCCCACCACGCCGCCGTCGACGAGCAGGTCCGTTCCGGTCATGAAGCTGGAATCCGGTCCGAGCAGGAAGGCTGCCGCATTGGCGATATCGGCCGGGGTGCCCACCCGCTTGGTTCCCGAGCCCTCGATCATGGCGCGCATCTGGGCACCGGATTCGCCGGCAAGTTCCTGCTGGCCCATCGGCGTGGATATGACGCCGGGGCTGATCGTGTTGACCCGTGCACCGCGCCCGCCCCAGCGCACGCTGGCAGCCTGGACGCGGACCTGGTTGGCGCGCTTGGCCACACTGTAGGCATAGCCGGGGTTGTCGATTCCGGCTACGAAGGGGATCAGCAGCAGATCGTCGGCAGGCTTGGCGGCGAGGTCGGCGAGCACATCGGCGGGGATATCCGCGCCCCCGAGATACGCGGCCATGCTCGATATGACGATGCCGGAACCGCCCTCGGCGATGACCTTCTCGAATTCTTCGAGAACCAGGGCCACTCCGACCAGGTCCACGTTCCAGATGGCCGCGACCGGCGCCTGGACCGGGGAGAGGCCTGCAGTATGGACCACACCGGTCACCGTCCCCAACTCGCGCGCCGTTGCGGCGAGGGCGGCAACGGAGTCGCGGGAGGAGACATCCACGGTGCGGGAGACGACGTCGTATCCGTCACCCATGGCTGCGGCGGTAACGCTCTCCAGCAGTTCCTCGTTGAAATCGGCGAGCAGCACCTTCCGGCCTGCACCCGAGCGGCGCAGGACAGCCTGTCCCATGCCGCCCATGCCGATGATTACCAGTACTTCCGAAGCCATGATGCTCCTTCATCCAAGGGTCTCCGGCGGGAATTGCCGGAGGTGTTCATCCGACAATAGCCGCTGGCCCGGCACTTGCGGAGCGGGGATTCCGGCGGCGGACGGTGGTCCGCCGCCGGAGTCAGGTCACGCCGGGTTGTAGGCCACGGCGACGTCGAGCACCCAGGTGATGCCGAAACGGTCCCGCGCCATCCCGTATGCGGGGGAGAAGGCCGAAGGCGCCAGATCTTCCAGGATGGTGGACCCTTCTGCCAGCCGTTGCCAGAGACCGGTGATTTCTTCCGCCGAATCACCGCGGACCGAGACGAAGAAGGGCTTCTCGCCCGGGTGGTAGGACTGACTGGAGGGAACGTCGTAGGCCATGATGGAGAATCCGTTGTCCCCGAGGACCTGCCCGAACTTGACCTGGCCGGCCTCCTCCGGAATCTCGACGCTGTAGGCGTCCTCGTTGGTGACGATGACGAGTTGACCGCCGAAGACCCGGTGGTAGAAGTCCAGCGCGGCGCGGGCGTCGCCGCGGAAGTTCAGGTGGGGCGTGGTGGTGACGGACATGGGAGGCTCCTTCTGCAATGGTCCGGGCGTGTCCCGGCGACACATACTCTTCTCCCCGTAGAGGTCAGGTTCTGGCCGCTATTTCGCCTATCTTGAATCCCATGACCACCACCTCGCGGCTCTTGCTGCTGCTGTCCCTCCTGCAGACACCCCGGGACTGGCCGGGACGGGTCCTGGCCGACCGGCTGGAGACCAGCCCCCGGACGGTACGCCGCGATATCGACCGGCTGCGGGAGATGGGCTACTCCATCTCCGCGCTCAAAGGGCCCGACGGCGGCTACCGCCTGCAGGCCGGTGCCGAGCTGCCGCCGCTGCTCTTCGACGATGACCAGGCGGTGGCGCTCGCCGTTGCCCTGCAGTCCGCGCCGCTGACCGGAACGGACATCGGGGAGGCAGCCCTACGGGCGCTGGCCACGGTCCGGCAGGTGATGCCTTCCCGGCTCCGGCACCGCCTGTCGGGACTGCAGTTCACCGCCCTGCCGGGCCGTCCGGGCGGGACCGGAAACGTTTCATCGGCACTATTGTTGGAACTGTCCGCCGCGGTCCGGTCCCGGCAGGTGCTGCGCTTCGATTACGCACGCACGGAAGGCGGGGACGACGGCGGCCCGCCGCGCCGGGCCGAGCCCCACCATCTGGTGGCCTGGCGCGGCCGCTGGTACCTGGTGGGCTGGGACCTGGACCGGCAGGACTGGCGGATCTTTCGTGCGGACCGGATCACTCCGCGGACTCCCGCCGGGTCCCGGTTCCGGGAGCGGGAACTGCCCGGCGGCAGTGTGCACGACTTCGTGTCCGCCCGGTTCCGGGGTGCCGAACCGGGCGGCAGGTCCGGGTCTGCCTGGCCCTGCCACGGTGCGGTGGTCCTGGACTTGCCGGCGGCCGCGGTTGTCCCGTTTGCCGGCGACGGAACCGTGGAGGCACTGGGACCGGAGCGGTGCCGGCTGGAGGCGGGGGCCTGGTCCTGGCCTGCGCTGGCCGCGTCCTTCGGCAGGTTCGATGCCGGGTTCCGGGTGGAGGGACCGCCCGCACTGGCAGCTGCCTGTGCGCAGCTGGCGGCCCGGTACGGCGCTGCCGCAGCCGACTCCCTTCCCGCAACCTAGCGCCGGAGGGCATACTGCCGGGACAGGCAGGAGCCGAAGGGAGCGTCATGAGTCATCCGGTCCGCCATATTGAGGGGCCCGAAGAAAAGACCCGGCCGGACATCGACGTGTGGACCGCATGCTAGGGCCGCGGCACGGCGACGGCGACGGCGAACCGGTGCGGGCCCTGTGGCGGGACCTGGCCGGCGTGCTGCCGGAGTCCGCCGTGCCGGCACCCTGGTCCGGACCGCGCTGGTGGTGGGCAGGCCCGCTGGATGTGGAAGGCCTGGCACTCGGTTCCCTCCAGGCCCTGGCCACCGCGCTTGCCGCCGGAACCGCCGCCGCTGGGACGTCCCGGGAGCTGGCATTGACTGCCCAAGGAGCGGCCGCGGCGTTTGCCTCGTATGTACATCTGCGGGTGCAGGGCAAGGCGATCGGCGGGTTCGCGCCGCTGTCCGGCTTCCGCCGCACCGCCGACGGCTGGGTCCGCCTGCACGCCAACTATCCGCACCACGAGCGGGCCCTTTTCGCGGCATTGGGCGTTGCGGCACCGGACGCCGTGGACGCCGCCCTGCTGCGGCTGTCCGCCCTGGAGGTGGAGGAACGCGTAGTGGCGGAAGGGGGCGTGGCCGCTGCGGTCCGCAGTCCGGAGGAGTGGGCAGGCTCCGGTGCGGGCCGGGCGCTGCAGGGCGAACCGTGGATCCGGGTGGACACGGCACCGGCTCCGGCGCGGCCGCGCACCGTTGGGGCAGCGCTGTGCGGAGGGCCCGGCGGTGTGCTGGACGGTCTGCGCATCCTGGACCTGACACGGGTGATCGCCGGACCCTCGGGAAGCCGGATACTGGGCGCTCTGGGCGCCGACGTGCTGCGGATCGACCCGCCCGGGATGCCGGAACTGGAAGAGCAGTATCTGGACACGGGCTTTGCGAAGCGCAGCGCCGTAGCCGACCTCGCCGAGCGGGACGCCCACCGGAGGGTGCGCAGCCTCCTGGCCGCGGCCGACGTCGTGCTGCTGGGGTACCGGGGCGGGGCACTGGCCCGCTTCGGCCTGGATGCAGAGGCACTGCGGGCGGATTATCCGGGCCTCGGCGTCGTCAGCTTGGATGCCTGGGGCGATTCCGGGCCCTGGGCGGGCCGGCGGGGCTTCGACAGTATTGTGCAGGCGGCCAGCGGCATCGCCTCCCTGTACGCCGGCGGCGACGGGGACTCCCGCCGGCCGGGAGCACTGCCGGTCCAGGCTCTGGACTACGCCACCGGGGTCGGGACGGCTGCTGCGGCGGTGGCACTCCTGGGTGCCCGGAACCGGGGGATCAGCGGGTCGGCGCATCTTTCGCTGGCGCGGACCGCTCTGGAGCTGCTGCGGCGGCCGGGTCCGCCCTCGGATGCCCGGCCGCTGGAACTGGAACCGGAGCTGCGGAGCTCTCCCAGTGCCTACGGGAAGCTGACGTTCGTGCCCCCGCCGCTGCTGGTCGACGGGAACCAGCTTGAATACGGGTGGCCCCCGCCGCGTTACGGCAGTGCCGGCCTCGTCTGGCAGTGAGTAGCCGGGTGGCCGGTCAGGGAAGCCTGCCGGGCCGCAGCAGGGAGGCCGTACCCGCCCCGGCAGGATCCAGCGGGACCGGGCTGAGGAGCACGGCCGGTCCGCGCTGAAGCGTACCGCTGCTCAGCGGCCGGCAGCGCAGCCCGCCCCGGCCGCGCATCGCCTTGTGGGCTCCGGGAGCCAAAACCCGGTCCATCCACGCACAGGGGTGGGCCTGCCGTCCGCCGTGGAACTCCACCCGGCCCTGCGCGGATTCGAGAACAAAGTCCTGGCCCAGCAAAGGCGACAGCTCGGCGCCGCGGAGCACCACGTTCCGGCGGGCCAGCAGGGGGTCGAACGGATCCGCACCAAGCTCGGCCGCGATGGCTTCCAGCGACTCGACCGCCAACAACGTGACGGCGGCATCCATGTGGGCGGCCTTGCCGAAGAACCGGTCACCGATGATTCCCTTGCCGGCAACCACTTCGGCCGTGTCCGCGTCGGTGGTGGCAACGTCGGCCGGGCCGTCCTTCGCCCGACCGAAGTAGGCGTGCGCGGGGGAGACGAGCAGGTGCAGGATCTCGACGTCGTACGCGTAGCTCATGCCTCCACGCTATCGTCTCCCCTCCGGAGGCCAGGCGCGCCGGTGCCGGGCGGTGCGCTCCGCGTGTGCGAGGATGGCGCCCAGACCGGGCGGACTGCTTGACGAGGGGTGGCGGAGGAACCATGCGGTACCCGTACCTCACGACGTGCGCAACGATGGCCGCATTGCTCTGTGCCTGCTTGGCGGTCTCGCTCGCAGTGTTGGTATACCCGTTCCGGACCCCGGCTGCCGCCGACGCGGCCGGTCCCGGTGCCGGGCCGGCGGAGAGCTCCATCCTCGTGGTCAACAAGACCCGGCCGCTCGCCGCGGGCTATGCCCCGCAGGACCTGGTCGATGCGGGCGGGCTGCTGCTGCGGTCCGAGGCAGCTGCAGCCTATGTCCGCATGGTGGCTGACGCAGCGGCCGACGGCGTTCCCCTGGCCCCGGTCAGCGGCTACCGGTCGCATGAGGAGCAGTCCCGGCTGCACACGTCCTACATTGAGCAGTACGGCCAGGAAGGTGCGGATTCCCTCTCCGCGCGGCCCGGGTACAGCGAGCATGAGACCGGGCTGGCCGTGGACCTGGGAAATCCGGACGGAGCGTGCGCGCTGGAAACCTGCTTCGAGGCAACCGCCGCAGGCGCCTGGGCGGCGGCCAATGCCCACCGCTACGGGTACCTTGTCCGCTATCCGGCCGGGGCAGAACACATCACCGGGTATGCCTACGAGCCGTGGCACCTGCGGTACGTGGGCCCGGAGGCCGCCGGGAACATCTTCGCCTCGGGACTGACCCTGGAGGAATTCCTCGGGCTTCCGGCCGCTCCGGGCTACTGAGCCCGGGGGCAGCTGCGGTGTTAGTCCCGCGGAGGCTTCTGCCGCTGCTGTTTCGTGGCGGATCTTTGCTTCTTGGCATCGAGGCGCCGGTAGTTCGAGCCCCGGGTGGGTTTGGTCCTGCGGCGCTTCGGCGGTTCGGGGGCGAGTCCGCCGGCCACCAGTGCGGCCACCTTGGCGCGGGCGATCTCCCGGTTGCGCAGCTGCGAGCGCTGCTCGGAGGCCGTGACGGTCAGCACGCCGGCCACCAGTCGGCGTTCCAGCCGCCGGAGCAGCAGCATGCCCTGCTCCTCCGAAAGCACCGCCGACCCGGCAACATTCCACAGCAGCTCCACCCTGCTGTCCGAAGTGTTCACATGCTGCCCGCCGGGGCCGGAAGAACGCGAAAACCGCCACTCAAGTTCGGCCGCGGGAATTGTGAGTGCGGGCGATACCACCAAGTCCATCTGTCCAGCGTCGCACGGAAGCGCCCGGTTCGGGCGCAGGGGAGCGAACGTCCTCAGACCGCCTTCACCACCGGCAGCTCGTTCCACTCGGTGGTGTACCGGGGCGAGGAGTACTTGCGGGACATGGTCCACTCCGGTGTGGCTGTTGACATCCCTGCCAGTCCCAGCCCGATGCTGGCCGCCCCGTACTTGTCCGTGACCTTGCCCAGCAGTTCCCCCAGGTTCCGTTTCTCCTGCGCGGAGACGAACCCGTCGAGGAGCGGCTGGGCACCGGCGGACTCCAGTCCGCTGAGCATCACCCCGGCCTTGGTGTACGGCACCCCCTCGACCACCTGGGACTCCAGGGCGCCGACGGCGGCCCGGCTCAGGACCACGGGGTCCGACGTCGGGCTGGGCAGGCGCACGGTCGCGGAGGGGAACGACGCCGCCCGCTCACTGAAGTGCGAGGTGCCCGCGTAAGCGGTCAGCACGCTGGCCTGCTGTCCCTCACGCTCCAGCCGCGCGGCGGCCTGCTGGGCGTAGATGCTCATGACCTGGCGCATCTCGGCGCCGGTGGTCACCGGCGTGGAGAAGCTGCGGGAGAAGATCAGCTGCTTGCGGTCCGCGCGCTCGTCCTCGTGCGGGATGCAGGCGGTGCCGTTGAGCTCCAGCACGGTGCGCTGCAAGGTGACGGAAAACTTCCGGCGGATCAGGGCCGGGTCGGCGGCGCGCAGATCAGCGACGGTGGAGATCCCCATCGCGTCCAGCTTCGTACCCAGCCGGGATCCCACACCCCACAGGCCGGTGACGGGCACCCGGGACATAATCGCCTCCACCGCGGCCGGGTCCATGGTCTCCAGGTTGCAGACCCCCTGCAGGTGCCGGTTCTGCTTGGCAATCCGGTTGGCGAACTTGGCCAGGGTCTTGGTGGTGCCGATCCCCACGCACACCGGCAGTCCGGTGTGACGGGCGACGGCGGTTCGGATGGCGGCACCCTGCGCCTCCAGACCGCGGGGAGTGCCGGCCAGTCCGAGGAAGGACTCGTCGATGGAGTAGACCTCCTGCCACAGGGCGTAGCGGCCCAGCAGCTGCATCACCCGCGAGCTGAGGTCGCCGTAGAGCTCGTAGTTGCTCGAGCGCTGGATCAGGCCCACGTGCGGGGCGGAGTCGGCGAGCTTGAACCACGGCGTGCCGGTCTTGATGCCCAGGGCCTTCGCCTCATCCGAGCGCGCGACCACGCAGCCGTCATTGTTGGAGAGCACCACCACCGGCACTCCCGCCAGTTTCGGGTCGAAGGCGCGCTCGCAGGAAACATAGAAGCTGTTGACGTCGACCAGGGCGATCCGCTGGCTGCCGTTGGACGCCGGGGACGGATCAGACATGGTGCAGGCAGCGGGTCACGACGCCCCACACGGACAGTTCCGACGGCTCCGCCACGACAATGTCCGGATATCCGGGGCTTTCGGCCCGCAGCACGATGCGGTGCCCGTCCAGCAGCAGGCGGCGGACCGTGAGTTCGCCGTCCACCACGGCGACGACGACGGCGCCGTCCCGCGGGGTGAGTGAACGGTCCACAATCAGTTCGTCCCCGGTGCAGATTCCGGTACCGGCCATGGAATCGCCCTCCACCCGCACCACGTAGGTGGAGGTGGGGTCGCGGATCAGGTGCCGGTTCAGGTCAATCCGGCCATCGAAATAGTCGCGGGCAGGACTGGGAAAGCCTGCCGCCGTGGCGGCGTCGGTCTCTGCGGGCGGTGCCGGACGGCGGGACCGGTCCGCTGAAGAGAACACCGCCATGCCGAAGCCTCCCGACGCTCAACCAAACTCTGAACGGAACCCTGATTCGAACCCTGGACCAATCACACGCAGTAGAACAAACGTTCGAATACCCAGCGTAGCACCGCGCTGTTGGATCCCGCCGAAAGGTTCACCATCACGGATGTGTCCGCCGTCAGGTCGTTGGGGTTCTTTTACCTGGTTCTCGGGTGTTTCTTTAGGGCAGGGGCAGCGGGGGAGTTTTTCGGCGGCGGGACGGCACGGAGTGGCCTAAGCCTTGAGCGGTATGCCCCGCGCATCAGTGCGGAAAGGTGCGGCGTTGCAGAGGATCATGATGCCCTCGACGAATCCCCACACGCCGGCGAAGCCTCCGGTGACCAGGGTGGCCGCCACTTGCGCCGCACCGATCCCCGGGTTGCCCAGATAGAAGCGGTGCACGCCGAAAGAGCCGAGGAAAACGCCCAGAAGACCGGCGGCTACCCGGGATTTCTGTGCCGGGTAGCCCTGGTTCGGGTATCCCTGCACATGCTGGTCCGGGTAGTTCTGTCCCTGCTGCTGGTGGTTCGGGTACTGGTTCGGGTACTGGTTCGGGTACTGCTGGTAGGAGGGCTGCTGCGGGGGAACTGTGGGCGCCGGCGCCGGCCGCGGCTCGCTTGACTGCGGGTAGGCGTATTGATCGCCGTCCGCTCCTGAGCGGGACCGCGCGTCATCACCTAGTCCCGCGAACGGGTTGTTTTCTGACATTTTTCCTGCCTTTCCTGTGGCTGGTGCTTGTCACTACAGTCAAACACGGGGGCACAATGGAACTAGTTTCGAAGCGTGGCGGCGGTTCAGGCCCGGGCCGCCAGCCGGTCGCTGAGCTCCATCCAGTCCGTGTCCAGATCCTGCGGATGCCCGTCATGCCAGCGGACAATCTCCAGGGCACCTTCGGAGAACGGAATCACCGCCCGGTACTCCGGCACGAGGGCTTTGATTTTGCCGTTGTCGAAGATGACCGAATGGCTCTTGTCCCCCAGCAGGCCTGGGCCGCGGCCGGGATCGTGGGCGGCAACTGTTTCCGATGCCACATGGACCAGCAGCGGCTCCGGGACGCCGGCGGCCGCCGCCAGGGAGCGGTAGACCGCGTCCCAGGGCAGGAACTCATCGGAGGTGATGGTGTAGCTCTCGCCGACGGCGGCGGGACGGCCCAGCAGTCCCACGAAGGCTTTCGCGAAATCCCGGCTGTGCGTGAGCGTCCACAGCGACGTGCCGTCCCCGTGCACCACCACCGGCAGTCCGGAGCGCATCCGGTGGATGTCCGTCCAGTGTCCTGACAGCGGCACCATTGTCGCGTCGTAGGTGTGGGAGGGGCGCACAATCGTCCCGGGAAAGCCCTCGTTCCGGTAGGCCTGCACCAGGATGTCCTCGCCGCCAATCTTGTCCCGGGAGTACTGCCAGAAGGGGTTGCGCAGTGGCGTGGACTCCCGCACCGGGAGGCTGGCCGGGGGCTTCTGGTAGGCCGAGGCCGAACTGATGAACACATACTGCCCGGTCCGGCCGCGGTACAGCTCCACCGCCGCTGCCACATGCCCGGCCGTGAAGGACAGGAAGTCCGCCACGGCGTCGAACGTCCGGCTCCCCAGGGCGCTGCGCACGGCAGCGGCATCCCGGACGTCGGCGGAGAGGACCTCGACGCCGGCCGGTACCGGGCGCAGGGTGGAAACGCCCCGGTTCAGTACGGTCACCCGGTGCCCCAGGTTGGAAGCGTGCGCGACGGCGGCTGCGCTGATCACGCCGGTGCCGCCGATAAAAAGCAGATCAAGTGCCGCGGGATGCGTCATGGCAGGTTTCCTTAGTTTCCTTGACTGGGGGCGGGCGCCGGGCTTAGGTGGAGGTGCCCGGCTCCGAACTGCACCCAGCCTAGATGACCGCACGGCAGGAAAGGCATCACCATGACAGAGAGTTCCTCCACCCCTGTTCCGGAGCTGACGCTCGGCAATTCCGTGCGGATTCCCCAGCTGGGGTTCGGCGTCTTCCAGGTTCCGGCGGACCGGACGCAGGAAGTGGTCGAAGATGCCCTGGCTGCCGGGTACCGCCACATCGACACCGCCGCCGCCTACCGCAACGAGGCCGGCGTCGGAGCGGCCATCGCGTCGTCGGGCATTCCCAGGTCCGAGATCTTCGTGACCACCAAGCTGCGCAACGGAGACCAGGGGAGGGCGCGGGCCGCGTTCCTGGACAGCCGGCGAGCGCTGAACCTCGACGTCGTCGACCTCTACCTGATCCACTGGCCGGTGCCTTCGCAGGGGATGTTCGTGCAGGCGTGGAAGGAACTCGAGGGGCTGTACCGGGACGGGTATATGCGCGCCATTGGGGTGTCGAACTTCCTTGCCGACCACCTGGATGCCCTGTACGAGCAAAGCCAGGTGCTGCCGGCCGTGAACCAGATCGAGCTGCATCCCGGCTTCCAGCAGGCAGCGCTCGCCGCCGACACCGTGTCCCGCGGCATCGCCGTGGAGGCGTACAGTCCGCTGGGTCAGGGCAGGGAACTGGCGGGGGCGGAAGTGGCCGCACTCGCGGAGAAGTACGCTGCCACTCCGGCGCAGGTGGTGCTGGCCTGGCACCTGGGGTCGGGGCGGATCGTCATTCCCAAATCGGCCGACTCCGCCCGCATGCGGGAGAACTTCGCCGCCGTCGAGATCGACCTGACGCAGGAGGAGCTTGACCTCCTGGACGGGCTGGACGGCGGACGACGGATCGGGGCCGACCCGGCGACGGCGGACTTCAGCCAGCTCTGACCCGGACAGAGGAGGCTGATCGATGGTGCCGTCGCAGAAAGCCCTGGATCTCCTGCACTTAGTCGCAGCCGAGCTGCAGGATCAGGGCCCGCTGACCCTGGGCACCATGTTCCGCAGCCCCGGACTGCGCACGGGGACCAAAATCGTGGCCTTCCTCGGTTCCGGCGACTATCTGATCGTGAAGCTGCCGCAGGCCCGCGCCCGGGAACTCCTTGCCGCCGGGACCGCGGGTCCGGTCACCATGGGCACACGCACCATGCGGGAGTGGATCGAGGTGCCGGCCGGTGCGGACCCTGCAGCCACCGCACGGCGCTGGACGGCCCTGACCCGTGAAGCGCTGGAATATGTGCGCGGCCTTCCGGGTTAGCACGGCAACCAGCTCTTACCGTGCACCACCCTGGAACAGGAGATTGCCGTGAATGATTCAGCCCCCCTGATAGCCGTTGTCGGTGCCACCGGACAGCAAGGCGGCGCCGTTACGGCCGCCCTGCTGGAGCGCGGCGCGCGGATCCGTGCCCTGGTCCGGGACCCCGGCTCACCCCGGGCTGCGGCGCTCGCGGACCGCGGCGTCGAACTGGCTTCCGGCGACCTGGCGGACCCGGACAGCCTTGATGCGTTCCTCAAGGGAGCGGACGCGGCCTATGCAATGGCCACTATGACCGGGCCCGGCGGAACGGAAGAGGAAACCGCCAACGGCATAGCCCTGGCGGACGCGGCCCGGCGGACCGGTCTGCCGCATCTGGTCTACAGTTCCGTCGGCGGAGCCGAACGGCAGTCGGAAGTGCCGCACTTTGAAAGCAAGCGCCGCGTCGAAGAGCACATCGAGGACCTGGGACTGCACGCGACCTTCCTGCGCCCGGTGTTCTTCACGGACAACTTTTCCGGCTTCGGCGTCAGCACGGAGGACGGCGAAGTAGTGGTGCGGATGCCGCTGCCGGACAACGTTCCGCTGCAGATGGTGGCGGTGCACGACGTCGGCCGGGCGGCCGCCGCGATCCTGCTGGGCGGCAGCGGCGTGGAGGGCGGCGCCGTCGAAATCGCGGGGGACGAGCGCAGCGGCCCACAGATCGCCGCCGCCTTCGGTACTGCCGCCGGGCTGCCGGCCCGCTACGAGGCGTTGCCGCTGGAGGCGGTCGCGTCCCAGGACCTGGCGGCAATGTTCCGCTGGTTCGGGCAGACTCCCGCATACCAGGGCGATTTTGAGGCGACCCGGACCCTGCTGGGCGGTGCCCCGCTGGATCTGCCCGCCTGGATCCGGGCCTCGGGCTGGACGGCGGACTGACCTCACTCCGCGTTCCGGGAGGTGCGGTCACCGAGTGTTTCCCTGCGGGAGTTGTTGCTCCGGCGCGTCACCGCAGAGGCCCACACCCAGGTGGCCCGCCGGACCCCGGCGTCCTCCCACAGCACCTGCACCGCCCGGGATGACCAGCTGCACGCCTCGCCCTTGACCCGCTCCGCCGCTCCGGGGAACCGGATCCAGGCCCAGACGGGCACGCCGGGCACCGACGTGGTGACCGGATTGTGCTCGAAGTCCAGCTCTTCCGGGGTAAGGCTGATCGGCTCGGCCCGCCGCGCGTAGCGGGCCGCCAGCCGCTCGACGGCGTCCTGGTTCATACCCTTAACGCTAGAACATATGTTCGAAGAGCGGTAACCGGCCCGGCCGTATCGGAGCCGCTGCCGCAGGGCATGGTGCACAATAGGTGCCATGTGCGGACGCTACGTAATGGCAAGGGCGACGTCGGACCTGGTCTCGGCCTTCGCCGTCGACCAGGCCGTGGGGCCGGATGTGCTGCCGTCCTGGAACGTGGCGCCCACGGACGACGTGCGGATAGTCACCGAACGGTACGCAAATGAAGCCGCCGTCCGGCGGCTGGCGACGGCGAAGTGGGGGCTGGTGCCGGTCTGGGCGAAGGATCCGAAAATCGGATCCCGGATGATCAACGCCCGGCGCGAAACCCTCCTGGAGAAACCGGCATTCCGCAAGGCGGCCGTGAAGCGCCGCGCCCTGGTGCCGGCGGACGGCTACTACGAATGGGAAAAGTCCGCGGACGGCAAAATTCCCACCTATCTGTCCTCCGCCGCGCAGGATCCGCTGGCGTTCGCCGGCCTGTACGAATTCTGGCCCGACCCGGCGCTGCCGGAGGACCATGAACACAAATGGCTGCTGAGCGTCACCATCATCACCACCAAGGCCGCCGACGCCCTGGGGCACATCCACGACCGCACCCCGCTGATCATCCCGCCGGACCTCTACGCGGACTGGCTCGACCCGAAACTCACGGACGGGGCCGACGTCGCCCAACTGCTCGATGCCGTGCCCGAACCCACGCTGACCCCGCGGGTGGTCTCCACCGAGGTGAACTCGGTACGCAACAACGGGCCGCAGCTGATTGAGCCTGCGAGCGCCTGACGCTCCCTGAGGCAGACCCCGTCCGGGACGCGCCGCCGGGAGGTCCGAACAGCAGGCAGCCGCAGGCGTAGGGTGTCCGCCATGGCGGAGATCACACGGAGAAACCTACTCGCAGCAGCCCTTGGGGGAGCAGCGGTGGCCGGCCTCGGTGCATGCGCCGGACCGGCCCCGTCACCACCGGCCACGACTGCTGCATCACCGTCCGGGACAGCCACGGCCTCCGCGGGACCGCCCGACTGGGAAGGCCTGCGTTCCCGTATCCAAGGGCAGCTGTCCCTACCCGGCGACGGCGCCTACCCGGCGGTGCGCCTGGTGGAGAATCCGCGCTTTGACGGCGCCCGGCCACTGGCGGTGCTCTCAGCTGCATCGGCCCAGGACGTGGCGGAGGCCGTCACCTTCGCCACCGCGTCGGGACTGCCGGTTGCCCTGCGGTCGGGAGGACATGGCTATGCCGGTTATTCGAGCGGCGAGGCGGCCCTCGTCGTCGATGTGCGGGGGTTGTCGGAGATCAGCGTCGCCGCCGACGGCGCGGCCACCATCGGTGCCGGAGCCTCGCTCATCCAGGTGTACGAGACGCTGGGCCAGCAGGGCCGTGCCCTCCCGGCCGGGTCCTGCGCAACGGTGGGGATCACCGGCCTGACCCTCGGCGGCGGCGTAGGTGTCCTGACGCGCGCCTTCGGGCTGACCTCGGATGCACTCCGCTCGGTTGACCTGGTGACGGCAGAGGGCGCACGGATGACGGCGAGCGCCCACGAGAACCCGGACCTCCTGTGGGCCTGCCGCGGAGGAGGCGGGCAAGTCGGTGTCGTAACCTCCCTGACGTTCGAGACTGTTCCCGCGCCGACGATCACCACGGCCTTCCTGGAATGGTCCTTCGCTGATGCGGTCCCCGTGATCCTGGCCTGGCAGGCGTGGGCGCCCGGCGCCGACCCCCGGCTCTGGTCGACGTTAAAGCTCCTCAGCGGCGGCCGGCATGCCGCCCCGACCATCCAGCTGACCGCAACGTGGACCGGCCCGTCAGCCGAACTGGAGGCACATATGGCTGCGCTTCATGAGGGGTCCGGTGTCCTGCCGACGGCGAACGCGGTCCAACCGGACCGGCCGTACCTGGACGTCATGTTTTCCTACGCCGGGTGCGCCGGTGCGGCCGTGGCGCAGTGCACCACCGGCGACGGCGGCGTGCTGCAGCGGGAAGCCTTCAGCGCGGCCTCCCACGTACCGAAGGACCTGCTCGACGGGAACGGTGCTGCCGTGCTCGTCGAGAGGTGCATGCTCGGCCAGCAGCTGGCCGGTGCAAGGGAGGTTTCGGTGTCCCTCGACGCGCTCGGCGGAGCCGTGCGGGACGTGCCCGCCGACGCCACGGGTTTCGCCCACAGGGACGCTTACGCCACGGTCCAGTACACCGCCACGTTCGAAGACACTGCGGACCCTGCCCCGTATGACGCCTTCGTCCGGGCATCGCGTGCGGCCATGGAACCGTCGTGGGGCAAGGGCGCGTACTTCAACTACCTCGACCCTTCGATTGCCGATCCAGGCCCCGCGTACTTCGGCGGCAATGCCGGGCGCCTGGCGGAGATCCGCTCATCAGCGGATCCACAGGGATTCTTCGCCCTGCCCGGCTTCACCGCCGCGTAGCCGGGCGCCGGTCACCAGGCATAGTCCTCCGGGGCCGGCGAGTGCCCGGGAAAGATCTCGTCCAGCCGGGCCAGCGTCCGTGCGTCCAGCGTCACGTCCAGTGCCAGGAGGGCTTCATCCAGCTGGTGCTGGGTACGCGGTCCCACCAGCGGAGCCGTGACGGCGGGCTGGTGCAGCAGCCAGGCCAGTGCCAGGACGCCGGGCAGGATGTCCAGTTCCGCTGCCAGATCCTCGTACTGGCGGATCTGCTCCTCGTGCTTCTCCAGCAGGTCCCGCACCCTGCCCTCGGCACGCCGCCCGCCGCCGTCGGCCTCCTTCGCCAGGATCCCGCCCAGCAGCCCGCCCTGCAGCGGCGACCACGGCAGGATGCCCAGCCCGTACTGCTGCGCGGCGGGAAGGACTTCCAGTTCCACGGACCGGTTGATCAGGTTGTAGATGGACTGCTCGCTCACCAGGCCGGAGAAGTTGCGGCGGCGGGCGTTTTCCTGGGCCTGGGCAATATGCCAGCCGGCGAAATTGCTGCTCCCGTTGTAAATGATCTTTCCCTGCGCGACGGCCACTTCCATGGCCTGCCAGATCTCGTCCCAGGGCGTGTTCCGGTCCACGTGATGGAACTGGTACAGGTCGATGTAGTCCGTCTGCAGCCGCTGCAGGCTGGCGTCCAGGGCGCGGCGGATGTTCAGGGCGGAGAGGAACGTGTCATTGGGGCGTTCGCTCATGGAGCCGTAGAGCTTGGTGGCCAGGACCGTGTCTTCACGCCGGCCGCCGCCCTTGGCGAACCACCGGCCGATGATCTGTTCGGTCCAGCCCTTGCGCTCGCCCCAGCCGTACACGTTGGCGGTATCGAAGAAGTTGATGCCGGCGTCCCGGGCGGAGTCCATGATGGCGTGGGCATCCGCCTCCTCCGTTTTCGGGCCGAAGTTCATGGTGCCCAGGCACAGGCGGGACACGGAGAGGCCGGAGCGGCCCAGATGCGTATATTCCATTCGGCCAGTGTGCCCTGCGTTACGTTCCGGGACCAGCCGTCCGGGCGGGCTGGGGTAGCCTGAAGGCTCGGATTTCCGCAACCGGCAGGGAGAAGCGACGCACGTGGCTGAATCGTATTACCGCTCACTGGGCAACGGCGCCTATGAAGCCACCATCCACACGCAGGGGGCCTGGAATCCGCAGGAGCAGCACATGGCACCCGTTTCCGGCCTTCTCGCCCACTGCCTGGAACAGTTCCGTCCGCGGCCGGAACTGCGCATGGCCCGGATCAGCTACGACATTTTCGGCTTGATCCCCCGGACCGCCTTTGAAGTGAAGACCTCCGTCCTGCGTCCGGGCCGCACCATCGAACTGGTACAGGCGGACCTGGTGGCCGAGGGCCGCACGGCCGTGCGCGCCACCGCCTGGCGCATTGCCCGCGGCTCGACGGCGGAGGTGGCGGCGGTGGAGGACGACGCCATGCCGGGTCCGGCGGAAGCCGACGGCCACGAAGGTATGACCGCGTGGCCCGGCGCCTTCATCGAGTCCCTGGAGAAGCGGGCGCTGCCGGGGCTGCGTCCGGGCCGCGGCCGGGCCTGGCTGCGGACTCCGCACGAAATGGTGGAAGGCATGCCCACCCCCGACCTGGTCCGCCTGGTGGGTATGGCCGACACCGCCAACGGCATTTCCACCCGCGTCCCGCCGGGAGGGGACAGCTACATTTTCCCCAACGTGGACCTGCAGCTGCATCTGCACCGTGACCCCCGCGGAGAGTGGCTGGGCCTGGATACCCGGGTCACCTTCGGCACGGACGGCATCGGCCTGACCTCCACCGTCCTGCATGACGTCCACGGACCGTTCGGGCGCAGCGAGCAGATCCTGACCGTCCGCCCGCTCGGCGGAGCCTAGCCCGTGCCCGCCGTCCTGGAGGTCTTCCGGCAGGACGACTCCCTCGGAGCCGCGGAGGACCTGGACTTCGCGCTCGGCATGCTTGACGCCGTCCGCCGCGGCGGGCTCGGCCCTTCCCTGCGGATCTACCGCCCCCGCCCCACGGTGGCGCTGGGGCAGCGTGATGCCCGGCTGCCCGGGTTCGCCGCGGCGCAGGCGGCCTGCCGGCAGCACGGTTTCGAACCCCTGGTGCGCAAGGCCGGCGGGCGGGCCGCCGCCTACCACGACGGCTGCCTGATCCTGGACCATGTGGAGCCCGACGCCGGTGCGCTCCCGGGTGCCCGGGGCCGGTTCGCCGACTTCGGCGAGCTCCTGGCCGAGGCCTTCCGCAAGGCCGGGCTGGAAGCCGGGGTAGGGGAAATCCCCGGGGAGTACTGTCCGGGGGAGTTCACCGTCTACGGCCAGGGGCCCGGCGGGGAACGGATTAAACTGGCGGGCACCGCCCAGCGGGTGGTCGCCGGCGGCTGGCTGTTTTCCTCGGTGCTGGTGGTGGAAAACGCAGCCCCGCTGCGCGGGGTCCTCACCGACTGCTACGCCGAACTCGGGCTGGACTGGAACCCGGCCACCGCCGGCGCCGCCCGGGACCTGGTCCCCGCGGTGGACCTTGCCCAGGTGCAGGACGCGGTCCTGGCTGCCTATGCCGGCTACGCGCCCCTTGTCGAGGGGTCTTTTGCCCGGCTGAGGGCGAGAGTTACGCAACACTAGGGCGGCGGTACTTCGTCCCGGAGGTTACCGGCGATAGGGTTGAAGACGGTCAGCGGGCTTATCAGAAGCCGCTATCTTCATTCGTAACAAAGGAATTCCATTGGGCTCAGACACCGTTGAAAACACTGCGCTGCGGCTGCGGGCGGTCCTTGAAATCCTCGCTGCAGAGGACCCGTCGTCGGCCGGCAAGGTCAGCAAGGCGAAGGTACTCGGCGCCGCACTGGACCGTGTGCCGCTTGCCGGACGCGAGGCGGAAACCCTGGCCAGCGGCACCACCCGCGGTGAGCGCGCCCTGGTGAATGCCACCACAAAACTCGTTAAGGCCGGCTGGATCCTCAAGGAAGCCCGCGCAGGCTGGAGCATCACGAACGAGGGCCGGCAGGCGCTCAAGGACTTTCCGGAGCCGGCGCATCTGTCCGCCGCCCTGCACGGCAAGCCCGCACCCGAAGCAGCCTCCCCGGCGGAGGACGTGGTGGAAGAAGCCCTGCGCGACGCCGTGGCCGTCCCCGCGGCACCCGCCGAGCAGCATGGTGCGCACCCCGGGGCCGAGACGCCGGAGCCGTCCTTCCCGCAGCCGGAGTCCGTTGCCCTCGCCGGCGATTTCGGCACTGCGGCCGGCATCGCGGACTGGGATCCGGCCGGGGCGCAGTTCGCCTTTGACCGCCACGACGAACTGTGGAAGCTGACGCTGGACCTGCCCGAGGGCACGTACAGCTACAAGGTGGCCCTGAACGGTTCCTGGGATGAGAACTACGGGGCCGACGCACACCGCGACGGCGGCAACATGGAACTGCGGCACGCAGGCGGTCCGCTGACCTTCCTGTATGACCACGCCACCCACCACGTGGTCGCCAGGTCCGACGTCAACGCCTAAGCGGAATCCGGTCCCGGTCCCTCGACCGGGTCCACCAGGATTCCGGCCGGTTCCCGCACCCACCAGACCCGTTCGCGGCGCAGTTCCGCGGGCGTGGAAAAGCGGTAGCGGTACACCCGGGCACGGATCCGGCGGGGCGGAACGCCGCCGAACGGATCCCTGCGCAGCAGGCGCAGGGTCCGGCGGTCGGCGGCGAGCAGTTTCCGCAGCAGCTCGGGGAACCAGGCGCCGGACGCGCCCAGACCCAGGAACCACATCAGCCAGTCCAGCCGCAGATGGTAGGGCGCGAACTGGCGCGGCATCCGGCGCGGGTCCCCGGGCTTGCCCCGAAATTCGTATTCCTGCCAGCGGGCGTCCGGCCCCGGCGGATCATTGGTGCCCTCGATGACCACCTCGTTCCGGTGCCGGGTGATGCTGCCGAACGCGCCGTAGGCGTTGGAGAGGTGCCAGCGGTTGAAGCTGGCATTCATCAGCTGGTTGCTGCGAACCAGGTTCTTCAGCGGCGCCCAGGCCCAGTACAGCACCGCCGCGGTCACGGCTGCGACGACGACGGCGAACACCAGGGGAGTTGCCCCCGGGTCCGGTGCGGCGAACTGCGCTGCGGGGAGCACCGCCTGCACGGCCGAATCACTGATCGCCGTGCACGCGAGCAGGATGGTCAGCACGTTCAGCCAGGCGAAGTTCCCCGAGAGGACCAGCCAGAACTGGGTAACAATCACCACGGCCGCGGCGATGGAGGCCACCGGCTGGGGGAAGAACAGGAAGAACGGCACCACCAGCTGGGCGAAATGGTTGCCCAGCACCTCCACCCGGTGCAGCGGTTTCGGCAGGTGGTGGAAGAACCAGCTGGCAGGATTCGGCATCGGCTGGGTCTCGTGGTGGTAGTACAGGGCCGTGAGGTCCCGCCACACCTTATCGCCGCGCAGCTTGATCAGGCCTGCACCGAACTCCAGCCGGAACACCAGCCAGCGGAAGGCCCAGAGCACCGCGACCGGTGCGGCGACGTCGTCGGAGCCCAGGAACGCAGCCAGGAATCCGGCTTCCAGCAGCAGCGATTCCCAGCCGAACCCGTAGAACGTCTGCCCGATGTTCACCACGGACAGGTACAGCCCCCAGATCAACAGGAACGCGAGCATCGGCAGCCACCACGGACCGGACTGCGGCACCCCGGCCACCAGCAGGGCGGACACCAGGGCGCCGGTCCAGGCGACGGCGAGCAGCAAACGGTCGGAATAGTGCCAGTGGAACAGGGTGGGGATGCCCCGGCCCTTGATCCGGGCCAGGAACCCCGGCGCCGGCAGCAGCCCGTCCTCGCCCAGCAGTGCCGGGAACTGGGCGGCGGCGTTCAGGAACGCGACCAGGTACACCGCGGCAATGCCGCGCTGCAGGACCTGGCGGGCGAATTCGTATCCTTCGGCGCTGAACCACTCCATGGCAGTCCAGCCTAGCTGCGGCGTCGGACCGGCGCCGTCCGTTCCCGGTGCCGGGAGACTGGTGCGGCACCATGTCGGCAGTCCTACGCTGGAACGGTAGCGGAATCCTCTGCCGGGAGGTGCCGGAAATGAGCGGATCACATGTCCTTGCCCTCGTTGTCGCCCACCCCGACGATGACGCCTACGGGCTGGCCGGAACGGTCGCACTGCATGAATTTGATCCGGGGTTCCGCTTCGTCCTGGTCCACGCCACCGACGGCGGAGCCGGGCAGATCGACCCGTCCTACCCTCCGGTCAACGAACCGCTCGGGCAGATCCGCCGGCGTGAAATGGAGGCCGCCTGGATGGCGCACGGCAGGCCGCCGGACCGCCACGAATGGCTGGACTATGACGACGGCGCGGTGGCCCGGGTTCCCTTCGGGGAGCTGGTGGAACGGATCGGCGGCATCCTGGCGCAGGAGCGGCCGGACGTCGTCGCCACCTTCGGTCCGGACGGCCTGACCGGGCATCCCGACCACATTGCCGTCGGCGCGGCAACGGACGCGGCCTTCGGGCGCCTGAAGGCCGACGGCGGACCCGGGCTGCAGCGCCTGCTGCACGGCGGCGTCCGCCGCTCAACCTGGGACCGGTGGAACCGCAGCCGGATCCGGCGCGGACTGGCGCCCTGGCACGAGGACAGGGTGTACGACGTGCATCCGATCCCGGACGAGCTGATCGGGATCGAAGTCGATGTCGGCAGCGTGGCTCACCGGGTGGTGGCGGGCCTGATGGAGCACCGGACCCAGCGCCACGTGGTCTCGCCCGGCGTGCCGCCGGACGTGGAGGACGATGACCGCTGGGGACGCACCGTCAGCTCCGAGATGCTGGCCATCGCTTGGCCGCCGCAGGCGCCGGGGGCGGCAGTCCTCGGGGATGTTTTCGAAGATCTGGAGTGAAGTACCCTGCCGCATCCGCCGGGCGCCGCCCATACTGGGGCCCGGCGGGACAGCGGCAGCGGCCGGACAGCGACGGAACAGGAGCGGACATGAAAATCGTGGTGACGAGCGTTTTCGTGGAGGATCAGGACCGGGCACTGGACTTTTATACCCGGGTGCTGGGATTCGAGAAGCGCGCAGATGTTCCGACGGGCGGTGCGCGGTGGCTCACCGTGGGCACTGCCGGGGAGGAAGGGGGCGTGGAACTGCTGCTTGAACCCGCCGGCCATCCTGCCGTGGCACCGTTCACGCAGGCACTGGTGGCGGACGGAATTCCGTTCACGTCCTTCGAGGTGGACAACGTCCAGGCCGAATACGACCGGCTCCGGGACCTGGGGGTCGATTTCACCCAACCGCCGGTGCAGATGGGACCGATGACGACGGCGGTCTTTTCGGACACAGTGGGCAACCTGATCCAGATTGCCGCCAATAACGGGTAGACGCCGGCGGGACCCGACCGTCGGGGTTGGTCAGAACCGGAACAGTGAGTTGATGTCCTGCCGGACGTCGTCCACAAAGACGCTGGTGCGCTCGTCGAAAAAGCTGACCCGGTCTTTCAGCTGCGCGGAATCGGGCAGCACGGTTTCGTAGGACCAGGCCAGGTCGGTGCCCTCCGGCCGGCCCGTCACGGACCAGTAGTTGGCCGTGCCCTTGTACGGGCAGACCGATAGTTTCAGCGAGGAGCTCAGGACGTCCCAGTCGACGTCGTTCCGCGGAAAGTAGGTGCGGGGCGGGAGCATGGTCTCGTAGACGAACAGCGGCTCGCGGGTCTCCGCCAGCAGTGTCCCGCCCAGGTGGACCCGCACACTGCGCGAAGACTGCACGGCGTCCACCCGGTGGAACGGGTCCCGCGGATGGCCCCGGACCTCCTGGTTCTCCTCCAGCCACCGGTCGAAGGCATTGAAGTCCAGCAGCACGTAGCCGGCAAGGTCCGGATCGTCCGGACGGAACCCGGCGCCGGGCAGCTCGTGCGATCCGGCGTGCAGGTCCAGTGGCTGGCCGGGGGCGGTGTGTGCGGAGAACGGATAGCGCGGGTCCATCAGGGCGTCCGGGGGCACCGCGGCCAGCGGGTCCTGCTCCGGGGCATCCGCGGCAACCAGCTCCGCGGCAATGTCCGCGGCGGGTACAGCGTAGATGGGCGTGACCCGTCTCGGCTCGTAGGCCAGCACCGCGCCGGTGGAATCCACCACGGTGTTGCCGCCGAGCTGGGCCCGGATGCGCCGCGGCGTGGGTTCGTAGCGCAGTTCGGGCAGGATTTTCCAGAACGTGGGGCTGATCTGCAGTGCCATGTGCCCAGTGTCTTGCGGCAGGGAAACCGATTCAAGGGGCTTCGGAAAGGGCCGCGGCCGGCCCGCAATGCCAGTCCAGCCTGGAAACGAAAGCCGGGTGCACCTAATCCTGGAGGGCGGGGGTTCTAGATTTCAACCTGGTTGGGACCGACGTGCTGGCCACCCCCGTCCAGGTTGAGCACAGCCCCGGTCATGTAACTGGAGGCTTTCGATGCGAGGTAGACCACCAGCCCCTCGAGTTCCGACAGGTCCCCGCCTCGGCCCAGAGCTGAGATTTTCCGGAAGTCGCCGGTCATTGCCTCGGCCACGGGATTGGCCTTGCGGATATTCGTGTCGAACAGTCCCGGCGCCAGCGCGTTGACATTGATTCCGCGATGGGCCAGTTCCAGGGCCGCGTTGCGGACCAGGGCTACCACTCCCGCCTTGGTGGCGGCGTAGGCATAGCCCACCATCGGGTCGGCCCGTACTCCGCCCAGGGATGAGGTCACAATGATGCGGCCGGCCCCGTCCCGGATATGCCTGGCCGCGGCGGACATGGTGAAGGCGGCACCGCTGAGATTGACATCGAGCACTTGCCGCCATCGTTGCTGGTCGAGATCGGTGATACGCCCGCTCTTCAACCGGGGGCCGATGCCCGCGCTGATGCCGGCGTTGGCGAATACGACGTCGAGCCCCAATTCCACCGCGATCTGTTTGAACGCCGCATCGATCTCATCAAAATCGGTAATGTCAACGACGCGGACAGAGACGGCCAGGCCGTCCTCGGCCAACGCTGCCTGAGCTGCCGCCAGACTGTCCTGATCGCGGTCGATCAGGATCACCGTGGCGCCGGTCTGCGCCAGGACGGTCCCCATCCGCAGGCCCAAACCGCTGCCACCTCCCGTTACAACCACCCCGCGTCCCCGCAGGTCGAAGAGGTTGCCGAGGGTGGTCAGCCGTCGTTCATCGCTATGCGGCAGGGCGGGTGCGTCCTGCGCGGTGGTTTTTGCCTCCACGGGCAACTCCAATTCCTGGTCGGGTGGTTCAGTGGGCGTGGATGACGTCGGTGAGGGGCACGGGTCCCTTCTCTTCGAAGCGTCGTTGTTGTTTGGCCTGCTCCTGGGACAGCGTGTGGTCATCGCCGCGGTGCTGGGCTATCAGCGAGCGGCGGGCTGCCGGGGCCACATGGCACAGGCCGGGTACGTCGGGGTTGTCCTTGCACTCGGTGCTTCCACCTGCGGGGGCGATGGTGCTCAGGGAGGCCCCGGACCGCAGAAGCCCAGCTATCGAGTACACCCGGTCCGCCTGGGCGTTGCAGGATCCGCAGTCGAGGGTCGGTGCAGCGGGGACGGTGACAAAGGCCTCACCCTGCCATCCGCAGGCCCGGCATCGGTAATCGAACAGTCTTCTCATCGAACGTCCTTACTTCAGTTCCGTACGCGGACCGCCGAAGTCGGCCCAGTCCCGTTCATCGTGCGAAATCCAGAGCCTTGCCTGTTCCCGTTCGGTGACTGCGAGCATTCGGTCGATGCTGTCCCGTCCAACCTCATGGTTCCAGTCGCTTGGATCGGCTTCACGCCAGTCGACAGCCTCGCGCAGGTGCACGGTGTCGGCGGTAAGCATGATGTTCTGGCTCGGCAGGCGCACCAGAGTGGAGAGCTCACCGGGCGTGTGGCCGGGGAAGTGGTGGAGCTGGATGGAACCGTCGCCGAACAGGTCGTATTCGGGGGAATCGATGGTCGTCCAGTCAAAGTCCTGAATCTCGGCCCTCAGAATGTCCTGATGCATGACGAGATGGGCCGACCCGGCAGGGGGGTTCTTGGCATAGTCGTACTCCCCGGGGCCGATGAAGAACTTGGCGTGCGGGAACATGAACAGCCCCCCGGCATGGTCGGTGTGGGTGTGCGAGAGTACGACATGAGTGACGTCGGTGGTGTCATATCCGAGCATCCGCAGCTGGTTGTCCAAGCGCTGCTCGGGGGAGCCGGTGACCATGGTGGATTCCGGGCGGTCGCCGAAAACCAGGCGCGGATCCTCGCACACGTCAGGGTGCATTCCCGTGTCAAAGAGGACCAGGCCCTGCTCATGCTCGATCAGGTAGGAGGGTAGTGGAATGTCCACGGTGCCTTCGGCGCCGATAACGAGGTGGGCGGCATCGATGCGCATGGTGGGGGAGTCCAGTCCCCACAGTCGGGTGGCGGAGGATGTCTGGGCCGCCGAAGCGGACCTGGTCGCGGGAGAGGTCATGGTGAGGAGGATCCCATCTTGGCTAGGTGCAATTGGGCGGTGCCGGAGGGTGTGGAGGTATGACCGGTCTAAACGTTCGGGATGGTCATGGTTCTGGCGGGTTTCGGGCCGGGCTCAGGCGGGGGCTGTGGCCTTCAACGCCTGCCGAAGGTCGAATCCGGGCTCGCGGGCCTGGTCCAGGGTGACGCATGGCCCGGTTGTCAGGAGGCGGCGGCCGATGTTCTGGTGGCCGGGCATATTTACCGATTCGACGGCAGCGAGGAGGCCGTCCCTGAACCCAAGGATGGAGAACCTGCGGGCGCCCGGATCACCGAGCACTACATAGTCCTCATCCGGTCCCAGGAGACCGGTCATCTGCAGCCGCAGCGGGCCTTGGTGGGAGTAGAACCACGGCAGCTCAGCGTAAGGACTCTCATTACCGGTTAGCACCTTTGCTACGTGTTTGGCCTGATCAGTGGCGTTCTGCACGGATTCCAGGCGGATCATGCCACCGGTATGGACACTGGGGAAGGCGGCGCAGTCGCCAATCGCGAAGATGTCCGGGTCCGAACTCCGCAAGGTTTCGTCGACCACAATGCCGTTCCCGGTTGCCAGGCCGGTGGCTTCGGCCAACTCGACGTTGGGGATGACGCCGATACCCACCACTACAAGATCTGCTGCATACGTGTCACCTGTGGTGGAAACCGCCGCGGCCACTCGTCCGTCCGGTCCGGAAATGAATTCCCGGATTCCCTCGTTGAGCCGAAGGTCGATGCCCATGGACCGGAGTTCCGTGGCGAACCATTCGCTCATCACCGGGGTCAGCGCCCGTCCCATTGGTCGCGGGGCAAACTCGAGCACGGTGACGGAAACACCGAATGCGAGGGCCGCGGTTGCGAACTCGAGGCCGATGAATCCCGCTCCGATGACCACGACGTTCCGGGCGGTCCTGAGTTCCTCCTGCAGCATCCTGGCGTCGCTGAGTTCGCGGAGGCCATGAATTCCCGGGAGATCGGATCCGCCGCAGCTAAGTTGCCGATTCCTGGTGCCGGTGGCGAGGATTAGGCGGTCGTAGGGCACCTTGGCGGCATTATCGAGCACCACCGTATGGGCGGCCCGGTCGATGGCATCGGCGCGTACCCCGGTCAATAGGTCAATGCCGTGGGTGGAGTAGAAGTCCGGTTCCCGCAGGGACAGGATGTCTCCCTCCTGTCCCGGTTTCATGAACTCCTTGGACAGCGGGGGGCGCTGGTACGGGATGCCGCTTTCCGCGGCGATCACCGTGAGTGCGCCGGCATAACCCTCCTGACGCAATGAAGCGGCCGCCTGGATGCCGGCTTGCCCCCCACCGATGATCGCTACTGCGTTCATGCTCTAACCCACTCTCGATTTGCCTGGCAGGCGGAGGAGCCGCATTTCACCTGCCGATCAACGACTCATAAACTGTCGCCTTTATTTTATGAACTGGATCACATACTGCCTAATTGTAGGGTTTTGGTCAACCCTAGTGTCGACACAATGGGAGGGGAGCTGCTCGCGGGGCCGGCGAAGCCTGCAATTGCGAGGGGAGGGCGCCGCGGCGTGGCACACCCACGGCAACGTGCCGCGCGTTTAGCGTGGAGGCACGCGTACAGACAGACTTCCTTCGTGGCAGGGCTGCTGGCTGGCGACGTGTCGGCTTTGCCCGCAACGGTGTGTGAGACAGGAATGAAATTCATGGAGGACGAAAACGGGAAAGACTTTTCCGTTCAGCTGATGACACGGATGCTTCGGTTGGAGGATCGGGCCGACTCACTCGTCGCGAAGATCGCCCTGGATGTCGGCACCCGTATCATCGAGGGCACACTGGCTCCGGGCAGCGACGTCAATTCAGTGGAGCTCTCGGAGCGCTTCGGCACCAGCCGCACGCCGGTTCGGGAGGCCCTGTTACTCCTTGAGAAACAGGGCCTAGTGGAGATTCCTGCCAGGCGCAGGCCGACGGTGGTGGACCTGTCCCGCACGCCGGTGAAGGATATCTATGATGTTCGGTCCCTCCTCAGTGGCAACATCGCGGAGCTGGTGTGCGCGAGGCGGACAGCCAAGGACCTGGCTAGGATGAAGGAGGGCCTCGAACGCATGCGGGAAGCGTGCGAATCCGGCGATGTCCAGGCCTATTTCTGGGCCAACGTCAGCTACAACGACACAGTCACCTCGGTGGCCCGTAATCCGGTGCTGGCTGAGCTGATCGATTCCCTGGGCCTGCGGGTCCTGCAGCTGCGCCGCCGATCAATGTCACCGCCGCTGCGAATGGAGCGCTCCCTGGCCGATCACGATCGGCTGTTCCTCGCCTACAAGGTCAGGGACGGGGACCTGGCACGGGCCCTGTCCGGAGCGATTATCCGCGACGCCTACCGGGCGCTTTCCGGCGGTATGGGTGCCCACGGGGAATAACCGCTGGGATTGATGGCAGGTGATCCGCACCCGGCGTTCGGAGTGGACACCTCTCCGGACGCCGGGCCGGGCCGCCGGCTACGGAATCAATGCGCTGATGCGGGCACCTTGTCCTCGGCGCCGGTTGGAACCGGAGTCGGGGGGCGTATCACCCCGCTGTCCACCAAAGCGGCGATGTCCGTCTCGGCCATACCCAGAACGGAGTGAAGGATAGCCGGTCCGTCCTGCCCCAGGGCAGGCGGGAAACTGTTGCGGCCTTCCGGAAGTGTGGCCATTTTGATTGGATTTCCCACTGTTCGCACGGTGGATCCCTCGCCGTCGGACAGTTCGACGACCATGTTGCGCGCGGCCACCTGTGGGCTGTTAAGTGCGGAGGCCACGTCGTTGACGGTGCCGACCGGGATGGCCGCCTCGTTGAACAAGTCAACCCATTCGTCGGCCGTGCGCTGCAGGAACGCTGGCTCGATGATGGCCCACAGCGCCTCCTTGTTGCGCAGCCGGTCCGCGTTGCGGGCGAAACGCGGATCCTCGATGAGCTCTGGGCATCCGAGGACCTTGGCCATCGCCTGCCACATACGCTCGGTATTCGCCGTGGTGACGATCGCGCGGCCATCTCCGGCCTGGAACATGCGGTAGGTGGGAATTGAATCGTGGCCGCTGCCCTGGGGTCCGGGGACCTGGCCGGATTCCAGGTAGTAAGTCGCCTGGTAGTCGACCATCGACACCAAGCAGTCAAGCATGGAGATGTCGATGTAGTCCCCGACCCCTTCCCGGGTCCGTCGGTTCAGCGCTGCGAGGATGCCGATAACGGCATGGAGGCCCGCGGCGAGGTCGCCGATCGGCAGGCCTGTCCGGACAGGATCACCTCCACGCTCACCGGTGAGGCTCATGGTGCCGGAGAGGGCCTGGACAATCATGTCGTAGGCGGTCAGGTCCCGCAGTGGTCCGGTCTGGCCGAAGCCGCTGATTGAGGCCCAAATCAGCTCCGGCCGGCGTTCCATCTCAATTTCACGATCGACGCCGAGCCGGGCGAGAACGCCTGGTCGGAAGTTTTCCACCACGATGTCGCACTGATCCATGAGCGAACGGATCAGTTCCGGTGCGCTTTCATGTTTGAGGTCCACGACGATGGACTTCTTATTCCGGTTGATGGTGTGGAAATAGGCGCTGTCCCCGCGGATGAAGTGCGGCGGGACGGTGCGGCTCAGGTCCCCGGAGGGTGATTCGACCTTGATGATTTCTGCACCCATGTCGCCCAACATCTGCACGCCGTAGGGCCCGGAGAGGAACTGGGTGAAGTCCAGGACCCGAACGCCGCCCAGGGGGCCGGGCGGTCGTGCTGCGGACTGTTGTGCTGATGCCATGGAGGACTCCTGCTCTTTCATGTGACGCCGGTGCCGTTGCCTGCACGGGGATCTCCAGTGATTTGTTGCCCCAAAACTACCCGGAAGTCGCCCTTATGTCGACACTTGACGTGATCTACGTCTCATAGTTAGGGTTCAAATCGAACATGTGCCGAAAACGTCGACACTTTATGAGTGGGAGGACAGGACTATGCGCCTGAAGGATGAAGTGGCAGTGATCACTGGTGCGGGCTCGGGAATGGGCCAGGCAGGAGCGATCCGATTCGCCCAGGAAGGTGCCGCCGTCGTGGTGGTTGACCTGAACGGCGAAGCCGCGGAGAAGACTGCCCAGGACATCCGGAACAACGGCGGCCGGGCAATTGCCGTTGCCGCTGACATCTCCGGACTAGAGGGCAATGAAAGGGCTGTCAACGCCGCCCTCGAAGAGTTCGGGAAGCTCTCCATTGTGTGGGCCAATGCCGGCCTGGCGACCAAGGTCCAGCCCCTTGCCGAGGCGGACGAGGCAGTGTTCCGCCGCATGCAGGACGTCAATGTCTACGGCCCGTGGAACATGGCCCGAGCTGCGATGCCGCATCTGGCCAAGGAGAAGGGATCCATGCTGATCACCGCCTCCCTGTCAGGCCTGACCGCACGCCCGGGCAACTCCGCCTACTCGGCCACCAAGGGAGCCGCCGTGCAGCTCACCCGCGCGCTGGCCATCGAGTTCGCCCCGGACGTACGTGTCAACTCGATCTGCCCGGTCGCTACCCAGACGCCCATGCAGGATGTGTTCACCCCCGGCGGCCTGAAGGATGAGATCCAGCCGAAGATCATCGCCGGTATCCCCATGCAACGCCTGGCCGTCCCCGAAGACATGGCCAACGCAGCGCTCTTCCTCGTATCCCGCGAAGCCGGCATGATTACCGGCCACAACCTGCCCGTTGACGGAGGCTCCCTTTGCTGACCGCTACCACCACTGATTCGGCTGTACGGGAGTTCTACGGCTCCTTTATCAACGGCGAGGAGGTCGGCGAATCGGCCGCCTCGTCCTTCGAGACCCGTAATCCGGCCAACGGCCAGGTCCTGACCGTCATCCAGGAAGGCGGCCAGGCTCTCGTCGACCAGGCCGTGGCCAACTCGCGTGAAGTCTTCCCGGCCTGGCGCGACCTCCCCGGCGTGGAAAAGGGCAGGATCCTCCTGGCGATCAGCCGGAAGATCCTGGAGAACCAAGACCTGCTGGTCACCCTGGAGAGCCTGGACAACGGCAAGTCCCGGATGGACGCCACCTTCGACGTCATCACCGCGGCACGGTACTTCGAGTACTACGCCGGAATGGCTGACAAGCTGGGCGGCGAAACCATTCCCCTGCCGGGCACCCACATCTCCTACACCCGTCCTGAGCCGTTCGGCGTCACCGCGCACATTGTTCCCTGGAACGCCGCCTTCCAGCAGGCGGCGCGCGGTGTGGCCCCGGCCCTCGCCGCCGGCAACACCGCCGTGGTCAAGCCCGCAGAGGACACCTCCATCTCCACCCTCGTCATGGCCCGGCTGGCCCTCGAGGCCGGACTGCCTGCCGGGGTGTTCAACGTCGTCACCGGTCTGGGATCCACCACCGGTGCCGCGCTGGTGAGCCATCCGCACGTTTCCCGCATCACCTTCACCGGATCGGTGCCCACGGGCCAGGCCATCATGCGGGCGGCTGCGGAACACCTCAATCCGCTGACCCTTGAACTCGGCGGTAAGGCACCGAACATCATCTTCGAGGATGCCGACCTCAAGGCCGCGATTCCAGGTTCTCTGATGGCCATCAATATCAACGCAGGCCAGGTCTGCGCCGCAGGATCACGCCTGCTGGTGCACCGCTCCCTGCACGATGAAGTGGTTGAAGGCCTTGTCGCCCTGAACCGCCAGGTCAAACTCGGTCCGGCTGCCTCCGGATCGTCCATGGGCGCCATCACCACGGCCGCCCAGTACGCCAAGATCCAGGAATACCTGGAGATCGGAAAGACGGAAGGTGCCCGCGCCGTCGTCGGCGGCAGTGCAGCCACCGAGGGGGAGCTGGCACAGGGCCAGTTCATCCAGCCGACCATCTTTACCGGGGTGGACAACTCGATGCGCATTGCACAGGAGGAGATCTTCGGGCCCGTGCTGAGCGTTATCCCCTTCGACTCCGAAGAGGACGCCGTGCGGATCGCCAACGACACCAAGTACGGGCTGACGGCGGGTCTCTGGACCCGCGATCTGGGCCGTGCCCATCGTGTGGCGGCGCAGATTGAGGCGGGTCAGGTCACCGTCAACGACTTCTTCGCCGGGGGAGTCCAAGCACCTTTCGGCGGGTACAAGAACAGCGGTTTCGGCCGTGAGAAGGGAACCCACGCCCTGTCCGAGTACCTGCAGACCAAGACCGTCAGCATCAAGCTCTGATGGTCCACGAGCCCACGGCATCAACCCCCGGAGAAGCCTGGGTCAAGGCTGTGGAACGGGCCCGCGGCGTCACCTCCGCGGGGCTGTCCAGTCGCGCACGCGGGGTCGGGACATTGAGCCTTCTCGATTGGCTCGGCTGCACTGTCGCCGGAGGAAACACTCCGGAGGCACGGCAGATGTTCCAGGCCTTGGCGCCCGGTGTCGGTGATGCGACGGTCATCGGCACCGGCTTGTCCGTGGGATGGCGGGATGCCGTGGTGCTCAACGGTGTACAGGGGCATGCCCTTGATTTCGACGACATGCTGCCGGCCATGTCCGGCCATCCAAGTGCCGCGGTCCTGCCGGCGATGATCACCCTCGGAGCGGAAATTGGAGCCACCGTGGCGGACGTCGTCGAGGCGCTGGCTGCCGGCGTCGAAATCGGTGCCTGGGTTGCGAGGTACGTCATGCCGGGTCATTACGACGACGGCTGGCACGGCACCGGCACCGTCGGCACACTTGCCGCTGCGGCCGGCGTGGCCCACCTGCTGGGTTTGAGCCGGGACCAGTGGGTTACCGCACTGGACCTGGCCGCCACCCAAGCCAGCGGACTGCGCGAGTTGTTCGGAACCGCCGGTAAACCCCTGCACGCGGCGAACGCCGCCCAGGCAGGGGCCCTGGCGGGGCGAATGGCGGCCGCCGGGGCACATTCGGACGGCCAGGGCATGCTTGGGCCGAAGGGGTTCATTGCCATTCACGGCGGCAATCCCTCCTCCGTGGAGGTTCCGGCCACCGCGTGGGCGATTGAAGGCATGCTCTACAAGACTTATGCGTCCTGCTTCATGACCCAGGCCTCCGTGGACGCAGCACTGCGGCTGCGGGCTGCGGGCATCCCGCCGGAGGAGGTTGAGGCGGTCACGCTGACGGTGAGCCCGAAACTTCGGGATGTGTGCGCCATTGCGGATCCACGGACAGGGCTGGACGCAAAGTTCAGCCTGCACGCCACGACGGCGCTGGCCCTCGGCGGCCATGACATGGCGGACGAGTCCACGTATCGCCCGGATGTGCTGACCGGCGGCGCGTACCGGTCCCTGCTCTCCCGCATCACCCTGCAGTACGCGCAGGAGCTGGCGGGCAATGAGGCACGCATTGTCCTGGAAGCACAGTTGTCTTCCGGACAGACGGTGGTTCACCGGGTGGACCGGGGACGACCAGTTGAGGACCTTGAGGTACTTCGCGGGACCCTCATGGACAAATTCACCAGCCTGGCGGGCCCCGTGCTGGGAGGCGGCCGCGCCGCCGCACTGGCACGGCTGGCGGGTACCGGCAGCACACCCGTAGCAGCCCTCCTGGCTGCATCGGCCCCCGCAACAAAAACAGACGACCGGCCCGCAACAGCTGGCCTGGCACAAAGGATTGACTGACATGACGACTGAACGACTTGCGCTGGATGACGTGGTGGCCATCGATGTCCACGCCCACGCACTGAACAGCAGCCACGACCACGGCGATGACGAGACAGGCAACGCCACCAAGGCCGATCAGGCCAAGCGGTGGAAGACGGATCTGATCAACATCAATATCGCCGGCACGGCAGAGTACTACCGTAGCCGCAGGATCATGGCGGTCCTGTTCGGTGTGGACTCCGAGCGCTACATGGGGGACAAGCCCGTCCCGAACTACGAAGTAGCCGAAGCGGCCCGGGAGCATGACGACGTCTTCATCCCTTTCGCCAGCATCGATCCATACCGCGGCAAGGCCGGAATTGCCGAAGCCATCGACCTTATGGACAACCACGGGATCCAGGGCTTCAAGTTCCATCCGAGTGTGCAGGGCTTCGCACCGGACGACCCGGTGGCGTACAGGCTCTACGAGGTCATTGCCGAGCGCGGCAAGGTAGCCCTGTTCCACACGGGCCAGACCGGAATCGGGCGTACCTCGCCCGGGGGCGGCGGGGTCCGGTTGAAGTACTCCAACCCCATGTACTACGACGACATCGCCGTGGACCTCCCCGATCTGAAGATCATTCTTGCGCACCCGTCTTTCCCCTGGCAGGACGAGGCACTTGCGGTCGCCCGCCATAAGCAGAACGTGTACATCGATCTGTCCGGCTGGTCCCCGAAGTACTTCGACCCCAAGCTCGTCCAGCACGCGAACTCGCTGATCAAGGACAAGGTGCTCTTCGGCAGCGACTTCCCGCTGCTGACCCCCGACCGGTGGCTGACGGAATTCGCCGAGGCTCCCTTCAAGGACGCGGTGCGCCCGCTCATCCTCAAGGACAACGCCATCCGTCTCTTCAACCTATCCTGAACCGCCGCAATTATTGGAAAGGCCACGACCATGAATGACACCATCACCCACTCAGATGCCCCGTTCACGGTGCATCTGTCGCTGTCGGAGAAAACCTATGAGGTGCCTGCGGACAAAGGCATCCTGCAGGTCCTCGAGGAGGCCGGCGAGCCGGTCATCTTTTCCTGCCGGGAAGGTACCTGCGGGACGTGCGAAACCCCGGTGCTCTCCGGCGAGGTCGACCACCGTGATTCGGTCCTCTCGGAAGAGGAGCGGCAGGCGAATGAAACCATGATGATCTGTGTCTCCCGTTGCCGGGGTCCCCGGCTGGAACTGGACATCTAGGCATGCCCGGCATCAGGGACTTCAGCGGCAAGGTTGCCGTGGTCACCGGCGGCGCCAGCGGCATGGGCCTTGCCATGGCACGGCGCTTCCTGACGGACGGGGCAAAGGTGGTCATCGCCGACATTGAACAGTCCGCGCTGGACACGGCGGTGCGGGACATGGACCCAACCGGCGAAAGGGTCTTGGGGGTACGAACGGACGTCAGTTCCACAGAGAGCCTGCAGCAGCTGGCGGACAAAACCGTCGAAGCCTTCGGAGGGGTCGACATCTTGTGCAACAACGCGGGGGTCGAGACGGGCGGTCCGATCATTGACGTCACTGAGCAGGCTTGGCGGTGGGTCATGGATGTCAACTTTTTCGGAGTACTCAACGGATGCCGGATCTTCCTGCCGCTGCTGGAACAACGCCCCGAAGCACACATCGTGAACACCGCGTCCGTGGCCGCGTTCGCCACCGGCACCCCGACGATGGCCCCCTACTGCGCCTCCAAATTCGCCGTCCTGGGTTTCTCCGAATCGTTGGAGATCGAGCTGCGTTCGCATGGCTCCACGGTGGGGGTCTCTGTCCTGGCACCGGGGCCGGTGAAGACCAGGATGACCGAGGCGGAGCGGAACAAGCCGGACTCGGTGACGGTGTCCACAGACCCGGAGCGCCGAAAGGTTATCGAGAACCTGGCCCGGAAGACCGCCGAGGCCGGAATGGAGCCTGCGGAAGTCGCCGACATGGTGGCCGAGTCCATCCGCGAAAACCGATTCTTCATCCTCACTCACCCGGACATCGCCGTCCAGGGGGTAAGGACCCGGCTTGCCTGGATGGAAACCGGAACCCCGCCGGCCCCGCGGACGGCCGGAGCCTGAAGCTACACCCGAACAGCATCCCTCTCCCACACCCCGCCGGGGAAGACCCGGCACTACCAAAGGACAGCACCATGACTGCACACGTAAGCGATGAGGTCCGGGACGCGCCCGTCTTCGACGGCGATCCCTTCTCCATGGAGGCACTCAACGATCCGCACCACTATGACGGCCTGGCCCGCGAACTCGCGCCGGTTGTCTACGTGGAGAAGTACGACTACTACGCCATCACGCGTTTCGCGGAACTGCAGAAGGCTCTGCGGGATTGGCGCAGGATCGGCTCCGCGGACCGCCCCTTCTACACACCCAACCCGTTCCGCCCCACCGTCCTGGTGCTTGAGGACCCGCCCACCCATACGATCTCCAAAAACGCCGCCATGGCAGTGCTGTCCGGCGACAACCTGAAGAAGTTCGAACCGTACTTCAAGGAACAGGCCGAAAAGATGATCGACGAGATCCTCGCGGACGGCCCGGCCGAGATCGACGGCTTCCGTGACCTCTCCGTACGATACGTCCTCAAGGTATTCCCCGATGTCCTGGGACTGCCGGAGGAGGGCAGGGAAGCCCTGCTCGCCTTCGGTGACGGCGTCTTCAACGTCTTCGGACCCGCCAACGACTTCCAGAAGGCCAAGCTGGCCCGGGCAGCCGAGGCACAGGACTGGATCGAGACCAACACCGACCGCGAGCTTCAGGAGGAAGGCAGCATCGGCGCCGACCTCTACAAGATGGCAGATGAGGAAAAGCTCTCCGGGGAGGTCGCCCAGCAGATTCTGAAGTCCATCTTCTCCGCCGGCTTCGACACCACTACAGCCTCGATCGCGTCGATGTTCCGCGCCTTTGCAGACAACCCGGGGGAATGGGAGAAGCTGAAAGCGAATCCGGACCTTGTGGAGAATGCCTGGGAGGAAGCCATCCGCTTCTATCCCGCCTCCCGTTACGGGGGCCGGATCGCCAAGAAAGAGGTTGTGCTGGGCGGCATCCGCATCCCCGAGGGCGGCAAGATTCTCACCATGTGGTTGGGAGCCGGCCGCGACGGGCGGCAGTTCCAGGACCCGGACGAATTCAGAATTGACCGGGACATGTCCAACGGCCATCTGTCTTTTGGATTCGGCATCCATACCTGCGCCGGCAACCTCATCGCCCGCCTTGAGGCGCGCACGCTGCTGCGCGCATTGCTGGAGCGGGTTGAAACCATTGAGCTGGTGGGCGAGCCCCGTCGCGCCTTGAACTACCAGGCCTTCGGACACGAGTACGTCCCGATCCGGCTGACCCCGAAGAAACACTGACCCGCAGAAGGTTACCCGGTGAGCACACCCAGACGGGTCCGCCCCGGACGGGGCACTGAAGAGCGCTTGGGTCGAGCGCTCAATGGCCCGCCCCTGTGGTCGGTGACCTTCCTGACCGCCGTCGTCGTCAACTTCCTGTTCAACCTCGTGTTCTACATGTTGATGACCACGACGGCGGTCTATGCCATCGGCAGGTTCGGTGCGGACGGCACCACGGCGGGGCTGGCCGCGTCCATCTTCGTTCTGGGGGCATTGGCCTGCCGCTTGCTCTCGACCGTTCTCCTCGGACGCGTCGGGGCCATGCGTCTGTTCGTCATCGGTGCCCCGCTCTCCTTTCTGTTTTCCCTGCTGTACCTCGCGGCCGAACCTCTGTGGGTGCTGCTTCTGGTGCGGTTCCTTCATGGGGCCGGCTTCGGCCTGGCCCATTCGGCCGTTGGATCAATCGCACAGTCCGTCCTACCCCTCGCGCGACGAGGAGAGGGCGTCGGCTACTTTGGCACCGCTGCCACGTTGGGGACTGCGCTGGGGCCGTTCGCCGGACTGCATGCCGTGGCTCACGGCGGCTATTCGGCGCTCTTCGTTGCAGTTGCCACTGTCCTCGCGGCTGCCCTGGCAGGAGGGTTGCTCCTGCGCGTGCGAGGTGCGCACCGGCCGGAGAACACGGCACCCGGCCCGCAGCGGTCACCGGAAGAACCGGGTCCTACACCGGCCGCAGCTCCGCCCCTGCTGGAGACTCTGCGTCGTATCCTGCCGATTGGCCTGATCGCCTTTTTCCAGTCGATAGCGTATGCCGGCGTCGCGGCCTTCATGGACGTCCACACTACTGCCCTGGGGCTCGGTGCCCTGGCCGGATCTTTTTTCCTCGTCTACGCCTCGGCGGTTATCCTCGTGCGCCTCCTGACCGGGAAGATCATCGACCGGCGTGGTCCGGCGTCGGTCTTCTATCCTTCGGCAGCCTTGTACGCCGTGGCCCTCGTCCTGGTGGCGACCGCACCGTCGCCTCCCGTCCTGTTTCTGGGAGCCGCCCTGCTGGGCATCGGTTACGGCAGTCTCCTCCCCGCCGGACAGACCATCGCCATGGGGCTGCTGCCGCGTCAGCAGTCCGGCACGGCGTTCGTCTGGTACTTCCTCTTCGTGGACCTCGGGTTTGGCGTCGGCCCCTTCCTCCTTGGGGCCCTCGTGGACGGTATCGGGACCACCGCGACGATCCTCATCAGCTGCAGCTTTGTCGCCGTGGCCGGCGTAATGTTCCGGACCCTCCTACCGGCACCGGTCCGCTCCGCTTCCTGAAAAAGTCCGGCTCCCGCTTCTCGAAAACATTGTGCGAATAGTAGATGTGTCGACACATCTGTGCATATAGTGCTGTTCTCACCGCGATTTGGAGCACTCGCACTTATATCCCAGGCTCCGATCCATGTCACGCATACAAAGGAGTTGGGGCGTGTCCAAAGATACTTCCGGGCGAATAGAGAGACCGTCGGATCGACCGCCGGAAGGGACCGGAGCTGAAGAGTCTGTTACTACTGTGACACTAAGTGTCGACTCTAGGAGTCGGTCTTGGCAGGGATTTTCCGACATCGGAGCCCACCTCGTACCAAAGTTCTCACCGCGGGACGTCCGCTTTTCCAACTGGCTGTGCTTCTTCGCGTGGGCGGGAGCCGTCTATGACTTCATCCTGTTCGGCAACCTGCTGCCCGTTATCGCAGCGGACTTCGGGCTCGACGAATCGGGGGCCACGGGCATCAACACATGGATCACCGCCGGGACGGCTGTGGTGGCCTACTTCCTAGGCCGCGTTGTTGACCGGGTAGGTCGCCGCAAGGGGCTGATCATCGCAGTGGCCGGAGCCGCCGTCGCCTCCCTGTTGACCGCCACCACGGGGCTGATCTTCGGCCTGTTCGCCGGACTCGGACTGGTGGCCCTGGTGCTCATCCGGACCGTTGCCGGACTGGGCTATGCGGAGATGGCCGTCAATGCCACGTACCTCTCCGAGGTGTACGCCACTACCGCGGCCACACCCGCACAGCTGCGCCGCCGCGGACTGACATACTCACTGGTGCAGTCCGGCTGGCCGGTGGGCGCAGCGGTCGCTGCAGGATCGGTGGCCCTGCTGCTCCCGATCGGTGGCTGGGAGCTGTGCTTCGTGGTCGCTGCCGTGCCGGCCGTCTTCATTACGTGGGCCGCCCGGAAACTGAAGGAAAGCCCGCAGTTCGCCGCCCGCCAGCAGATTCAAAAGCTTCAAAACGCCGGGCGTACCGAGGAGGCCAAGGCCTTGGCAGCCGAGTTCGGCATCGAGGTCCAAGAAATTGAGCGGACCTCCGTGATGGAGGTCTTCCGGGGAGAATCCCTGCGCCCCATGCTGACGATCGGTCCCGCCTACCTCCTGAACGGCATGGGCGCCCTGGTCTTCCAGATTCTGGCCACGTCGTTGCTGACCTCTGAAACCGGCATGAGCATCAACTTCACCAATGCCCTCCTCATCCTGCTGATCTCCAACGGGATGGCCTTCCTTGGCTACCTCTTCCACGGCTGGTTAGGCGACCGGATCGGCCGCCGCAATACCATTGCGCTGGGTTGGATCATGGCCTCGGTATCCTACGGAGCCATGCTGATGCTGCCCCAGGGCGACTTTGTTCCCGTTGTAGCGCTCTACAGCGTGGGCCTGTTCTTCCTCATCGGCCCGTTCTCGGCCCTGATGTTCTTCACGGGGGAGAGCTTCCCCTCAACCATCCGTGCCACTGCAACGAGCATCATCACGGCCAGCGGAATGATCGGCAATATCCTCGCCGGGCTCATCGTCACCACACTGTTGTCCAGCGGAGAGGCATGGACCCGCACGGCCTTCATCGCCGGCGTCGTGCCTGTCCTGCTGGGTGGGGTGCTGATCCTCTTCGCCCCCCACAGGGATCCCCAGGTGGCGCGCCTGGACTGACGCGGGCCGCTATAGTCTCAGCGATGCTGGTGACGCACCCACCCCGGCAGCCCCGGTGTATCCCTCTCCAAACCGGTAGGGATGCGCCAGAGGCTGGCCGGGGTTCTCTACGTGGACCCGGGCCGAATGGGTGCCCGTGAATCCTGCGCGTCGGGGGATCGGGGAGAAGCGGCGGGCAGCGCCGGTTTGCCGGCGTCGGCACCAGACCTTATCCCCATCGAGGCCGGCACTGGGCGACGGGGCGGATCCCGCCGGGCAGCCAATGCCCGCCGGGATTTTTCTGCCGTGCCGAACTTTCACCCTTATGATCACGGACCACCCGGAGACGCCTTCGGGGGGCAGGACACTGTCCTGCCCGCCGAAGCGTGCAACCGCGCACTAAGTACCGGCGGTCAGCCCTTAACGCTGGCGGAGTCAACCAGCCACGTCACAAGTTCGGGGAACAGGAACAGCATCAGAACCACAAAACCGACGACAGGCAATGCAAATGCACCGGCTATGAAGATGTCCGAAAGCCTGATCTTCTGGCCTTGGTTCACATCCGGGTCCTGGACCAGCTTGTAAAGGACAAAGCTGAGAACGCCCACGGGCGGGGTAATGCCTCCCAGTTCCGCCATCAGCACTGTCAGGACGCCGAACCAGAGAAGGTTGATCTCAAGATCCAGCAACGTGGGCATGAGGATGGGGATACTCAGCAGCATCATGCTCATGGGCTCGATAAACATGCCCAGGATCAGGAAGACCAGGAGGCAGAGCAGGGTGAAGGTGACCGCGCCCAGTTCGGCGTCCTGAACAACTCCGGCGAACCAGTTGGCAATGCCGCTCATGGACATCAGCCGGTTGAGCAACCCGGCCCCGATCAGGACCAGGAAGATCGCGCCGGTGGCCGCAACAGTGGCGACGACGGACTCCCTGACCGAGGTGATGAACCGCTTCCAGCCCAGGGACAGCAGCGCGATGAGCAACGCACCCAGCACACCAAAGGCAGCCCCTTCGGTCGCGGTGAAGAATCCCGCGTACATGCCGCCCATGACGATGACGATCAGCAACGGCAGGGGTGCAACCTGCGTGAGCGTCCGCCACCGTTCATCCCAGCTCGTCTTGGGGGAGGCATTGGCGCCGCGCGGAACCATGCCCTTTGCAAAAACAGCCAAAAGCACGATCATGATGATGCTGACGGCAGCCACCATTAGCCCGGGCACGATACCGGCCAGCAACGCCTGGCCCACCGGAGCGTTGACAATTCCTGCGTACACGACCATAAGCAGACTCGGCGGAATGAGCTGTCCGGGAAGGCCTGCGGTGATGACGGACCCGACGGCGAGGCGGCGGTCGTAGCCGGAGCGGAGCATCTCCGGAATGCCGATCCGGCCCAGTGCGTAGGTGATGCCGATGGTGGATCCGCTGGCGGCGGCCAGACCTGCTCCCGCGAGGTTAGTGGTAATCGCCTGGCCGGCGGGCAGCCAGCCAAGCCACGCCCGCGCGGCGTTGAAGACCTTGGCGGTGGCGCCGGAACGCCACAGGATCATGCCGAGAAGAATGAACATCGGCAACACGCTCATGGACCAACTGGCCGCGGTACCGTACGGAACGTCCATCAAGGTGCGGATCACGGCACGCTGTCCGCTGATGGCCCACACCCCGAGTATGCCCGAGGCTCCCATGGCTACGGCAATGGGAAACTTCAGGATGAGGAGGTCCAGCATGAGGATAATAGCCAGGCTGGCCTTCAGCTCCCGGCCGTCCAGGGTGAAAATTCCGATGACAAGCAGGACAGCCAAGCCCAGGAGGGCCAAATAAGCGACGCTGGAAATACTGCTGACCGGTTGCTTCGTTTTCCGCCCGATGCCTGCGGGCCGGGAAACGGAGACGTCATTAGAAAGCTGGGAGGTCACCGTTGTTCACCTCTTCCTGGGAGGTCAGGATTTCCTTTCCGCGTGCTGCCTGCACCGCGTGCTTTATTTCGACAATGAGCTGCAACACCAGGACCGCGATGCCGACCGGTACGATCCAGCGGGTTGGCCAGACCAGGGTGTTTGTGGCGGAGGTGAATTCTCCGACGGCCGTTTGCGCCAAGGCGTTTTCCACCCCGTACCACCCGATGAGCCCGACAAACACGAGAGTCGCGGTGTTGACGAGCGCGGTAGCCATCGCCCGCATCCTGTGCGGAAGCCGCTCATACAGCATGGGCAGGTCGATATGCTCGCCTCGGCGCTGCGTGATTGCCATTGCGCAGAAGACCATCACCGGCATCCACCAGTACGTGACATACTCGATGGTGCCTTCAATGGGTGCGTTGGCAAAGAACCGCAGGCAGACGTCCACCACCATGTGTGCCGCCAGCCCGAGCGCCGCGATGCCCGCTAGGACCGTCAGGGCCTGGGTCAACCGAAGAGTCGTCGTCTCCAACGCTCCCGTTCCCGTACCTTTAGCCATTACGTTGCCCTACCTATTCCTCAGGAGATTTTCAGGACGTGGGCCGGTACTCGGCCAGAACCTCTTCGTTCAACGCCTCGATCCAGGGAGCAAGGTCGATTTCGGGCAGTTCGGGGTACTTTTCAACCCATTCGGCTTTGGTCTCCACACCCTGGTCGTAGCCCAGGTCTTCGACGATCTTGACCCACTTGGCCTGCAGCTCCGTGAAACGCTCGACCGTTGCCGCCGGGTCCTCGACACCTTCCGGTGCGGTAGCCTTCAAATCGGCCAGCACGCTTTCGTGGTGCTTGTCGATTTTCTTCTGCATGTCGGTATCAGCCTCGTGGAACGCGATGCCGTCCTTTGCACCTTCGCTGAAGAACTGGTGCTGTTGCTTGATGTAGCCGCCGAACATTTCCTCCAGGAAGGCCGGGATGCCGGCGTTCATGGCGCTCTTCTGGCTTTCGGAGAGATCCTCGTAGAACATTCCTCCGGCGTCGACGGAGACGCTGTTCCAGCCGGGCAGGTTGACTGAGGTGTAGTTCTTTCCGATGTCCGAGAGACCCAGGCCGAGCATATCCACCTCGCCTCCCATGAAGCAGTCCACGATGCCGCGTTCAAAACCCTCGTAGATTTCTGCGCCGCTCAGGGAAACCGGGACCATGCCGAGATTCTCCGCTTCAGCGGCGTAGGCCGCTCCTCCGACCCTTACCCGTTTGCCCGCTGCTGCTTCCAGACTGTCTACGGGTTTATTGCAAAGCAGTTGATAGTTATCGAAGTGTTGAAAGCGCGGAATGACCGGGTGCAGGCCGAACTCTTCCTGCTCGGCGGCAAGGCCCGGTTCTGTGAGGCCGAATTCAATCATGGCGCCGGCGGAAGCAAGGACACCCACCACTGGACGGGTGTCACCTCCGATGCCGAGCCGGGATGCCCAGCCGTCGACCGGGAAGTCTGCGGGAGTGAACGCCGGACCGACAAACCCTACGTCCATGATGCCGTCGGAAAGGGCAGCTGCGAGTTCGGGTTGTTTGACCACGGAGTCGCCGTAGTTCCACTCGAACTCCATGCTGCCGTTGGACGCATCGGTGGTGGCATCACCGAAGGCGACCATGGCTTTGGTAAAGATGTGGTCCGGGCCGTAGGGGGCGGAGGCTGAGATAGTGACGTCCTGGTCGGGGCCACCTGCCGAAGTGGATCCGGAGCCGCCGCAGGCGGCAAGCAAGCCAACCGCACTTACGCTCGCCACGATAGATAGTGTCCGGTGTCCCTGCTTACTTGCCGGGCGGATTGCTGTGAAGATTCCCAATGTCTTCCTCCCTAGGAGTCGGCCGCGGACGGCCCATGGTTTTGGCGTTGACACTGCGGCCGCCAACCACTTCGTTGTGGACGCAACAAACGAGTATGCAGACGTGATGTTGCTCACAAACTTAGCATAGTGTCGACAGTAGGTTTTGGATACTCCTAAAAATGCGAACATGCGGGGGACTCTGCCGAATTGCGGCATGTTTCAGTCGACACTATCCGGGTCTTCCAAGGCGGGACCCATGACCACGGCCGTCTTCTCGGCGTCGTGAAGTACCAGATCGCGAAGTACGACGGGCAGCAACCGGAGACCGCGGATGCCTCCCGCGATCCGCAACGCCCCGGAAGCGGCGGAAGGCCGGCCCCGAGGGGCCGGCCTTCCGTAGTCTCTCCAGCCGGGCCGGAGAGAGATCAGCGCGTTAGCCGATGGCGGCGCGCAGTTCCTTGGCAGCCAGGGCGGGGTCATCGGCGCTGTAGATTCCGCCGCCGACGACGGCGACATCGGCACCCGAGGCCTGCACGTCGGCCACGGTCGCGAGCTTCACTCCGCCGGCGACGGAGAAGGCCACGCCGGCTTCCTTGCCTGCGGTCAGCAGGGTGTTGAGGTCATAACCGTCCTGGGCCTGCTCATCGAGTCCGGCGTGGAACTCCACGAACTCGGCACCGAGGTCGGTGACCTCCTTGGCGCGGGCCGCCTTGTCATCGACGCCGATGAGGTCCACTACAACGCCCTTGCCGTGGGCCTTGCCGGCCTTGATGGCTCCGGCAATGGTGGAATCGTCGGCGACGCCGAGCACCGTCACGAGGTCGGCGCCGGCCTTGAACGCGATGTCGGCTTCCAGTTCGCCGGCGTCCATGGTCTTGAGGTCGGCGAAAACGATCTTGTCGGGGTGGGCTTCCTTGATGGCGGTGACGGCCGAGAGTCCGGCGTTCTTGACCAGCGGGGTGCCCAGTTCAATGATGTCGACGTACTCGGCGACCTTTCCGGAGAGCTCGAGGGCATCTTCGACGGTCAGTACGTCCATGGCGAGCTGCAGTTTCATGGTGTTTCCTTTTGTTGCGGGGATGGAAAAGTTGTGGGGGAAGCGAGCTATTCGAGGTTCGCGTGCCGGGGCCAGAGCTCCTCGGCGGGGGTGCCGTCGGCCTTCCAGAGGGCGGCGAAGGCGGCGTCGAGCACCAGGAGCAGTGCCTGTTCGAAGAGGCTGCCGGAATACTGCCGGGAGGCAGCGCCGCTGTGGTCGGTCTTCTGCGCCGCGGGGATCACCACCACGCGGTGCGCCGTCTCCGCCAGCGTTGATCCGCTGTCCGTGGTGAGGGCAACCACCCGGGCACCGACGGACACGGAGGTCTTCGCTGCAGCGACGGCGCCGGCGGTGGTGCCGGATCCGGAGGCGACGACGAGCAGGTCGCCGGCGCCGATGGCCGGCGTCGTTGTCTCACCCACGACGTGCACGGTCAGTCCCAGGTGCATCAGGCGCATGGCGTGCATCCGAAGGGCGAGTCCGCTGCGCCCGCCGCCGGCGACGAAGATCCGCTTGGCCTGCCGGATTTCCTCGGTGAGCGCGGTCAGCTGGTCCTCCCGGAGGCCGTCCGCGGCAGCGGCGAGCTCGTCCTGGATGAGGCGCACGGCGTCAAGAACCGCGGGGGTCTCCACGGTCAGGGGGAATTGGCCGGGCATCAGTTGCTGCCTCCGTGGGCTTCGAGGGCCAGCGGCTGCCATGCCTCCCAGGACGCGAGCCGGGACTCGTAGTCCGCTTTGGCGATGGCCAGCGGGGCTTCGCCGAAGAAGGCCCGCAGCGGGGGATTCTCGGAGTCCACGATCTGCAGAAGCGGTCCGCGCGTGGCGTGCGGGTCCCCGGGCGTGCCCCTGCGGCTCGGGCGGTTCGCCGCCTGCTCCCGGACGCCGTCGTAAGCGGGAAGGGGCTCGGCGTGCTTCGCGGAGCTGCCGCTCCAGTCGGTGGAGAATCCGCCGGGTTCGATCAGGGTGACGTGGATGCCGAAGCCGGCAACCTCCTGCGCCAGTGACTGGCTGAGTCCTTCCAGCGCCCACTTCGAGGCGTGGTAGATGCCCACGGAAGGGAAGGCGGAGATGCCGCCGATGGAGGAGACCTGGATGATGTGGCCGCTGCCCTGCGCGCGCAGGAACGGCAGGGCGGCCTGGGTGACCCAAAGCGCCCCGAAGAGGTTCGTCTCGATCTGGCCGCGTGCTTCGGATTCCGAAAGCTCCTCGACCATGCCGAACTGCCCGTACCCGGCGTTGTTGATGACGACGTCGAGCCGGCCGAAGTGCTCCTGCGCCTGCCGGACGGCGGCGAAGACCGCGTCCCGGTCCGTGACGTCGAGCGAAAGCGGCAGGACGCGGTCACCGTAGGTATCCACCAGTGCCGAGAGGCTGTCCGTGCTGCGGGCGGTGGCGGCAACGGAGTCGCCGCGTTCCAGCGCCGCTTCCGCCCATTCGCGGCCAAAGCCGCGTGATGTTCCGGTAATGAACCAGACCTTGCTCATGCTGTACTCCCTGCTAAGTGTCGAAATTGGACTGCATGCTTTCCGGTGGCGGTCAGTCCGCGCTGATCTGGCGGCGGAACGTGTCCCGGCGGTGGTGGAGGTCCCACAGCACGCCGGCGAGGACGTCCGGATCCTTCTCCGGATCGCCCTCGATGATCCGCCCGCCGATGATGAGCTGGGAGACGTGGATGCCTTCCTCGCCGAGGACCTCGTTCAGCAGCTGGGCGTAGGCGGCCTGGCCGGCGAAGGCCACCGAGGTTCCGGTGACGTTCCGTCCGGGCTGAACGGCGGAGCCGCCGTTGACGAAGAGGATGGTGCCGCGGTTCTCCCCGAGGAACCGCATGCCGGGCAGTACCTGGTGGACCGCGGCGACCGGCCCGTAGATGGAGAACTCGACGGGACCCACCAGGTCCGCCGGGGTGGTCTCGAGGACCGGGCGCATAAAGTCCTTCTGCGGCAGCGGGCTGTACTGCAGCACCTCCACCGGGCCGAGGGTTTCGGCGGCGGCCTCCAGGGCCGCAGCGATCGATTCCGGTGTGCGGACGTCGGCGGCAAAGCCGCGGGCCTTGATGCCGGCCTTGCCGAGGTCTTCGGCGAGTGCGTCCAGCTTGGCCTGGTTGCGGGAGATGAGGGCGACGGAGAACCCCTCGGCGCCGAATCGTCGTGCGACGGCGGCCCCAAGGCCCCGTCCTGCTCCAATAATCGCGATTGTCGTCATACTAAGGGAACTGATTAGGTGCCCGTATAATTCCGGACCGGTTCACCGGGGGCATTTGCTGAGGGCATCGGGCCCCTGATCCGGCACGGGAAAGCAGGAAGGGGCGGACCACGGTCCGCCCCTTCCTGCCCCGAGGGGTTAGTGCCCCCGGGCGATCCACTCGTCCAGGTGCGGCCCTTCGGCACCGACGGACGTCGCATCCCCGTGTCCGGTGAGTACCTTCGTCTCCGCCGGCAGGGTCAGCAGGCGTTCCTTGATGGACTCGATGATGGTCGGGAAGTCGCTGTAGGAGCGGCCGGTGGCGCCGGGGCCGCCGTTAAACAGCGTGTCGCCGCTGAACACCACCGGCTCGGGCACGTCTTCGCCGGCGGCCAGCGAGAAGCACACCGATCCGGGGGAGTGGCCCGGGGTGTGCAGGGCGCGCAGGGTGTGGCCGGCGATTTCGAACGTGTCGCCGTCCTCGATCACGTCATCCGGTCCCTCGTCGGGGAACACCGCGTCCCAGAGCATCCGGTCCGCCTCGTGCAGGAACACCGGGGCGCTGAACCGGTCCCGTGCCTGGCCGACGGCGCGGATGTGGTCGTCGTGGCCGTGCGTGAGCAGGATGGCCATGACTTCCCGGTCGCCGACGGCATCGGCCACCGCGTCAATGTTGTGCGCCGGGTCGATGACGATCACCTGGGCGTCGTCGCCGACGATCCAGACGTTGTTGTCCACGTCCCAGGTGCCGCCGTCGAGCGAAAACGTCCCGGAGGTGACCACGTTGTCGATGCGGAACATTACAGTTCCACCACCGAGCGCAGGACCTTGCCGTCGTGCATCTTGGTGAAGGCGTCCTCGATGTCGCCCAGGCCGATGCGTTCGGTGACGAACGCGTCCAGGTCCAGCCGGCCGAGCCGATACTGCTCCACCAGCATGGGGAAGTCACGCGACGGCAGGCAGTCGCCGTACCAGGAGGACTTCAGCGAGCCGCCGTGACCGAACACGTCCGCCAGCGGCAGTTCGATCAACATGTCCGGGTTCGGCACGCCCACCAGCACCACGCGTCCGGCGAGGTCCCGGGCGTAGAAGGCCTGCTTGTAGGTTTCCGGGCGGCCCACGGCGTCAATCACGACGTCGGCGCCGAAGCCGCCGGTGAGGGCGCGGATGGCCTCGACCGGGTCCTGCTCCTTGGAGTTGATGCCGTGCGTGGCGCCCTGCGCCAGGGCCAGGTCCACCTTGGCCGAGTCGATGTCTACGGCAATGATGGTGGTGGCTCCGGCCAGCTTCGCGCCGGCGACGGCGGCAATGCCCACGCCGCCGCAGCCGATCACGGCTACGGACTCGCCGCGCTGGACGGCGCCGGTGTTGATGGCGGCACCGATGCCTGCCATGACGCCGCAGCCGAGCAGGCCCACCGCGGCGGGATCGACGTCGTCGTCCACCTTGGTGCACTGGCCGGCGGCCACGAGGGTCTTTTCCGCGAACGCGCCGATGCCCAGGGCGGGCGTCAGCTCGGTGCCGTCCTCCAGGGTCATCTTCTGCGTGGCGTTGGCGGTGTTGAAGCAGTACTGCGGCTCGCCCTTGCGGCAGGCACGGCATTCGCCGCACACGGCGCGCCAGTTCAGCACCACGCGGTCACCGGGGGCCACCTCGGTGACGCCGGGGCCGACGGCGGAGACGACGCCGGTGGCTTCATGTCCGAGCAGGAACGGATAGTCATCGTTGATGGCGCCCTGCTTGTAGTGCAGGTCGGTATGGCAGACGCCGCAGGTGAGGATGTCCACCAGTGCCTCGCCGGGCCCGGGATCCGGAACCAGGATGGTCTCCAGCGAGACGGGGGCGTTCTTTTCCTTGACGACTACGGCCTGAACCTTATGAACCATGTGTGTGCTGCCTCTTTCGATGTCCGGGCGGGAAGCCTGGATCCGGCATCCCGTCTTCCATCCTATGAAGCGTTTCACCGGGGGCGAAGCCGGGAATTACCCTTCCGCTTCCGGCGCAACCCTCACCGGGCCTGCCGCCAGCGCCGCTCCCGCCCTAGCATGGGAGGCGGAAAGGGTCCGCAGCGAGCGCGCCGGCGGGACCGACTACCCCCCCCAAGGACGGCCAATGAACGCCTCAGCGTCCGGCAGCAGCGTACCGGCGTCCCCCGAAGGCCCGACGAAGCGTTCCGGGACGGGGCGCCGGACCGGCGGGCTCATCTTCGTGCTGCCGGTGCTGCTGGTGCTGGCCTGGCTGGCGGTGGGCGGGATCGGCGGGCCGTACTTCGGCAAAATCAGCGAAGTGGCGGACAACAACCAGACCTCGTATCTGCCCGCCAGCTCGGAGTCCACGCAGGTGGCGGACCTGCAGCGGCAGTTCACTGACAGTGACGCGATTCCGGCGGTGATCGTGTATGCAAATAATGACGGCCTGACCGGGGCGGACCGGTCGTTCATCACCGCCAGGGCTTCCGCTTTGGCCGAGGTCGACGGCGTTGCGGGCGCGGTGTCACCTCCGCAGTTCTCCAACGACGGCAAGGCAGCGGAAATCTTTGTGCCGGTGCAGGACAACGACAGCGCATCGGCCACCGTGCAGGACCTGGACGGGGTTGCCGGCGACGGCATCCCCGCCGGCCTGGACAGCTATGTCACCGGACCGGCCGGGCAGCTGGCGGACATCACCGAGGCGTTCGGCGGCATCGACACGTCGCTGGTGCTGGTGGCGGCAGTGGCGGTGCTGGTCATCCTGGTGGTGGTCTACCGGTCACCGCTGCTGCCGTTCCTGGTCCTGCTGACCGCCGTCTTCGCGCTGTCGGCTGCCATCCTGGTGGTCTTTTACCTGGCGAAAGCCGGGACGCTGACCCTCAACGGCCAGGTGCAGGGCATCCTGTTCATCCTGGGCATCGGCGCCGCCACGGACTATTCGCTGCTGTATGTCTCCCGGTACCGGGAGTCGCTGCGGGACCACGCAGGCCGGTGGGATGCCACCAGGGCGGCGCTCAGGGGAACGATCGAACCGGTGCTGGCTTCCGCGGCCACCGTGGTGGCCGGGCTGCTGTGCCTGCTGCTCAGCGACCTCAATTCCAACAAGGCCCTGGGTCCGGTGGCGGCCATCGGCATCGGATTTGCCTTCCTGGCGGCCATGACGCTGCTGCCGGCGCTGCTGATGCTGACCGGGCGTGCGGCCTTCTGGCCGCGCCGGCCCGCTTTCGGCTCCCCGCATCCGGACCGGGACGGCAGCTCACCCAAGGGGTTCTGGCCCCGCGTTGCCCGGGCCGTGAAGGCGCACCCGCGCCGGCTGTGGGCGATTCCCGCCGTCGTGCTGCTGGTGGCATGCGCGGGCCTGCTGCAGCTGCGCGCCTCGGGAGTGCCGCAGAGCGATTTTGTGCTCGGTCAGACTTCCGCGAAGGAGGGCCAGCGGGTCCTGGGAGAGCACTTCCCCTCCGGCTCGGGCAGCCCGGCGCAGATCATCGCGCCCGAGCGCGAGCTGGACGCCGTCGCCGGCGCAGTGCTTGCCGTGCCCGGCGTGGATTCCCTGGCCGTGACTGCCACGGGCACCCCGGCGGGGAGTCTGCCGGTGACGGCCGACGGGGTGCAGGCCTCACCGGTGCCCGGAACCTCGGGTGCACCGAAGGTGGTGGACGGCAGGGTCCTGCTGGAGGCCACTCTGAAGGACGCTGCGGAGTCCGACGCCGCCGAAGAGGCGGTTACGGCCGTGCGGGACAGTGTGGCCGGGATCGGGGACGTGCTGGTGGGCGGGGTAACGGCTACGACCATCGACACCAATGCTGCAGCCACGCATGACCGGGACCTCATCATCCCGGTAGTACTGGTGGTGATCCTGTTCCTGCTGATGCTGCTGCTGCGGGCACTGCTGGCCCCGATCCTGCTGATCCTGACGGTGCTGCTGTCCTTCGGCGCCACCATGGGTGTTTCCGCCCTGGTCTTCAACCACGTTTTCCGCTTCCCGGGCGCGGATCCCGCCGTCCCGCTGTTCGGCTTTATCTTCCTCGTGGCCCTGGGCGTGGACTACAACATCTTCCTGATGACCCGGGTGCGGGAGGAAAGCATCGGGCACGGCACCCGGGAAGGGGTGGTCCGCGGGCTGATGATCACGGGCAGCGTTATTACCAGCGCGGGCATTGTGCTGGCAGCGACTTTCGCCGCCCTGGGCGTGATCCCGGTACTGTTCCTGGCGCAGCTGGCCTTCATCGTCGCCTTCGGCGTGCTGCTGGACACCCTGGTGGTGCGCTCGCTGCTGGTGCCGGCGCTGTCCTATGACATCGGGCGGCGGATCTGGTGGCCGTCGCGGCTGGCCCGGCGTGAAGCCGGGCCAAACGCGGAGGCGCGGCGCTAGAGTCCGAGCCGGGACTTGACCTCGGAGGCGGAGGGATTGGTGGCGGAGGTGCCGTCCGGGAAGATCACGGTGGGAACCGTCTGGTTGCCGCCGTTCAGCGCCTCTACCAAGTCAGCGGTGCCTTCCACGTCTTCAATGTTGACCTCGGTGTAGCCGATGCCCTCGCGGTCAAGCTGCGACTTCAGTCGGCGGCAGTAGCCGCACCAGCTGGTGGAGAACATGGTGATGGTCCCGGTTTCCGGGGTGAAGGCTTCGGCTGTGGCGGCCACGGCGGTGCTCCTTTGTCGATCGGTTGACACGTTGCCTGTGTCTAACAGTATTCCGGCCGGAGGCATTCCCGCTGGCAGACTGGAGGCATGTGCGGACGATACGTGATGGCCAGGGCCGCAGCGGACCTGGTGGCCGAAGCAGAAGCAGAAGCGGACGCCAACCTGGAGCTGCGCGCCTCCTGGAACGTGGCGCCGACGTCGGACGTCCCGGTGGTGCTCGAACGCCTGGTGGACGGGCGGCGGGCCCGGCAGGTGCACGTGGCCCGGTGGGGCCTGGTGCCGGGCTGGGCGAAGGACGCCTCGGTGGGGGTGCGGGCATTCAACGCGCGCAGCGAAACGGTGCTGGAGAAGCCGACGTTCCGTGACGCCGTCGCCGCCCGGCGCTGCGCCGTTCCCGTGGACGGCTACTACGAGTGGAAGCCCGGTCCCGGCAGGACCCGGCAGCCGTTTTACGTCTCCCGGACCGACGGACGGCCCATCTTTTTCGCCGGACTCTATGAATGGTGGAGGGATCCGGCCAAGGCCCCGGAGGATCCGGACCGATGGCTGCTCTCGACCTCGATCCTCACGGTCGCGTCACCGCCGGCGGACAGCCCCGAACCGGTGCTGCGGGAGCTGGCGGACCTGCATGACCGGCTGCCGCTGCCCCTGTCCCCGGAGGCAATGGCTGCCTGGATCGACCCCGCGGCGCTTACCGGCACGGCCGCGGCCGGGCTGCTGGCTGCGGCAACCGGGCAGGCCTATGCGGCCGCCGCCGGCTGGCAGCTGGGCGCAGCCCATCCGGGCGTGGGCAACGTCCGCAATGACGGCGCGTACCTGCTGCATCCGGACACCGCCGCGGCAGACACGGACGTGCTCTTCTAAACGGGTTGTCCGTCCGGTGCCGGCGTCTCCAGGGCGTCCGGAGCCGGGGCCGCCAGGGCCACCCGGCCGTCGTCGTCGACCGTCAGGCCGGGATTAAAGCAGACCTCCCAGCGCACGCCGTCGGGGTCGGTGAAGTAGCCCGAGTACCCGCCCCAGCTCATCTGGGTTCCCGGTGCGGTGATCACCCCGCCGGCGGCGGCCGCGCGGGCCAGGACCGTGTCCACTTCCGCCGGGGAGCCCACGTTGTGGCCGAGGGTCAGCGGGGCGTCGCGGATGTCGCCGACCGGCCCGGCCTCGGCCGCCAGATGGTCCGCGCGGAAGAAGGAAAGCACCAGCCCGTGGTTGACCTGGAAAAAGAGCACCTCCTCCGGGACGTACTGCAGCACCGTCCAGCCCAGCCGGGAGGCGTAGAACGCATATGTCACTTCAAGGTCACGCACACCTACGGTGACCACGGATACGGAGGGAAACATGTGCTGATCCTGCCACCAACCGCCGGGGAATACCCATTACGGCCCTTAACACTGCGGCGGAAACCTGCTGCCCGGGCCCGCCGCAGTCCGGCAATTACGGCTGCTGCCCGTTGGTGGCGGATACTTTTAAAACATGGGAGCAGCTGAACAGAAATCGGGGTCGGGACAGCTGGACGACGTCCGGGCAGCAATTGACGAAATCGATGAGGAAATTGTCGCGTTGATCTGGCGGCGGCAGCGGCTTGTCCGCCTCGCCGGCGGGCTGAAGGACAACGACGACGCCGTCCGCTCGCCCAAGCGCATGGAAGAAGTCATCGCCCACGTCCGCCACGCGGCCGAAGAGCAGGACGGCGACTGCAACGTGGTGGAACGGACGTACAAGGCCATGATCGAGGCCTTTATCGACTACGAACTGAAGATCCGCCGCGAGATGGAGACCCAGCGCCGGCTGGATGCCTTCAGCCGCAGCTAGGAGCACGGTCCCCGGCCGGAGCATCGGGTAGGTTATGGCCCATGAAGGTCACCACGCCCGCTGGTCCCGTCCGGTGGAACCCATGAATCATCCGGCGCCGCAGGAAAACCGCTGGCGTCCCGTAGCCGCGGCGCTGGCGGACCGGCGCCGCCTGCACCTGTATGCCCGGGCCGTGCTGGCGGCCGACGACGGCGCCCGCCTGGACCCTGCGGACCTCACCGCTGCGGAAGCCAAGTCGCTGGCGGTGCTGCAGAACGCCGGACTGCTCCGCGCCGGGGGTGGCGGGGTGGAACCCGTACCGTCCGTCTTCGCCGATCTGCTGGCTGCCGGGGTACGCCCGCCCGAGACCTCTGCCCGGCGCTTCCTGGTCAACGGCCGGCTCGAGTCCTACCCGCGCAAACGCTCCGACCGGCTGGAACTGCTCCATTTCCTGGCCGGGGAGGTCTTTGAACATGCCCGGCCGCCGGAGCCGGGGCTGCGTCCGGTGCTGACGGAAAAGGAGCTCACCACCCGGCTGGCCGCCTTCACCGCAGACCCCGCTGCCATCCGCCGCTACCTGGTGGATGAAGGGATCGTGGCCCGGGACGCCGCAGGCACCCAGTACTGGCTTACCCGTCCCCGCCCGGCGGAAGGAATGGACTTTGCCTGATTCCCCCGATACGGCTTCCCCCGATACGGCTGAGCTCCCTGCAGCCGCGGCGGCTACCGGTGCCCCTGCCGCCGTGGAGGGTCTGGTGAACTTCCGCGACCTGGGCGGACGACGGCGGCTCGGCGGCACGTTCACGCCGCACGGGGTGTTTTACCGTTCCGAGTGCGTCGACTGGGTCCGGCCCGAGGGCTGGGACGCCCTGTACGCGCTGGGAATCCGCACTGTCGTCGACCTCCGCCAGTTCGGCGAGCGCGCCCGGGACACCGCGGCCCGCCCGGACTGGCTCACCACCGTACCGGTGGACCTGGACGGCCTGAAGGACCATCCGGACTTCTGGGAAGGCTACTGGGACAACGGGCTGATGGGCACGCCCCTGTACTACCTCCCGCACCTCACCCGGCTGCCGGAGCGGATGGGTGCAGTGCTGTCCGCGCTCGCCGAGGCGCCGCCCGGAGGGGTGCTTTTCCACTGCATGGCCGGACGGGACCGCACCGGGATGACCGCCATGGTCCTGCTGGCCGCAGCGGAGACGGAGCCGGAGGACATCCGGGATGACTACTTCGAGACGGTCCGCAACGCCGATGCCTTCGCGGCAGCGACGGGACGGCCCAATCCGGAGGCGGCAAGCGAACGGCTGTGCGCCGAACACGGCACCAGCATGGACGGCGCCTTCCGTGCCGCACTGGACGGCTTTTCGCTGCAGCGGCTCTTTGACGACGCCGGGCTGCCCGAACGGGTCCGCACCGGCATCCGTACCTGGCGGGGAACAGTTTCCGCCGGACCCTGAACCTGCTGCGCTACTCCGACGTTCCCGCTTCGAGGATCGACACGATGGAGAAGAGCGTAAAACAGACAGCCCCGAGTCCAACCAGCACGTGCGCGGGGACAAAGAACGCCGGGTCCGTGCCTGCGGCTTCAAAGAGGAACGCGGCGAAAAACAGGCAGGTGAGCGCGGTTCCGATGGGCATCAGTGGGATGCGGTTGGCCAGGGCAAAGGTGCGGCGCCAGACCAGGGCCAGTAACAGCACTTTCGACAGAATGCTGAAGCAGATCAGCCCGAGGCCGAGCAGCACGCATCCCGGAGCCAGCCGATAGGGCTCGTGGAAGCCGAACAGCACGAACAGTCCAAGCAGCACATTGGCGGTGCCTGCGGCCGCGACGAGCCAGGCCCAGGCGAAACGCTCGCCCTCGCTGAATGTATTGCGTACCTGCCGGACGATGCTCGCAACCAGGGCGATCAGCGCCGTGCAGATCGCCGACAGGCCGAGCAGAACGTGGCCGGCCACGAATCCGGGACTGTCTCCGCGCAGCAACAGCCCGGCCGCCAGGGAGAAACCGACGACGGCGGCCACCACCGGAACCGCGATCAGCACGGCGCCGGCGGCGCGGGAATGGGCGCCCTCCGGAGGGCCGCCCTGAGGCTCGAGTAACTGAGCCGACTGGATCAGGGTGAATTTGGTGGAGGCGGCCGCGACGGTGCTGACGCACGCCGCTACGCACCCGATGCCGATCACCACAAAGCCCGCCGTGAGATGCTGCGGGGCGTTGTCCGGGGGGTTCTCCCGGTTGGCCAGGAGGATGCCCCAAATGATGGCGGCCACAGCCGCCGCATAGCCGGAGAGCGGCAGGATGATCCCCCACACGCGTCCGTAGCGGTTGATGAGCTGCCGGATGATGGTGGCCGCCGTCGTGAACAGTGCATAACAGATGGAGGTCAGCCCCACGTTGACGTGTCCGGCGACAAAGTGACCGGCGTCGTTCGGCCCGGCCAGGATGTACAGGCCGTAGGACAGGCAGACGGCGCCCATCAGAAGCGGTATGGCCCGAAAAATGATACTCATTGTGTGGTTCATGGCGTACCCCGCTAAAGGATCCCGTGCGGCTGCGGCATCCCGGGCCGGGTCGCGCTTAGTGCCAGTCTGCGCCCGGTGCACCCGCGGAGCAACGGCTGCGGCAGGGGCCGGGGTGTTTCGCGCCGGCGGGGGAACAGATTCCGCCAAGCCTTGACGTGGCGGGTCCGCGGTCGTGCCATTGAAAGTGTCTGCGTCTGGCTTTCCCGGCCTCCAAGAAGGTGTGCATGGCAGATCGCTTCTCCGCCCGCGGAACCCAAGCAACCCACCCCATCGCAGGGATGACCGGCGCCATGGGAGCTCCGGTCAATACCGTATCGCTGGCGGCCCATTCCAGTGCAACGCTTGCCCGGCCGGAAGCGGCCCCGCCCGGCCCTTCTGCCTCCGGTGCTGTGCCCCCGGACCCTTCCGGCCGGCAGCCGTCACCTGAGCACTCCGGGCGCCGCGTCGCCCTCATATTTACCGGACTCATCCTGGCCGTGCTGATTGCGGCCTTGGACCAGACCATCGTCTCCACGGCCCTGCCCACGATCGTGGGGGACCTGCACGGGTTGGACCATTTGTCCTGGGTGATTACCGCGTACCTGCTGACCTCCACCATCGGATTGCCCATCTACGGCAAGCTGGGGGACCTGCTGGGACGCAAGAACATCTTCATTTTCGCCATTGTCGTGTTCCTAGCCGGCTCGGCGTTGTCCGGACAGTCACACAGCATGGCTGAACTGATCACGTACCGCGCTATCCAGGGCGTGGGCGGCGGCGGACTGATCATCGGTGCGCAGGCCATCATCGGAGACATAGTCTCCGCCCGCGAGCGCGGCAAGTACATGGGCCTGATCGGGGCAGCCTTTGGCCTCGCCTCCGTCAGCGGTCCGCTGCTGGGCGGATACCTGACGGACAACTGGTCCTGGCGCTGGGTGTTCTACATCAATCTGCCCATCGGGGTCATTGCGCTCGCGGTCATCATCGGCGCCCTGCATCTGCCCCGGAACAGTGTGAAGGGCATTCCGCTGGACTATGCCGGAGCCGCCCTGCTGGCCATCGGCAGCGCAGCGCTGGTGCTGCTGACCAGCTGGGGCGGCAACAACTACGCCTGGACCTCGCCCACCATCCTGACGCTCGGAGCCGTGTTTGTGGCCAGCGTGGCGGTGTTTATCCCCGTGGAGCTGCGGGCCCGGGAGCCCATCCTGCCGCTGCGGCTCTTCGCCGTCCGCAATTTCCTGATCTGCACGCTGGTGGGACTGTCCGTGGGCGTGGCGATGTTCGGGTCCATTGCCTATCTGCCCACCTTCCTGCAGATCGTCAACGGCGCGTCCCCCACCGTATCCGGGCTGATGATGCTGCCCATGACGGCCGGCCTGCTGACCACGTCCATCGGCACCGGTCAGCTGATTTCCCGCACCGGCAAGTACAAGATCTATCCGATCCTCGGGTCGGCAACCATGATCCTCGGACTGGTCCTGCTTTCGCGGATTTCCAGTACGACGCCGTATTCATTCACTGCCGCGGGCATGCTGGTCCTTGGACTGGGTATCGGGGCGCTGATGCAGAACATCGTGCTGATCGTGCAGAACAGTGTTCCGGTCACGGACATGGGCACCGGAGTGTCCACGGCCAACTACTTCCGGCAGTTGGGCGCGTCGCTGGGTATTGCGGTGTTTGGGTCGCTGTTCATCCAGCGGCTCAACGACCAGTTGGCCTCGGCACCGCCCGGAGCCGGTGACGCAGAGTCCGGCGGAGCGAACTCGATCAGCCCGGACGCCATCAAAGCGCTTCCGGCGGCCGCCCAGGACTTCATCAAGTCCGCCTTCGGGGAAGCCCTTCCGCCCATTTTCCTGCTGGGTGTTCCCTTCATGGCCGCGGCGTTCATCCTGACGTTCTTCATCGTCCAGCAGCCGTTGTCCAAAACCGCCCGGGTGGAAGCGGAAGTGGAATAGGACGCCATCAGCGAGGAGCACCATCCCCTATGTCCCACAGAGCATTATCGCCGCGTATCCCTGCAGGCACCGGCCGTCCCGTGCCTGGAGCACCAAAACACCGGGGGGAAGCCGCCCCCGGACCAGCCGGGGAGGATGGGCCCGGGCGGAACCTGCCCCTGGTCCTTACCGGGCTGCTGCTCTCCGTGCTGCTGGCCGCCCTGGACCAGACCATTGTTGCTACGGCGCTGCCCACCATCGTGGGGGACCTCAACGGGCTGGAGCACCTGTCCTGGGTGGTGACGGCGTACATCCTGGCCGCCACCATCGGCTTGCCCATCTACGGCAAGCTCGGTGACCTGTTCGGCCGCAAGAACATTTTCATTTTCGCCATCGGGGTGTTCCTGATCGGCTCGGTCCTCTCCGGCCTGTCGCAGAACATGGGCCAGCTGATCGGTTTCCGTGCCCTGCAGGGCATCGGGGGCGGCGGCCTGATGATCGGGGCGCAGGCCATCCTGGGGGATCTGGTGTCCCCCCGGGAGCGCGGCAAGTACATGGGCCTGATCGGAGCAGCCTTCGGGCTGGCTTCGGTGGGCGGTCCGCTGCTGGGCGGGTGGATCACCGATGCCTGGTCCTGGCGGTGGGTGTTCTACATCAACCTGCCTATCGGCGCCGTGGCGCTCGCCGTCGTCATCGCCTCGCTGCACCTGCCCAAACCGCAGGGCCGGCGCCCGCAGCTGGATTATGCCGGCGCGGGACTGCTGGCGCTCGCGAGCGCGGCACTGATCATGCTGACCACCTGGGCCGGAACCACCTATGCCTGGTCCAGCCCGCAGATCCTTCTCCTGGCCGGTGTGACGCTGGCGGCCGGAGCGGCCTTCGTCCTGGTGGAGCGCCGGGCCCCGGAACCCCTCCTGCCGCTGGCCCTGTTCCGGCGCCGGAATTTCCTGCTTCCCGTGCTGGTGGGCATCTCCGTGGGCATCGCGATGTTCTCCACCATTTCCTACCTGCCCACCTTCCTGCAGATGGTCAACCGGGCCACCGCCACGCAGTCGGGCCTGATGATGCTGCCGATGATGGGCGGGCTGCTGCTTACCTCCATCGGGACCGGGCAGCTGATCTCCCGCACGGGCCGGTACAAGATCTATCCGGTGCTGGGATGTGCGGTGATCATTGCCGGGCTGGTGCTGCTCTCGAGGATTTCGGACACCACCCCGTACGGCTTTACGGCCATCGGCATGCTGGTGATGGGTATGGGCATCGGCATGCTGATGCAGAACCTGGTCCTGATTGTGCAGAACAGCGTGCCCGGCAGGGATATGGGGGCGGCGATTTCCGCGGCGAACTATTTCCGGCAGATCGGGGCATCCTTCGGCATTGCACTGTTCGGTTCGATCTTTATCCACCGGCTGGGCAACGAGCTGGCCGGGGCGCCTGCGGGGGCCGGAGCTGCGGTGGGCGGGGACATCAACTCGCTCAGCCCGGCGATGCTGCGCGGCCTGCCCGCACCGGCGCAGGACTTCATTGCCTCGGCATTCGGGCACGCCTTGCCGCCTATTTTCCTGCTGAGCGTGCCCGTGGTGGCAGTCGCCCTGGTGCTGTGCCTGTTTATCCGGGAAGTACCGCTGTCCACCACGGTGCGGAGGGAAGCGGCAGAGGAGGCCTAAGTCGCTTCGTAAGTGGACAGGAGGTGGAGGGTCCCGCCGATCAGCGCAGCCATGGGGAGCTGCCACAGCAGGGAGGGAATAATGTACAGCCAGCCGGCCAGCTTCTTATCGCCGGCGCGGATCGCAGCAATGAAGCCTCCCACGGAGGCAACCAGGGCGGCAATGCCGAGGAAGCCGATGAGATTTAGAAAGGCCCCCACGCCGGCGCTGACATCGCCCAAGCTGCGGATCCAAAAGTAGAAGGGGAACAGTGCCAGGGCCCAGCCGAGGGTGACGATGACCATGCCGGTGATGGCCACCTTGCCAAACCGCTGCTGTGCCGCCCGGGGCCCGGGTTGGTCCGGGGTATCTGTTTCTCCGGGGGTGGCATACGGGTTCCGGTACGGGATTTCGGGATCCAAAAGGTACTCCATCGGTGGGCGGGAATCTGGAACCAGTGTGCACCAGAGCGGTGCGATTCTGCCGACGCCCCTCCGTCGGAAGCGGATGAACCGCAGGACTGCGCGGACCAGGCACAGGATCCGGCATACGCGGTGCCGATTGTCAGCTGCCGGTCGTACACTGAAGAGGAAGCGTTCGAACATATGTTCGAATTAGTTGGCAGTTAATAACCAGTTGGTCCCCTGAGGGAGGCCATGGGCGAGGATCCACCTGCGGTGTGCACGGGTCCGGCGGGGAAGGAAGCTGAAATGGGTGTCTTCAGCGAAGGCATAGAGGTGGTGTGCTCGCCTGCGGGCAAGCCCCTGCGGCTGGTATGGGGCGGCCGCACCTACAAGGTGGGGGCTGATCCCGTGCGCTGGTATGAACGCCGCAACTGGTGGGAGGAGGAAGCACGGGCAGAACGCGGGCACGGTGCCGGACTGGTGGATACCGAGATCTGGCGGGTCCAGGCAAAGGTCAGCGACCGCTCTGACCTGCGCACCCTGGACCTCTCCCACCATGTCAACACCGGCCGCTGGCGCCTGATCCGGATCCATGACGCCCTGAAGGACAGTGCCTAAGTTCCCATGAGCTTTACCCACCTGCACGCAGCCACTGCCTTCAGCGCCCACTACGGGGTGTCCTGGCCCGAGGAGATGGCGCAGGCCGCAGCGGCCGACGGCGCTGACGCCCTGGCCTGCACCGACCGGGACGGGCTGTACGGAACGGTGAAGCATCTGCGTGCCTGCATGGACGCAGGGATAGATCCCATTGTGGGCGTGGACCTCGCTGTGCTGGATGACTCGAACGCCGTCACGGGCCGGGTGGTCATCCTTGCCCACGGCCATACCGGGGGAGCGGGCTACCGGGCGTTGTGCCGGCTGATCTCCGCAGCCCACGCCGGTACGTCAGCCTCCCGGGCACGTACCGGCAAACCGGTGGGCGTGACCATGGAACAGCTTGCCGGGTACGTCCGCGGCGTACCGGCAGGGGACGGCACGCCCGGGGAAGAAGGCGAACCCGTCCTGACCGTCCTCGTCGGCCCGCAGTCCGACGTCGGCCAGGCGATGCGCAGCCGCAGCTACGCCGTTGCCCGCACCCTGTTCGGCCGCTGGCGCTCGCTGATCCCTGCCCGGGCGCTCGCCGTCGAAGTGGTCACCCATCTGTCCGCCCCGGGGAAGAACCTCAGCCTGGCCCACGCCGTGCGCATGTTCCGGCTCGCCGATGAGATGCGCGTCCCCGGCATCCTTACCAACGCCGTGCGGTACGTGGACGAAGACGGTGCCGCCACTGCCGACGTGCTCGACGCCGCGCGCTCGCTGACCTCCCTCTCCCGCCTCCCGGACCTGCAACCCAACGGGCAGGGCTGGCTCAAGGGGACACGGACCATGACGGCACTGGCCCGAGAAATCAGCTCGGAGGCAGGCTACGGTGCCTCGGGAGCGGCACGGATGCTGGCTGACACCGCGGCGCTCGCGGATACCTGCCGGATAGATCCCGTGGCGGATATGGGCTGGAAGCAGCCGGTGGTACCCGAAGCCTCGGTGATCGGCATAGATGCCGAACCCCTGATCGAGCTGCGCCAGCGCTGCGAGGCAGGCATTACCCGCCGGCTGCGTCCCCGGGACTCCGTTGCCGAGGTGGAACTGCGCAACCGGCTCGAACACGAACTGGGCATCATCGAGCGGCTGGGCTTCGCCTCGTACTTCCTCACGGTGGCGGAAGTCTCGGCCATGATCACCGGGATGGGCGTACGCGCCGCGGCACGGGGGTCGGGAGCCTCCTCCCTGGTGAACTACCTGCTGGGTATCAGCCACGTGAACCCGCTGGACCATGACCTGATCTTCGAACGCTTCCTCTCCCGGGACCGTTCCACGCTGCCCGATATCGACATAGACGTGGAAAGCGCCGAGCGGCACAACGTGTATCACCGCATCTTCGAACGCTTCGGCTCCGAACGGGTCACGCTGATGAGCATGCAGAACGGCTACCGGGCACGCGGGGCTGTGCGCGACGCCGGACTGGCGCTGGGCATGCCGGAGGAGGAGATCGGCGCTGTGGCTAAACAGTTATGGCGTTTCTCGGCCCGCAACTTCCGCGAGGCGCTCGCCGAAAAGCCCGAACTGCGCGAATTCTCCGGACAGGTGGAAAAGAACCAGCAGCTGGACCTGCTGGTGGACCTCACCGAGCGGCTCGACCGGCTGCCCCGGCACATTTCCATGCATCCCTGCGGAGTGATCCTGGGAGACACCTCGCTGCTGGACCGCACCCCCGTGCAGCCCAGCGGCCTGGGCCTGCCCATGTCCCAGTTCGACAAGCACGACATGGACCCCATGGGCATGCTCAAGCTCGACGTGCTGGGTGTGCGGATGCAGAGCGCCATGGCCTTTGCCGTGCGTGAAGTGGTCCGCGTGCACTCCACCCGCGAGGAAGTCATCGAGGCCGGCGGCCACGGGGACGGACCGGACCCGGAGTTCATTGAACCGGACGGCCGGATCAACCTGGACGCCGTGCCGTTCGACGACGAACCGACCTACGAACTCATCCGCAGCACGCACACCCTGGGCTGCTTCCAGATCGAGTCCCCGGGCCAGCGCGAACTGGTGGGCAAGCTCGCCCCGCGGGAATTCAATGACCTGATCATCGATATCTCCCTGTTCCGTCCCGGCCCGATGAAATCCGACATGGTCCGTCCGTTCCTGGAACACCGGCACGGCTTCTCACCGGAGGTCTACCCGCACGAGGCGCTGCGCCCAGTGCTGGCCGAAACCCACGGCGTCACCGTGTTCCACGAACAGGTGCTGCGGACCCTGAACGTCTTCACCGGCTGCGGCCTGGCCAAGGCGGATGAACTGCGCCGGCTGCTGGGTAACGAAACCGCCGAACCGGGGGTGGAGGAGTACTTCCGCAGCAAGGCCGCGGCGAAGGGCTATCCGCAGGAGACCATCGACAAGGTCTGGGACACGCTCAAGGCCTTCGGCAGCTTCGGCTTCTGCAAGGCCCACGGAGCCGCCTTTGCCGTGCCCACCTACCAATCCGCGTGGCTGAAGGCACACCATCCGGCGGCGTTCCTGGCTGGAATCTTCGAACACGATCCCGGGATGTACCCCCGCAGGCTGCTCGTGGCCGAAGCCCGCAGGATGGGCATTCCCATCCTGCCCCTGGACATCAACCGCAGCGGCGACACCTACCGGGTGGAACGGCTCGACGACGGCCGGCTGGGGATCCGGCTGTCCCTGGCCGGAATCTACGGCCTGTCCGCCGTCGAACTTCGACGGATCGCCGCCGGACAGCCCTATGACTCCCTGGCCGACCTGCGGGCCCGCGCGAAAATCTCCCGGCCCACGCTCCGTAGGCTGGCCCAGCTCGGCGCCTTCGATTCGCTCAGCAAACAGACCGGATCCGAGGCCAGCCGTGCGGACCTGATCTCCTACCTCGACGCGGCGCCGGCCAAGGCCGCGTCTCGGAAGCATGATCCGATTCCCGGCCAGCTGGCCCTGCCGCTGGGGGATACCGAACTGTCCAACCTGCACCCTCACCTGCCCGAACCTGCGCTGCGGGAAAAGGTCCGCACCGAACTGGACCTGCTGTCCGTGGACGTCAGCGCGCACCTGATGGAAAGCTACGGGCCGCTGCTGCGCGGGCTGGGGGTTACCCCCGCGGAGCAGCTGGTGGACCTGCGCAACGGGACCGAGGTGCTGGTGGCCGGCATCCGCGTAGCCACCCAGACCCCGCCCATGCGCGGGGGACGCCGCGTGGTGTTCATCAGCCTCGACGACGGCACCGGCTGTATTGACTGCACGTTCTTCCACGAGGCACAGGAAAAATCCGGTCCCCTGCTCTTCGGCACCGAACTGCTGCTGGTCCGCGGGCTGACCCGCCGTACCGGACCGCGGGGCATCAGCCTCCAGGCGCTGGAGGCATGGAATCTGGCGGACACGGACTCGCTTCCGATACCCGGCCGCCAGCGCGGCATGTTGGTGGGGTCCAAGCGCAGCGGATAACATCGGTACGGGCGGAAGTGCGGCCGGATCTTGGCCGTGCAGACACCGCCGTACAACGAAATCTAGGAGACAACCGTGTCAGTGCCAGAGAAGTTCACCCTCATCGTCGACGGCGAAGAGACCACGGTGGATACTGGCACCACCGGTGCGCAGCTCTTTTTCGAACGCCGCGACGTCGTCGTGATGCGGGTGCACTCCGTCTTGAAGGACCTGGATACCCCGCTGGAGCAGGGCGACATCGTGGAATCCGTCACCATTGATTCCGAAGACGGCCTGAACGTCCTGCGCCACTCCACCGCGCATGTCATGGCCCAGGCAGTGCAGCAGCTGCGTCCGGATGCCAAGCTGGGCATCGGCCCGTACATCAAGGACGGTTTCTACTTCGACTTCGACGTTGCCGAGCCGTTCACGCCGGAGGACCTGAAGACCCTCGAGAAGATGATGCAGAAGATCGTCAACTCGAACCAGAAGTTCGCCCGCCGCGTGGTCAGCGAAGACGAAGCCCGCGAAGCCATGAAGGACGAGCCGTACAAGCTCGAGCTGCTGGGCACCAAGGACGGCGCCGAGGAAGCCGGTGAAGGCGCGAACATCGAGGTGGGCGCCGGCGAGATCACCATTTACGACAACGTGGACCGCAAGACCGGCGAAACCGTCTGGTGCGACCTGTGCCGCGGCCCGCACCTGCCCAACACCAAGCTGATCTCCAACGCCTTCGCGCTGACCCGTTCCTCCTCCGCCTACTGGCTGGGCAACCAGAAGAACCAGCAGCTGCAGCGCATCTACGGCACCGCCTGGCCCACCAAGGATGCCCTGAAGGCCTACCAGGAGCGCCTGGCCGAAGCCGAGCGCCGGGACCACCGCAAGCTCGGCACCGAACTGGACCTGTTCTCCTTCCCGGACGAGCTGGGCTCGGGCCTGCCGGTGTTCCACCCCAAGGGCGGCATCATCCGCAAGGCCATGGAGGACTACTCCCGCCAGCGCCACACCGAGGCCGGCTACGAGTTCGTCTACACCCCGCACATCACCAAGGGCCACCTGTACGAGGTCTCCGGCCACCTGGACTGGTACCGCGACGGCATGTTCCCTCCCATGCACGTGGATGAGGTCACCGACCCGGAGACCGGCGAGGTCACCAAGCCCGGCCAGGACTACTACCTGAAGCCGATGAACTGCCCCATGCACAACCTGATCTTCCGCTCCCGCGGACGGTCCTACCGTGAACTGCCGCTGCGCCTGTTCGAATTCGGTTCCGTGTACCGCTACGAAAAGTCCGGCGTCATCCACGGCCTGACGCGCGTGCGCGGCATGACCCAGGACGATGCCCACATCTACTGCACCCGCGAGCAGATGAAGGACGAACTGACCACCACGCTGAAGTTCGTGCTGGACCTGCTTCGGGACTACGGCCTGGATGACTTCTACCTGGAGCTCTCCACCAAGGACCCGGAAAAGTACGTCGGCTCCGACGAGGTGTGGGAGGAAGCCACCCGCACCCTCGCCGAAGTGGCCGAAGCCTCCGGCCTGGACCTGGTGCCGGACCCGGCCGGTGCCGCGTTCTACGGTCCCAAGATCTCCGTCCAGGCCCGCGACGCCATCGGCCGCACCTGGCAGATGTCCACCATCCAGCTGGACTTCAACCTGCCCGAGCGCTTCGAGCTCGAATACCAGGCCGCCGACGGCAGCCGCCAGCGTCCGGTCATGATCCACCGCGCCCTGTTCGGTTCCGTGGAACGCTTCATGGGCCTGCTCACCGAGCACTACGCCGGCGCGTTCCCCGCCTGGCTGGCTCCGGTCCAGGTGGTGGGCATTCCCGTGGCCGAAGCGTTCAACGACTACATGTTCGACGTCGTCGACAAGCTCAAGGCCCACGGCATCCGCGCACAGGTGGATACCGGCACCGACCGCTTCCCGAAGAAGATCCGCACCGCGTCCAAGGACAAGATCCCGTTTGTCCTGATCGCCGGCGGTGACGACGCCGAGGCCGGCGCCGTGTCCTTCCGCTTCCGCGACGGCAGCCAGGACAACGGCGTGCCGGTCGAAGAGGCCGTCAAGCGGATTGTCGAAGCCGTCCGCAACCGGGACAAGTAGGGCGGCGGGGACGCTATGGGAGAACAACACGACGACGCCGCGGTGACGGATACGTTTGAACTCGCCGGCGTCCCCGACGCTTTCCAGCGGCTGTGGACTCCGCACCGGCTTGCCTACATCAAGGGCGGGCAGAAGCAGGTGTCCTCCAAGGAGACCTGCCCGTTCTGCGCCGCCCCGGAACGCTCGGACGAGGAATCGCTTATCGTCCACCGCGGCCGGCACGCCTTCGTCATCCTGAACCTGTTTCCCTACAACGCCGGCCACCTCCTGGTCTGCCCGTACCGGCACGTTCCGGACTACACGGACATCGACCTGGAGGAGACCGCGGAAATCGCGGCGCTGACCCAGACCGCCATGCGGGTCCTGCGGAAGGTCTCCAGCCCCACCGGTTTCAACCTGGGCATGAACCAGGGCGAAACCGGCGGGGCCGGAATTGCCGCGCACCTGCACCAGCACATCGTTCCGCGGTGGGGCGGCGACGGAAACTTCCTGCCGATCATCGCGCAGACCAAGGCCATCACCCAGACCCTGGGGGACGTGCGCCGGCAGGTGGCCGAGGCCTGGCCCGTAGAGGGCTCCGGCCCGGACATCGAGGACTGACACGTGCTGAACAAATACGCACGGGGATTCTTCACTGCCGTTTTCACCCCGTTGGCAACCTGGCTGCTGCGGCACCGGGTCACCCCGGACATGGTCACCATTGCCGGAACGCTTGGCGTAATGATCGGCGGCCTGGTCTTTTATCCGCTCGGCGAGCTGTTCTGGGGAACCATATTCATCACCGCCTTCATCTTCTCCGACGTTATCGACGGGATCATGGCCCGGCAGCAGCAGCGCAAGGGCAGCTGGGGCGGGTTCCTGGACTCCACGCTTGACCGCTTTGCCGACGGCGCCCTGTTTGCCGGCGTTGCCATCTGGTTCTTCACCGGCGGGGACAATGACGCGATCGGCATCGCCGCCGTCCTCTGCCTGGTAGTGGGCATGCTCGTTTCCTACATCCGGGCCAAGGCAGAGTCGCTGGGCTTTACCGCCAATGTCGGCATTGCCGAGCGGGCCGAGCGGCTGGTGTCCCTGCTGGTGGCCACCGGGCTGGTGGGCCTGGGCGTCCCGGACGTGCTGCTGCTGGTGGTCCTCATCCTGCTGACCCTGGCCAGCTGCGTGACCATCGGCCAGCGCATGTACAGCGTCCGGAAACAGGCCAAGCTGGGGAACCCGGCAACGTAGAACGAAGAGATACAGAAAAGGCGGGAACCGGATCACCGGTTCCCGCCTTTTCTGTATCTGAGCGGCCCTGCTTATCTGCGCGGCCGCGCCTGCAGGGCTACGGCCGCGCGTGCATGCTTAGGCCAGGCCGCGCCGGTCCAGCAGCGGCTGAAGCTGCGCATCGCGTCCGCGGAAGTTCCGGAACGCCTGCAGCGGGTCGATGCTGTTGCCGCGGGACAGCAGCTCCGTCCGGAACCGCTCTCCGTTCTCCCGGGTCAGCCCGCCGTTTTCTTCGAACCACTGGACCGTGTCGGCGTCGAGCACTTCGCTCCAGATGTAGGCGTAGTAGGAGGCGGCGTAGCCGCCGGCGAAGATGTGCTTGAAGTAGCCGGTGCGGTAGCGCGGGGGAACCAGGTCCAGATCGACGCCGGCCGCCGCGAGGGCAGATGCCTCGAAGGCTTCGGGGTCGGTCACCGTTTTCCCCGGCGGCAGCTCGTGCCAGGCCAGGTCCAGCAGGGCCGCACCCAGATACTCGGTGGTGGAGAACCCTTCGCCCCAGATGGCCGCTGCCTTCACCTTGTCGATGTCCGACTGCGGCAGCGGCTCCCCGGTGATGTGGTGTTTTGCGAAGCTGGTGACCACTTCCGGCCACAGCATCCACATCTCGTTGACCTGCGACGGGTATTCCACAAAGTCCCGCGGCACGGCGGTGCCGGAGAACTCCGGATAGGTGACATCGGAAAAGAGTCCGTGCAGCGCGTGGCCGAATTCGTGGAACGCGGTGACCACCTCGTCGAAGGTCAGCAGCGTGGGCTCGCCGGCTGAGGGTTTGGAGATGTTCAGGTTGTTAATGACCACGGGCGGGGCGTCCAGCAGCCGGGACTGGTGGACGAGGGAGTTCATCCAGGCACCCCCGTTCTTGGTGTCACGCGTGTAGTAGTCGCCCAGGAACAGGCCCAGCCCGGTGCCGTCGTCGTTCTTGACCTCCCAGACCCGAACATCGGGGTGATAGCCGGGGAGATCCGTCCGCTCGGTGAAGGTCAGCCCGTAGAGGCGGTTGGCGGCGTAGAAAACGCCGTCGTTCAGGACCCGCTCGAGCTCGAAGTACGGGCGCAGCGCGGAGGAGTCGACGTCGAACTTCTCCCGCCGGACCTGCTCGGAGTAATACGCCCAGTCCCAGGCGGCCAGTTCGTGGCCGTCCCGCCGTGCCGCTGCGCGCAGCTCTTCGGCTTCGGCCTTGGCGTTGCGCACGGCCGCCGGGGCCAGCTTGTCCAGCATCTCGTGGATCGCGTCCAGGGACGGGGCGGTCTGGTCGTCCGTGGCGTACTCGGCGTGGCTGGCGAATCCGAGCAGTGCGGCTTTCTCGGCCCGCAGCGCGGCCATTTCGGCGGCGATGGCCAGGGTGTTAGCCGAATTGGTCCGGAAACCGCGGTTGAGGGCGGCTTCGTGCAGCCTGCGGCGGGTCCCGCGGTTCGTCAGCGAGGCCAGCGCCGGCTGCGGGGTGGGCAGCACGAGGGGCAGCAGGTACCTGCCGTCGTGTCCGGCGTCCTTCGCGGCGCAGGCGGCAGCGGCGAGGTCGTCGTCGGACAGTCCGTCCAGCTCCGCAGGGTCGTCCACGAGCAGTGCCGAATCATTGGTGTCCTTCAGCAGCCGCTGGGAGAATTCGGTCCCGAGCTCCGAAAGCCGGGCGTTCATCTCCCGCATGCGGGCCTGACCGGCGTCGTCGAGCTGTGCTCCGGCACGGATGAAGCGGCGTCGGTACTCGGACACCAGGCGTGCCTGCTCATCATCCAGACCGACGGGGTTCGCCGCGACCGCGTCCACCCGGTCAAAGAGCTGCCGGTTGAGGTAGACGGCATCCTCATGGGCCGCCAGCCGCGGACCGATCTCCTGCTGGATCCGCTGCACGCCTTCCGTAGCGTCCGCGGCACAAAGGGTGAAGAAGACGACGGCGGTGCGCCCCAGCTCCTGGCCCGACAACTCCAGGGCCGCAATGGTGTTCTCGAAGTCCGGGGACTGCGGGTTGGCGGCAATCCGCTCAATCTGCTGCGCATGCTCCCGCATCCCCACCTCAAAAGCAGGGAGGAACACGTCCTCGGAGATCTGCTCGAACGGGGGCAGCTGGTACGGAAGGGTACTCGGGTAAAGGAAGGGGTTGTCCATAAAGCCCAAGACTGGCACAGCGGGGCATCCCGAACCAACCTGACACTGCCGTAGGATCGGTCCGTTCCCCGCCGCCAGCAGGCCGGGGCGAAATCCGCGGGGGAGTTTATGGAACGCACACGGAACGTCCGCACCGCCGGGTCCGGCCCGGCGCTGGTCCGGCTGCCGGCACTCGTATCCGCGGTGGTGCTGGCCCTGTTGCTCGGCGGCTGCACGGCGGACGGGGGAGACGGGCCGGAAAGCGGCCAGGGGGCCGCGGCATCGTCACCGCCTGCAGCGGTCCCGTCCCCGTCTGCGTCGTCGACACCGTCTCCGAAGCCCGGCAGCTCCGGCAAAGGACCGGAATGTCCCACGGAGAACTGCTTCTCTCTGATGCTTGCCGGGGACCTGCTGGTCCATCCGCAGCTGTGGGATCAGGCTGAGGTGGATGCTGGTGCCACCGGTAAGGGTCCGCTGGACTTCGAGCCGCTGCTGGCCGGGCAGCGGACCTATCTATCGGCTGCAGACCTGGCGGTGTGCCACATGGAGACTCCGGTGGCCGAACCGGACGGCCCCTACGCGGGCTACCCCATGTTCAACGTGCCTCCGCAGATCCTCACCGCCGCTGCCGCCGTCGGCTATTCCGGCTGCACCACGGCCAGCAACCACACCATCGACGCCGGGACGGCCGGGCTGAACCGTACGCTGGACGTGCTGGATTCCCTGGGACTGGAACACACCGGTTCCTACGCTGCAGAAGCAGGAGCCGGAGCCCCCATGCTCCTGTCCGCTCCTGCGGGCGACCTGGCCGTCATCGAGGCGACCTACGGGCTGAACGGCCTGGTCCCCGAGCAGCCCTGGCAGGTGGATCTGCTGGACGCCCCGGCCATGATTGCCAAGGCGAAGGCAGCCCGTGCGGCGGGGGCTGACGTCGTCGTCGCGGCCATCCACGCCGGTGACGAGTATGCCTCGGTGCCCAACGCCCAGCAGACGGAAACCGCCCACGCGCTGGCGGACAGCGGCGAGTTCGACTTCATTTACGGCCACCACACGCATTCCGTCCTGCCGATCGAGAACTACAACGGCACGTGGATCGTGTACGGGCTCGGCAATGCCGTCACCGAACTGTCGCCCTGGTACGACGTCAATAACGAAGGCCTGATTGTCCGGGCGCAGTTCGCCCGCGACGACGCCGGCGCCTGGACAGTGAGCGATCTCGCCTGGGCGCCGTCGGTGATTGTCCGGGATCCGTACCGGTGGTGTTCCGTTGCCGGGGACCTACCGCAGGGGCAGTGCGCGTCGCCGGAGCACGCCGCTGCGGTGCGCGCCAGGACCGTTCCGGTGGTCGAGTCCCTCGGGGCCGCCGAGGCCGGGGCGCACGAATGGCTGGTGGCGCAGGAGCCTGCCGGGAAGTAGCCGTTTTCCGTTGGCGGCAGGTTGTGCCCGCCTGTTGTCTTTGCCTCCACCGAGCGGTGTGTGGGACGGGTTGCGCACCAGGGGGACAGCGCGTATTCCGGGGTGCTGCGGTGGTGGATAGGTTCGGGAACGTGATCGATTCATCGACGGCTGCCGGGTCTCCCGCAGCCGAAAGTCCACCAGCTGCAGGCCCCGACCCGGGTCCCGACGGGGCGGGCATTGCCAGCGTTTCCGCCTGGATCGGCAGACTCTCAAGCGGTGCGACGCTGGCCCTTATCGCGGAAGCCACGGATGCGGACCTGGTGGATCATCTTCGTGTGTTGGAAGAACTGAAGGCAGCAGCCAGTGCGGCACAGGCGAGGATCGCCGCCGCGCTGGACGCATCGGTCCGAGGCGCACACGCGAGGTCAGGAATTCCCCGCGAGCAACAGGGCAGGGGAACGGCTAGCCAGATAGCGCTGGCCCGGCGGGAATCACCCGCCCGGGGTGGACGGATCCTGGGCTTTGCGACCGCGTTGACCCGGGAGATGCCCTGCACGCTGCAGGCCCTGTCCGAGGGGCGGATCAGTGAATGGCGGGCCACCCTGCTCGTGCGGGAAACCGCCTGCCTGTCGGTGGCGGACAGGAAGCTCGTGGACCGGGAAATCGCCGGGAATCCTGCTGCACTGGAGGGGCTTGGCGACGGCCGCCTCCTCGTCCGGATCCGGAAGATTACCTACCGCATCGACCAGCGGGCCTTGGTGCGCCGGGCGGCCAAGGCGGTGGCGGACCGGTATGTGTCCTGCCGTCCCGCACCGGACACCATGACGTACCTCACCGGCCTGCTGCCGGTTGCCCAAGGGGTGGCCGTATATGCGGCCCTGAGCCGGGAAGCCGACTCGCTGCGTGCACGCGGCGACACCCGGGGCCGCGGCCAGATCATGGCCGACACTATGGTGGAACGGATCACCGGGCTGGCTCGAGCGGATCAGGTGCCGGTAGAGGTGCAGCTGGTCATGACAGACCGCACCCTGCTCAGGGGCGACCGGGAGCCGGCACACCTGCAGGGGTACGGGATCGTTCCGGCCGGGTGGGCCCGCCTCACCGTCAGCAGGGCGGCAGGGGAAGGCGGGTACGTGCGTGGCCGGGAAACCTCCCCCGGGGCCGGGCAGTCACCGCGCCTCTGGCTTCGCCGCCTGTATACGGCTCCGGGCTCGGGTGAACTCGTCGGAATGGACTCCAGGGCCCGATATGCCCCCGGAGCCCTGGCCCGGCTCATTGAGACCCGGGACCAGGTCTGCCGGACACCGTGGTGCGGGGCACCCATCCGCCACCGCGACCACATCCGGCCGCACCGGTCCGGCGGGAATACCGAGGCGGGCAACCTGCAGGGCCTCTGCGAAGCCTGCAACCAGGCCAAGGAAGCTCCGGGCTGGCGGACCGAAGGTGTGGACACCCCGGGCCGGCACACGGTTGAGATCACCACGCCGACCGGACACACTTATCAGTCCGCGGCTCCACCGCTGCCGGGTACCTGATCGGTCGATCCGCAGCACTAAGCCCGTGCGCTCCTCACCGTCGGTGGGCCGGATGCCGATGCTCCCCAACGGGCCGGCATTCTGGTCGATACCACCGTTGAGGCATGGGAACCCCATGTGCCTCATTTCACGCAGCCCCAACGGGATCTTCGTCCTGCGGCATCCGGCAGAATAAACGGTATGCCTCTTGACGATCTACTGACCCGCCTCCGGGCACTTCCCGCCTCAACATCGAGGGAATCCTATGAGCGGTTCCTGAGTGCCGCGGGGGATGCCTCGCTTCGCAAGGGCGGAGGCCCGGAGCATGTCACTGGGTCATGTTTTGTGTTTTCGCCGGAATTCGATCACGTTCTGTTGTGCTTCCACCGCAAGGGGCAGTTTTGGGTGCAGTTCGGAGGCCACATCGAACCGGAGGATATGTCGGTGCCGGAAGCGGCCCAAAGGGAGGCCCGCGAGGAGTCCGGCATTGGCGATTTGGTCCTGCTTTCCTCCGCGATCATGGATCTGGACCGACACGACCTGCAGGCGGGGTTCTCCTGTTCCGCGCATTGGGATGTGGGATTCGCCGCAGTTGTTGGCTCTGACGCGGTGATTTCGGTCAGCGAGGAGAGCGAAGCCGTCCGCTGGTTCCCAGTGAATGAATTGCCGGCCCAGGTGCCGGAAGGATTCAGGGCGCGCCTGGAACTCGTGCGGGGCAGGGCCATGTCCTTGCCCGAAGCGCTCAGGAGTCGCTGAGAGAGGATCCGCCGGTGGTGCGGGCACGCGGATTCCCGGTCCCTGCGCCGCTACTGCCCGCTCGGCTTCGGTCGCCAACCTGGTCCGACGCTTTGTGGAGTATGAACAGGCCTCCGTAAGCGGGCTGGTCGGAACGCTGCTGGCCGGTGTCTGTGTAGTCGCCGAGCACGGCGTGGACCCGGGTGATGAGATCCTCGGCGTCTTCCGGCGACAGGTGCAGTACGAAGCGTGAAAGGCTGGCAAGTGCATCCGGACCTGCTTCGGTCAGTTCCTCGCGTACCGCCTCCAACGGGGCGAGGGTTCCTTCTGGGTCGGCATCCTGCAGTGCCCGGTCCAGGTTCCACGATCGCCCTGTCGAGCGGTACGGCTTCTCGAGTGCACCGCTTACGCCTGTGCGAACCTCAGCGGGTTCAAGGAATCCGGCGGCGAGCAGCTGCCGTACGTGATAAAGAACCGTCCCCGGGTCGTGTCCCAAGCGGTCAGCGAGCTGTTTATTGGTCAGCTCATGGAGCCCGCACAAGCGAAGTATCCTCAGGCGCAGCGGATGCGCCAGCGCCTTGATTTCCCGGGCGTCGGCGGCGGAATTTTTCCGATGACCGTCCGGCCGTTTTGAGTCGGTCATGAACTCATCCTAGAGTCGATTTGGTAAAATCCACCCCCTTGAGCTTTCTAAATCGATGTGCCATGGTGCAGGGCATGGCCAACAGTGCACAACACGCGAAACCGGAGCAGAGGGTGTCCCTAGGCGCTCCCTTTTGGAAGCTATGGACTTCATCGGGGCTGTCCAACCTCGCGGACGGGGTCTTCAAGATAGCTTTGCCGTTGATGGCGATTCAGCTGACGCAGTCTCCGACAGCGATCGCCGGACTCACCGTGGTCGCCACTCTTCCGTGGCTGCTCTTCGCCCTGACCGCCGGAGCCCTGGCAGACCGATGGGACCGGCGGAAGCTGATGCTGTGGGCCAACTTCAGCCGCGCCGCCCTGCCCGCATTGCTGGCAGCGGTGATCCTTCTCGATCTCGGATCCATCTGGGCCCTGTACGTCGTCGCACTGACGGTGGGGGCGGCGGAAACCCTGTACGACACTTCAGCGCAGTCGATCCTGCCCCAGGTGGTCCACAAAGATCAGCTTTCACGCGCCAATGGCCGGCTTTACGCGGCCGAACTCACCGCAAACCAGTTTATTGGACCCCCGTTGGGCGGCCTGCTGGTGGGCATTGGCGTAGCTGCAGGCTTCGCCGTTCCGGCAGCCCTGTGGCTTGCAGCGGTCGGCGGGCTGTTCCTGCTGCCGGGCAGCTTCCGGATGGAGCGCGAACAAAAGACGACACTGCGGTTCGACATTGGGGAAGGACTGAGATTCCTTTGGAACCAGAAGATTCTCCGCACCCTTGCGCTGATGACCGGGGTCTTGAACTTCGGATCCAGCGCCGCCTTCGCCGTCCTCGTTCTGTTCGCCGTCGGACCCGGCTCGGAAATGGGGCTCTCCGAAGCCGGGTTTGGGCTATTCCTGACGACGTCGGCCCTCGGCGCCTTTGTGGGGTCATTCATCGCGGAACGGGTGGAAGCGAAACTGGGCCGATCCACATCCCTGGCGCTCACCATCGTCGGTTCCGCGATGTTCGTCGGAGCACCGGCACTCACCAGCAATCCCTACGTCTTGGGGCCCATTCTCTTCGTCGGCGGCATGCTGGTTGTGCTGTGGAACGTCATCACCGTCTCGCTGCGTCAACGCATCACCCCAAACCGGTTGCTGGGACGGGTCAACAGCGCCTACCGGCTTCTGGCCTGGGGCACCATGCCCCTGGGGGCAGCAGTCGGCGGGCTGCTGGCCCAATGGCTGGGACTGCAGGCCATGTTCGGCATTATGGGTGTGCTGACCCTCGCCCTGCTGGCGATGATGCCGATCCTCACGGACAAGGCACTTGCTGCCGCGGAGGCGGCTGCCTAAGCCAGGATCGAACGCTACCGCGGCCGCTGCCCGGCGTGCTGGCGTGCCATGTCCGACAGCTTCGACAGCTCCGCCAGGTCCTCTTCCGACCGGGGAGCGGGGGAGAAGCTGCCGAACTTCCGGATGGCAGCCTGCTCGATCAGGAAATCGGCGATTGCCGGGTTCTTGGGCAGGAGGGAACCGTGCAGGTAGCTGGCCACCACGTTCTTATACCGCGCGCCTTCGGTGCTGTCCTTGGTGTTGTTGCCTTCACCCTTGCGGATCTCGGCAAGCGGCTTCACACCGGGGCCGAGGAACGTCTGGCCACTGTGGTTCTCGTAGCCGTGGATGTCGCCGAATTCCTCACTCACCGAGTGCACGTTGCCGATCAGCCGCACATCGCCGCCGTGGGTTTCCATGTCCAGGATGCCGATGCCCGGAATCAGGGCACCCTCGTGCGTCTTGAAGAAGCGTCCAAACAGCTGGTAGAGGCCGCAGATCACCAGCATGGGCAGGCCGTCATCTGCCAGCCGCTGGAGGGTGGGGGCAAGCTGCTGGAGATCCTGCTGGATCACCACCTGACCGCTGTCCTGGCCGCCGCCGCCGACGATGATGTCGACGTCGTCCGGGAACTCGTCCCCGGCGTTGTACTCCTCCACGACGGGGGAGTAGCCGTACCACTTCAGGCGCTGCTTGAGCACCAGCACATTGCCCCAGTCGCCGTAAATGTTCATTTCCCGCGGGTACAGCTGCAGGATCTTGATTGTGCGGTCCTCGGTCATGAGACCACCTCTACCTTCGTGATCTTGGAGAGTTCCCGGCGTACGGCCAGCATGGCCGTGTACGTGCAGAAGATCCGCATGGGAACCCCGGGGGAGTCCTTGATGAAACGCTTCAGCCCGTCCGTGATGTCGGGTTCGATGGTGCGCACCGGAACGTCGTCGTACTTCAGGCGCAGGGCCATGTCGTAGGCGCGTACGCCGCTGACGACGTCGACGCCCCCTTCGGCGAGCGACTCGAAGTCCACGTCCCACAGCCAGGACATGTCCCGGCCGTCGGCGTAGTTGTCGTTGATGGCAATCATGGTCGAATAGCCGTGGGCGGCAAAGGACTTCAATCCGAGGCGGAAGCCGCTGGGGTTCTTGACCAGCACCAGCTCCAGCGGCTGGCCGTTGACGGTCAGGGACTCACCGCGCCCGAAAGCAGGTTCCACGTTGGACAGCGCGGTGAACAGCGCATCCGCGTCCAGGTCGTTCCCCTTGATCGTCCGCGCGAAGGCCAGCGCGGCGGCCGCATTGAAGATGTTGTAGACCCCGCGCAGCTTCAGCCCGGAGGTGCGGACCTCTCCGTCGACCAGGAAGTCGGCTTCCGTCTCACCCACGCGCTCCAGCACGACGTCGGCCTCCTGGGTGGCCGCGAGGGCTTCAGCGAGGCTGCCGCGCATCTCGTCGTCGTTGGGGAAGGTGCTGCGCAGCGACGCGTCCAGGCCGAAGTACACGGCGCGCTGGCCGTTCAGGGACTCGGCAATGCCGGCCACGCGGGGGTCTTCCCGGTTCAGCACGACGGTCTCGGTAGTGGCGCGGGCAATGCTTTCAAGCAGCCGGGTGGTCTTGTCGATCTCGCCGAACCGGTCCAGCTGGTCGCGCAGGACGTTCAGCAGCAGGCTGTAGCGCGGCTGGATCAGCTTTACGAAGTGCACGGCGTGCGCCTCGTCCAGCTCCAGGACGGCTATGTCCGCGTCCAGGTGTCCGCGCAGGTTCACCTCGCCCAGCAGCGCAGCGGCGACTCCGCGGGTGAAGTTGCTGCCGGTGCGGTTGGTGAAGACCTTCAGTCCCTGGCTCTCGAGCAGCTCCACCACCATCTTGGTGGTGGTGGTCTTGCCGTTGGTTCCGGAGACGACGGCGACGCCGAGCGGCAGGTCTGCGAGGGTGCGGCGAATGAAATCCGGGTCGATTTTCTCCACCACCAGGCCCGGCAGGGCGGAACCGCCGCCGCGCAGTTTGGAGGCACTGCGGACCAGTTTTCCGACCAGGATGGAGAAAGAACTCATGGTTACTGAATATAGCGCACACCCTTGATCGGCCGCCGAAGCCGGAGGCGTGAGACTGCACCCAAGGACCGGTCCGCGGCGTTTTGTGCTCCGGGCCGCGACCCGGCCCGGGGTCCCTGGGGCATTTCCGGCCCCGGAAACGGATTCGGTCGCTAGAATTGTGGCAGTGTGTTCGGGAAGCTTCGCTGGTCTCCCTGTTCGGGCCGGATTATCGGGGCCTAGGACGGGCGGCAAGCAGCCGGACTTTTTTATCGATCAGAGGAGAAGCGTAGAGCATGTCGGGCCACTCTAAATGGGCAACAACCAAGCACAAGAAGGCCGTAATTGATGCCAAGCGCGCCAAGTCCTTCGCCAAGCTGATCAAGAACATCGAAGTTGCAGCACGTGCCGGCGGAGCCGACATGGCAGGCAACCCGGCCCTTGAACTGGCCGTGCAGAAGGCCAAGAAGACCTCGGTGCCCATCGACAACATCAACCGCGCGGTCAAGCGCGGCGCCGGCCTGCTCGGCGAGGCCGTCGATTACCAGACGATCATGTACGAGGGCTACGGCCCGCAGGGCTCCGCCCTCCTGATCGAGTGCCTCACCGACAACAAGAACCGTGCCGCCTCCGAGGTCCGCCTCGCCGTGACCCGCAACGGCGGCAACATGGGCGATCCTGGTTCGGTGGCGTACATGTTCACCCGCAAGGGCGTCGTCAACCTGCCGAAGAACGGCCTCACCGAAGACGATCTGCTCATGGCCGTCCTGGACGCCGGTGCGGACGAAGTGAAGGAATCGGGCGAGAACTTCGAGATCATCTCCGAGCCGCAGGACCTTCGCGCCGTCGTCGGTGCGCTGGAGGAAGCCGGCATCGAGTACGAGACCGACGAAGCCGAATTCGTTCCGTCCATGCACGTGGAACTGGACGCCGACGCTGCCCGCAAGTTCCTCAAGCTCGTGGACGCATTGGAAGACCTCGACGACGTCCAGAACGTCTACTCCAACGCTGATATCCCGGCCGCTGTCATGGCCGAGCTTGAAGAAGACGACTAAGCGCCGAATCGGTGTCCTTACGCGTCCTGGGGGTGGACCCCGGCCTGACCCGCTGCGGCCTCGGAGTAGTTGAGGTCGAGGGGAACCGCCGGGCCACCCTCGTGGCCGTCGGAGTTGTCGGCACGGTGGCCGGCACCGCGCTCGATGCGCGGCTGCTGGTGATCTCCGAAGCCATCGAGCTGTGGCTGGACACCCACCGGCCGGATGTCCTGGCCGTGGAGCGGGTGTTCAGCCAGCTCAACGTCAGCACCGTGATGGGCACTGCACAGGCTTCGGGCGTCGTCATCGCCGCCGCGGCGCGGCGGGGGATTCCCGTGGCCCTGCACACTCCCACCGAGGTCAAGGCGGCAGTGACCGGCTCCGGCTCCGCCAACAAGGACGCCGTAGGCAAGATGGTGACCAAGATCCTGCGGCTGGATGAAATGCCCAAGCCCGCAGATGCCGCCGATGCGCTTGCCCTGGCGATCACCCATGCCTGGCGGCGCGGCGTCGCCGGTCCCGGACCTACTGCAGGCTCGGCATCGCGGGGCACCGCCCCGGCTTCCGGGCTCACGCCGGCGCAGCGGCTGTGGGCGGAGGCCGAAGCCCGGGCAAAACGCGGAAGCTAGTGACCAGCAGGGGAATGCGGGAGCCAGCAAGTAGGGTATTCGTAGATATGTTCTATACAGCCTCTGGAGTTCCTTCATGATCAGTTCCCTCCGCGGGGTCGTTTCGCACGTGGGCCTTTCCTCTGCCGTCATTGATGTCCACGGGCTCGGGATGCTCATCCAGGCCACCCCGCAGACCCTGGCCTCACTGCGCACGGGAAGCGAAGCGTTCGTCCACACCGCCATGATCGTCCGCGAGGACTCCATGACCCTGTACGGATTCAGCGACGCCGACCAGCGGGAAGTCTTCGAAATCCTCCTGGGCGTCAGCGGCGTAGGCCCGCGGATCGCCCTCGCGGTCCTGGCCGTGCACACCCCCGAAGCCATCCGCGTGGCTGCCTCCTCCGGCGATGACAAGGCGTTCAGCAAGGTCTCCGGCATCGGTCCCAAGGGAGCCCGCCGGATCGTCCTCGAGCTGGCCGACAAGCTCGTCCCGCACGGCACGGTGGAAAACCCGGCGGGACCGCGCTGGCAGGAACAGGTCCTCGCCGCAATGACCGGCCTCGGCTGGTCCGAAAAGGACGCTACGGCCGCCATCGACGACACCGCGGCAGAGCATCCCGACGTCGCTGCCGCCGGCAATGTGGGGGAAATCCTGAAGCTGACCCTGCGCCGCCTCGGCACCGACGGCGCCCGGACAGCCTCGCGCCGGAAGGCCGGCTAAGTGTCCGCCGCCGATTCCCTGGTCGCCCCCGGGCCCGATCCGGACGACAAAGCCATCGAAGCCGCGCTGCGGCCCAAGAACCTTGACGACTTCGTGGGGCAGAAGCGTGTCCGGGAGCAGCTCTCACTGGTGCTTGAAGCGTCCCGGCTGCGCGGCCGCAGCGCAGACCACGTACTGCTCTCCGGTCCGCCCGGGCTGGGCAAGACCACCCTGTCCATGATCATTGCCGCGGAGATGAACGCGCCGCTGCGGATCAGTTCCGGACCTGCGATCCAGCATGCGGGGGACCTGGCAGCCATCCTGTCGTCCCTCACCGAGGGCGAGGTGCTGTTCCTGGACGAAATCCACCGCATGTCCCGGCCGGCCGAGGAAATGCTCTACATGGCCATGGAGGATTTCCGCGTCGACATCGTCGTCGGCAAGGGAGCCGGTGCCACCGCCATTCCGCTGGACCTGCCTCCGTTCACCCTCGTGGGCGCCACTACCCGTGCCGGCCTGCTGCCCGGCCCGCTGCGGGACCGTTTCGGGTTCACCGGACACCTGGAGTTTTACTCGACGGACGAACTGGAACTGGTACTGCGCCGCTCGGCCATGCTGATGGACATGAAGGTCAACTCCGCCGGTTTCGCCGAGGTGGCCGGCCGGTCCCGCGGGACCCCCCGAATCGCGAACCGGCTGCTGCGCCGTGTCCGGGACTGGGCCCTGGTGCATGGAATCGAGCAGATCGATGCCCGCTCCGCCGGAGCTGCCCTGGACATGTATGAGGTGGACGTCCTCGGCCTGGACCGGCTGGATCGCGCCGTGCTGACCGCGCTGATCACCAAGTTCAACGGGGGACCGGTGGGTCTTTCCACGCTGGCGATCGCCGTCGGCGAGGAACCCGAGACGGTGGAGACCGTGGCCGAGCCGTATCTGGTGCGTGAGGGCCTGCTCGGCCGGACCCCGAGGGGACGCATCGCAACGCGTGCAGCGTGGGAGCATCTGGGGCTGCAGATGCCCGAGAGCGTGGCTGCTGCCATGCCGGCGAATATGTTTTCCGGACCCGGGACGGCCACTGCGGCGGGACCCGGCGACTGGACCCCTCAGGAAACTTAACAGGTTCCTTCCACGTTTTCCCCTTAGACTGGGCCTACGGTACGGTCTACGGCGGCATGCCCGGACGTGCCAAGAACTTTCCTCAACAGAAACGGAACTCCCCACGTGAATTTTGCTGATCTCGTCATTCCCCTGCTCCTCGTGGTCTTCGTGATCATGATGTTCCGCAAGCAGAAGAAGACGACGCAGACGATGGCCCAGCAGCGCGCCCAGATGGTTCCGGGTACCGAGGTCATGACCCAGTTCGGGCTGTTCGGTCGGATCGTCTCCGTGGACCAGGAGGAAAACAAGGCCGTACTGGAGCTTTCACCGGGCAACACCGCTACCGTGCACCTGCAGGCGCTGACCAAGGTAGTGGCTGTCCCGGCTGCTGAGGAAGACACCGACGGCACCGTTGTTCCGGACGATGCTTCTTCGCTGACCCTTGGCAAGGAGACCCACGGCAGCACCGACGCCGCGGTCACCCGCGACGCAGTTGCTCCGCAGGACGAGACTCCCGAAGAAACACTCAAGCGCCTGAACCGCGACGAGAAAAAAGAGAACTAGACTCTCCACGAGCCAAGCGGGGCAATGCCGTCCCGCTTGCCTCACCGGAGCCCGAACGGTTCCGGTGATCTTCGCCCTTAAGGAAAATTCCCTATGCCCCGTACCGGCCCCGGCTCGGCCGCGAAAAAGACGCTCCTCTGGCTGGGCGTCATTTTTGCTGCCCTGGCCCTTCTGCTTGGCGGTGGTTCCATGTGGAGCAACGCCAGCTGGACCCCGAAACTAGCCCTCGACCTTGAGGGCGGTACCCAGATGATCCTGGCTCCCGAAGTGCAGGGAGGTGACTCCGAGATCACCCCCGAACAGCTCGACCAGGCAGTGGAAATCATCCGCCAGCGCGTGGACGGCAGCGGTGTTTCCGAGGCGGAGATCAGCACCCAGTCCAACCGGAACGTCGTCGTGTCACTGCCCGGCGTCCCGGACGCTGAGACGCGCGAACTGATCCAGGCATCGGCAAACATGGAGTTCCGTCCGGTCCTGACCGGCGGCGGGGGACAGGGTGCGGCAGTAACGGATCCCACTCCCGCAGAGCAGCTGCCGACTCCGACGGCGGAACCGACCGATGCCTCGGACGCCAACTGGATCACCCCGGAGCTGCAGACGGAATTCGAGACCACGGACTGCCTGAACCCGGATACCATCGCCAACGCGGAGCAGGCCCCGGCCGACAAGCCCATGGTTGCCTGCGAACCGGGCACCGCCGGCAAGTACATCCTGGGCCCGGTGGAGGTCCCCGGCGTGGACATCTCCACCGCCAGCTTCGGCATGGCGCAGGGCAACAACGGTGTCTCCACGAACCAGTGGGCCGTGAACATCGAATTCAACGGCGAAGGCACCGATAAGTTCCGCGGAGTGACCGAACGGCTCTTCGCCTTCCCCCAGGGCGACCCCCGGAACCAGTTCGCCATTGTGCTGGACGGCCAGATCATTTCGGCGCCGACCGTCAACGCGGTCATCACCGACGGCAAGCCGCAGATCACCGGCAACTTCACGCAGGAAAGCGCCGAGGCGCTCTCCGAGCAGCTGAAGTACGGTGCCCTGCCGATCAGTTTCGAGATCCAGAGCGAACAGCAGGTCTCGGCAACCCTCGGCGCGGACCAGCTGAAGATGGGCATCATTGCCGGGCTGATCGGCCTGGCCCTGGTGGCCGTCTATTCGCTCTTCCAGTACCGGGCGCTGGGTTTTGTCACCATTGCCTCCCTCGTCGTCGCCGGCCTGCTCAGCTACCTGGCCATTGCCATCCTCGGCTGGAGCCACAACTACCGGCTGTCGCTGGCCGGCGTGGCGGGCCTGATCGTGGCGATCGGCCAGACCGCCGACTCCTTCATCGTGTACTTCGAACGCATCCGCGACGAGCTGCGCGACGGGCGCGGCCTGGTCTCGGCCGTGGACAACGGCTGGAAGCGCGCCAAGCGCACCGTCCTGGCCTCCAAGGCCGTGAACATCCTGGCCGCCGTCGTCCTGTACTTCGTCGCTGTCGGCAACGTCCGCGGCTTCGCCTTCACCCTCGGCCTCACCGCCGTGGCGGACCTCATTGTGGTGTTCATGTTCACGCACCCGACCATGGTCCTGCTGGCACGCACCAGGTTCTTCGGTGACGGACACCGGTTCTCCGGCCTCGACGCAAGCAGGCTGGGAGCCGTACCGCTGTACCGCGGAGCCGGACGCCTGCGCGAGCCCTCCGAGTCCCCGGCCCTCCGAGGGAAGAACAAGGCGGCCGCCAAGGAAGCCGAGCGACGGATGACCATTGCCGAACGGCGGCTTGCCGAAAAGCAGGATTCAATGGCCGGATCCGGCCGCAGCTCCGAGAAGGACGGCGAGTAATGAGTAAACTCCCCAGTTTCGCCGCATTCGGCAACGACCTTTACACGGGAAAGCGGTCCTACAACTTCGTTGGCAAAGCCAATCTGTGGTTCCTGATCGCAGCGGCAGCCGTGGTCCTGTCCATCCTTATCCCGGCTGCCAAGGGCGGATTCAACCTCGGCATCGAGTTCCGCGGCGGCTCGGAGTTCACCGTCTCCAACGTGAGCAACACGGATGTGAGCCGCGGCGAGGACGCCGTGGCGGAGGTGGCGGGATCCGCGGATCCGCGCGTCACCAACATCGCTCCGGGCACCATGCGGATCCAGACCGAGAAGCTCAGCGACGACCAGACCATCCAGGTCAAGGAGTCGCTCTCGGAAACCTACGGCGTCAGCCAGGACGAGGTCACTTCCACCTTCATCGGCCCGACCTGGGGCGGCGACGTCAGCCGCCAGGCCCTGATCGGCCTGGTTGTCTTCGTCGCCCTGGCGGCAGTGCTCATGGCACTGTACTTCCGCACCTGGAAGATGTCCCTTGCCGCCGTCACCGGCCTGCTGGTGGTCATGGTGGTCACCGCCGGCGTCTACGCGCTGACCGACTTCGAGGTCACCCCGTCGGCAATCATCGGGTTCCTCACCGTGCTCAGCTATTCGCTGTATGACACGGTGGTGGTGTTCGACAAGGTCCGTGAAAACACGAAGGACCTGGACAAGCGGACCCGGCGGACCTTCGCCGAGGAAGTGAACCTGGCAGTGAACCAGACCCTGGTGCGCTCCATCAACACGTCCGTGGTGGCCGTCCTCCCGGTGGCTTCCATCCTGTTTATCGGTGCGCTGCTGCTGGGCGCCGGCACCTTGAAGGACCTGTCGCTGGCCCTGTTCGTCGGCATCATCCTGGGCACCGTCACCACCATCTACATTGCGGCACCCATGTACGCCTGGCTGCGCCGCAACGAACCGGACATCCGCAAGCAGGCCAAGCGGGTGGCCGAGCGCCGCGAGGCCGAGGCAAAGACCTCCGCGGAGGTCAGCGTCTAAGGACCGCACTCGCTCCGCCCTTTGCCGGTTCCGTCCTCCTTCCTTCAAGGAGTACGGAACCGGCGGTTTAAGTGCGGTGCGGGCAGGCTTAGACTGGTTGACAGGAGCCGCGCGGGAGCGGCCGCCACACAAGCGTTTTGAGCACCTGCTTTGAGAGCACGGAAGAAAGGTCGTCAGTGGCCAACAGTGCAACGCCTGCCGATAAGGCGGCAAACAGCGGCAGCACGGGGATTGACCCGGGACGCGGAGGCACCGCAGCGGGCGAAGCTGCGGGGCGGAATGCTGCCGACAACCGCAACGCTGACGCCCTGGTTCCGGCTCCGGGCCCGGCCAAGGTTCCCGTACCGGCCAAGGCTTCCGCGGCGGCGAAGGTAGGCAACGGCTCCGGCCGGGCGCCCTCGACCGGACGGCGTGCTTCCACCCGTGCCCGGCTTGCCCGCCTGGCCGGCCGCGGCAACCCCGGGTACTCGCCGATGCTCGAGCCGCTGCTGCGCACGGTCCGCGCCAACAACCCACGGGAAGACCTGGACCTCATCCAGCGCGCCTATGTGGTGGCTGAACGCAGCCACGAGGGCCAGAAGCGCAAGAGCGGGGACCCGTACATCACCCACCCGGTGGCCGTGGCGACCATCCTGGCCGAGCTCGGCATGACCGGCACCACCCTCGCGGCGGCGCTGCTGCATGACACCGTGGAGGACACCAGCTACACCCTGGAGGAGCTGCGGCGCGAGTTCGGTCCCGAGGTGGCGATGCTCGTGGACGGTGTCACCAAGCTGGACAAGGTGACCTTCGGGGACGCGGCGCAGTCCGAAACGGTGCGCAAGATGGTCGTGGCCATGGCCAAGGACATCCGCGTCCTGGTCATCAAGCTCGCCGACCGGCTGCACAACGCCCGCACCTGGCGGTTCGTCTCGCCGGAATCGTCGGCCAAGAAGGCCCGCGAGACGCTGGAAATCTTCGCTCCGCTGGCGCACCGGCTGGGTATGAACACCATCAAGTGGGAGCTGGAGGACCTCTCCTTCGCCGCGCTGCATCCCAAGGTGTATGACGAGATCGTCCGGATGGTCGGCGACCGCACCCCTGAACGGGAGAAGTACCTGACCACCGTGCGGTCCCAGATCGCCGATGACCTGCATGCGGTCAAGATCAAGGCCACCATCACCGGCCGGCCCAAGCATTACTACTCGATCTACCAGAAGATGATCGTGCGGGGCAAAGATTTCGACGACATCCATGACCTCATGGGCGTCCGCGTCCTGGTGGACTCCGTCCGGGACTGCTATGCCACCCTCGGCGCCCTGCATTCGCGGTGGAACCCCCTGCCCGGGCGGTTCAAGGACTATATCGCGATGCCGAAGTTCAACATGTACCAGTCGCTGCACACCACGGTGATCGGTCCCGGCGGCAAACCCGTGGAAATCCAGATCCGCACCCACGACATGCACCGCCGTGCCGAATACGGCGTGGCCGCGCACTGGAAGTACAAGGACGGCAGCAAGACCCCCGACGCGCCGGACGACATGGGCTGGCTGCGCAGCCTGGTGGACTGGCAGCAGGAAACCTCGGATCCGGACGAGTTCCTCGATTCGCTTCGGTTCGAGATCAATGCCCGCGAGGTGTTCGTCTTCACGCCCAAGGGTGAGGTCATGGCGCTTCCGGCCGGTTCGACGCCGGTGGACTTCGCCTACGCCGTCCACACCGAGGTGGGCCACCGGACCATCGGTGCACGCGTCAACGGAAAACTGGTGCCGCTGAACAGCGAACTCCAGCACGGTGACTGGGTGGAGATCTTCACCTCCAAGGCCGAAGGCGCCGGCCCCAGCCAGGACTGGCAGGGCTTCGTTAAGAGCCCCCGGGCCAGGAACAAGATCCGCCAGTGGTTCACCAAGGAACGCCGCGAAGAGGCCATTGAAAAGGGCAAGGACCTGCTCACCCGCGGCATGCGGAAGCAGAACCTGCCCCTGCAGCGCCTGATGACCCACGATGCCTTGGTGACGGTCGCCGAGGAACTGCATCACCAGGACATCTCCGGGCTCTACGCGGCCGTAGGAGACGGCCACACCTCGGCGCAGAACGTCATCGAGCATCTGGTGAACCTGATGGGCGGCCACCAGGGCGCCGAGGAGGACCTGGCCGAGACCCCGGTGGCCACGGCCGCCCGCCGCCCCAAGTTCACCGATTCGGGTGTCACCGTCCGGGGTGCGGGGGATGTGTGGGTCAAGCTGGCCCGGTGCTGCACGCCGGTTCCGCCGGACCCCATCATCGGGTTCGTCACGCGCGGCTCGGGCGTTTCCGTACACCGCAGCGACTGCCGCAACGTGCAGGAACTCCGGGCGACTCCGGACCGCATCGTCCCGGTGGAATGGGCACCTACCCAGTCCAGCGTGTTCCTGGTCGAAATCCAGGTGGAGGCACTGGACCGCAAGAGCCTGCTCTCGGACGTGACGCGGGTCCTCTCGGATAACCACGTGAACATCCTCTCCGCGAGCGTGAATACCTCCAGCGACCGAGTGGCCATGTCGAAGTTCGTCTTCGAGATGGGGGATCCGAAGTACCTGAGCCACATCCTCAGCGCGGTCCGGAAGATCGACGGCGTGTTTGACGTCTACCGCACCACCGGATCGCAGCGGCGGGTCTAGGCAGCGGGTTCCGCTAACGGATCGGTTCGGCGCCGGCAGCGGCAACGCGCTCCAGCGCCGCGGCCTTGCCCGGCACGCGGTTGCCGGCCTCCAGGGCGCGCCGCACCAGGTCCAGCCGGCAGCCCAGGGCGGGGTGCGCGGCGAGGCGCCGCAGGACGGACACCCCGTCCGGCGTACCGGCATGCAGGGCGACGTCGACGGCGGTCCGCAGCGGCGAGGTGACCGGCACCGTGCCGACGTCCACCCGGTCGGCGGGACCCAGCAGGACCTCGTGGAGGACCGCGGTACTGAAGGGCTGCATGGCACCGGTGCGGCTGCGCCGGTCCGCCAGGACGTCGAGCCGGCCCGGCCGCGGGGCGCAGCCGTAAATCCAGGCGGCAGTGAGCCACCCCAGGGTCAGGCGGCGGCGCAGTGGCCGGGGCAGTTCAGCGGACGCCGCCAGCGCACGGACCACCGGATCCGGCCGGACATCCCAGCGCACGAAGGTCCCCGCATAGACGTGGCGCAGCAGTCCGTCCATTGCCATGGCCTGGAGCTCCTCGTGGCTGAAGGGCTCCCCGGCTGTGAACAGCGCTCCGCCCGTCGAGGTGACCTGGGGAAGGGCACCAGGGTAGGGAAAGAGCTGAGCGGGCATACAGATCAGCATCTGCACTGCCGGGACAAAGCGAAAGCCCCGGCCCGCCGTTGTGGATAACAGGGCCGGGGCTTTCGCCGCGAAAAGGGGACCGGGGGCTAGGCGAAGTCCTGCGCGGACTTCTGCAGCATGGCCAGCCACTGCTGACGTGCTTCAAGGGCCTCGCGGGCGTCGGCGATCTTCTTCGCGTTGCCCGCCTTCTCGGCGTCGGCCAGGTCCTGCTCGAGGGAGGCGATGGTCGCCTCGAGCTGGGACAGGGCAGAGTTGGTGCGTGCCTTGGTTTCGGGGTTGCTCCGCTGCCAGTGCTCGTCTTCTGCGGCCTTGACGGCTTCCTCGACCTTGCGGATCCCGGCCTCCATCCGGCCCATATCCGCCCGCGGCACCTTGCCGGCGTCTTCCCAGCGTTCGCGGATGGACTGCAGCGCCTTGCGTGCCGAGTTCAGATCCGTAATCGGCAGGAGTGCCTGGGCTTCCTTCAGCAGCTCTTCCTTGACCGCGAGGTTGGCGGCGAATTCCTCATCGATCACCTCGTTCGCGGCCTGACGGGCTGCGAAGAACTGATCCTGGGCCGCCCGGAAACGGGCCCACAGGGCGTCGTCGTCCTTGCGGCTGGCGCGCTTGGAGGCCTTCCACTCGTCCATGAGCTGGCGGTATTCGGCGGCGGTGTTGCCCCAGTCCGTGGAGGTGGCCAGTTCCTCGGCACGGGCAATGAGCGCCTCCTTCGCAGCCTTGGCGGACGAGTTTTCACTGTCCAGCTGGGAGAAGTAGGCACGGCGGTGCCGGTCGAAGACGGTGCGGGCGGAGCGGAACCGCTTCCACAGCGAGTCCTCGGCGCTGCGGCCCAGGCGCGGGCCGTTCTTCTGCGCGGTCTTCCACGCGTCAAAGAGCTCGTTCATCCGGTTGCTGCTGGTCTTCCACTGAATGGAAGCCGGATCCTTGGCGGCGATTTCCTCCGCCTCGGCAACAATGGCTTCACGGGCGGCAAGCTCGCGGGCCTTGGCGGCCTCGGCTTCGGCACGCTCGGCGGCCTCGGCCTCCTTGAGCGAGGCTTCCAGGGCCGCAATGCGGGCGTCCAGTGCCTTGACGTCGCCCACCATCTTGCGTTCAGCCACCTGCTGGGCCAGATGCTTCAGGGTCTTGTGGATGTCCGCTGCCGGAGCCTTGACCTGCACCCGCTGCTCCAGGAGCAGGAGCTGGCTGGCGACGTCGTCGTACTTGCGCACGAAGTAGGCCAGTGCTTCTTCCTTGGAGGCGTCCGGGAACTGGCCGACGGCGGATTCCTCGCCGTCCACGATCAGGAAGACATGGCCGTCCTCCTCGACGCGGGCGAAGCGGGCAGCTTCCTCCAACGGGGTGGAGTGGGCCGCCGGGGCAGCTACCACAGGCTGGGCTGCTGCGCCCGGCCGGGCACCTGTGGGGGACGGCCGCCGCGCCGCAAGCGCTGCGGGGCTGGGAGTGGCAGGCCGGGACGTCTCCGTAGTGGACGGGCCTGCTGTTTCGTCGGATTTCTGACTGTCTGTCACCGCTAAAAGTCTTTCACTCGATGGATGGCAGTGTGCGAAGCCCGCGCCGCCACTTAATTCAGGGTGAACGAGTTAATCGTCACCGGGTCCTTCGGGAAACCATCGGTATCCCCGGAGGCTGTCCCCGAGGAAGCAATGGCCTCCAATACGTCAAGACCTGACGTTACCTTACCCATTATCGTGTAGCCGCCCGTTTCCTGCGTTAGCGTCGAATCCTTGTAAACGATGAAGAATTGTGTGCCGTTGCTCATCACATCGGCGCCGCGGGCGACGGCGATGGTGCCGGCGGGGTAGAAACCGTCCTCGGGCGAATTCTCCACCGGCCCCCACAGGAAGTCCTGGTCGGCCTTTCCGTCGCCGTTGGGCGAACCGCACTGCAGCACGGATACGGGTTCGGCAGTAGTCAGCCGGTGGCAGTCCTTGCCTGCGAAGTAGCCCTCGTCCGCGAGCGTCTTGAAGACGGAGACGGCCTGGGGAGCGGCGTTGCCGTCCAGCTCCACGCCGACCTCCCCCTGGCCCAGGGACAGGGAACCGGTGAACGTCTTCCCCGCGGCCACAGAGGGGTCCGGGACGTCGGGCAGGTCGGCAGCTGCAGCCTCTTCCTGCAGCAAGGCCAGTTCCTCCGCGGTGGGGTCTGAACTGAACCAGCTCATCTGCAGGGCAACAGCCAGGGCAAGGACAACGACGGCGGCCGCTGCAGCGAAGAGGTTGTCCCGCTTCCGGCGCCGGGCACGGGCAGCGGCGAAAGCCCTTCGCGCTTCCATCTTCGCCACGCGGCGCCTCTCTTCACGGCTGGTGCGGTTTGCAGCCACCGTTACCTCCTTGCTGGATGAAATGCCCGGCCGGGGACGGGCGCGGGTCCGTGGCCCGGGTGTCCGGGACAGGGGCCGGGCCCGAGTTCGCTAAAATAAGGTCCGCACATAGTTTATGCACGCCTTGCGCGTGCACTTTGGCCGGGCGGAGCACTGCCTGCGCCGTCCGCCCACCTAAGGAGTTTGCCGCCATGGCACGCAAGGCCTCACTGTCCGGTTTCCCCGAATGGCTACCGCAGGAGCGCCTCGTTGAACTCCATGTCCTGAACGTACTGCGGCGCACCTTCGAGCTGCACGGCTTTTCCAACATCGAAACGCGTGCCGTGGAAACGGTGGGCCAGCTGCTGCGCAAGGGCGAGATCGACAAGGAAGTCTACGCACTGAGCCGCCTGCAGGCCGAAGAGGGCGAGGCAGCCGGCAAGGAAGATCCCAACCAGCTGGCCCTGCACTTCGACCTGACGGTGCCGTTTGCCCGCTACGTGGTGGAGAACGCCGGGCACCTCTCCTTCCCGTTCCGCCGCTACCAGATCCAGAAGGTCTGGCGCGGCGAGCGTCCCCAGGAGGGGCGCGCCCGCGAGTTCACACAGGCGGACATTGATGTGGTGGGTGACGGAGAGCTGCCGTTCCGGTACGACGTCGAGCTGGCGCTGGTGATTGCCGAAGCCCTGGGTGCCCTGCCGATCCCCGAGTTTAAGATCCGGGTCAACAACCGCAAGCTGGCCGAAGGCTTCTACCGCGGCATCGGCCTGGAAGACACCGCCGGAGTGCTGCGCAGCATCGACAAGCTGGAAAAGATCGGCGCGCAGCGCGTGGCCGAGCTCCTGCAGGAAGAACTCGGTGCCACCCCCGAACAGGCCGAGGCGGCCCTGAAACTGGCGTCCATCCGCACGGAGGACACCTCGTTCGTCGAGCAGGTCCGGGCGCTGGGCGTGTCCAACGAGCTGCTGGACGAAGGCCTCGATGAACTGTTCCAGGTCATCAGCGAAGCCTCCCGCCGCGCTCCGGGCCGGGTCCTCGCAGACCTCAGCATTGCCCGCGGCCTGGACTACTACACCGGCACCGTCTACGAAACGGTCCTGGTGGGCCATGAAGCGCTCGGCTCCATCTGCTCCGGCGGACGCTACGATTCCCTGGCCAGCAAGGGGAACCGCACTTTCCCCGGCGTCGGACTCTCCATTGGCGTCACACGGCTGGTCATGCGCATCCTCAGCCAGGAATTCGCGCAGGCTTCACGCAGCGTTCCCACCACTGTGCTGCTGACCCTGGCCACCGACGAGTCCTGGTCCGAAGCCCAGGACACCGCCGCCCAGCTGCGCAGCCGCGGAATTTCGGTGGAAGTGGCCCCGAAGGCGGAGAAGTTCGGCAAGCAGATCAAGTTCGCCGACCGCCGGGGCATCCCGTTTGTCTGGTTCACCGCCGAAGACGGCAGCCACGAGGTCAAGGACATCCGAAGCGGTGAGCAGGTGCCGGCGGATCCGGCGCTCTGGACGCCGCCGGCCGAGGACCTCACCGTGCAGGTAACCCCGGTGCAGGTAACCCCCGTGCAGGTGCCGTCCGCCTAGCGGCCCGGGCCGCCGGCGCGTTCCCGGAACGCGATGGCGGCCTGCACCCGGGAGGAAACCCCCAGCTTGGCCAGTACCCGGGAAACATGGGTCTTGACGGTGGTTTCGGCTATGCCCAGCCGGCGGGAAATCTGCTGGTTGGACAGTCCTTCACCGATACAGGCCAGGACCGCTTCCTCCCGTGCGGTCAGGGACTCTGCGGCGAGGTTCCCGCCAGCCGGTGCCGGTGCCGGTCCCGCAGCCGGCGACTGCACGAACGCGGAGATCAGCCTGCCGGTGACCTCCGGGGAGAGGACGCTGTCGCCGTCGGCCACGCTTTGCACCGCACGGACCAGTTCGGTAGGTTCCACCGATTTCACCAGGAAGCCGGCGGCGCCGGCCCGCAGGGCAGCGAAGACGTACTCGTCAATGTCGAAGGTGGTCAGTACCAGCACCGCGGACAGCCCTTCGCCGGTAATCTCGGCGGTGGCGGCAATTCCGTCCATTCCGGGCATGCGCAGGTCCATCAGGACGACGTCGGGCCGCAGCGCACGTGCCATGCGCACGGCCCCGGCTCCGTCGGCAGCCTCGCCGACGACGGTGAAGCCGCCGATGGACTCCAGGATCATGCGCAGGCCGCCGCGGATGGCCGAGTGGTCATCCGCCAGCAGTACGGTGGCGGCGGTCAAAGGGTCTCCTGGGGCAGGCGGGGGAGTGCGGAGGCTTCGGCGGGGTCGTCTATGGGCAGGGCGGCTTCGACCAGCCAGGCGGCTTCCCGGTCCGGGGCAGGATCCGCGACCTGTCCGGCAGAGAAACTGCCGCCGAGCTGGGCCGCCCGCAGTTTCATGTTCCGCAGGCCCGAACCGTTTCCGGCGGCCGCGGAAGCGCCGCCGGAGGCGGGCAGTGCGTTGCGGATCCTCAGCTCCAGCTGCCCGTCCCGCCGTCGGACGGAGATACTGACGGGGCAGCCAGGCGCGTGCCGGACCGCGTTGGCCAGCGATTCCTGCACGATCCGATAGGCGCTGCTGCCCACCAGCACCGGCACCTCAACGTCCCCGGGAAGATCCAGTTGAACCGGGCTTCCTGCCAGCCGGGCCGAAGCCGCCAGGGACTCCAGATGGCCCAGGCCCCCTGCGGCTGCAGCGGCTTCCGCCTGCTCCCTGCCGTCCAACGCGCCGTCGGACTGGAGCAGCTCGATCATGGACCGCATTTCCTGCAGGGCGGAGACGCTTTCCGTCCGGACCTGGGCCAGCACCCGGCGCTCCAGCGCAGCGTCTCCTGCAGCCAGGGCAGCGCCGGACTGCAGTGCTATGGCGGACAGGTGGCCGGCAATTGCGTCGTGCAGTTCGCGTGCCATGGCTCCCCGCTCCGACGCCACGGCCACCCGCAGGTTGAGCTCGGCCAGTTCCGCGGTGCGCTCGGCCCGGAGCCGTTCCGTTTCCGCCCGCTGGCGTTCACGTTCCGCCCGCTCGGTCTGGCGGCGGAGGGAGCCGGCCCACCACACCGGCACAAGGCAGATGAAGATGGCCTGGAACAGGCCGAAGAGCAGGAAAGGCACGCCGCGGTACGCCAGCCCCACCATCAGCGGCAGGACCACTACTCCCGTGACCGCCGCGCGCTGCACACCGCGGCTTACCCGGGGCGAACCGAACAGGATACCGGCGTAGAACAGCTCGAACAGCAGCAGGTACGTGATAATCCCGCCGCCCAGAACCGTCCCGGCGGCAACGGCCGTTCCGGTGACGGCAAGCATCAGCGGCACGTTGCTGCGCCGGAACAGCAGACCCGCGCAACCCACGACCAGGACGGGCAGCCACGCCTCCTCCGGTGCGCCGGGGAGTGTGGGTAATAGGTCCACGACGTTGACGCCGGCCAGGACCAACACTGATCCTCCCACCAGGTAGCCGGCGGCCGTGGCGGCGCCGGAAGGCCAGATCCCGTTCCCGGCACCCTGGTCTGGGGTTCTTTGCATGGCTTCAGCCTAAATGAGCGGCGTTCCCCTGCATCCCGGGCGCGGCGCTATGTCCTCCAAAGGGATGACGGAAGGCACCCTGCCGGTGGCACCTTTCGCCGACGACACCCGGTTCCCCGCACGGAAGGCTGGGGTTATGGACATCCTCGTGTATTTGATCATCGGCTCAGAGGTCGGTTTCTGGGTCCTGCTGGCGGCGGGCCTGGGTGCCCGCTACCTGCTTCACCGCCGCAGGCTGGGCATCGTGCTGCTCGCCTGCGTTCCGCTGCTCGACGTCGTGCTCTTGGCGGCTTCCGCCGCCGACCTTGCGCTGGGCGGACGGGCCGAGTCCATCCACGGCCTCGCGGCGTTCTACCTGGGCTTCAGCATCGCCTTCGGCCCCAGTCTGATCCGGTGGGCGGACGTGCGGGTTGCCCACCGGTTCGCCGGGGGACCGGCGCCCGTCAAGCCGGTCAAGGGGACTCCGGAGTACCGGCGGTCATTGTGGAGGGAATACGGACGCGTCCTGCTGGCCACCGGGATCACCGTCGCCGTCCTGCTGGCCATGATCGGACTCGTGGCCGCACCCGGGGAAGCTGATGTGCTGTGGGCATGGGTGAAACGGGCCGGCCTGGTCGCAGGAATCTGGCTGCTGGCCGGTCCGGTGTACGGAATGTTTGAAACCGCTCCCCGGGAACGTGCCGGCCGCGGCTAGCCGGTGCATGGCGGTCCGCGGCACAGGCCCCCTAGGCTTGAACCATGCCTGCCAACCTGCTTCCCACGCCGCCCTGCGCCGAACTCCACCTCCACATCGAAGGAACGCTGGAACCGGATCTGATCTTCGAACTGGCCGGGCGAAACGGCCTCGACCTGCCCTACGGCGGCCTCGAAGACCTCCGCGCGCGCTACCGGTTCACGGACCTGCAGTCCTTTCTGGACCTCTACTACTCCAATATGGATGTTTTGCGCACCGAGGCGGACTTCACCGACATGACCCGCGCCTACCTGCGGCGGGCCGCAGCGGCCGGGGTGCGGCATGTGGAGATGATGATGGACCCGCAGGCGCACCTTGTCCGCGGAATCCCGCTGGAGGTTTCCGTCGGCGGCGTCTGGGCGGCCCTGGCACGCAGCGAAGAAGAGTTCGGCATCTCCACGGAGCTGATTGCCGCGTTACTGCGCGACCACCCGGTAGCCGAAGCGCTGGAGGTGCTGGCGGAACTGCTGGCCATGGAAGCGCCCATCATCGGTATCGGCCTGGACTCTGCGGAGATCGGCAACCCGCCGTCGTCGTTCACTGAGCTGTACCGGCGGGCCCGGGAGGCAGGACTGCGGACCGTAGCCCACGCGGGCGAAGAAGGCCCGGCCTCCTACATCGAGCAGGCGCTGGACCTGCTTCAGGCGGACCGCATCGACCACGGGATTCGCTGCCTGGATGACCCGGACCTCGTGGACCGCCTGGTCCGCGAGCAGGTGCCGCTGACCGTCTGCCCGCTGTCCAACGTGCGGCTGCAGGCGGTCTCGGGGGTGGCAGAGCATCCCTTGCCGCGGATGCTCGAGCACGGCCTGAACATTTCCGTGAACTCGGATGACCCGGCCTACTTCGACGGCTACGTAGATGATAATTTCCGGGCCGTTAAGGAAACCTTTGGGCTCAGCAGGGCGCAGCTTGCCCGGCTGGCCGCCAACTCGATTGATGCCTCGTTCGCTTCCGCCGGGCGCCGCGCCGAACTGTTGGAGGAAGTCCGTGCCTGGGAGGCGGCCGGCGCCTAGGCTACCCTAGAACGGCGGCGGGGTCCTGGGGGTCCGCGGCCGCCGGAAGCTCAGCCGGACCACCAGTCCGGCCACCAGGATGATCAGGGTCAGGCTGATGGACAGCGGCGGCAGGGCAAGGGCCAGCAGCAGGGCACCGGCAGCGCCGGCGAGGTTCAGGACCCGGGGTGCGTACCGGGTGCGTTCCTTCAGCGAGAAGGCACACACGGTGGTGATGACCGCGTAGAACAGCAGGGCGAAGGACGCCATCCCGAGCAGACCGTCCAGGTCACCGGAGAGCACCAGCAGCAGGACGACGACAGCGGCCGCGGCCTGGGCGACCCAGGGGACCGGGCCGGTCCGGGTCTTCCGGGACGCGGCGAAAACCGAGGGAAGATCGCGGTCGGAGGCCATGTCCGACGCGGTCCGGCTCGCAGAATCCAGCAGGGACCACAGCCCGCCCAGGGCAGCGGCAGTCACCGCAATGACCAGGGCGCCCGTTCCCACACCGGAGCCCACGCTCTGCATCGGATCCAGCAGCGGGGCAGTTTCCGCGGAGAGCGCCGCCGCACCGTAATAGGCCAGCATGGACGAGCCCATGAACCAATACAGCACGAAGGCCACGGCAATGGCCGCCGGAATGGCGATCGGAAGGTTTCGGGAGGGATTGCGCACACCCGAGCCCATGGTGGCCAGCCTCGTGTACCCCGAGAATATGAAGAACAGCAGCCCGGCCGCCTGCAGTACCCCGGACGTGGACACGTCGATCTCCGCACCCACCCGCACCGGCTGGCGGGGTGCCTCGTTAAAGAGCACCACCACGGTGAAGGCCAGGACGCTGACAACGAAGGCGACAATGAAGCGCGGAATCCAGGAGCTCCGGCCCAGTCCCAGCAGATTCACTGCGGTCATCACGGCGACGGCTCCTGCGGCGCCGGCCCGGGGATGCTCCGGGAAGACATACGCACCAAAGGCCAGGGCCAGCACTGCTGCGGAAAGCAGCAACGCCCATACCAGGGTCCAGCCGGAAAGGAACCCGCTGTACGGTCCGAGCAGGATCCGCGCTGCCGTCCGTGCCGTGGCGTCCCCGCCCCGGTCCTCGGGGAGCCGGCGCGAGACAGCCCTGCTGAGCTGGAAGGTGGAGAGTCCGCAGAGGAACGCCACAACGGCCGCTATTCCCAGGCCCGCACCCAGGGCGGGACCTGCTGCGGCGGCGGCCGGGGCGAAGGCAACGAACGCGCCCGCGCCGACAATGGAGCCTAAGCCTGCAGTGGTGGCGTCAAAGCCGCCGAGGGGAACACGCGGCTGGGTAGTGCCGGACAACAGGGGGTGTCCAATCGGTAGGTGCTTGGCGGGGTGGGGGTCCGTTCACCGGTAAACTCTCAAGAAGACCGTGTATTTACAATGGGCGGAAACAGTGGTTTCCGCAAGTTTCTCGAAAGGACAGCTGTGCTGCGCACTCATGCCCTTGGTTCCCTGAGGGCCGAGCATATTGGACAGACCGTTACTCTCGCAGGCTGGGTCGCCCGACGGCGCGACCACGGCGGCGTTGCCTTCCTCGACCTCCGTGATGCTTCCGGCGTGGCGCAGGTTGTGGTGCGTGAAGAGGATGTCTTCCACGGGCTGCGCAACGAATACGTCCTGCAGATCACCGGCACCGTGCAGAAGCGCCCCGAGGGCAACGAGAACCCGGCGCTGGCCACCGGCGACGTCGAGGTGATCGCTGACGACGTCGTGATCCTGAACACCTCGGACCCGCTGCCGTTCCAGATCGACGAGCACGTGGAGGTCGGCGAGGAAGCCCGCCTGCGCCACCGCTACCTTGACCTGCGCCGCCCGGCGCCGGCAGCAGCCATGCGCCTGCGCTCCGAAGCCAACCGCGTGGCCCGCGAACTGCTGCATGACGAGGGCTTCGTGGAAATCGAAACCCCCACCCTGACCCGCTCCACCCCGGAGGGTGCCCGCGACTTCGTGGTGCCGGCGCGCCTGGCCCCGGGTTCCTGGTATGCCCTGCCGCAGTCCCCGCAGCTGTTCAAGCAGCTGCTGCAGGTGGGCGGCTTCGAGAAGTATTACCAGATTGCCCGCTGCTACCGGGACGAGGATTTCCGCGCCGACCGCCAGCCGGAGTTCACGCAGCTGGACATTGAAGCCAGCTTCGTGGAGGAAGACGACATCATCGCCCTGGGCGAGCAGATCGTGAAGTCGCTGTGGAAGCTGATCGGTGTCGAGATCAGCACCCCCATCCCGCGGATGACCTACGCCGATGCCATGGCCCGCTACGGTTCGGACAAGCCGGATCTGCGCTTCGGCCTGGAGCTGACCGAGCTCACCGAATTCTTCAAGGACACCACCTTCCGCGTCTTCCAGGCACCGTACGTCGGCGCCGTCGTGATGCCGGGCGGAGCCTCCCAGGCCCGCCGCACCCTCGACGCCTGGCAGGAATGGGCCAAGCAGCGCGGTGCAAAGGGCCTCGCCTACGTGCTGATCCAGGAAGACGGTACGCTCACCGGTCCGGTCGCCAAGAACCTGACCGATTTCGAGCGGGAGAACCTGGCCGAAAAGGTCGGGGCGAAGCCCGGCGACTGCATCTTCTTCGGTGCCGGCGAGAAGAGCGAGGCACGTGCCCTGCTCGGTGCCGCCCGCGTCGAAATCGGCCACCGCACCGGCCTGATCGACCCGAAGGACTGGGCGTTCGTCTGGGTGGTCGACGCACCCATGTTCGAACCGGCGTCGGCCGCCGTTGCCGCCGGCGACGTGGCCGTGGGCGGCGGTGCCTGGACCGCCGTGCACCACGCCTTCACCTCGCCCAAGCCCGAATTCATGGACACCTTCGACACGGATCCCGAGTCGGCGCTGGCCTACGCCTATGACATTGTCTGCAACGGCAACGAAATCGGCGGCGGTTCCATCCGTATCCACCAGCGCGATGTGCAGGAACGGGTCTTCAAGGTCATGGGCCTGTCCCAGGAGGACGCCCAGGAGAAGTTCGGCTTCCTGCTCGAAGGCTTCAAGTACGGCGCCCCGCCGCACGGCGGCATCGCCTTCGGCTGGGACCGCGTGGTGGCCCTGCTGGCCGGCACCGACTCCATCCGCGACGTCATCGCGTTCCCGAAGTCCGGCGGCGGCTTTGATCCGCTGACGCAGGCTCCGGCGCCGATCACGCCGCAGCAGCGCAAGGAAGCCGGCGTGGACTTCAAGCCCGAGGCGAAGAAGGACAAGGAAGCAGCGGCGAAGGAAGCATAACTTTCCGCCGCAATGGGTACCCGGCCGCATCCTGCGGCCGGGTACCGTGCTTTAAACTCCTGCCTGACATGGCCGCTTCCGGTGGACACTCCGGCACCGGCACCCGATAGTGTTCTGGCATGAGAGATCGCTGGTTCAAGCAGGTGGACGTCTTCGGCACAAAACCCTATCTGGGCAACCCCGTGGCGGTGGTGCTGGATGCGGACGGTGTTTCCGATGCCGCCATGGCGTCCTTTGCCCGGTGGACCAATCTGTCGGAAACCACCTTCGTCCTGCCTCCGACGCAGGATGGTGCCGACTACAAGGTCCGCATTTTCACCCCCGGGGGAGAGATCCCCTTCGCCGGACATCCCACGCTGGGTACCTGCCATGCCTGGCTGGAGGCCGGCAACGTTCCGCATTATCCCGGCGTCGTCATCTCCGAATGCGGAGTGGGGCTGGTGACCCTGCACGCCTCGGCCGGAATGGCGGCCTTCGGCGCGCCGCCGCTGATCCGCTCCGGTGAGTTGGAGGAATCCGTGCTGCAACAGGCGGTGGACGCACTGGGCATCACCCGGGACCAGGTCACCGCGTCCAACTGGATCGACAACGGCCCCGGCTGGCTGGGCCTGCTCCTGAAGGATGCCGAAACCGTGCTGTCCCTGAGGCCGGACCCGGGGGTCATGGGTTCCCTGGCGGTCGGCGTGATCGCCCCGCAGCCCGACGGCGCCGAAACGGACTTTGAAGTCCGTGCCTTCGCCCCCGGCCACGGCGTGCCGGAGGATCCGGTCACCGGGAGCCTTAACGCCGGCCTGGCGCAGTGGCTGATCGGAGCCGGGCTGGCACCGGAACGCTACACCGTCACCCAGGGCACCGTGCTGGAACGGTCCGGACTGGTGCGGATCTTTACCCGGGACCGCAGGATCTGGGTGGGCGGCGAAACGTCCACCTGCATCGACGGCACCGTGAAGCTGTAGTCTCCGGCAGTGTTTACGCTGAAGTCCCTCTCGCGCGCCGTCGTCGGCGCTCCGATGGCCGGCGGGCCGTCCACGCCCGCGTTGGCCGCGGCCGTCTCCGGCGCGGGCGGGCTGGGCTTCCTTGCAGCCGGTTACAAGGACGCCGGGGCCGTCGCCGCGGAAATCATCCGGGTCCGGGAGCTGGCGGACCGGCCGTTCGGCGTCAACCTGTTTGTGCCGGACGCAGCCCATACCGGCGGCTCCGGTACATCCCGGCAGGTGGCGGACGCCCTGGCCTACCGGGAGCAGCTGGCCCGGGAGTACGCCGCGGACCTACTGCCGCTGCCGGATCCGGAGGACGACGACGGCTGGGACGCCAAACTCGAACTGGTCCAGCGGCTGCAGGTGCCGGTGGTCTCCTTCACCTTCGGCCTGCCCGGCAGGGACGTCATTGCCGCGCTGCACGCTGCGGGCAGCACCGTCGCCGTCACGGTAACCACCGTGGAAGAGGCCTCCCTGGCGGTGTCCGCCGGCGCACGGATTCTTTGCGTGCAGGGACCCGAAGCCGGCGGTCACCGCGGAACCTTCGACGCCGCAGCCGAACCGGCCGCTCAGCCGCTGGTCGATGTAGTGCGTGCCGTCCGCGCCGCCGTCAGCCCCCGTGTCGAAGTCATTGCTGCCGGAGGCATCGCCGCCGCCGCACAGACACGGACCCTGCGCAGCGCAGGGGCGGACGCCGTGCAGATCGGCACCGCCCTGCTCCTGACCCCGGAGGCCGGAACCACTTCCGTCCACCGGGCCGCGCTGCAGGATGCGCAGTTTACCCAGACCGCCTTGACCCGGTCCTTCTCCGGGCGCACCGCCCGGGGACTGGCCAACCGGTTCATGGCAGAACACCCGGACGCCCCGGCGGCCTACCCGCTGATACATCAGCTCACGAAAGCACTTCGGGCGCAGGCGGCAGCCGCCGGAGACCCGCACGGCACCAGCCTCTGGGCCGGAACCGGGTACCGGTCGGCACTGCCGGAGCCGGCCGCCGCCGTGGTGGAGCGCATCGCGGGCGACCTGCCGCACTGACGGGCGGCTAGGGCAGACTGATCCGGATGAACACCGACACCGCGTTACGGGCCGCCTGAGCCAGGACGGCGGCCTTCGGGTCCGGTACGTCCAGCGGACGCAGCCGGGGCAGGCGGGTCCACCGGGAGAACTCCCGCCGGAGGGCTACCTGTTCCGCCAGCCCCCGGTCACCGCCGAACACCAGGTACTCCGGCGCCGTGCCGGCGAATACGGCCGCAGCCTGTTCCGCGGCGGCGGCTGCCAGCACCTCCGCGGCGTTCGCCCGGCGGCTGTTGGAGGAACCGGTCTTGGACGCCAGCAGCACCCCTTCCCGCGCCACCCCCACGGCGTATCCGCCGCGCCGGACCAGCACCAGGCCCAGGGTGCGGGCCTGTCCGGCCAGCGAGGCGAGGCGTCCGACGTCGTCGGCTCCCCGCCCGGGCCGCCCGTCGGGCGGCCACGGGGCGATCAGCTCCGCCTCGGCACCGGATGCCGCGCGGACCCGGAGGCCGTCGTCGCCGGGGAGGAATTCCAGCGCGCCCTGGGCAGCTTCGAACCGTTCCAGCCACCCCGGGAGCCGTTCCGCCGAAACATAGGTGCTGCGCGAGGCGGGCATGGCCTTAGTCTGCTTTCAACGGAAACGGGGGTGGACTTAGCTCAGGTTACGGCACGAGTAGCCTTGAAGCGTGAATGCTTTGCCGGGGAATGATTTGTTCAGCATCGACGGAGACGACGACGCGGAGTTCGACGACGCCGCGGCGGACACGGGCACGAGGACCCGCCCGCGCAGTCCGCTGGCTGTCCGGATGCGGCCGCGCTCGGTGGACGAAGTGGTGGGCCAGCAGCACCTGCTCGGTCCCGGGTCGCCGCTGCGCACCCTCGCGTCCTCCGCTGATGAACGCAACCCGGCCGGTCCGTCGTCGGTGATGCTCTGGGGTCCGCCCGGCACCGGCAAGACCACCCTGGCCCACGTCGTGGCCCGCGGCGCCGGCCGCAAGTTCGTGGAGCTGTCCGCCATCACCGCCGGCGTCAAGGACGTGCGCCGCGTCATGGAGCAGGCGCTGACGGACCGGGACCTGCACGGCGTCACCACCATCCTCTTCCTGGACGAGATCCACCGCTTCAACAAGGCCCAGCAGGACGCCCTGCTGCCCGGGGTGGAAAACCGGTGGGTGGTGCTCATGGCCGCCACCACGGAAAACCCGTCCTTCTCCGTGGTCTCCCCGCTGCTGTCCCGTTCGCTGCTGCTCACGCTGAAACCGCTGACCGAGGCGGACATTGCCGCGCTGCTCCAGCGCGCCGTCGAGGACGAGCGGGGACTGGCGGGCCGGGTCACGCTCAGCGCCGAAGCTCTCGAGCACCTGGTCCGGCTGGCGGCAGGTGACGCCCGCCGCGGGCTGACCGCGCTCGAGGCCGCCGCCGGCGTCGCCTACTCCGAGCGCGCCGAAGGCCAGGACGTTCCCGAAGTCACGCTCAGGCATGCCGAGGAAGCCCTGGACGTTGCAGCGCTGCGCTATGACCGGGCCGGGGACCAGCACTATGACATCATCAGCGCGTTCATCAAGTCCCTGCGCGGATCCGACGTCGACGCCGCGCTGCACTACCTGGCGCGCATGCTGGAATCGGGGGAGGACCCCCGGTTCATTTCCCGGCGGCTGATCATTTCCGCGTCGGAAGACGTGGGCATGGCCGATCCGACGGCGCTGCAGACCGCCGTCGCAGCTGCGCAGGCTGTGCAGCTGATCGGCATGCCCGAAGGGCGGATCATCCTCGCCGAAGCCGTGGTGCATATTGCCACCGCACCGAAGTCCAACGCCGCCTACAACGGGATCAACGCCGCAATTGCGGACGTGCGGGCCGGGAGGGGGCAGGGCGTCCCGTCCCACCTGCGCGACGCCCACTACCCGGGCGCGAAGCAGCTGGGGCACGGCAAGGGCTACGTGTACTCGCATGATTCCCCTCATGGGGTTGCCCGCCAGCAGTACGCCCCGGACGACCTGGTCGGCAAGAACTACTACGAACCGACCGGCAACGGCGTGGAGCGCGACATTTCGGCACGGCTGGAACGGCTCCGGGGAATCATCCGGGGGGAGAAGCACTGAGCACCGGCAGGCCTGCGGCCCGGGAAGTGCGTGTTAGCATTGATGGTTGACTGGCAAGCCGGTTGTCGATTTCGACACCTTGGCTGTAGCAGACGGCAGCGGTTGGCCGGAGCTCTCCCTCATGGAGGCCAGCATATTTCGCAGCAGTCACGGCACGCAGGACAGCCGTGGCCAAACCGCCAAACAGTGAAAGGTGAACGTGGCTAACAACACACGTGCACGCCGTCAGGCACGCGCATCGCGCGCCCTCGGCATTGCTTTGACCCCCAAGGCAGCTAAGTACTTCGAGCGTCGGCCTTACCCCCCGGGTGAGCACGGCCGCGCCCGTCGCAAGCAGGACAGCGACTACGCCGTACGTCTGCGTGAAAAGCAGCGTCTGCGTGCGCAGTACGGCATCCGCGAAGCACAGATGACCCGTGTCTTCGAAGAAGCCCGCCGTACCGCCGGCCTGACCGGTGAAAACCTGATCGAACTGCTCGAAATGCGTCTCGACGCACTCGTGCTGCGTGCCGGCTTTGCCCGCACGATCGCCCAGGCCCGCCAGCTGGTTGTGCACCGCCACATCCTGGTTGACGGTGCCCGCGTGGACCGCCCGTCCTTCCGCGTTTCCGAAGGCCAGCTCATCCACGTGCACCAGCGCAGCGAGACCATGACGCCGTTCCAGGTTGCCGCAGCCGGCGCCCACCGCGACGTCCTGCCCGCCGTCCCGGGTTACCTCGACGTTTCCCTGGACAAGCTGCAGGCACGCCTTGTGCGTCGCCCCAAGCGTTCCGAAATCCCCGTGACCTGCGAAGAGCAGCTCGTTGTGGAATACTACGCACGCTAATAACGGTAATTCTTCCGTTTACCGAACAGCCCGCGGCCCTGCGCCGCGGGCTGTTTTGTTGTCCGGAGCAGTGCCGCCCCGAGTGGCGCATACGGCAAAAGTAAGTGCCGCGGGGCTGCAGTAGGTAAGGTACATACCGGGGTCTTTCGCCGTATGCAGGGAAAGACGCCACGGCAGAACCGTCCACGGTGATGCGAACCACGATTTTTTGCGCAAAAGGAGTCCCATGTCGGGTGGAGATATAGCCGGTCTGATCGCGGCCGGTGTGTTTGCCGTATTGGTCGCGTTGCTGGCCGTCCCCGTCTGGAAACTGGGGAAGGTTTTTGACGAGATGCGCGCCGCCATCCGGACGCTCAGCGAGGAAACCACCCCGCTGATCGACGAGGTCACCGCAACGGTGTCCACCACCAACCAGCAGCTGCAGAAGGTGGACGGCATCTCCTCGAACGTCTCGGACGCGTCCGCGAACCTCTCCGCCCTGTCTTCCCTGGTGGCCGCCACCGTGGGATCTCCGCTGATCAAGGTCTCGGCGTTCAGCTACGGCGTCCGCTCCGCCCTTGCTTCCCGCAGGAGTGCCGGCCGCGGCCGGCGCAGCCGCTAAGCCGCCAGCACACGTACACAACTACAGGAGCCAGCCATGATCAAGCGCGTATTTTGGATGTCCATCGGAGTCGCCATCGGCGTCATCGCCGTCCGCAGGGCCTCCGAGGCCAAGGCCAGCCTGAGCCAGGCGGGAATCAACCGTGCCGTCGATTCCGCAGCGGGCGTGGTGCAGGGCTTCGCCGAAGCACTGCGCGAAGGCATGGGCCAGCGCGAGGGTGAGCTGCGTGCCGCCCTCGGACTGGACACCCCCGACAACGTCACCGAGACACTGAGGTCCACCCGCCGCTGAGCGCCGGTACTTCTTCGTCACTGGCAGCACAGCACCACGCACGCAGTCCCACCTGCCTGCTGAACCATCATTACCGGAAGGGTATAGAAGCACCATGAAGTCCCACGAGATTGCACGCCGCTGGCTGGACTACTTCAGCGATAAGGGGCATACGGTGGTGCCCTCGGCGTCACTCGTCTCCAATGATCCCTCGCTGCTGTTCACCGTGGCCGGCATGGTGCCCTTCATTCCGTACCTCACCGCCCGTGAAAAGGCCCCCTACAGCCGGGCCACCAGCGTGCAGAAGTGCATCCGTACCGCCGACATCGAAGAAGTCGGCAAGACCGCACGCCACGGCACCTTCTTCCAGATGGCCGGTAACTTCTCCTTCGGTGACTACTTCAAGGAAGAAGCCATCACCTACGCGTGGGAACTGCTGACCTCCGACGTCGACAAGGGCGGGTTCGGCCTGGATCCCGAGCGCCTCTGGGTCACCGTCTACGAAGACGGCGACGAGCGCGACGACGAAGCACGGACGATCTGGCGGGACAAGATCGGCGTCCCCAACGAGCGCATCATCGGCACGGGCAAGGCCGACAACTACTGGAACACCGGACAGGCCGGCCCCGGCGGCCCCTGCTCCGAGATCTACTACGACCGCGGACCGGCCTACGGACTCGAGGGCGGCCCCGCCGTCGACGAGACGCGCTACATCGAAATCTGGAACCTGGTCTTCATGCAGTACCAGCTCTCCGCCGTCCGTTCCAAGACGGACTTCGACGTTGCCGGGGAACTGCCGCAGAAGAACATCGACACCGGCCTCGGCCTGGAACGCCTGGCCATGATCCTGCAGGGCGTGGAGAACATGTACGAGACGGACCAGGTCCGTCCCGTGCTGGACAAGGCCGCCGAGCTTTCCGGCAAGACCTACACCAGCGCCGAGGATCCGTCCGATCCGCACCACACGGACGACGTCCGGATGCGCGTCGTGGCCGACCACATCCGCTCCGCCCTGATGCTGATTTCCGACGGCGTGAGCCCCTCCAACGAAGGCCGCGGCTACGTGCTGCGCCGCCTGATCCGCCGTGCGGTGCGCGCCATGCGGCTGCTCGGCGTGGAAACCGCCGTGCTGCCCGAACTGCTGCCCGTCTCCCGGGACGCCATGAAGGGCACCTACCCCGAGGTCGAGTCCGACTTCGCCAGGATCAGCCGGATCGCCTACGCGGAGGAAAAGGCGTTCCTGCGCACCATCGCTTCCGGCACCGAGCGCCTGGAGGAAGCCGTCAAGGTCTCCAAGGCCGCCGGTGCTCCGTTGAGCGGCGAAGAAGCCTTCGCCCTGCACGACACCTACGGGTTCCCCATCGACCTCACGCTGGAAATGGCCGAGGAAGCGGGCCTGAAGGTGGACGAGGCCGGCTTCCGCTCCCTCATGGCCGAACAGCGCAAGCGTGCCCAGGCCGATGCCCGCGGAAAGAAGCACGGCCACGCGGACATGTCCGTGTTCAACGAGCTGCTGGCGGCCGGTTCCACGGTGTTCACCGGCTACGACGAGCTGCAGACCGAATCGAAGGTCCGCGGCATCATCTCCGGAAACTCCCGGGTCGAATACGCCGGACAGGGCTCGGAGATTTCCCTGGTCCTGGACGAGACACCGTTCTACGCCGAAGCCGGCGGCCAGGCCGCCGACACCGGACTCATCACCGGCGACGGCTTTGTCCTCGAAGTGCAGGACGTCCAGCGCCCGGTCAAGGGCCTGAGCGTGCACAAGGCCATTGTCCGCGAAGGCGAAATTGCTGCCGGCGCGAACGTCCTGGCCGCCGTTGACGCCCAGCGCCGCCACGAAGCCGAGCAGGCGCACTCCGGTACGCACATCGTGCACGCCGCACTGCACCAGATCCTCGGCCCGGAAGCGCTCCAGCGCGGCTCCTTCAACAAGGCCGGCTACCTGCGCTTCGACTTCTCCTGGGGCGAAGGCCTCTCCGATGCCGCGAAGTCCGAAATCGAAGAGGTTTCCAACCTCGCGATCCGCAGCAACTACCAGGTCGAAACCAAGATCATGTCCCTGGCCGACGCCAAGGCCCTGGGCGCCACGGCGCTGTTCGGTGAAGCCTACGGCGACACCGTGCGCGTGGTGGAGATGAACGGGGACTGGTCCCGCGAGCTCTGCGGCGGCACGCACGTGGCTTCGACCTCCCGCATCGGCAGCCTGACGCTGCTGGGCGAGCAGTCCGTGGGATCCGGAAACCGCCGCGTCGAAGCCTTCGTGGGCATGGACGCCTTCCGCCACCTCGCCGCAGAGCGGGCACTGGTGAACGAGCTGTCCGAAATGCTCAAGGTGCCTTCGGCCCAGCTGCCGGACCGCCTGGCCGCCACCCTGGCCAAGCTTAAGTCCACGGAGAAGGAACTGGAACGGCTCCGCCGTGAACAGCTGGCCGCCTCGGCCGCCGCGCTCGTGGGGTCGGCAGTGGACGTCGACGGTGTCCGGCTGCTGGCCCACAACGCCGGCGAGGTCGGGGGAGCGGATGACCTGCGGACCCTGGCGCTGGACCTCCGGTCCCGCCTGGGCAGCGAACCTGCGGCCGTGGCCGTAGCCGGTGTCTCCAACAACCGGCCCGTCGTCATTGTCGCCACCAACGAAGGCGCCCGCAGTGCCGGCGTCAAGGCAGGGGCGCTTGTCAAGGTTGCCGCCGGCGTCCTTGGCGGCGGCGGAGGCGGCAAGGACGACGTCGCCCAGGGCGGCGGCTCCGATGCCGGCCGGATCGCGGATGCGCTCACAGCCATCCGCGAAGCCGTGGCCGGGCGGGCCTAACTTGGCCGGTCTGCGCGGGGTGAAGCTGGGTGTCGACGTCGGCCTTGTTCGGGTCGGCCTCGCAGCCAGCGACCCCGACGGCGTCCTGGCCATGCCGGTGAAGACGCTGAAGCGGGACGCGAAGAAAAACAGCGACATCCGCGTGGTGGTCCGCGAAGCTGCCGAGCGGGGGGCCGTCGAGGTGTTCGTCGGCCTGCCCCGGAGCCTGAGCGGCGGCGAAACCGCGTCCACGCAGATGGCACGGGAGTACGCGCAGACGCTGGTCCAGGCCCTGGCCGACGCCGGGCAGGACCAGCAGGTGCGGCTCGTGGATGAGCGCCTGACTACGGTGTCCGCGCACCGATCGCTGCACGAAGCTGGAATGAATAGCCGGAATCACCGTACAGTGGTGGATCAAGCGGCCGCTGTGGCCATTTTGCAGCAGTCTATTGACACACAGCGGTCCCTGAACCGGGACGTAGGGGAGCTGGTTACACTTAGCCGGCCGCGCCGCCCAGGCGGCGGAGCGCCGGCTCCGACTGAGGAGTTCGACATTTCGCAGGACATCGAGCGCGAAGGCGGTATCACGCCGTGAGCCATAGATATCCCGAGTATCCCCCTATGGCGGAACCGGAGCGCCAGCCCGAGCAGTCCGGCATGGAGGTCCTGCCCGTGGGCCGGTTCTTCGAGGAGCCCTCCGAGCTGCCCAGCCGCAGGAGCCAGCGGCCGAGCCGTGAAAAGCAGCGTCGCCGCCGTCGCCGCACCATCATCATGGCCACCGTGCTGGTCGTGTTCGCCGGAGTCGTTTTCGGCCTCATCATGTTCCTGCGGGACCTGTTGGGCATGAACGAGATCCAGGACTACGAGGGAGCCGGCAACGGAACGGTGGCCTTCACCGTCGCCGAAGGTGACGGCCCGCTGCTGATCGGCGGCAAGCTCGAAGCCGAAGACATCGTCGCCACGTCCAAGGAATTCGTCAACGCCTTCACTGCGCAGTCGGACGGACGGGAAATCCAGCCCGGGACGTACGAGATGAAGTACCAGATGTCCTCGTCGGCGGCCGTGGATGCCCTGCTGGGAGACGGCGAAACCCAGGTGCATTACGCCGCCGTGGCCCGCGACCTGCGCCAGAACGAGGTGTTCGAGGTCCTGAACACCTCCACCCGGATCCCGTTGTCGGAGTTCCAGGCACTGGCCGCCAACCCGCAGCAGTTCGGCCTGCCCCAGGAAGCGGTCAGTCTCGAGGGCTACCTGTTCCCCGGTGAATACCGGTTCGAGGTGGATAAGAGCGCCACCGAGATCATCACCGAAATGGTGGAGAACACCTTCACTGAACTCGAAGAGGCCGGTATTACCGATCCCGCCGAGCAGTACCGGATCCTGACCAAGGCCAGCATCATCCAGGCGGAGGCCGGTGAAGCCGACTACGGTACGGTGGCAGGCTCCATCGAGAACCGGCTGGGCCCGGACAACAAGGAAACCAACGGGCTGATCCAGTCCGACGCCACCGTGACCTACGGCCTGGACCGCAAGAGCTACGAGCTCACCGCTGAGGAAAAGGCGGACAAATCCAATCCGTACAACACCTACGCCAATCCCGGACTGCCTGTCGGCCCCATCGGCTCGCCGAGCAGCGAAGCGATTGACGCGGCAGCCAACCCGGAAGACGTCCCGTATTTCTACTGGGTCACGGTCAACCTGGACACCGGTGAAACCAAGTTCTCCACCACCCTGGCCGAGCATGCCAAGTACGTGGAGGAATACCAGAACTGGTGCAGCACCCAAAAAGCCGGGCGGTGCGGATAGGTGGTTTCACGACGGGCAGCCGTCCTGGGGCATCCGATCGGCCATTCCAAGTCGCCCCTGCTGCACCGGGCCGCCTATGCCCATCTGGGGTTCGAATGCACTTATGAAGCAATCGATCTCCGTGAAGGGCAGGCCCCGGAGTTCGTGGCCTCCCTTCGCGGGCAGGCGGGCTGGACCGGCCTGTCCGTGACCATGCCGCTGAAGGCGGTCATGGTGGACCAGATGGACGAGGTCACCGCGCTGGTGCAGGCGCTCGGGGTGCTGAACACCGTAACCTTCACCCGCACGGGCTCCCGGACGCGGCTGACGGGACACAACACGGATGTGGCGGGCATTGTCGGAGCCCTGCGGCATGCCGGAACCGGCCGCCGGCCGCGCGCCGTCATCCTGGGCGCCGGCGGGACCGCGTGCGCTGCCGTTGCTGCCCTGGCGCAGTTGGATGCGGCCGACGTCGACGTCTGCGCCCGGCGCTTTCCGGACGCTGCGGCGGGACAGGCAGGGGTGCGTGAAGCGGGCTCGGCGGCCGGTGTCACGGTGCACCTTCGCCCGTGGGAGGAAGCGGCGGCGGCCTGCTCGGCTGCAGACGCGGTGATCTGCACCCTGCCCCCGCACGGCGCAGACGTTCTTGCGGATCTCCTGACCGCGGCCCGCCCGGGCGCGGTCCTCCTGGATGTTGCCTACGACCCCTGGCCCAGCCGCCTTGCCTCGGCCTGGTCCGGACTCGGCGGAACAGTGGCACCGGGAATCGAGATGCTGCTGTACCAGGCGGTCGAACAAGTGAGACTGTTCACCGGAGAGGCCTTTTCCGACGAACCCGGCGTCACAAATGCCATGTGTGACGCCGTCGGAATCCCGCGGCGCTGAACCGCCGCTTCGGGCATGGCAGTATGGAAAGCATGTTGCGTTGGTTGACCGCCGGTGAGTCCCACGGCCCTGCCCTGGTTGGAATTATTGAAGGCGTCCCTGCCGGAGTGGAAATGGACAGCACCCGGATAGCGGATGCCCTGGCCCGCCGCCGGCTTGGCTACGGCCGCGGCGCCCGGATGAAGTTCGAACAGGATGCCGTGCGCATCCTCGGCGGCGTCCGGCACGGCCTAACCCAGGGCGGCCCCGTCGCCATTGAAATCGGCAACACCGAATGGCCCAAATGGGAGCAGGTGATGGCCGCCGATCCCGTGGATCCCGCCGTCCTGGCCGATTCGGCCCGCAACGCCCCGCTCACGCGTCCCCGTCCGGGGCACGCCGACTTCACCGGCATGCAGAAATACGGCTTCGACGAGGCCCGCCCCGTCCTCGAGCGGGCCAGCGCGCGGGAAACCGCTACCCGCGTGGCCCTGGGCGCCGTGGCCTCTGCCTTCCTGGAACAGCTGGGCATTAAGCTGGTCAGCCACACCGTCGGGATCGCCGGCGTGATGGCCCCAGAGGGAGGCGCGCTGCCGCTGCCCGCTGACGTGGACGCCCTCGACGCCGATCCGATGCGCTGCTTCGACGCCGGCGTGTCGGCGGCCATGGTGGCCGAGGTCGATGCCGCCCACAAGGAGGGTGAGACGCTCGGGGGAGTGGTGGAGGTGCTCACCTACGGCCTGCCGCCCGGACTCGGCAGCTACGTGCACTGGGACCGCCGTCTGGATGCCCGGATTGCCGGTGCCCTGATGGGCATCCAGGCCATCAAGGGCGTCGAGGTGGGCGACGGGTTCCTCACAGCGGCCCGGCGCGGTTCCGCCGCGCACGACGAAATCCTCCAGGACGCCGAGGGTCGGGTGATCCGGTCCGGAAACCGGGCCGGCGGCATCGAGGGCGGCATGAGCATCGGCGAACTGCTGCGGGTCCGCGCCGCAATGAAACCCATTGCCACGGTGCCGCGGGCGCTGCGCACCGTGGACGTCAGGACGTCCGAGCCGGCACGCGCACACCACCAGCGGTCGGATGTCTGCGCCGTCCCTGCCGCAGGCGTGGTGGCCGAGGCCATGGTGGCGCTGGTCCTGGCCGAAGCCGTGATCGAGAAGTTCGGCGGCGATTCGGTACCCGAAACGGCACGCAACCTGCACGCCTACCTGGCCGCCATCCCGCAGTCCCTGGAATCCGCCGGCACCGATGTCCCCTAACCGCGGCCGGCCGTGGAACCCGCGCCGGCACCTGGTCCTGATGGGCTTCATGGCTGCAGGCAAGTCCGTGGTCGGACGCGGTTTCGCCGCACGCCAGGGAATGCCTTTCCTGGATACGGACGAGGCCGTCGTGGCCCGCTACGGTCCCATTGCCGGCATTTTCAGCGCCTACGGTGAACACTATTTCCGCGAGGTCGAGGCGCGGACCGTTGCCGCGGCGCTGGAATCCCGGGTGCCTACCGTGATTTCCCTGGGCGGAGGCGCCGTCCTGGACTCCGGCACCCAGCAGCTGCTCGGCCGGGCCACGGTAGTGTTTCTGGATACGGACCTTGGCACTGTGCTTCCCCGGATCACGCGTGCAGGACACCGCCCGCTGCTGGCACCGGACCCGGTCCGGCGCTGGCAGGAGCTGGCGGACGTCCGCCGTCCCGTATACGAATCCCTGGCCGACATCACCATTGACACCAGGGGACTTACCGTTCCGGCCATCATTGACCGGCTGACTTCCGTCCTCACTAAAGGAGAAGACTAGATGCCCTCCGAACCGACGATCATTCCGGTGACCGGCGCCAACCCCGCAGAGAACTACGACGTCGTTGTGGGCAACGGGCTGCTTGGCCGGCTGCCGGACATGCTCGGCGAGCGTGTGCGCCGCGTGCTGGTCATCCACCCCCGCGCGCTGCGCACCACCGGCGACACCGTGCGCGATGAACTCGCCGCCACGGGCCTGACCGCCGTGACCGCGGAAATTCCCGATGCCGAAGAAGGCAAGCACATCCAGGTTGCGTCCTTCTGCTGGCAGGTCCTGGGCCAAAACGATTTCACGCGCTCCGACGCGATTGTGGCGGTGGGCGGCGGCGCCGTCACCGATGTGGCGGGCTTCGTGGCCGCCACCTGGCTGCGCGGCATCAAGGTGGTGCATATCCCCACGTCCCTGCTGGGCATGGTGGACGCCGCCGTGGGCGGCAAGACCGGCATCAACACCGCCGAGGGCAAGAACCTGGTGGGCGCCTTCCATCCTCCCGCCGGGGTCCTGGCCGACCTGGACGCACTGGCAACGCTGCCGAAGAACGAACTGCTCAGCGGCATGGCCGAGGTGATTAAATGCGGATTCATCGCCGACCCCGCCATCCTCGACCTGGTCGAAGCGAACCTTGACGCCGTTGCCGACGGCGGCTCCGACGTCGTACGCGAACTCGTGGAACGCTCCATCGCGGTGAAGGCGGACATTGTCTCCTCGGACCTGCGCGAGAGCGGCCGGCGGGAATTCCTGAACTACGGACACACGCTGGGCCATTCCATCGAACTGGCCGAACGCTATCAGTGGCGCCACGGCGCGGCCGTGTCCGTCGGGCTCGTCTTCGCTGCCGAGCTGGGCCGCATGGTGGGCCGGCTCGACGACGCCACGGCGGACCGGCACAAGGCAATCCTGTCCTCCCTGGGGCTGCCGGTAACCTACCGGAAGGACCGCTGGTCCGCACTGCTGGACGGCATGCGCCGGGACAAGAAGTCCCGCGGCGACCTGCTGCGCTTCGTAGTGCTGGACGGGCTGGCGAAACCGTCGATGCTCGAAGTGCCGGACACCTCGCTGCTGTTCGCGACGTACCAGGAGATTGCGTCCGAGCCGCAGGGCGGAATCCGCCTCAGCCTGTAGGTTCCGCGCGAGCGGGTAGAATAGTCGACGGACTTGAATAAAACGTACTTTCACGAACAACGGAAGAGAAACTGTGGCGACGACCAACGACATCAAGAACGGCACCGTGCTGAAGCTTGAAGGCAACCTCTGGAGCATCATCGAGTTCCAGCACGTGAAGCCGGGCAAGGGTGGTGCGTTCGTCCGTACCAAGATGCGCAACGTGACTTCGGGCAAGGTAGTGGACAAGACGTTCAACGCCGGCATCAAGGTCGAGACCGCCACCGTGGACCGCCGTGATTACCAGTACCTGTACCAGGACGGCGAAGACTACGTCTTCATGGATACCTCCGACTTCGACCAGCTCACGGTCCCCGGCAAGATTGTCGGCGACAACGCGAACTTCATGCTGGAGTCCATGATGGTCACCATCGCGATCCACGAAGGTTCGCCGCTCTACATCGAGCTGCCGCCGTCGGTCACCATGGAAATCACCTACACCGAGCCGGGCCTGCAGGGCGACCGCTCCACCGGCGGCACCAAGCCTGCCACGATCGAAACCGGCTATGAGATCCAGGTGCCCCTGTTCCTCGAGCAGGGCACCAAGGTCAAGGTTGACACCCGCACCGGCGACTACCTGGGACGCGTTAACGAGTGAGCGCACGCAGTAAAGCACGGACCCGGGCACTGGAGGTCCTTTTCGAAGCCGAACAGCGTTCGGTTTCGGCCTTCGATGCCATCCGGGCCCGCCGCGAAAAGACCGACCAGACCATCAATCCCTACACCATGGACCTGGTGGAAGGCGTGGTTGCGATGCAGGAGCAGATTGATGAGTTCCTGAGCACGTATTCACAGGGCTGGACGCTTGATCGCATGCCTTCGGTGGACCGCATCATCCTCCGCCTGGGCACGTGGGAACTCCTGTACAACGACGAGGTTCCCGACAAGGTCGCCATCAGTGAGGCCGTGGAATTGGCGAAAGCCCTGTCCACGGACGAATCCCCGGCCTTCATCAACGGCCTGCTGGGCCGGCTGCAGGAACTGAAGCCGTCCCTGCTGGCGTAGGCAGGACCCGTATCCAGGAAAGACCGGCCCCTCGGGGCCGGTCTTTCCTGCGTTATGCCTTAGGGCGCGGTTACTGCGGCTGCCCCGCCAGCATCGCCGTTCGGATGGCGGTGACTTCCCCCAGCAGGGTCCGCTCGTACTCCTGGTTGGCGGGGACGTCACGGCTGGCGGCTATCTGCTGCCGGGTCAGTGCCAGGCGGGTGGCACGGCGGATGAACTCCTTCATGGCCGGTGCCGTTCCGGCGGTCCGCGCCCAGGCCATGGCCTGGCGGCGTCCGGCACCGGTGGCCAGCATCCGCACCTCGGCCGGGGTGAACCACCCCGCGCCGGCATATTCGGACAGCCGGCGCAGCGTCAGGCGCTGTTCCGCACGGCGCAGCAGCCAGACGCCGGTGACCGCCGCGGCGAAGAACGGGACCTGCAGCAGGAAGTAGAACAGGAAGAAGTCGCCGAACAGGAACGCCGGCCCGCCGTTCCAAAGCATGTGCCCCAAAATGGCGGGGATCAGACCCAGCACGAAGGCCGGCAGGATCCAGGCGTTGCCGGCCCGCCGCGCCGCCAGGCCGAGGGCGAGGCCGGTGCAGGCCGTGAACAGCACATGCGCGAAGGGCGAGAGCAGGCCGCGGAGGATGAAGGTAAAACCGAGCTCGTACACGGTGTCGGCGCCGGCGGTGAGCAGCGCGGATCCGAAGTAGAGGATGTTCTCCGTGAAGGCGAATCCCGCAGCCACTGTGGCGGCGAAAACGATGCCGTCCACGGGCCCGTCAAAGATCCGCCGGCGGACGAGCAGCAGCAACAGGATGCCCAGCCCCTTGGCGAATTCCTCCACCACCGGAGCCTGGACCACGGCCCCCAGAGCATCCGCGGAACCGTACGGCACCAGCTCCATCAGGGCGAACGTGAAGTACGGGCCGACCAGCAGTGCAATCGCCACGGAAACCCCGGCACCCCAGAGGAAGGCGAAGGCCAGGCTGCTGCGCGGCTCGGGCTCCCACCTGTCCACCCACCAGATGCCCAGCACGCAGATACCGAGGGGCACCAGGGCGAGGACACCGCAGACAATGAAGGCCGGCGGGCCAAGGCGGTCCAGCAGGAACATTCCCACCCAGGCCAGCGCCACGGAGGAGAGCACAATCAGCACCACGGTGGCCGCCAGGCCCTTGTCCCGCCGCCGTACCGGAGGGGACCAGAACGGCTGGAGCGGTGTGGAACCCCCGCTATACCCCGGAGGGGCGGGATGCTGGTCGGGGAAGATACCGTTGGCGCTCATGCGCGGGGCCTGGTCATAGGAGACAGGATAGTTCCAGTGCGGACGCATCCCGTCACAGGGCAGGGGTGCGGCGTGCCCCTGTGATAGCTTGGTGCCGCATTCAACCTTTAAGTTCCGTCCTGTGAGGCGGGGAAGGAGGAAGCGGATATGACGGCCAAAGATGCTCTTTCCAGCAGCCGTACTGTTTTGTCTTCAGCTGATATTGACCGCGCCCTGACGCGCATTGCCTACGAGATCCTCGAAGCCAACAAGGGCCCCGAAGACCTGGTCCTGATGGGGATTCCGCGCCGCGGTTATCCGCTGGCCCAGCGTCTGGCCGCCAAAATCGCGGCGGCGTCCCCCGGTGTCGATCCCGCTGCCATCACCGGCCAGCTCGACGTGACCATGTTCCGGGATGATCTTGCCCGCCGGCCCACCCGGCCGCCCTACGCCACCCGTGTCCCCGTCACCGGCATCGACGACAAGGTGGTGGTGCTGGTGGACGACGTCCTGTATTCCGGCCGCACCATCCGTTCCGCGCTCGATGCCCTGGTGGATCTCGGCCGGCCGCGGATTGTCCGGCTTGCCGTCCTCGTGGACCGGGGCCACCGGGAACTGCCCATCCGCGCAGACCACGTCGGCAAGAACCTGCCCACCGCCTCCGCCGAACAGGTCCGGGTCCGGCTGGCCGAAAGCGACACCGCGGCCACCGGTGGAGCGGCCACGGACGAAGTTGTCATTGAGGGCACTGTATGAGGCACCTGCTGTCCACGCTGGACCTCGGCCGCCAGGATGCCCTGGCCATCCTGGACACTGCGGAGCAGATGGCGGCGGTGGGGGAGCGGGAAGTGAAGAAGCTCCCTGCCCTGCGCGGCCGCACCGTGGTCAACCTCTTCTTCGAGGACTCCACCCGCACGCGCATTTCCTTCGAAGCCGCCGCGAAGCGGCTCTCCGCCGACGTCATCAATTTCTCCGCAAAGGGATCTTCGGTCTCCAAGGGCGAATCCCTGAAGGACACCGCGCAGACGCTGGCCGCCATGGGGGCCGACGCCGTGGTGATCCGGCACGGATCCTCCGGAGCGCCGGCACGGCTGGCCTCCTCCGGCTGGATAGAGGCCGCAGTGCTCAACGCGGGGGACGGAACGCACGAACACCCCACCCAGGCACTGCTGGATGCCTTCACCATGCGGCGGCACTGGGCGCGGCTGCACGGCACGGAGTCCACCGGCACCGACCTCGCAGGCATGAAGGTGGTGATCGCCGGGGATGTGCTGCATTCCCGGGTTGCCCGTTCCGACCTGTGGCTGCTACGGACACTGGGTGCGGAGGTGACCCTGGTGGCGCCGCCCACGCTCCTGCCGTTCGGCGTCGAGTCCTGGCCCTGCACGGTCAGCTACGACCTGGACGAGGCACTGGCCACCGGACCGGATGCGGTGATGATGCTGCGGGTGCAGGGCGAACGGATGCACTCGGCCTTCTTCCCCTCCGTCCGCGAGTACTCCCGCCGCTGGGGCCTGGACGATGTCCGGCTGGACCGGCTGGACGCCCTGGGCCTGGCGGACACCATCATCATGCACCCCGGCCCGATGAACCGCGGGCTGGAAATCTCCGCCCGCGCCGCGGATTCGCCCCGTTCCACCGTCCTGGACCAGGTCCGCAACGGCGTCTCCGTGCGCATGGCCGCCCTTTACCTGCTGCTCTCCGGAGAGAACAGCGCCGCCCGTACCCAGCAGGAGCAGCCCCGATGAGCACATCCGGCACCTATCTGATCCGCGGAGCGTCAGTGCTCGGCACCGAACGCGCTGATATCCGCATCGAGGGCGGCACCATTGCCGCCGTCGGCCCCGCCCTGCAGGTGCCCGAGGGCGCCGTCGTGATCGAGGCGGACGGTCTGATCGCCCTGCCCGGCATGGTGGACCTGCACACCCACCTGCGCGAACCCGGCCGCGAGGACGCCGAGACCGTGGAGACCGGCACCCGGGCGGCTGCACTGGGCGGCTTCACCGCGGTGCACGCCATGGCCAACAGCATGCCGGTGGCGGACACCGCCGGCGTAGTGGAACAGGTCCTGAGCCTGGGGGAGCGGGCCGGCTGGGTGGACGTCCGCCCGGTCGGTGCGGTCACGGTGGGACTGGACGGCCAACAGCTGGCCGAACTCGGCGCGATGGCCGACTCCCGGGCCCGGGTCCGCGTGTTTTCCGACGACGGCAAGTGCGTCTCTGACCCGGTGCTGATGCGCCGGGCGCTGGAGTATGTGAAGGCGTTCGACGGCGTCATTGCCCAGCACGCGCAGGAACCCCGCCTCACCGAGGGCGCGCAGATGAACGAAGGCGACGTCAGCGCGGTCCTCGGCCTGGCCGGCTGGCCCGCCGTGGCGGAGGAAGCCATTATTGCCCGCGACGTCCTGCTGGCCCGGCACACGGGATCCCGCCTGCATGTCTGCCACGTGTCCACCGCCGGATCGGTGGACATCCTCCGCTGGGCCAAGAGCCAGGGCATCCGGGTGACCGCGGAGGTCACCCCGCACCATCTGCTGCTCACCGACGAACTGGTCCGCACCTACGATCCGGTCTACAAGGTGAACCCGCCCCTGCGCACCGAAGCGGACGTGCAGGCGGTCCGCCGCGGGCTCGCCGACGGCGCCATCGACATTGTCGGCACGGACCACGCCCCGCACCCCAGCGAGCACAAGGAAGGCGAGTGGTCGTCGGCGGCCATGGGCATGACCGGCCTGGAGACCGCGCTCTCAGTGGTGCAGCACGCCATGATCGACACGGGGCTGATGGACTGGGCAGGGTTCGCCCGGGTTACCTCCGCGACTCCCGCACGGATCGGCCGGGTGGCGGGCCAGGGCAGGCCCGTCGCCGCGGGTGAACCGGCCAACGTCATATTGGTGGACCCGTCTGCGCGAAGGAGGGTCGACCCTTCTAAGATGGCTAGCAAGGGACGCAACAGTCCGTTTGCCGGACTGGAACTGCCCGGTGGAGTCGAAGCGGTGTTCTACGCCGGCCACCCCACCGTCCTGAACGGCAGGCTGAACACGCCCCACCCCGCTGCCGCAAAGGAATCCTGATGGAACTTCTCTTTTTCTTCCTGGGCCTGGCTGCCCTCATCGTCGTGGTCCTGGGCCTCTTCGCCCTGGGCTGGCGCGGCCGACGACGACGACAGCAGGATACGCCCCGCCCGCTGCCCCTGCCCGACGACCTTGAGGAACCGGGCTTCCAGGCGCTGGGCCAGTACGTTGCCACCACCACGGCCGGAGACTGGCTGGACCGCGTGGCGCTCTACGGCCTGGGCGTCAAGTCCAACGCCACCGCGGCGGTCTTCCCCGAAGGCGTGCTGTTCGCGCGCTCCGGGGCGAACGACCTGTGGATCCCGCGCCGGGACCTGCACGACGTCCGCCTCGAACGCGGCATGGCCGGAAAGTTCGTCGAAAAAGAGGGCCTGGTCATTGTGACCTGGCAGCTGGGTCCCAAACGCGTGGACACCGGCTTCCGCACCCGCTCATCGGACGAGAAGACACCCCTCGTCCGTGCCATTACTGAACTGCTGCCGGCATCGGCTGCCCCTAGCGAGGAACAACTGTGACAGTGCACGAGATCATCGACCCCACGCCCGCCGTCCTGATGCTGGAGGACGGGCGCACCTTCCGCGGCCGTGCGTACGGTGCACAGGGTACCGCCCTGGGCGAGGCTGTTTTCGCCACCGGCATGACCGGTTACCAGGAAACCATCACCGACCCGTCCTACGCGCGCCAGCTGGTGGTGCAGACCGCCCCGCACATCGGCAACACCGGGGTCAACGGCGAGGATGCCGAGTCCCGCCGCATCTGGGTTGCCGGATACATCGTGCGCGACGCCGCCCGGCGCCCCTCCAGCTGGCGGTCCGAACGGACCCTGGACGAGCAGCTCGCGGAACAGGGCGTCGTCGGCATCTCCGGCGTCGACACCCGCGCCGTGACCCGTCACCTGCGCGAACGCGGTGCCATGAAGGCCGGGATTTTCTCCGGGTCCGACGCCGAACGTCCGGACAGTGAACTGCTCGCCGAGGTCCGTGCCCAGCAGGGCATGGAAGGCTCCCGCCTGGCCGAAGAGGTCAGCGTGGATGAAACCTACCTGATCGACCCGGCGGACCACGGCTGGACCGGCGAACCGCTGTTCACCGTTGCCGCCGTCGACCTGGGCATCAAATCCATGACCCCGGTGCGCCTGGCCGAGCGCGGCATCCGGACCTATGTGCTGCCCGCCGCGTCCACCTTCGAGGACATCAAAGCCCTGGACGCCGACGGCGTGTTCATGTCCAACGGCCCCGGAGATCCCGCCACTGCCGACGTGCAGGTGGACCTGCTGCGCGAAGTCCTCGATGCCCGCCTCCCGTTCTTCGGAATCTGCTTCGGCAACCAGATCCTCGGCCGCGCCCTGGGCTTCGGCACCTACAAACTGCGCTACGGACACCGGGGAATCAACCAGCCCGTGATGGACCGGCGCACCGGCAAGGTGGAAATCACCAGCCAGAACCACGGCTTCGCCGTCGACGCACCGCTGGACGGCCCCGTCACCGCACCCGAGGTCCGCTACGGCCGGGTGGAGGTCAGCCACGTGTCCCTGAACGACGACGTCGTCGAGGGCCTCGCCTGCCTCGACATCCCCGCGTTCTCTGTCCAGTACCACCCCGAAGCTGCCGCCGGACCGCACGACTCCGCCTACCTCTTCGACCGCTTCGTAGAGCTTATGGCCGCCAGCAAGAGCAAGGAAAGCATCTAATGCCCCGCAGAACCGACCTTAAGTCCGTCCTGGTCATCGGCTCCGGCCCGATCGTCATCGGCCAGGCCGCGGAATTCGACTACTCCGGCACGCAGGCCCTGCGGGTGCTGAGGGAGGAGGGCCTGCGGGTCATCCTCGTGAATTCCAACCCGGCCACCATCATGACCGACCCCGAGTTCGCCGATGCCACGTACGTGGAGCCGATCACCCCGGAGGTGGTCGAGAAGATCATCGCCAAGGAACGGCCTGACGCGATCCTCCCCACCCTCGGCGGACAGACCGCGCTCAACACCGCCATCGCGCTGGACAAGAGCGGTGCGCTGGAGAAGTACAACGTGGAACTCATCGGCGCCAACATCGCCGCGATCGAACTCGGCGAGGACCGCGAAAAGTTCAAGGGCGTCGTCGAGCGCTGCGGCGCCGAATCCGCTAAATCCATCATTGTGCACAGCATGGACGAGGCCTTCGCCGCCGCGGAGGAACTCGGCTACCCGATGGTGGTCCGGCCGTCCTTCACCATGGGCGGACTCGGCTCCGGCCTGGCCTACAACGCCGAGGACCTGCGCCGCATCGCCGGCGCCGGCATCCAGTACAGCCCCACCTCCGAGGTGCTGCTCGAAGAGAGCATCCTCGGCTGGAAGGAATACGAGCTGGAAATGATGCGGGACCGGAATGACAACGTGGTGGTTGTCTGTTCCATCGAGAACTTCGACCCGGTGGGCGTGCACACCGGGGACTCCATCACGGTGGCCCCCGCCATGACCCTGACCGACCGCGAGTACCAGAAGCTGCGCAACATCGCGATCGCCGTGATCCGCGAGGTCGGGGTGGACACCGGCGGCTGCAACATCCAGTTCGCCATCGAGCCGGACACCGGCCGCGTTGTCGTCATTGAAATGAACCCGCGCGTCTCGCGTTCCTCCGCCCTGGCGTCCAAGGCCACCGGTTTCGCCATTGCCAAGATCGCCACCAAGCTTTCCCTCGGCTACACCCTGGACGAGATCCCCAATGACATCACCCAGAAGACCCCGGCGTCGTTCGAGCCCACCCTGGACTATGTAGTGGTGAAGGTTCCGCGGTTCGCGTTTGAGAAGTTCCCGGCCGCGGATCCCACCCTGACCACCACCATGAAGTCCGTGGGTGAAGCCATGGCCATCGGCCGCAACTTCACCGAAGCCCTGCAGAAGGCCCTGCGCTCCCTGGAGCAGAAGGGCGCCACCCTGTCCTTCGACCCGGTGGACGCAGCCGATGTGCCCGCACTCATCGAGGCGGCCCGGCGGCCGACGACGGCGCGCCTGCAGCAGGTCCAGCAGGCGTTGCTGGGCGGGGCCTCCATCGAGGACATGTTCGACGCCACCGGCATCGACCCCTGGTACCTGGACCAGCTGGTGCTGATCAACGAGACCGCCGGGCAGATCCGCCGGGCGCCGTCGCTCACCGAGGACATCCTCCGCCTGGCCAAGCGGCACGGCTTCTCCGATGAACAGATCGGAGCACTGACCAACACGCCCGAGGCAGTGGTCCGCGGGGTCCGGCACGCCTTGGACGTCCGCCCGGTCTACAAGACCGTGGACACGTGCGCCGCCGAATTCGCCGCCTACACGCCCTACCACTACTCCTCCTACGACGAGGAGGACGAGGTGGCCGAGCACGCCAAGCCGTCCATCATCATCCTCGGCTCCGGGCCCAACCGGATCGGCCAGGGCATCGAGTTCGACTACTCCTGCGTCCACGCGACCATGGCGCTGCGCGAAGCCGGGCACGAAACCGTGATGATCAACTGCAACCCGGAAACGGTGTCCACCGACTACGACATCTCCGACCGGCTCTACTTCGAGCCGCTCACGCTGGAGGATGTCCTGGAGGTCATCGCCGCCGAGCAGCGCACCGGCGGCGTCCTGGGCGTCTTCGTCCAGCTCGGCGGGCAGACCCCGCTGAAGCTGGCGCAGGCCCTGGCCGACGCCGGCGTGCCCATCCTGGGCACCTCGCCCGCCGCGATCGACCTGGCCGAACACCGCGGTGCCTTCCAGCAGGTGCTGGACGAGGGCGGCCTGACCGCGCCGAAGAACGGCACCGCCGTGTCCTTCGAGGACGCCAAGCGCGTGGCGGACGAGATCGGCTACCCGGTGCTGGTCCGTCCGTCCTATGTGCTGGGCGGCCGCGGCATGGAGATTGTGTACGACGAAGCGAACCTCTCCCGGTACATCACCAACGCCACCGAGATCACCCCGGACCATCCGGTCCTGGTGGACCGGTTCCTCGAAGACGCCATCGAGATCGACGTCGACGCGCTCTTCGACGGGACCGACCTCTACGTGGGCGGGATCATGGAGCACATCGAGGAGGCCGGCATCCATTCCGGCGACTCGGCGTGCGTGCTGCCGCCGATTACCTTCGGCACCGACGTGATCGACCGGGTCCGTGAGGCCACCCGGGTGATCGCGGCCGGCGTCGGCGTCCGCGGCCTGATCAACATCCAGTTCGCCCTGGCCTCGGACATCCTCTACGTCATCGAAGCCAACCCGCGTGCCTCCCGCACCGTTCCGTTTGTCTCCAAGGCCACCGGCGTCCAGCTGGCCAAGGCCGCGGCGCTGATCGGCACCGGCGCCAGCATCGCCGAGCTGCGGGCCGCCGGGAAGCTGACCGCAGCCGGCGACGGCTCGACCCTGCCGCTGGACGCCCCGGTGGCCGTGAAGGAAGCAGTGCTGCCGTTCAGCCGGTTCCGGACGCCCGAGGGCACCGTGGTGGACTCGCTGCTGGGCCCCGAAATGCGGTCCACCGGCGAGGTCATGGGCATCGACAAGTACTTCGACACTGCCTTCGCCAAATCCCAGGCAGCCGCGAACAGTGCCCTGCCCACCGCAGGCAAGGTCTTCGTCTCGGTGGCGAACCGGGACAAACGCTCGATCATCATGCCGGTGAAGCGGATGAGCGACCTGGGCTTCGAGATCCTCTCCACGGGCGGCACCGCCGAGGTGCTGCGCCGCAACGGCATCGCCGCCACGGTGGTGCGCAAGGTCGGCGAGGGCGTGGGACCGAACGGTGAAGGGACCGTCGTGGACCTGATCACCGCAGGGGAGATCGACCTGGTGGTCAACACGCCGTCGGGCGGGCAGGCCCGGGGCGACGGCTACGAAATCCGCGCCGCGTCCACCTCCATCGGCTGCCCGGTGGTCACCACGGTGTCCGAATTCAGTGCCGCGGTCCAGGCCATCGACGCAATGCGGTCCTACGAATGGGACGTGACCTCCCTGCAGGAACACGCGGCCCGGCTGAAGGCCGCCACCGGTGCCTGAAGCCCGCGCCCCCTTCGGTGCACGGCTGCGCGCGGCGATGGACCGCCGCGGGCAGCTGTGCGTCGGCATTGACCCGCACCCCGGCCTGCTTGCTGACTGGGGATTGACCGACGACGCCGCCGGGCTGCGGCGTTTCTCCTCCACCGTCCTGGCGGCGGTGGGGGAGCACGTGGCCGCCGTGAAGCCGCAGGTGGCGTTGTATGAACGCCACGGATCCGCCGGCATCGCGGTCCTGGAACGCCTGCTGGCGGAGTGCGCCGACGCAGGGGTGCTGAGCATCGCCGATGCCAAGCGCGGGGATATCGGTTCCACCATGGCCGCATACGCCGACGCGTGGCTGCGGGACGGTTCCCCGCTGGCCGCCGACGCCGTGACGCTCAGTCCGTATCTCGGATTCGAGTCGCTGCGGCCGGCCCTGGACCTTGCCGCCGGCACGGGGCGTGGCGTGTTTGTGCTGGCGCTGACCTCCAACCCGGAAGGCGCCTCGGTGCAGCACGCAGGTGCCGTTCCCGGCGCCGGGGGAGGGGCGGAGTCCGTGGCGGCGCGGATCGTGACGGCCGCCGGCGGGGAAAACGCGGCGGCAGGCGCGCCCCTTGGCTCCGTGGGACTGGTGGTCGGCGCGACCGTCGGCACTGCGTTGGCGGATCTGGACATCGACCTTGCTGCCTCCCGTGCGCCGCTGCTGGCTCCGGGCCTGGGCGCCCAGGGGGCCACGGCGCAGGACCTGCAGCGGACCTTCGCGGCCGCCTACTCCAATGTCCTTGCCACCTCAAGCCGCGGCATCCTCCGGGCCGGCCCGGATCCCCGGGGGCTGCGTGAGGCAGCGCGGCGGACCGCAGCGGATCTGGCATCCGTACGCTAGCCGGCCCGCCTGCCCCGCGAAGCGGTCTCCATTGCATTTGGGCTTCGATTGCGGATAGGTTCGGACGTACCAAAAGAGCCGTTTCCAGCGGCGTGCCATCCTCCGGGAGTGTCCCTTGAACCTCAAGCCACTGACAGAAGCCGAGCGTACGCAGGCCCGGGAAAAGGCCACCGCGGCCCGGGCGGTGCGCGCCGAGGTGAAGGCCCGTATCAAGTCCGGCGACCTAAGTGTCGAAGAGGTCATTCTCTCCCGATCAGGGGAGGAAGCGGTTGGCAGGCTCAAGGTCATGGACCTGCTCCGCGCACTGCCTGGTGTCGGGGAGCGCCGCGCAGCTGGAATAATGGCTACGGTAGGTATCGCGCCCACCCGCCGGGTCCGGGGGCTGGGCGTGCATCAGCGCAAGGCGCTGATCGACCTTTTGGACAGCCATTGATGTAGCAACGAGTGAATGAGGTTTACGTGTCGCAACCGCGGCTGACAGTTCTTGCAGGTCCAACCGCAGTTGGCAAAGGCACTGTATCCACCTATATCCGGGACAACTACCCCGAGGTCTGGCTTTCCGTATCCGCCACCACCCGCGCTCCCCGGCCGGGTGAAGAGGACGGCGTGCATTACTTCTTCGTCAGCTCCGAGGAATTCGATGCCATGATCGAGCAGGACCAGATGCTGGAGTGGGCCGTGGTCCACGGCCGCAACCGGTACGGCACTCTGCGCCGCACGGTCGAAGCCGCCATGGCAGAGGGGCGCAGCGTCCTGCTGGAGATCGATCTGCAGGGCGCGCGGCAGGTCAAAAAGTCCATGCCGGAGGCGAATTTCGTCTTCCTGGCCCCGCCCACGTGGGACGAAATGGTGCGGCGCCTGGTCGGACGCGGAACGGAAACGCCCGAAGAGCAGCAGCAACGGCTGGAAACCGCTAAACTGGAACTTGCTGCCGAGTCCGAGTTCGATCACACCGTCATTAATGATGACGTCCAGCGGGCTGCAGCTGAGCTTGTATCACTCATGGGAATCAGTCCGCGCACACGCTGACAAACCGCGAATCCCGTTCAAGAATTTTGGAGAACCCTGTGTCTGAAGGCATCATCAACCCGCCGATCGACGACCTGCTCGAAGCAGCAGATTCCAAGTACGCGCTGGTCATTTACGGTGCCAAGCGCGCCCGCCAGATCAACGCCTACTACTCCCAGCTGCACGAGGGCCTGTTTGAGTACGTCGGCCCGCTGGTGGAAACCAAGCTGAACGAAAAGCCGCTGTCCATCGCCCTGCGCGAGATCAACGACGGCATGCTCGTAGTGCGCCCGAACGAGAACGCCGAGTAAAGACCGGCGAACACGAGGGGGAAGGCAGCGGCGTGCGCATAGTCCTGGGCGTCGGCGGCGGCATCGCCGCCTACAAGGCCGCGTCGCTGCTGCGGCTTTTCACGGAGGCCGGGCACAACGTCAGTGTTGTCCCCACCGAATCCTCCAAGCAGTTCGTCGGCGTTGCCACCTGGGAGGCGCTCTCGGGCAACACCGTCTCCTCCTCCGTCTTTGACGAGGTGGAAAAGGTCAACCACGTCCGGCTGGGCCATGAAGCGGACCTGATTGTGGTGGCCCCCGCCACGGCCGACCTGCTGGCCCGGGCGGCTACGGGACAGGCAAACGACCTGCTGACCAACACCCTGCTGATGGCCCGCGGCCCGGTGGTCTTCGCGCCGGCCATGCACACCGAGATGTGGGCGCACCCGGCAACCGTCGCCAACGTGGCCACCCTGCGCAGCCGCGGCGCCGTAGTGCTGGAACCCGGCGTCGGCCGCCTCACCGGCAAGGACACCGGCCCCGGCAGGCTGCCCGAACCGGAAGCCATCTTCACCGCAGCGCTGGCCGCGGTGAACGCCGCGCCGCCGGCCGCCGGCTCCGATGCGCTGGCCGGCACCACCGTCACCATCACTGCCGGCGGCACCCGCGAACCGCTGGACCCCGTCCGCTTCCTCGGCAACCGCTCCTCCGGGAAACAGGGAACAGCGCTGGCGGAAGCGGCCCTCGCCGCCGGAGCCCGGGTTCGGCTCATCGCCGCCCACATGGATGTCCCGGCACCGGACGGCGTCGAACTGGTCCGCGTCGAAACAGCCCTTGAACTGCGCGACGCCGCCCACGCAGCCGCCGCAGACTCCGACGTCTTCATCATGGCCGCAGCGGTAGCGGACTTCCGTCCGGCGGAGGTCGTGGAGACCAAGATCAAGAAGCGCGACGACGAAGCGGACCCCGTGATCACCCTGGTCCGCAATCCGGACATCCTGCAGGAACTCGTTGAGGTCCGGGCGGCCGCCGAAACCGCCACGCCGGCACTCATTGTCGGCTTCGCCGCCGAAACCGGCGACGCCACCTCCGATGTGCTGGAGTACGGGCGCAAAAAACTCGCGCGCAAAGGCTGCGACCTGCTGGTCCTGAACCGCGTGGGCAAGTCGCTGGTCTTCGGCCAGGACGAAACCGAGGTGAGGATTCTCTCACCCGCCGATTCCGCGGAGGACGCCGTCGAAAGCGCCGCGGGCACCAAAGCCGAGGTCTCGGAACGGATTATCGCGCGGATTACCGCCGAACTCGCGCTCCGCCGCTCCTGACGCAGGAGCACCCTCCCCGTGCCTCGACCGGGGGCGCAGCCCGGTAGAGTAAATCCCGTGACTTCTACTTCTTCCCCCTCTAAGCCGCAGTCGAACCTGCGCCTTTTCACCTCGGAATCCGTCACTGAGGGACACCCGGACAAAATCTGCGACCAGATCAGTGACGCCATCCTCGACGGCCTGCTCAAGGTCGACCCCGAGTCCCGCGTAGCCGTTGAAACCCTGGTGACCACCGGGCTGGTCCACGTTGCCGGCGAGGTGACCACCGAAGGCTACGTGGAAATCCCGCAGCTGGTCCGCGACACCATCCTGGACATCGGCTACGATTCCTCGGCCAACGGGTTCGACGGAGCCCGCTGCGGCGTGTCCGTCTCCATCGGACAGCAGTCTCCGGAAATCGCTTCGGGCGTGTTCAACTCCCTGGAAAACCGGACCGGGAAGGTCGTGGATCCCTACGATGCCCAAGGTGCGGGGGACCAGGGCATTATGTTCGGCTACGCCAGCGACGAGACTTCCGTCCTGATGCCCACGCCCATCTGGCTGGCGCACCGGCTCTCCGAACGCCTGACCACCGTCCGCAAGGACGGCACCCTCCCGTACCTCCGCCCGGACGGCAAAACCCAGGTCACCATCGGATACGACGGCGACCGTCCCGTATCGGTGGACTCCGTGGTGGTTTCCACGCAGCACGCCGCCGAGCTGGACCTGGAGCAGCTGCGGGCGGACATGGCCGCACATGTCATTAATCCGGTCCTGGCCGGCACCGACCTGGACATTTCCGCTGTCGAGCACATCATCAACCCGGGCGGTCCCTTCGTGATCGGCGGTCCCGTCGGAGACGCAGGACTGACCGGACGCAAGATCATCGTGGACACCTACGGCGGTTTCGCCCGCCACGGCGGCGGTGCCTTCAGCGGCAAGGATCCGAGCAAGGTGGACCGTTCCGCTGCGTACGCCATGCGCTGGGTGGCCAAGAACGTGGTGGCTGCCGGACTGGCCCGCCGTGCGGAAATCCAGATTGCCTACGCCATCGGCATGGCCCGTCCCGTGGGCATCTACGTGGAGACCTTCGGCACCGAGACGGTCGACCCGGCCCGGATTGCCGACGCCGTGCAGGAAGTCTTTGACCTGCGGCCCCTGGGCATCATCAACGGCCTGGACCTGAAGCGCCCCATCTACCAGCGGACTGCCGCCCACGGCCACTTCGGCCGGGAGGACGAAGGGTTCACCTGGGAGCGCAAGGACAAGGTCGAGGACCTCCGCAGCTACTTCAACGTGTAGCCGGCATGGCAGCGGACCAGTCCGGGGAGGCCGTGCAGCTGTCCCTGCTGCACGGCTTCACGCCGCCGGCCAAAGCGGTAGGAAAGGGGCGTCCGGCCTCTGCCCTGCCGATTGCCCGTGTACTGCTGGACTCTCCGCTCCCGCACCTGGACCGCCCGTTCGACTATCTCGTCCCGGAGGACTTCGACGCGGACGCAGTGCCCGGAGCCAGGGTCAAGGTGCGCTTCGGCGGACAGGAGCTGCCCGGCTTTATTACCAAACGGGTCGCCGAAGCTGACACCACGGCACGGTTGATGCCGCTGGGCAAGGTCATTTCCCCTCAGCCGGTCCTGACCCCGCAGATCCTGCGCCTGGCCGAGGCCGTGGCAGCCCGCTACGCCGGAACTGTGCATGACGTGCTGCGGGTTGCCATTCCGCCGCGCGCGGCACGGGTGGATAAGGAATTCACGCCCGAGGCACGGGAGGCCGGCGGGAAGGGAGAGCCGGCGTCTCCAGGCGAAGCGCCCGCTGCGGTGCCGCCGGAACCCCTGGCCGGACCGGAAGGGGCGGGAGTGAACCCGCTGGGCCGGTACCCGCACGGTCCGCGTTTCCTCACCCATCTCGCTGCAGGCCACAGCCCGCGGGCCGTCCTTTCGTCCCTCGGCGGATACGGACCCCGCGACTGGCCGGCCGAAATCGCCGAAGCGGTCCGGTCCACGCTGATCTCCGGCCGCGGCGCACTGGTAGTAGTCCCCGACAACAAGGACCTGGCCCGGGTTGAAGCCGCCCTCACCGCGCGGATCGGAGGAGACACCTTTGCTCGGTTGACGGCAGAGGACGGGCCCACCCCGCGCTACCGCAGTTTCCTGCAGCTCCTGCACGGTGATGTACAGGTTGCCATCGGCACCCGTTCGGCCGCCTATGCTCCCGTGGAAAACCTGGGGCTTGCGGTTATCTGGGATGACGCCGATGACCTGCATGCCGAGCAGCGGGCACCCTATCAGCACACCCGTGACGTACTGCTGCTGCGGGCCGGGCTGGAAGACGCCGCCCTGTTGATGGCGTCGCATTCGCGCAGCACCGAGGCCCAGCGGCTGGTGGCCAGCGGCTGGGCGGCCGGGATTGCCGCCGAGCGGGCTACAGTGCGCGCCTGGGCACCCCGGGTGGTCAGCACGGCCGACTCCTTCACCATGGAACGGGATCCGCTGGCGGCGCGTGCCCGGATCCCGCATACGGCTTGGAAGGCCGCCCAGGACGGGCTGACCCGCGGGCCCGTGCTGGTCCAGGTGGCACGGACGGGGTTCTCCCCGGCCCTGTCCTGTGAGGTGTGCCGGGAGCCGGCCCGCTGCCGCCACTGCTCTGGACCGCTTGGCCTCGCCAGCCGTAACGGAATACCTTCCTGCCGCTGGTGCGGCCGTCCGGAACCCATGTGGCACTGCGGCAATTGCGGAGGAACCGTCCTGCGGGGGTCCACTGCCGGCGCCGGACGCACCGCAGAGGAGCTGGGCCGGGCCTTCCCCTCCACCACCGTTATTTCTTCTGCCGGAGACCACATCCGGACCTCGATTCCGGACGCGCCTGCCCTGGTGGTGGCCACACCGGGCGCTGAACCGGTAGCCGCCGGCGGATACGCGGCGGCCATTCTGCTGGACGGCAATGCCATGCTTTCCCGCGAATCACTGCGGGCCGGCGAGGACACCCTGAGGCGGTGGTTCTCCGCAGCCGCTTTGGTGCGGCCGGCCACGGAGAAGGGCCTCGTGGTGGTCACTGCGGATGACAGCAGCACCGTGGGACACCTGCTGCGCTGGGACCCTGCCGGAGCAGCGGAACGGGAACTGGAGCTCAGGCGCGAGCTGGGCCTGCCTCCGGCGGTGCGGTACGCGGAGCTCAGCGGATCCAGGGAGGGCCTGGACGCGTTCATCACGCGCTTGGACCTTCCCGACAGTGTCCGGACCGTGGGACCGGCACCGGTTGCACCTCCCGTCGTTCCCGCCGCGGGCAACAACGACCGCCGTGACGCCCAGTCTCCGGACGGCCAGCTCGGAGGAGCCGGCGGACGCTACCGGACTCTGCTGTTTTTCCCGTATGCCGCAGCACCGGCGATTACGGCGGCACTGCGGTCCACGAAGGCAGCGGCTTCCGCACGGCGAACCGGGGATCCCGTCTACATCCGGGTTGACGGAACCGACGTCCTCTAGCTGCGGCGTACCGACGGGTCCTAGAGCAGCTCGAACAGCACCGCGGTGGCTCCCAGCAGGGAAAGCAGCGCCAGCTGGGCAGAGGTGCCAAGCCGGGACAGCCGGCCCAGCAGGCCGCGGGGTACTCCGTGGATCATCCATCCTGGCCGGTTAACCGTCGGAATTCGCACCGGTAATCCTCTTCCTTGAGAATACGTTTCTGCTGCTAGCGGCCGCAGCCGGCGGCCACTTTTCCAGTATGCTGCCGGGTCCGGAGTGCACCCGAACCGGACGGGCGTGAAATGTGCCACGGCAAACAGCAGGGTCCCGGGATGATCCCGGGACCCTGCTGTTCGCCTGGCGGTACTGCTTGCCTGGCGGTGACCGTGACGGCGTGGGTTGCCCGCCATTTACAACCGCTTCTAGGCGTTGACCGCCTCGCGCTCTTCGTGCTGTTCAGCTGCAGCATTTGGTTCCTGTGCCAGGACTGCGGTGTCCGAAGGAGCCTGGACGGCAATCCGGCGCGGCTTGGCCTTCTCGCTGACCGGGATGGTCACACTCAGGACACCGTTGCTGTACTGGGCGGAAATCTTCTCGGTGGCGATGCCCTGGCCCAGATTCAGCTGGCGCAGGAAGGAACCGCTTTCGCGTTCGCGGGTGAGCCACTTGACGCCTTCGACGCCGTGCAGCGTCCGCAGGGCACGGATGGTCAGCAGCTGTCCATCAACGTCGACGTCAATGGATCCGGGATCGATCCCCGGCAGGTCGGCCGCCAGGATGTAGTTGTCCCCCTGCCGGTAGAGGTCCATCGGCATACCGCGCAGCGAACCTTCGCCGCGCAGGGCCTGTGCCATCCGGTCGAATTCCTGGAACGGATCAAATTTCATAGCCATGTGGTATCAACTCCTCCATCCGATCGCTTCAAAAAGCGGTGTCAATGTTCGTTTCAAAGTTGAGTCGATGCCGCTCAACTTGTGGCAATGAGATTAGCACTCTCCATGGCCGAGTGCCAAGTGCCGTATCCGATGCAGCCACTTCCGGTACCGATTGAGGTCCCAGTGGCAACGCCGTAATTTTCAAGCCACCCACAGCAGATCGATGACGCCGGCCTCCATCAGTGAGGCACCCTCGCTCCGGTAAGAACCACCCTGCTGGGCGTCCCCGCTTGGGGTGGTCTCCTCGCGCCCGGGGCGCATGTTCCGGCGTGCACGTATCGGCATCGGCTGGACCCCCGGCAGCGGGGGAGCGGTGGAACGGTAGGTATGTCCGGTCGGCGTGGTGGTGTCCACGGTATGGCCGTCCCGCGCCTCAGTTGCCCCGGTATCGGAGGCATTGGATTTTGCTGTTGTGGATCGCCAGCCCGGGGCTTCCTTGGCCAGGTTGCAGGCTTCACACAGACCCTGGCCGTTGTCCGCGGTGGTGAGTCCGCCCTGGCGGTGGCGCTGAATGTGGTCGATGTGCCGGATCGGTGCTCCGCACCACGGTGTTCGGCACACCTGGTCCCGAGTCGCGATGTACCGGGCCAGTGCCTTGGGAAAGATGCGGGCACGTGGTTCCATGGCCGTCAATTGGCCTGTTTCAGGGTCCGTGTAAAGACGGCGAAGGGTCCGTGGGATGGCCGGATCAGTGGGCGGATCCGTATCGGAGGTTGATCCACCTTCCCTGCGCCTGTCCTCGCTTTGTCCACCGTTCCCCATCACCAGATCACGGGCCCATTGAGCAGGAACCGGCCCGTAACCGGGAACTACGGCAGCGTCCGCCGATCCGCCCAGTAGGGTGCGATCGGTCATAATCAGCGCAATCTCAACCCTCATGCGGTTCGTATCGGCGGAGCCGGTGACCCTCTCCACCAAGGTGTCGGCCATAATCTGTCCACGGCCGCGCCTGTCGCCGGCAGACCGCAACCGGTCGGCTTCGCGGGAAAGGGCTGCATATACCCCGACGCCTTGGGCCACAGGTAACAGTCCCGTCAGATAGGTCATGGTGTCGGGAGCCGGCCGGCAGGATACAAACCGATCGGCGGCCGCCTTGGCGGAGCGCTTCACCGCTGCCTGCGGATCGAGGCGGTAAGCAGCCGACCTGGCACGGGAAAGGACCTGCCGGTCACCCAGGGCGAGGAGCGCGTCCGGATCGCCTGCCACTTCCTTATCGACACGCCTCCGGTCTTCAACACTTAGGCATGCCGTTTCCCGCACCAGTAAAGTGGCCCGCCACTCGTTGATCTGCCCCCGGGAGAGCGCTTCCAACGTGCACGGCATTTCAGCCGTCAAGGCTTTGCCCAGCCCCAACAACCGGCCGCCCTTGGCGGGGGATTCCCTGCGGGCCAAGGCGATCTGTGCTGCCACTCCGAGTCCCAGTTCGCCTGCCGGCAGTCCTGCCTCGGCCCGTTTCCGGCGCTGGGATTCATCGAAGAGAACAGCGATACGGGCCTGCTCGGCGGCCGCTGCTGCTTTCAATGCCTCCAAGGTACTCAACTGGTCAATAAGCTCAGCGTCCGGGCAGGATTGGGCTGCCGTATCGGCGGTTGCCAGGACGTCTACCCAGTCGCCGAACAGCGCCGACCGGGCTTGTTCCGGCGGGGGCAGATGGTGCTGGGACGGAGACGAATATTCGAACATGTGTTCGAGTTTAGTCAGCGGCAACTGCCTTGGACAGGAAAAAATACCCGGCTTACTACCTGTCTTTTTTGGGAAAGGGTTTGCCGCTGGCTAGCGGCATCCGCCCTTCCCCATCGGCCCATCCGTCACGTGACGCCAATCAACCGGCCCATGTCGGTCCGCCCATCGGGTCGGCACTCACCCATCCGCCGCCATTAACTCCGACGGCTCACCAACCATTCATAGACCAACCGCGCAGTGTGCCGGCCATGAACGCGCAAATGCGGACTGCTTTCCACATCCGGTTGGCCGCCCCAATAAATCATGTAGTTCAACAGTGCCGAGAGCAGTGCATCGACAGAGGCGGCGGGCACGTTCCTCGAGAGTTCCGACCGCTGCAGCCACGCGTCGGCGTCGATGCCGTCCGCCCGGACGTAGGGCAGCAGGCCCACCCAATCGATCCACGCGGCACCGGTGCCCAGGAAGTTCCAGTCGCAAAACAGGGCGCGCTCCTGCGAGATGAGGATATTGTCGGCCCGCAGGTCCCCGTGAAGCACGGCGTCGCCGGCCAGCGCCTCTGGGGCCAGGTCGAGGGCAGCCTGGAACGCCCGGGCCTCGTCCCGGGTGAGGCCGGGCAGGAACCAGGGCACGGCACCGCCGTCCACGACGGGCTGGAACTGGGAGGGAAGGCCAGCCAGGTCCTCCGCAACCGGGGTGCCTCCCTCGCTGCGGGGAAAGCCGGACAAAAGCCGGGCGGCAGAGACACATGCCGCTTCGACGACGGCAACGTCCGACTCGGTCCACGGCTGTCCGGGCATCCGGCCCTCCACAGCCTCGTACACCAGTATCTGCCAGTCCATGCCGTCCACCACCACGAGATCAGTGCTGCGCAGTGCGGGCATCGGCATATCTTCGGGCATCAAGGGAACCACTTCGGACTCCCTGCGATAGGAGGGAAAGATGAAGGAATCCGACGCCGCTGCTGCTTTGGCAAACACCCGCGCCCCGAGGTTGCTGCCGACGACGGCGGCGAACCCCGGCGTGAACCCGCCGCCGGCCGGATGCACCACCGTCACTTCTCCGCCCACCTCAGCGGCGATCCTCTCCCGGACGACGTCGGGCAGCCGGTCCCAGGGGAGGCGGCTGGCGGTGCGGCGGTAATCGGGGACGGTAAGGGGTTGATGCATGGGCCCAGCCTAGGCGAAGGTATCCGCCGCGGGCCGTAGGGACCCGGATGGGAAGGACCAGTGCCGGATCCCGGGCCGACCACCGTGGTCGTAAGCATCAGGCCCCGGGAAGCAAACAGCCAACAGCAAAAGCATTGTGCACAACTAAGTTGTGGCCTACGGTAGCCGGATGAACGAATCACTGCAGCGACAGGTGTGCTTTTCGCTGTACTCCGCCTCACGGGCAGCCACCGCACTGTACCGCCCGATGCTCGAGGAACTGAAGCTCACCTACCCGCAGTTCCTGGTGATGACGCTGCTCTGGGAACAGGACGGCCAGAGCGTGGGCGACCTGGGCCACTCCCTGGAACTGGACTCCGGCACGTTGTCTCCGCTGCTCAAACGCCTGGAGGCAGCGGAGCTGCTGCAGCGCCGCCGCGCCGCCGAGGATGAGCGGCGGGTCCGCGTCTACCTCACGGATTCCGGGCGTGCCCTGGAACAGAAATCCCGTGACCTGCCTGACCGTGTGGCCGCGTCCGCCGGCCTGGACCCGGAGGAGCTGCGCAGCCTCCAGGAAACTCTCGCCAAGGTCAATGCCGCCCTGCGCCAGTCAGTGGTCAAAGAGGACCAGTAAATTTTCCATTCACCCGACAGATAGGTGCATTTCATGAGCAACCGTCCCCACACCGGCCGCGAAATCCAGCTGGCCTCCCGGCCGGAAGGCTGGCCCGCAGAGGAGAACTTCCGTCTGACGGAGGTGCCGGTCCCGGAACTGCAGGATGGCCAGGTCCTGGTCCGCAACCTGCACATGTCCGTGGACCCCTACATGCGCGGACGGATGAACGACGTGAAGTCCTACGTCCCGCCCTTCAAGCTGGACGCTGCGCTGGAAGGCGGAGCCGTCGGTGAAGTGGTGGAGTCCCGCTCCGACGCGCACAAGCCCGGGGACAAAGTGGCCCACTGGCTGGGCTGGCGTGACTATGCAGTCCTGGACGGGAAGCGCGCACGAATCATCGACACGGATCTGGCCCCGGCCAGCGCCTACCTGGGCGTGCTCGGCATGCCGGGGGAGACCGCCTACAGCGGCCTGACCAAGGTTGCGGAGTTCCGCGAAGGGGACGTGGTTTTCGTGTCCGGTGCGGCCGGTGCCGTGGGCTCACTGGTGGGACAGATGGCCAAGGTCATGGGAGCCAAGAAGGTCATCGGCAGCGCAGGTTCAGCGGAAAAAGTCCAGCGGCTGCTTGACCTCGGGTTCGACGAAGCCTTCAACTACCACGACGGCCCCGTGAAGGAATCCCTGAAGAAGGCTGCCGGTGCGGACGGCATTGACGTCTACTTCGACAACGTCGGCGGCGAGCACCTCGAAGCTGCCCTCTCGGTGATGAACCGGGGTGGCCGCGTGGCAATGTGCGGTGCCATTTCCGTGTACAACGACAAGGGTGCCGCGTCTGGCCCGCGCAACCTCGCCCTCGCCATCGGTAAGGAAATCACCCTTCGCGGCTTCCTCGTCGGCAGTTACAGCCGGTACGTGGACGAGTTCAACACCCGGATGGCCCAGTGGCTGCGGGAAGGCGCCGTCAGCTATGACGAAACCTTCGTGCACGGCCTGGAGAATGCCCCCCAGGCCTTCATCGACCTCATGAAGGGCGCCAACAAGGGCAAAATGATCGTCAGCCTGTAAGGGGAGACACCAAACGACGGCGGCGGCCGGGGAACAGGCGGACAGCCTCCCCGGCCGCTTCCATCAGCTGGGCTGCCGAAGTGTCCCACCCGTAGTCGGCGGCCCGGCGCAGTCCCGCGTCCGACGCCTTCTGCCACCGTCCCGGCTCGGCCAGCTCGCGGACGGCCCCGGCAAATGCCGCCGGATCGTCCGGATCCACCAACAGCGCCGCGCCGCCGGAAACCTCACGGAAGATGGGAATATCACTGGCAACCACCGGCGTGCCCGTTGCCATAGCCTCAATCACCGGCAGGCCGTAGCCCTCCGCCTTGGACAGCGTCACCAGTGCCGTGGCCCGCCGCAGCAGCCGGTCATATTCCTCGTCCGTGACGCCGTTGTGGAACTGCACCTGCGCACCGTTCGGGATCAGAGCCTCCAGCTCGGACCTTCGCGCATCGTTGATCCGGCTAAGCAGGTGCAGGGTGAAGCCCGGCAGGTGCTCCATGCCGCGGATCACGGTCTCCACGTTCTTATAGGGCATGAACGACCCCATATACAGCAGCGACGGTTCCACCGCCGTATCCGGGTCCCGCGGGACCGCGCCCGCCTGCGGAGCGTTGGCCACCATCCGGACCGGCCGCCGCGTCAGCCGGTGGCGGGCCATGAGACCGCGCGTGGTTTCGCTGATGGTGGCGACGACGTCGGCCCGGTTCAGCAGCAGCCGCTGCGGCCAGTAAGCCAGGTGGTACAGCCGCCACAGTCCACGCACGGGCAGCGGCAGGAACGACGGCGGCGTCGGGTTCTGGTAGTAGATCAGGTCATGCAGGGTCAGGACGAGCGGATACTTCCGCCCCCAGCTGCCCATGGTCTGCATGGGACAGAACACCGCGTCCGCACCCAGGCGGTTGATGCGCCACGCGACAAACAGCTCGGCGGGGGAGAGCGGGCTGTTGATTTTCACCCAGGGCAGGTCCGGCAGCAAAGCCAGCTGGCGTTCGTCCGAGATCAGCATCAGCACGTCGGCATGTTCGCTGACCGCCTCGATCAGGCTGGCACCGTAGCGGCTGATGCCGTCGTGGTGGTCCGTGCGGGTGAAGCGTGCGTCAATGGCCAGCTGCATCCTCATGCATGCCTCCGGGACAGGAAATCTTCAATGAGCTCCGCCGCTTCTACAGGCTTCTCGTAATGGACCAGGTGTCCGGCGCCGGGAAGGATGTGCAGCTCCGCGTCCGGGATCATCGCGGCCAGCCTCCGCTGGCCCTTGACCGATCCGATGTCGTCCTGCTCGGCCGCGACCAGCAGCGCCGGCATGGAAAGCTGGGCAGCGACGTCGCGCACGGTGGCCGAGATGGAGGCCCGGAACGCATCCAGGACCACTGCCCGGTTGGCGAAGGCACTGAAATACGCGTCGTGCTGGCCGTGGATCCACCGCCGCAGGCATCGGTCACGGGTCTTGGCCATGAACACGCTCATCCCGCGGACAATCACCGGACTGCTCAGCAGGGCCATGCCCGCCTTCTCCGGCAACGCCGCGCTGATCCGGTAATAGAGCTCTGCGGCTTTGCTGGTGATGCCCTTGGGCCCTTCAAGGGCCGGTTCGCAGATCGGGTTCACCAGGATCAGCCGGCTGATCAGCTCCGGCTGATCGGCCGCCAGATGCGCGGCAATGATGGAGCCGAAGGAATGGCCCAGCAGCACGGTGTCCGGTCCCAGGTCCAGAGCGGCAAACATGTCGCGGACAAAGGACGTGTAGGCCGCAACGTCATGGGCACCCGGCAAAGGTGCCCCGGAACCGAACCCGGGGAGGTCCGGCACCAGGACCCGGCGGCGGGGAAGCGCTTCGACAATCCGCAGCAGTCCGTGGTGGTCGCCGCGGAAGCCGTGGAGCATCAGGATCGGCGGGAGCCCGGCGTCGTCGTCCGTTACCGGCGCAAAGTCGCGGCAGACCTGTTCCGTGCCGTCGACCGAAAAGGACCGCACGGCGGCCTGGCGCGTGAACGGCGCAGGGGCGCCCGACGGCGTCGAGGACCGAGGCGTCGCTGTACCGGACATTCAGTTCACCTTGTCGGGGTGCGAGCCGGACCGCTCTCCCCGGTCCAGCGCACTCAACGCCGTCCGGTGCCCGTCGGTCAGCTCGAAGGTGTACAGATCCAGGTTTCCGGCAATGCGCTCCGGGCTGCTGGCTTTGGGGAGGACAATCGTGCCCAGGTCCAGGTGCCAGCGGAGGACCACCTGCGCGGGGGTGCGGCCGAGTTCGGCGGCAATCCGCACCACGACCGGGTCCGCCAGGACTCTGCCCCGGCCCAGCGGACTCCACGCGGACGTCCGGATCCCCAGGTCCTGGTGCATCTGCCGCAGTTCCGCCTGCGCAAGCCAGGGGTGCAGCTCAATCTGGTTTACCGCCGGAACAATCCCGGTCGCTTCCAGCAGCTGCCGCAGATGGGCGGGCTGGAAATTGGAGACGCCGATGGCGCGGACCCGGCCGTCGGCATAGAGCTTCTCCAGCGCCCGGTACGTGTCGATGAACTGTCCCCGCTCCGGGCACGGCCAGTGGATGAGATAGAGGTCCAGGTACTCCAGACCCAGCCGGGACAGGGACGCGTCAAAGGCACGCAGGGTCGAGTCGTAGCCCTGGTCGGTGTTCCAGACCTTGGAGGTCACGAAGATGTCGCTGCGCGCAGCACTCGTCCTGCCGGTGAAGGACCGAACCGCTTCGCCCACCCCGGCCTCGTTGCCGTACAGGGCGGCCGTGTCGATATGCCGGTACCCTGCCTCGAGCGCGTCCAGGCACAGCCCGGCGGCGTCGCCGGCCGGGATCTTGTACGTTCCGAAGCCCACCTGGTCCATGAGGACGCCGTTGTTGAGCTCAATTTTCGGTACCGGCTGCATAGGATGACTTTACCGAGCCGCGGGCGCGGCGCCGAATCGTGCCCTGACTACCTGTTTCTCCGTGTGAAGATTGGCGTGGCGCCAAACAGGTCAGCTAAGGTAATGGCGCTTCTTGCAAAAGATTGATTGCATAGAACCCAACAGTCCGGCCACCCGCCTGGGTCGCGGACGGATACGAATGATCGGAGGAGTCGATGGTGACTCTGGGAGAAGTTTTCATCAGTGAGCTGGCGGGTACTGCCATCCTCATTATTCTGGGCTGCGGCGTTGTCGCCAACGTCGCCCTGGCAAAAACGAAGGGTGCCGGCGGCGGAACCCTGATGGTCAACTGGGGGTGGGCCATCGGTGTGTTCGCCGGCGTGTACGCGGCAGCCATTTCCGGCGCGCACATCAACCCCGCCGTGACGGTAGGCCTCTGGGCAGCCGGCAATGAAGAGTTCGCGCCGGGCGTCGAGGTGTCCTTCGGTGCCGCCATGGTGTACTTCGCCGGGCAGATGGCCGGTGCCATCGTCGGTGCCTTCGTGGCATGGCTTGCTTACAAGAAGCAGTTCGACGATGAACCCGATGCAGCAAACATCCTGGGCGTCTTCTCTACGGGTCCCGCTATCCGTTCCTACGGCTGGAACGTTGTCACCGAGGTCGTGGGCACGTTCGTCCTCGTCTTCACCATCGTCGCCTTTGCCGGCACGCCTACCGAACTCGGCCCGCTGGCCGTGGCACTCGTGGTTCTCGGCATCGGCGCCTCCCTCGGCGGACCGACCGGCTACGCCATCAACCCGGCCCGTGACCTCGGGCCGCGCATCGTCCACGCCCTGCTGCCCATCCCCGGCAAGGGAAGCAGCGACTGGGCCTACTCGTGGGTCCCCGTCGTAGGCCCGCTGATCGGCGGAGCCCTGGGCGGCTTCGTGGGAGCCCAGATTCCCCTCCCGCTGTAAGTGCACCGCCGGCCCGTCGGGACCGGCACCCCTAAAGACCCCCACTGCAAGGAGCAGAAACAATGCCTGACAATCCCAGGTACATCATCGCCATCGACCAGGGCACCACCAGCAGCCGTGCAATCGTCTTCGGCCACGACGGAAACATCGTTTCCACCGGGCAGAAAGAACACGAGCAGATTTTCCCGCACGCCGGCTGGGTCGAGCACGATCCGATGGAGATCTGGACGAACGTCCGCGAAGTGGTGGGCAGCGCGCTGTCCAAGGCCAACCTGACCCGGCACGACATTGCCGCCGTCGGCATCACCAACCAGCGCGAAACGGCCGTGGTCTGGGACCGCAACACGGGCGAGCCGGTGTACAACGCCATTGTCTGGCAGGACACCCGCACGCAGCCCATCGTCAACGAGCTCGCGGAAAACGGGGGCCTGGACCGGTTCAAGGACACCGTCGGCCTGCCGTTGGCGACGTACTTCTCCGGCACGAAGATCAAGTGGATCCTGGACAATGTCGAGGGGGCACGTGAACGGGCAGAGGCAGGGGACCTCATGTTCGGCAACACGGATTCCTGGATTGTCTGGAACCTGACCGGCGGCACCGACGGCGGCGTGCACATCACCGATGTCACCAACGCCTCCCGCACGCTGTTCATGAACCTTGAGACCCTCACCTGGGATGAGGACATCCTCAAGGAATTCGGCATCCCGCGGTCGATGCTTCCCGAAATCAAGTCCTCCTCCGAGGTCTACGGCATGGTTGCCGGCTCGCAGCTGCTGCGCGAGACCCCGGTGGCCGGCATCCTCGGCGACCAGCAGGCGGCAACCTTCGGCCAGGCTGCGTTCGAGAAGGGCAACGCCAAGAACACCTACGGCACCGGCTGCTTCCTGATCTTCAACACCGGCGAAGAAATCGTGCGGTCCGAAAACGGACTCATCACCACCGTCGCGTACCAGCTCGGCGATGCCAAGCCGGTCTACGCCCTGGAGGGTTCCATCGCCGTCACCGGCTCCCTGGTCCAGTGGCTCCGCGACAACCTGGGCATCATCAACAGTGCCCCGGAGATCGAAGAACTCGCCCGCAAGGTCGAGGACAACGGCGGCGTCTACATCGTGCCCGCGTTCTCCGGTCTGTTCGCACCGTACTGGCGTGCCGATGCACGCGGCGCAATGGTGGGCCTGACCCGCTACGTGAACAAGAACCACATCGCCCGGGCAGCCCTGGAAGCAACCGCTTTCCAGACCCGGGAAGTGCTCGACGCCGTGAATGCCGACTCCGGCGTTCCGCTGACCGAGCTGCGCGTGGACGGCGGCATGGTCGCCAATGATGCCCTCATGCAGTTCCAGGCCGATATCCTCGGCGTGGACGTGGTCCGTCCCAAGGTCATCGAGACCACGGCACTGGGTGCAGCCTACGCAGCGGGCCTGGCCGTCGGCTTCTGGAACGACACCGACGAGCTTGAGCAGAACTGGGATGAAGGCAAGCGCTGGAGCCCGCAGATGGAAGAATCCGAGCGTGAGCGCCAGATGCGCCTCTGGAAGAAGGCCGTCACCAAGACCTTCGACTGGGTTGACGACGACGTGCAGTAGTTCGAAAGCAGAATAACGAAAGGCCCCGGCAGCACCAGCGCCGGGGCCTTTCGCGTGTCCTTCCCGGCGGGCCGGTTTGACCCGCCCGTCCACCCTTCGGTAGCGTTCTGGCTGCATCGACGGTGATGCAGGTCACAGAAACAGGTGGAAGTGTCTCCCGCAAATGAATTCGCACGATCGGAACTGCCCGTCGCCGTCATCGGCTCCGGACCCAGCGGCCTTGCCGCCATGCGGGCCCTGTCCAGGCAGGGCCTGGACTTTGTCGGCTTCGAACAGCACACCGACGTCGGCGGACTCTGGAACATCGGGAATCCGGCCAGCACGGTGTACGAATCGGCCCACCTGATCTCCTCGAAGACCACCACGGCCTTTTCCGAGTTTCCCATGCCGGAGGGGACCCCGGATTATCCCGGGCACCGGCACCTGCACGCCTATTTCGGCGCATATGCCGACACCTTCGGGCTTCGCAGCCATATTCGGTTCGGCACGCGGGTACTGCGCTCCGCCCCTTCCGGCGGGGGATGGGACGTGGACTGGGAAGGCCCGGACGGCCGCGGACACGGACGCTTCAGCGCCGTCATCGTGGCCACCGGCACCCTGCACACCCCGTCCGTCCCGGCGTTTCCCGGCTCCTTCAGCGGCGAGATCCGGCATTCGGCCCATTACAAGAACGCCTCCGAGCTCGCCGGCAAACGGGTGCTGATTGTCGGTGCCGGCAACAGCGGATGCGATATTGCCGTGGACGCCGTCCACCACGCTGACACTGTGGATGTCAGTGTCCGGCGCGGCTACTACTTCATTCCGAAGTACGTCTTCGGCCGGCCCACGGACACCCTGAACCAGGGCCGGCCGCTGCCCCGCCCGTTGAAGCAGTTCCTCGACAAGCGGCTGCTGCGCATGTTCACCGGGGACCCGCACCGCTTCGGCTTCCCGAAGCCGGACTACCGGATCTACGAGTCCCATCCGGTGGTGAACTCCCTGATCCTGCACCATCTGGGACACGGGGACCTGCAGGTCAGGGGCGACATTTCCCGGCTGGACGGGCACACCGTGCACTTCCGGGACGGCAGTACGGGGGAGTACGACCTCCTCCTGCTGGCCACGGGCTACGTGCTGGATTATCCCTTCCTAGACCCGGCGCTGCTCGGCTGGGACGGCCCGTCGCCGTCGTTGTACCTGAACATCTTCAGCCGCCAGGCGGAGAACCTCTTCGTGATCGGCATGGTGGAAGCCTCCGGGCTGGGCTGGGAGGGGAGATTCCGGCAGGCTGAACTGGCAGCGGCCTACCTGGCCGCGCAGGCCCGGGCACCAAAGTCTGCCGAGGAGTTCCGGCAGCTGATCCAGCAGGACTCGCCGGACGTCACCGGGGGCTACCGCTACCTTGGCGTGGACCGGATGAGCTACTACGTCAACAAGGACGCCTACCGGGCCCAGCTCGACGACCACTTGGAGCAGCTTGCCGCGCCGCGCGCTGAATCCGGGGTTCGGAACGAGGTGCACAGCTGATGCCCATCGACGACGTCGTCCTGAATTTCACGCCCGGCTCGCTCATTATCCTGAACGTGGTGCTGGCGCTCATCATCCTCGGCATTGCCCTGGACGTCCGTCCCGCCGACTTCCGGGCAGTACTGCGCAGCCCGAAGGCCGTGCTCCTGGGGATCGCAGCACAGTACATCGTGCTGCCAGCCGTCACCGTGGGACTGGCCCTCGCGCTGGATGTCCCGGGCTCCATTGCGCTGGGCATGATCCTGGTGGCCTGCTGTCCGCCCGGGGGAATTTCCAACGTGCTGGCCCACCGGGCCGGCGGCAACGTCGCCCTGTCGGCGTCGATGACCGCAGTGTCGAACCTGGTGGCCATTGCCGTAATGCCCCTGAATGTTGCCCTGTGGGCGCACCTAAACCCCGCAACGGAAACACTCATGCGCGGGTTTTCCCTGAACCGCTGGGAAATGCTGGTGCAGGTCCTGCTGATCATCGGCCTGCCGTTTGCCGTGGGAATGCCCGTGGCGCGCCGATATCCCGGCCTCACTGCCACGCTTCGCCCGTGGGTGCAGCGCATCGGCCTCATCGCCCTGCTGGCCTTCATCGTCGCCGGAACCGCCAGCAACCTCGGTCCGCTGCGCGAGCACCTCGGCACCATCTTCCTGGTGGTCCTGCTGCATGACGCCGTCGCCCTGGCGGCAGGGTACTGGACGGCCGCAGCGGTGCGCCTGGACGAGCCGAGCCGGCGCGCATTCACCTTCGAAGTCGGGGCACGCAACACCGGGCTGGGCCTGGGCCTGACCCTCACCTTCTTCGCCGGGCTCGGCGGGATGGCCATGGTCGCCGCCTGGTGGGGTGTCTGGGACATCCTGGCCGGGCTGCTCCTCGCCGCCTGGTGGCGGCGCCGGGACGGCCGGCAAAAGACAGGCAACCGGATCGCCGGAGCCGCGGCGTGACCCGGGTCTGCGTCACCGGCGGCAACGGCTTCCTGGGCAACGCCGTCGTCGCCGGGCTGGCAGCCCATCCGGACATTTCCCACGTGCTCAGCCTGGACATCCGGGAACCGGCTCCGGAGCGGAGGCTCGACGGCGTCGACTATGCGTTGGCGGACGTGTGTTCCCCCGATGTCGCCCGCCTGCTCGACGAACACCGGATCGACACCGTGGTCCATCTGGCGGCCATCGTGAACCCCGGGAAGAACACCACCCTGGAACAGGAATACCGGGTGGACGTGGAGGGATCACGCAACGTGCTGGCAGCCTGCATCGCCACCGGGGTTCACCACGTCATCATTTCCTCCTCCGGGGCCGCGTACGGCTACCACGCCGACAATTCCGCCTGGCTGACGGAGTCCGATCCGGTCCGCGGCAACGACGAGTTCGCGTACTCCCGGCACAAACGCCTGGTGGAAGAGGAACTGGCCCGCGTCCGTGCCGAACATCCGGAACTGCAGCAGACCATCTTCCGGATCGGCACCATTTTGGGCGCACGGGTACGGAACCAGATCACCGCACTCTTCGATGCCCCGCGGCTGCTCCGCGTGGCAGGCAGCGATTCACCGTTCGTGTTCATCTGGGATGAAGACGTGGCGGCCATCATGGTGCAGGCTGCGGTCACCGGACGCGGCGGCATCTTCAACGTAGCCGGCGACGGCGCGCTGACCGTCCGGGAGATAGCAGCACTGCTGGGCCGGGGAACCGTCAGCGTCCCGGCGCCGGTGCTTGCCGCGGCACTCTGGGCAGGCCACAAGCTGCGGTTAACGGTGCACGGCCCCGAACGGGTCCGTTTCCTCCGGTACCGTCCGGTGCTGGACAACACTGCGCTCAAGCAGGAGTTCGGGTTCACTCCCAGCCGCACGAGCAGGGAAGCGTTCCTGGCGTTCCGGGCGGCCCGGGAAGCAGCGCGTGACATTCGGCAGAAGTAGCGCCGGTTCCTGTCTCCCTGCGGCTCGCCCGCCGGAACCGGCTCGGGCGGGCATGCTCTGTTGTAAAGTGGAGAAATGAACGCAGTACTCCTCCTTAGCTAGCCGCGCACCGTCTGTGCGCGGCCGCCCCTTGCTTGTCGAGGGGCTTTTGTGTGTCTGGGGGAGGACCGGTAGGTCCGGTACATCGGACCGGAGCGTGGATCAACATTTTTCTTTCAGGACAGAGGCGAAGCATAGTGAGCACGCAGTCACAGACTGATCAGCAGGAAGAGGCCGTCTACAGTTTCGCGGCCATCGAGCAGAAATGGCCGGATGTCTGGGAGGACCTTGGCGTTTTCACCCCTGCCGACGACGGCTCGCGCGAACGGCGCTATGTACTGGACATGTTCCCGTACCCCTCGGGCGACCTGCACATGGGCCACGCCGAAGCGTTCGCGATGGGCGACGTCGTCGCCCGCTACTGGCGCCAGCTCGGGTACGACGTGCTGCACCCGATCGGCTGGGACTCCTTCGGCCTGCCCGCGGAAAATGCTGCCATCAAGAACAACGCGCACCCCAGCGACTGGACGTACCGCAACATCGAGACGCAGGCGGAGTCCTTCAAGCGCTACGCGATCAGCGTCGACTGGTCCCGCCGCATCCACACCTCGGACCCGGAGTACTACCGCTGGACCCAGTGGCTGTTCACCCGCTTCTACGAGCGCGGGCTGGCCTACCGGAAAAACTCCCCGGTCAACTGGTGCCCGAAGGACCAGACCGTCCTGGCCAACGAACAGGTAGTCAACGGCGCCTGCGAACGCTGCGGCACCGCGGTCACCAAAAAGTCCCTGAACCAGTGGTACTTTAAGATCACCGACTACGCGGACCGCCTGCTCGATGACATGGAGCAGCTCAAGGGACACTGGCCCGAGCGCGTGCTGGCCATGCAGAAGAACTGGATCGGCCGCTCCGAAGGCGCCCACGTCCAGTTCGACATCGAAGCTGCCGGGGACAAGGCCGAAGAGCAGGTCACGGTCTTCACCACCCGTCCGGACACCCTGGCCGGCGCCACCTTCTTCGTGGTCGCCGCCGACGCCCCGCTGGCACTGAACCTGGTGACGGACGAAAACCGGGATTCGCTGCTGGCCTACCGCGAGCAGGTCAAGGCACTGTCGGACATCGAACGCCAGTCCACTGAACGCACCAAGACCGGTGTCTTCACCGGCCGGTACGCCGTGAACCCGCTGAACGGCGAAAAGCTGCCGGTGTGGGCCGCCGACTATGTGCTGGCCGACTACGGCACCGGCGCCATCATGGCCGTCCCGGCGCACGACCAGCGCGACCTGGACTTCGCCAAGACCTTCGACCTGCCCGTGAAGGCAGTCCTGGACACCGGTGAAGAAGACCCCGCCGTCAGCGGCGTGGCCACCACCGGCGAAGGCACCCTGATTAACTCCGGTGCCCTGGACGGACTGCCGAAGGCGGAAGCCATTCCCGCAGCCATCCGGATGCTGGAGGAACAGGGCACCGGCGAGAAGTTCGTGAACTTCCGCCTGCGTGACTGGCTGCTCTCCCGCCAGCGGTTCTGGGGCACCCCGATCCCGATCATCCACTGCGCCGAATGCGGCGAGGTTCCGGTCCCGGACGACCAGCTGCCCGTCACGCTGCCCACCGGGCTGAAGGGTGAAGCACTGGCCCCGAAGGGCACCTCCCCGCTGGCCTCTGCCGAGGAGTGGGTCAGCGTGGCCTGCCCGAAGTGCTCCGGTCCGGCTCGGCGCGACACCGACACCATGGACACCTTCGTGGACTCCTCCTGGTACTTCATGCGCTTCGTTTCCCCGCACTTCACGGACGGTCCCTTCGACCCGGAGGCCGCGAAGAACTGGATGCCGGTCGGCCAGTACGTGGGCGGCGTCGAGCACGCCATCCTGCACCTGCTGTACGCACGGTTCTTCACCAAGGTGGTCCACGACATGGGCCTGCTCGAAGCCAGCGAGCCGTTCAGCTCCCTGCTGAACCAGGGCCAGGTCCTCAACGGCGGCAAGGCCATGTCCAAGTCCCTGGGCAACGGCGTGGACCTGGGCCAGCAGCTGGACAAGTACGGCGTCGACGCCGTGCGGCTCACCATGATCTTCGCGTCCCCGCCCGAGGACGACGTCGACTGGGCGGACGTCTCGCCGTCGGGCTCCGCCAAGTTCCTCGCCCGCGCCTGGCGCCTCGGGCAGGACATCACCAGCGAACCCGGCATCGATTACTCGGCCGGAGACCGGAAGCTGCGTGCGCTCACGCACCGGACCGTCGCCGATGCCACCGAACTGCTGGAGAACAACAAGTTCAACGTGGTGGTGGCCAAGCTGATGGAGCTGGTCAATGCCACCCGCAAGGCCATCGACTCCGGCGTCGGCGGTGCAGATCCGGCCGTGCGCGAAGCAGCCGAAGCCGTGGCCGTGATCCTGAGCCTGTTCGCCCCGTACACGGCGGAGGACCTGTGGAGCCAGCTCGGCCGTGAGGCGTCCGTGGTGAATGCGGGCTGGCCCACCGTGGACGAGGCACTGCTGGTGCAGGACACGGTGACTGCCGTGGTCCAGGTCCAGGGCAAGGTCCGGGACCGGCTCGAGGTAGCCGCCGACATTTCCGAGGAGGACCTGCGCGAGGCGGCCCTGGCTTCCGAGGCCGTGCAGCGGACTCTGGACGGCCGCGGTATCCGCACCGTGATTGTCCGGGCACCCAAGCTCGTGAACATCGTTCCGGCCTAGGCTCCCCGCTTCCGTGGACTGGCTGGAACGGCTCGCCGCGCGGGCCCGGGGACGGCAGCGGAGTGCTGCGGTCCCCGGGCCGTCCGTGGGTGTGGTCACCGACTCGGCCGCCGCACTGCCCCCGGGCTGGTCGGAGGCCGCGAACGTGACGCCCTTCGTGCGGGTGGTTCCGATGCCGGTCATGATCGGGGACCAGATCTACGGTGAAGGTTCCGAGGAACTGATTCCGGCGCTGGCCATGGCCCTGGCCCAGGGGCATGAGGTGCGTACCTCCCGCCCGGCCCCGGGCCGGTTCGAAGCGGCCTACGCCGAGCTCGCCGCTGCCGGATGCACCTCCGTAGTGTCCGTGCACCTCTCGGGCCAGCTGTCCGGCACGGTGGACTCGGCGCGCCTCGCTGCCCGCGCGGCGTCGGTCCCGGTGGAGGTCATCGACACGGCGACGGCGGCCATGGGCCAGGGATTCGCCGTGGCGGCGGCTGCGGAGTGTGCCCGCTCGGGCGCTTCACAGCAGGAGGTGGCCGCCAGTGCGCGGGCCGTGTCCTCGGATTCCACTACCCTTTTTTATGTTCCCAGCCTGGACCAGCTGCGGCGCGGCGGCCGGATCGGCGCTGCTGCCGGCTGGCTGGGTACACTCTTCGCCGTCAAGCCCATCCTGGTGCTCCGGGACGGGCGGGTGGTCCCGCTGGAACGCGTCCGCACCGCCCCGAAAGCCCTGGCCCGGCTGGCTGAACTGGTGCAGGAGGACGTTGCCGGCCGGACCGGCAAGGTCCGGGCCGCGGTGCACCATTTCGGCAATGCGTCCGAAGCCGAACGGCTCGCAGGTATTATCGGCGCCGCCGCTCCGGAGGTGGAGATCCTCATCTGCCCGGTCCCGGCGGTTCTGGCCGCTCATGTGGGACTGGGTGTCCTGGCGGTGGCAGTGGCCGGAGATCCGGCTGCCGCCGCCCATCCCCGTGCCGGCGGCGTACCCGTTCCGGACGGGGCGCCTGACAACAGTCCGACGCCGCCGACGGTTACCTGAGAATTCCTCCACAGGGCACCGGCCGTCCCAGGAACCGGGCCGCCGTCCACGGCTGCGTCCCCGGCCGCCCGTCCTACGCTGGGTACGCCTAGCGTGTGTCCATGGCACAACACCGATGGGAAACCGCGGGGCACCCGGGGGAACCGGATCCGGCGGCAGGACTCCCTGCCGGGCCGGATGAGTCACCACCCCGGGAACCATCCGGCAGACGCCGGTGGGCCTTCACTCTGCCCGCGGCGGTACTGGCAGTATGCCTGCTGCTGGGATGCGGGGCAGCAGCATACCTGCTCAGGGACCGCGATCCGGTGCCGGTGGCATCCGTTGACCTGGCGGGCCCAGTTCCTTCCGCGCAGCCTGACGGTGGTGCTTCCGGGACCCCTGCGGCTGCAGTGCCGTCCGCAGGGGACACCGCCCAGGCGACAGCTCCGGCGGCAGCGTCCGGTGGTGCGGGTGCCGTCGTGGTGCATGTTGCCGGGGCGGTGCAGCAACCCGGGGTGGTCCGCCTGCCGGCCGGGAGCAGAATCGTGGATGCCGTCGACGCCGCCGGAGGCACAGTGCCGGATGCGGACCTGGCGGGGGTGAATCTGGCTGCCGTTCTCACCGACGGGGCCATGGTGCTGGTGCCGCGGATCGGTGAACCCGCACCGCCGTCCGGGGGAGCGCCGGCGGCCGTTGGGAGCGGCAGCGGGGGAGCGTCGGGCGGAGGTACTGCAGCCGGCACCGGCGGTACGCCCGGGGCCGGCTCCCTGATCAACCTCAATACTGCCGACTCCGTGCAGCTGCAGGAGCTGCCGCGGGTGGGACCGGTGCTCGCTGAACGCATCATTGCCTGGCGGACTGAGCACGGAAGCTTCAGCAGGGCAGAGGATCTGGATGCGGTCCCCGGTATCGGCGAGGCCATGATGGCAGCACTTTTGCCCCTCGTGACGGTATAGCGGGCATGGCGCCGAAGGCCAACTGGTCCCGCTATGTTTCCTCGGCACTGGATTCCGTGCCGCCGGCTGCCTCCCCGGCTGCGCTCAAACGGGTCCGTCCCTCCGCCGGGGGAGGGCGGAAGGACTCGGCTGTCGAACCGCCTGCAAAGGTGCGCGAACTGCGGCTTCTGCCCACTGCTGCAGCAGCCTGGGCCGCGGCGTTCGGTGCTGTGCGCCTGTCCCCGGAGGCCGGCCTGCTGCTGTCCGCCGGCTTAGCCGGTGCGGGCATCGTGGCGCTTGCCCTCGCAGTGCGCCTGCATCCCGGCGCGGCGGCCGTCCTGCGTGGCGCAGCGGTCCCGGTGGCCGCAGCGGCGCTGGTTTGTGCCGGTGCCGCCGGCAGCCTGGCCGAGCGCAGCAGGGGACCGGTAGCCGCGGTCATCGCCGGCGAAAAGTCGATCAGCGCCGAATTCCGTGCCGCTTCCGACGCACGTCCGGCCGCAGCGGACCGCTTCACGGGCCAGCCCCGCTACCTCGTGGACGCCGTGGCCGAGACCGCCGCCGCGGACGGCAAACGGTTCCGGACATCGGCAACCATTCTCGTGGCGGGCGGCCCGGAGTACGCAGGCATTCGCTGGGGAGATCGGTTCACCAGTGCCGGGGCGTTGAGCAAACTTCCGCCCGGAGACCGGAACCTGGCACTGCTGCGTGCAGCGGCAGCCCCGGACATCCGACCGGCGGAAGGATGGCACGGCGCTACGGCGCAGCTGCGGGATGATTTTGTGCAGGCGGCAGCGGACCGGGGTGCCGCAGTGGACGGACTGTTGACGGGGATGGTGCTTGGCGACCGCCGCGCCCTGGACCCGGACCTGGCACAGGCGATGAAGGCCACCGGCCTGACCCACCTGACGGCCGTCTCCGGCGCCAACTGCTCCTATCTGCTGGCCTTTATCTTCCTGGCCGCCAGGGCGATGCGCCTGCCCCGCGCGGCGGCTGTGCTGCTGGCGCTGGCCGGGCTGTCGACCTTTGTCCTGCTCGTGCGACCGGATCCCAGCGTCCTGCGGGCAGCAGTGATGGGCGGGCTGGGCACTTTAGCGGTTCTTTCCGGGCGCGGACGGCTGCCCGTGGCCCTGTTGTTCCTGTCCATCACGGTCCTGCTGGCCATCGATCCGTGGCTGTGCACCAGTTACGCCTTTATCCTGTCGGTCTGCGCGACGTCGGGGCTGGTGGTCCTGGGCCCGCACCTGGTGCGGGTGTTCTCCATCCGGCTTCCGCTCTGGTTCGCGGCAGGCTTGGCAGTGCCCATTGCGGCCCAGCTGTTCTGCGCGCCGGTGCTGGTCCTTCTCCAGCCGGAGCTGCCGGTGTACTCAGTGCCCGCCAACCTGGTCGCTGCGCCGGTGGTGCCCGGCGTGACGATAGCGGGCATGCTGGCCGTCGGGCTGGTGGGCCTCGCACCGGCACTTGCCGGGATTCCTCTGACAACCGCTGCTGCAGGGGCGTGGTGGGTGGCGGGCACTGCGCGTGCCTTCGCATCCCTTCCCGGTGCCCTGGCGCCCTGGCCTGCCGGCGGTCCCGGAGTTGTACTCATGGGGGCGGCGATGGCCGGAGGAGTCTGCCTCGTTGTGTACCTGTCCCGGAGAGGCGGGCACCGCCCGGGCCTGATGCACCGCCTGGCCCTGACGCAACGGCAGCGGCATTCACCGCCCCCGTCCCGGATCCGGCCGAGCCGGCGGCGGGCGGGCCGCTGGACGGTGGCCGGTGCGGCCGTCGTCCTCGTCCTGCCGGCCGGCACCGTCCTGGCACAAAGAGGTGCGGGGGCGGAATCGGCCGGACCCGTGGGCGAGTGGGTGCTCGCTGCGTGCGATGTGGGCCAGGGCGACGGCCTGGCTGTCCGCGCCGGCCCGGACAGCGCCGTCGTGGTGGACGCCGGCCCGGACCCGGCGGCGATGGACGGCTGCCTGGACACGCTGGGTGTGCGGAGCGTTGAGCTGCTCGTGATTACCCACGCACACCTGGACCACTACGGCGGCACCTCCGGTGTCCTGTCCGGGCGGACCGTGTCGCAGGTGGGTTACTCCACCGCAGTGCCTGGTCTTCCCCCGGAACTGCAGGGTGCCCTGTCGGGATCATCGGCGCCCCGGCGGCAGTTGACTGAGGGCATGACGGGAACAGCGGGTGCGGTGCGCTGGGAGGTTCTCTGGCCTCGGCCGGCCGGTTCATCAGCCGGGACAGGAGTGGCTGCCGGGGAAGACGACGAGAACAATGCCAGCGTCATCCTGTTACTGACTGTCGCTTCCCCCGATGCGGGACGGCCGGCGTTGACCATCCTGCTTACGGGTGACGCCGAGACTGACGCTGCGGCCGCGGTGTTGGCAGCACACCCGGCATTGCGGTCCGGAGTGGACGTGCTGAAAGTTCCCCACCACGGGGCCCGTAACGGCGGCGGCGGTTGGCTGGAGGCGGTCCGCCCTAGGCTGGCGGTCATTTCGGTCGGTGCGGACAACGACTACGGCCACCCGGCCCCGCAGATTATCGAGGGGTTGGAACGCGCAGGCACAACCATCGCGAGGACGGACGAGCTCGGGACAGTTCTGGTGGAAAGGAAGGAGGATTCGCTGCATGTCAGCGGACTGGAATAATCCCGGCGCGCCGGCGGAAAATTGGCCGGACCGGGCGGGCATGGCAATCTTGGAGTAGGCCTGTCCGCCGTACGGACGGTCCCGTTCCGCCCAACCCGCAAGGCCCGTCCGCACCGGGTCGCCCGCACCACTTCCAGGAGAACCAGCTGTGAATCCGGCCGTTCCATCCAAGCGCAGCTCCGGCAGCAAAACCTCCTCCCGCACTGTGTCCTGGCGCGAGGTGGAGCCGGCACCGATCGTCCTGCTGACCGGACCCGAAGACTATCTGGCCTCGCGGGCGAGGGACCGGCTCCGTGCGACGCTGCGGGAAACCCAGCCCGACACCGAACTCGTGCAGTTCGACGCCGCCGCGTATGTATCCGGGGAACTTACCCTCCAGTCCAGCCCCTCCCTGTTCGGAGAAGCCAAACTCATTGAAGCCGTAAACCTCGCTTCCATGAACGAAGACTTCCTCACCGAAACCCTCGCCTATTTGAAGGACCCGTCCCCGGACGCAGTGCTGGTGCTGCATCACAGCGGCGGTAACCGGGGCAAGAAGCTGCTCGACGCGGTCAAGGCGGCAGGTGCCCCGGTGGTGGAGTGCCAGCCGTTCAAGAAGGACGCGGAGAAGCTGGAGTTCGTCACCTCGGAGTTCCGCTCCGCCCGGCGGCGGATAGACCCGGCAGCCGCACGGGCGCTGGTCAACGCCGTCGGGTCCCGCCTCTCGGAACTGGCCGCCGCCTGCCAGCAGCTGATCAGCGACTCCACCGGTGAGGTCACCGAGGAGCTGGTGGAACGCTACTACGGCGGGCGGGTGGAGGCGACGGCCTTCAAGGTGGCCGATGCTGCCCTTGCCGGCCGGGCTGCCCAGGCGCTCTCCATGCTGCGCCACGCCCTGGACACCGGGGTTGATCCGGTGCCACTGGTCGGCGCCCTGGCCATGAAGGTACGGGCAGTGGCCCGCGTGGCGAACCTGCGCGGATCGTCGGCCTCCATGGCCAAGGAGCTGGGCATGGCGCCGTGGCAGGTGGACCAGGCCCGGCGGGATGCCCAGCGGTTCACCTCGGAATCCCTGATCGAAGCCGTCCAGGCCCTTGCGGAAGCAGACGCACAGGTCAAGGGAGCCGGGCGGGACCCGGTGTACGCCGTGGAACGCGCCGTCACCGTTATCGCCCTGGCGGCGTCCGGCCGCTAGCAGCAACTGCTCGCCAAAACTACCCGTACCCGGCCGCGCCCGCGCCGGCACACAGCTGTACCGCTGCCCGCCGGAAGCGGCGGTGGGGCAGGGTGCCGGCGTTAAGCAAAGCGTGGCCGGTCCCGAAGGACCGGCCACGCTGAGTAAGTCTGTGGTGCTGGCTGCTTAGAGCGCGCTGACCTTCTTGGAGATGGCCGACTTGCGGTTGGCAGCGTTGTTCTTGTGGATTACGCCCTTGCTGACGGCCTTGTCCAGCTTGCGGCTGGCAGTCTTCAGCGCTTCGGCTGCTGCGTCCTTGTCGCTGGCCTTGACGGCGGCATCAACCTTGCTGATGACGGTCTTCAGCTCGGACTTCACCGAGTTGTTACGCTGACGCGCCTTCTCATTGGTGAGGATGCGCTTCTTCTGGGACTTAATATTGGCCACTTATAAACTCTCTTTGTATTGCGGACTTGGTCGGTGAGGGAATTTCAGTCCAGGCATTGACTGAGTGGCGTGGGGATACCGTTTGTGGCGCCTGAACCAAAGTGCCCGTCGACCTGCGCGGACACACAGCAATAAATGTTAGCAGAGTTTGGGCTCCCGCAGTGCAGCGGCAGTTCAGCGCGCCGGACGCATCACGGCCAGCCGCCGGGCAACTGTCTGGAACACGTTCTTATCCATGACCGCCCCTTCCCTGCGCACGCTGCCCGGATCCAGCTGCAGGACCCGGTCCAGGTTCACCTCGCTGGGACGTCCCTTGCTGTCCCAGGGGCCTGTGCCGACGTCAAGGTACCGAGGATCGGAGCCGTTGCGGTTGTTCCGGTCCCGGCTGGTCATCATCAGTCCCAGCAGCGACCCGCCGCTGCGGCCGATCAGCAGGACGGGACGGTCCTTGCCCTGGGCGGGGTCGTCCTCGTACGGCACCCAGGCCCACACCACCTCTCCGGGGTCGGGCTCGCCGTCGGGCTGCGGCGCATAGACGGGTGCGACCGGCCCCTCGTAGTCACCGGCGTAACCCTGCCGGCCGGCGGACGACGCCGCGGGACGGGTGGACGGGGCATGCGGGGGTACCGCCGGGGTACGCGGGGGAGCAGCGGCCGCCCGGGGCGAGGGCGACGGCGTCCGCCGCGCATCCGGTGTCCGGGGCCGCGCGGGGGCACCGGTCCTGCGGCTGCTGTCGGCGGGGCCGCCGGCGGAGGTACTCCCGCGCAGCAGGTTCAGGGCCGAGCGGGCAAAAGAAGCAAAGGCACGGGCATTAAAGGGCATGGCACTACGTTATGCTCCCGGCCGCAGAAGCCGGGGGTGCGTCCTGTTCCTGCGGCGGCAGCCAAACGTGGGAGACTGTTAACTCGACAGAACACCCACCAGACCGCCAGGACCAAGGACACCCGCGCACTGCGCCGCGTCCGGCTCGTCCCGGAACAGTAAAGGAACCGCCACAGTGTCACCCATGGCCCGCTTCTCGCCGGTGCCTGCCGCGACGGATCCGGCGATCATCAGAAACTTCTGCATCATCGCCCATATCGACCACGGCAAGTCCACCCTGGCCGACCGCATGCTCCAGTCCACCGGCGTGGTCGAGCATCGGAACATGAAGGCCCAGTACCTGGACCGGATGGATATCGAGCGTGAACGCGGCATCACCATCAAGTCCCAGGCCGTCCGCATGCCCTGGGAACTCGACGGACAGTCCTATGCGCTGAACATGATCGACACCCCCGGCCACGTGGACTTCACCTACGAGGTCTCGCGGTCCCTGGCCGCCTGCGAGGGCGCAATTCTCCTGGTCGACGCCGCCCAGGGGATCGAGGCGCAGACGCTGGCGAACCTGTACCTGGCGATGGAAAACGACCTGACCATCATCCCGGTACTGAACAAGATCGACCTCCCGGCAGCGCAGCCGGAGAAGTACGCCGAAGAGCTCGCCAACCTGATCGGCGGCGACCCCGAGGATGTGCTGAAGGTGTCCGGCAAGACCGGCGTCGGCGTCGAGGACCTGCTGGACAAGATTGTCCGCGACATTCCCGCTCCGGTGGGCAATCCCGACGCTCCGGCCCGCGCCATGATTTTCGACTCCGTCTACGACACCTACCGCGGCGTGGTCACCTACGTCCGGGTGGTGGACGGCGCGCTGTCGCCGCGCGAACGGATCCAGATGATGTCCACCCGGGCCAGCCATGAATTGCTGGAAATCGGCGTCAGCTCCCCGGAACCCACCCCGTCCAAGGGCCTGGGTGTCGGCGAGGTGGGTTACCTCATCACGGGCGTGAAGGATGTCCGGCTGTCCAAGGTGGGCGATACCGTCACCAACCAGGCCAAGCCGGCCTCCGAGTCGCTGCCCGGCTACGCCGATCCCAAACCCATGGTGTTCTCCGGGTTGTACCCGATCGACGGCGCCGACTACCCGGTGCTGCGGGATGCGCTGGAAAAGCTGATGCTCAATGACGCCGCGCTGGTGTACGAACCCGAAACATCCGCCGCGCTGGGCTTCGGCTTCCGCGTGGGCTTCCTGGGCCTGCTGCACCTGGAAATCACCCGTGAACGCCTCGAGCGTGAGTACAACCTGGACCTGATCTCCACGGCCCCCAACGTGGAGTACGAGGTGACGCTCGAGGACAAGAGCGTGGTCACGGTGACCAACCCCAGCGAATACCCCGAGGGCAAGATCAAAGAGGTCCGCGAGCCGATGGTCTCGGCCACGATCCTGGCACCGAGCGAATTCGTCGGCGCCATCATGGAGCTGTGCCAGTCCCGCCGCGGCGTCCTGGGCGGCATGGACTACCTCTCCGAGGACCGGGTGGAAATCCGGTACCGCCTGCCCCTGGCCGAGATCGTGTTCGACTTCTTTGACGTCCTCAAATCCAAGACCCGCGGCTATGCCTCGCTGGACTGGAAGGCCGACGGCGAACAGGTCGCCGACCTGGTCAAGGTGGACATCCTGCTCCAGGGCGAACAGGTGGATGCCTTCAGCTCGATTACCCACAAGGACAAGGCCTACTCCTACGGTGTGATGATGACCGGCAAGCTGCGCGAACTCATTCCGCGCCAGCAGTTCGAGGTCCCCATCCAGGCCGCCATCGGCTCGCGCATCATTGCCCGCGAATCCATCCGCGCCATCCGCAAGGACGTGCTTGCCAAGTGCTACGGCGGCGACATCAGCCGTAAGCGCAAGCTGCTCGAAAAGCAGAAGGAAGGCAAGAAGCGCATGAAGATGGTAGGCCGCGTGGAAGTTCCGCAGGAAGCCTTCGTAGCCGCGCTTTCCTCTGACGAATCCAAGGACAAATCCAAGAAGTGACACCCAGCGCCTTACCCCTCGGAGACCCGGCACCCGCCGACGGACTCCTGCCCGCACAGGCTGCGGACGGTGCAGCGGACCGGAATTTCGGACTGTACGTCCACATTCCGTTCTGCTCGGTCCGCTGCGGCTACTGCGATTTCAACACCTATACCGCCACTGAACTCGGCGGCGGTGCCTCGCAGGACGCGTACGGGGGAACGGCCGCCCGGGAAGTCGTGTTCGCAGCCGACGCCCTTCGGCGCTCGGGCCTGCCGGAACGCCGCATGGGCACGGTTTTCTTCGGCGGCGGCACTCCCACGCTGCTGCCGGCCGAGGACCTTGCGCTGATCCTGCGCACCGCCGTCGACCAGTGGGGCCTGGCTCCCGGTGCGGAAGTCACCACCGAAGCGAATCCGGATTCGGTCACCCCGGAGTCCCTGCAGCTGCTGGCCGACGCCGGCTTCACCCGCGTGTCTTTCGGCATGCAGTCCGCCGTCCCGCACGTGCTGGCGGTGCTGGACCGCACGCACACGCCGTCGCGCGTTCCGCAGGCCGTGCAGTGGGCGCGCGACGCCGGACTGCACGTCTCCGTAGACCTGATCTACGGGACGCCGGGCGAGTCCATGGCGGACTGGAAGCGTTCGCTGGAAGAAGCCCTGAGCTACGAACCGGACCATATCTCCGCGTACGCGCTCATCATCGAAGAAGGCACCAAGCTTGCCGCCCGGATGCGGCGCGGCGAAGTGCCGCCCATCGATGACGACGACCATGCGGATAAGTACGTGCTGGCGGACGAGATGATGAGCGCAGCCGGGCTGAACTGGTACGAGGTCAGCAACTGGGCCCGCACCCCGGAGGACCAGTGCCGGCACAACCTGGCTTACTGGCGCAGCGATGACTGGTGGGGCATCGGCCCGGGAGCCCACTCCCATGCCGGCGGGGTGCGCTGGTGGAACGCCAAGCATCCCACCGCCTACGCCCAGCGCATCGCCGCGGGGGAGTCACCCGCCGTCGGCCGGGAGACGCTCGACGCCGACACGCGCTACATGGAAGACATCATGCTGCGTACCCGCCTGGCCGAGGGCCTGGCCCTGGACCGGCTGCGCGAATCCGGGCGGCTGGCCGTTGCCGGACTGATGGCTGACGGGCTCGTGGATCCGCGGGCGGCGCTGACCGGAAAGGTCCTCCTCACGCCGAAGGGCAGGCTGTTGGCCGATGCCGTGGTCCGGCGGCTGCTGCCGGACTGACCTGTGTCCCGGCCGGCTACTTGATGCGGCGCAGGTTCAGCGGGTAGCGGTACGGGCGTCCGCGGTTGCATTCAATGCCCGCAATCACTGAGGACACCGTCACATAGACCCAGATCAGAGCATTAAGGACGGCGAAGAACCCGCCGACCTCGGGGATGAAGGACAGTGCCCAGACGATGAGGGCCACAATGCTGGGCGGAAGCGTGAAGTTCAGGGCTTCCTTGGATTCCTGGGCAGTGAAGGGACCCCGGTCGCGGAAGACCAGGTAAATGATCAGCGACGGTACAAAGGCAAGGATCCCGCCGAAGTGCGCCAAGGTTGCCCATTGCCGGTCCTCTGATGCCGTCAGCGGCAGCGCATTGGCCGGTGCGCCCTGGTAGACCGGACGCTGCGCTGCGCCTGAATCTTCCGGCCGGGTCTGGTGGTTCTGGCGTGTGTTGGACACGGCGTTAGTTCCTTTTTGTTCATGGTGACACAGGGTCGGTCCGCTACTACGTATTCCCTAAGCGTACTGGTTCAGGCACTTCCGTACGGAAATGCCACAGCCGGTGCGGTGTAGATCTCACCCGGGAACGGTCAGGAAATCGATGACTTCCTCCACCCGTCCGAGCAGCGACGGTTCCAGGTCCGCGTAACTGTTCACCTGTCCCAAGAGCTTCTTCCAGCCCATGGCGACGTCGGTATGGTCGCGGTGCGGCCAGCCCAGCCCCTGCAGGATGCCGGTCTTCCAGTCCAGGTGCCGGGGAACCACGGGCCAGGCGCTGCGCCCGATCACGGACGGCTTGATTGCCTGCCAGACATCGACGTACGGGTGCCCGACAATGAGGACATTGCCCGCTGCCCCGGGAGACGTCATTGCCTCCGCCGCGATCCGGGATTCCTTGGAGCCCGGCACCAGGTGGTCCACCAGGATCCCCAGCCGCCGCCCCGGGCCCGGCGCGAACTCCCGGACAGCGGAATAAAGATCGTCAACGCCGTGGAGGGGCTCGACGACGATTCCCTCCACGCGCAGGTCATCGCCCCACACTTTTTCCACCAGTTCGGCATCGTGCTTGCCCTCAACCCAGATCCTGCTGGCGCGGGCGGTGCGGGCGCGCTGGTTCGCCACCCGGACAGAGCCCGACGCAGTCCGGGCCGGGCCCGTCTTCGCCGCGGCCGCCGCTGCGGGGACCACTTCCACCGGCTCGCCCTCCAGCAGGAAGCCGAAACCGAGTTCGAAGGACTTCGTCTTGCCGCGGCGGTCCTCCAGCACCATTAGATGCAGCCCGCCGGATTTCTCCACGCGCACCACAGCGCCCACCCAGCCCGAGGCAACATCCTCCAGGACCAGGCCTGTGTCGGCACCGACTTTGCGCAGGGCCGTCCGGGCAGGGGCGGTGATGTCCTGCGGACCCCAGGAAAAGCTGGACACGAAGTTGCCTCACTAACGGTTCTGATCAGGTGGAAACCGCAGCGGGCCGCGGGTTCCTCAATGCTAGCAACGCTGCTGTTCCGTATTAGACTTAGCACTTGAACATTGTGAGTGCTAAACGTCCGGCGCTCAGCCCGCCGATCAACAGGGAGGGAAACCATGAGTGAGCCACGCCGACTCGAGGTCCTCCGCGCCATTGTTGAGGACTACGTCCATTCCCGTGAGCCCGTAGGATCCAAGGCGCTCGTGGAACGCCACCACCTGGGCGTTTCCTCAGCGACCATCCGCAACGACATGGCTGCCCTCGAGGAAGAAGGGCTCATTACGGCCCCGCATACCTCGGCCGGCCGCATCCCCACCGACAAAGGCTACCGCCTGTTCGTCGACCGTATTTCCGATGTGAAGCCGCTCTCGGCTCCGGAGCGCCGTGCCATCTCCTCCCTGCTGGAGGAAGCGGATGACCTCGACGACGTCATGGACCGCACGGTCCGGCTGCTGTCCCAGCTGACCAACCAGGTGGCCGTAGTGCAGTACCCGCACTTGGGCAATGCCAAGGTGCGGCACATTGAATTCGTACTGCTGGCGCCGGCGCAGGTGCTGGTGGTCCTGATTTCGACCACGGGACGGGTGGAACAGCGGGTCATTGCCGTACCCCATCCGGTCACGGAGCCCGACCTGATGGACCTGCGCCAGCACTTCCTGTCCGTGCTGGCGGGAACGCCCCTGAGCAGCATCACCGGCCAGCTGGCCAATGCCCTGGCTTCCCTGCCGGCGGAGCGCCGCCGCGTGGGCAGTGCGCTGGGCCACTGCCTGGAGCAGTTGGCCGGCATTAACCGCGAGGACCGCCTCGTCATGGCCGGCACCGCCAATCTGGCCCGCTCCACTGTAGACTTCCCGCTGACCATCGGTCCGATACTTGAAGCACTCGAGGAGCAGGTGGTGATGCTGCGGCTGCTGTCGGAAATGGAGCAGGATGCCCGCGGGGTTGCCGTTCGGATCGGACGGGAGAATCCGCACGGCGGCTTGTCCGAAGCGTCGGTGGTGGCGACGGGTTACGGTCCCGATGCCACGGCGAAGGTCGGCATTCTCGGTCCCACCCGGATGGACTATCCCACCACCATGGCAGCAGTACGGGCCGTGGCCAGGTACCTGTCCCGAATACTGAACAACTAGCCCGGTCCCCAGCAGCTGCGGACCGACCGCCGGGGCTCCCGGCGGAACTCCAAACTCCGCCTTCAAACTCTGAAGGCACGCAATACAGGAAAGCGATGTGCACGAGTGAGCGATCACTACCAGGTTCTGGGCGTCGGACGAGACGCCACCGGTGAAGAAATCAAGAAGGCGTACCGGAAGCTTGCCCGCAAGCTGCATCCCGACGTCAACAACGCTCCCGGTGCCTCCGACGAGTTCAAAGCGGTCACGCACGCCTACGAGGTGCTTTCCGATCCCGAAAAGCGGCGGATCTACGACACCACGGGCAATGAAAACGGTAACGACAACGGCTTCGGCGGCGGCGGCTTCGGCGCCCAGGGGTTCGGTTTCCAGGACATCTTCGACACCTTCTTCGGCGGCGCCGCGCCCGGCGGCGGACGCGGACCGGCATCACGCAGCCGCCGCGGCCAGGACGCGCTGATCAATGTCCGGATCGACCTCAAGGACGCCGTCTTCGGCACCAACAAGAAGATCGACGTCGACACCGCCGTCGTCTGCCCCACCTGCGACGGCTCCTGCTGCCAGCCGGGCACCTCGCCGCGTACCTGCGACATCTGCCACGGCACCGGCCAGGTGCAGCGGGCCGTCCGGTCCATCCTGGGCCAGGTCATGACCTCCGCACCCTGCGGAACCTGCAACGGCTTCGGCACCGTGATCCCCGATCCCTGCCACGAGTGCTCCGGAGAAGGCCGGGTCCGCAACCGCCGGACCCTGACCATCAAGGTCCCGGCCGGCGTCGCCACCGGCACCCGGATCCAGCTCGGCGGGCAGGGCGAAGCCGGTCTTGCCGGCGGACCTGCCGGCGATCTCTACGTTGAGATCCGGGTCAACAATGACCCGACGTTCCTGCGTGAGGGCGATGACCTGCACGCAACACTGACGGTACCCATGACTGCTGCCGCGCTCGGCACGACCGTAGCCTTGGAGACCTTCGACGGAGAACGGGAGATCACGGTCAAGCCGGGCACCCAGTCCGGCGAGGTATCCGTTCTGAACGGCCTCGGCGTCACCCACCTGCGCGGCCACGGCCGCGGCGACCTCCGGGTGCATCTGCATGTGGAAACGCCTCAGAAGCTGGACTCCGAGCAGGAAGAACTGCTCCGGCGGCTGGCAAAGTTGCGCGGCGAGGAATACAGCGAGGGACGCCTCAACAGCTCCGGCACAGGTGTGTTCGCCAAGCTTCGGGACCGTCTGGGCAACCTCTGAGATGACCAACCCGATTTTCTTCGGTGACCCGGCACGGGTGGCAGCGGCCGGCGCCGGAGACATTTTCCGCCTTGAGGGATCCGAGGCCCGGCACGCCGTCTCCGTCAAGCGCCTCGGCGTCGGCGAAAGCGTTGACGTGGTCGACGGCGCCGGGCGCCGGCTTACCGGAACGGTGACCGAAACCGGTGCCTCGGTCCTTGAGCTGCGGGTGGAGAACGTCCTGGAGGAACCGGCAGCGTCCGAACGGTTTGTCCTGGTGCAGGCGCTGGCCAAGGGGGACCGGGACGAGCAGGCGGTCGAGGCAGCTACGGAGCTGGGTGTGGATGCCGTCATCCCGTGGCAGTCCGACCGAAGCATTGTCCGCTGGCGTGCGGAGAAGGCGGCCAAGGGACAGGCAAAATGGCAGGCACTGACCCTTGCCGCAGCAAAGCAGTCCCGGCGCTCCCGCATCCCGGTGGTGGAACCGGCCCTGGACAGCCGCGCCCTTCCGGGGCGGCTGGCGGACCTGGACCTGGTCCTGGTCCTGCACGAGGAAGCCGACATGCCCCTGGCCGAGGCTGTGCGGGACCTCGACGGGCGCGGTCCGGGCGAGGCGGCCGCAACCGTTGCGGTGGTTGTAGGGCCCGAAGGCGGCATCAGTCCCGCCGAACTGGACGCCCTGCGCAGTACGGGGGCGGTGGCCGTGCGGCTGGGACCGCACGTCCTGCGTTCCTCGACTGCCGGACCCTCGGCGCTGGCGGTACTGAACCAGCTGCTCGGCCGCTGGTAGGAAGCGGCCCGGGCTATTGGTCCCGGGTCCGGGACGAATCGCTGACGGTGATGCGTTTGGAGTCTCCCGCCGCTTCCTGCCCGACGTAGTAGACCCGGAGATTGTATTCGCCGGGGGCGAGGGAGGCGGTGACTGTGAACTCACCGGTCCCGCCCGGGGCTTCACCCAGCTCCAGGGTGCCGGAGGCGGTGGCAACAGCGGACGGCCTGCCGTCCACTATGGGTTCGGCGCGCCAGTGCAGTTCTGCCGGCTGCGCCACCGCGGTGCCGCTGATCAGGACGTCGGTGCCTTTGACCTGCGACTCCTGCGGGTCAATCACCCAGATCGGGGCCACCAGTGCCGGATCCCGGCTGATCGGTTCCTCCAGCGGAACGTGGCCGAAGGCAGTGTAACCTTCCTTGCCGTCCACGAGGATCATCACGCTGCTTTGCTGCCCCACGCTGGTCAAACCCGCGTTGGCAGCTGCGGCGGTGGCGGTGTACACCAGCTGCTGCACCGCCCGGTAGGCCATCCCTGCATCGAGGGATCCCTTGAACGCGTCCGAGGAAATGTCCACCGTGATGACGTTCTTACTGGAAATCGACGCCGTCACGCTCCGTGCCGAGTGCCACGGGGTGAAGTAGTCCTGGTCCAGCGGGCTGCCCGCGGTCATGGCGAGCACTGCTTCCCCGATGGGGTCGCCGGTGTTCTCCGAGGTAAGGAATTCCCGGTACAGGCTCACGGTTGAGTTGTTCAGTCCCAGCCAGTACACGGGCATGAGGGTCCCGACCGGACTCTCCTCCGCCGGCGGGGAAATGGTCATGGGGGCCGCCCCGGCAGTCCCGGCGCTCTGGAAGGACGAAGGCATGGTGATGGTGGGATTCTCGGCGACAACGCCGCATCCGCCCATGGCCAGCGCGGCCGCAGCCAGCAGTGATACGGCGGGGACGCTGCGCCGCCGGAGCCCGCGGGGGCAGGACGGACCGTGGTTGGTTCCGGTGTCCATCTATCCTCCTGGGGCCGAATGCGAAAAGGTACGCCATCAACCTTTACACACGGTTTCGGGCCCTTCGGTGCTCAGGGAGGGGTTCCGCCCGGACTGAAACACGATTGAGACATCACCGTTGCTGGCCCGAGATAAAACCGAAGCTGCTCCGCCCCCTGCGGAGTCCATCAAGTAAGATTTACGTAGCGGACAGGCGTGCCGGGACCCGCGCAGGATCGCAGCCGGGCACCGCTGCCGAAACTGCGCCGCCGGAACTACGGGAAATATTCGCCTGTATGCGGGCGTTGACGTAGCGGAACGGTGCCGGTACCTCCACCAGGCGATAACCACCCGGCTTGACCAGAAAACAGACTCTCTAAGGGGCGATGAAAGGCCTGAAAAGGCCGTCTATATGACCGAATCTTCAATGGAAATCGGCACCATACGGCTGGATAACCAGACAATAGTCTTTGACTCCACGGAACACATGGTCCAGTCGCTGGGGGCCAATGACGAGGCGCTCAGGATCATTGAGACGGCAAATCCCGAGGTAAGCCTGATGGTGCGCGGAAACGAACTGTCCGTTTCCGGTCCGGCTGCGGAAGTGGAGCAGACCGTACGCCTGGTCAATGAGGTGCGCGTGCTGGCACGCAATTCCACCCGGGTGACACCGCAGGTCCTCGAACAGCTGATCAGCATGCTCAAGGACCAGAGCACGCACCGCCCGGCCGACGTCCTGACCCAGAACATCCTTTCCACGCGTGGTAAGACCATCCGGCCCAAGACCCTGAACCAGAAGAACTACGTCGACGCGATCGACCGCAACACGGTGGTCTTCGGCATCGGGCCCGCCGGTACCGGCAAGACGTACCTGGCCATGGCAAAGGCGGTCCAGGCGCTTCAGCAGAAGGAAGTCAACCGGATCATCCTCACCCGTCCCGCCGTCGAAGCGGGGGAGCGGCTGGGGTTCCTTCCCGGCACGCTGAGCGACAAGATCGATCCGTACCTGCGTCCGCTCTATGACGCCCTCCACGACATGATGGATCCCGAGTCGATTCCGCGCCTGATGGCTGCGGGCACCATCGAGGTGGCCCCGCTGGCCTACATGCGCGGCCGGACCCTCAATGACGCGTTCATCATCCTCGACGAGGCCCAGAACACCACGCCCGAACAGATGAAAATGTTCCTGACCCGCCTCGGCTTCGGCTCGAAGATGGTTGTCACCGGCGACGTCACCCAGGTGGACCTCCCGGGCGGCACCGCATCCGGCCTGCGCATTGTCCACGACATCCTGGGCGGGATCGACGACGTCGCGTTCTCCGAACTGCAGGCCGTGGACGTAGTGCGGCACCGCCTGGTCAGTGACATTGTCACCGCCTACAGCGAATGGGACGAAACCCGCCGAAGCAGCGCAGCACGGACAGAAAGTCGAAACGGAAACCGCTCCACGGGCGGGCACAGCAGGGAGTCCCGCTCATGAGCGTCGAAGTAAACAACGAATCCAGCGCACCGGCTGTCGACGAAGAGGAACTGGCCCGCCTGGGCCGGTACCTGCTGGACAGCCTTTACGTACACCCCGAGGCAGACCTGTCCATCATCCTCGTGGATGAGGATGCCATAGAGAAACTGCACATCGAGTGGATGGACCTGCCCGGTCCCACGGATGTGCTGTCCTTTCCCATGGACGAACTGCGCCCCGGCACCGCGGGAAGCATCACCCCGGCCGGGGTGCTCGGCGACATTGTGCTCTGCCCGCAGGTAGCCGCCCGCCAGGCCCGGGATGCCGGACACAGTACGGATGAGGAGCTGCTGCTCCTGACCACCCACGGCGTCCTGCACCTGCTGGGCTACGACCATGCCGAGCCGGAAGAGGAGAAGGAAATGTTCGGACTCCAGCGCCGCCTTCTTTCCGCCTACCTGGGTAAACAGGCACCCAAGGAGACCCGAAGTTGAGTATTGGCGTCCTCATCGTCATGGCCATGGCTTTCATGGTCCTGGCGGGCCTGCTGACCGCAGCGGAGTCCGCCTACGGATACCTGCCCCGGCAGGATGCCGAGGCGCTGCTGCATGGAAAGGCAGGGGCTCCGCTGCGCCGGATCCTGGCGCACCCGGTGGCACACATGCACGCGCTGCGTTTTTGGCGGGTGTGGTTCGAAATGGCCATGGCCGTGTCCGTGGCAACCCTGTTCCAGCTGCTGCTGGACAACATCTGGCTGGCAGGCCTGCTCGCAACGATCACCATGGCCGCTGTCGGCTTTGTCCTCGTGGGAGTCTCCCCGCGGCAGATCGGGCGTAAGCACGTCACCGCCGTCGTTGTCCTCACGGCCGGACTGGTGAGCGTCCTGCGGACGGTCCTGGGGCCGATCCCGGGCTGGCTCGTGCGGCTGGGCAGCGCAGTTGCCCCCGGCACCCAGGGGCCCGACGCCGCGTTCTTTACCGAGGAGGAATTCCGGGAACTGCTGGACCGGGCCTCCGATGCGGACATGATCGAGGACACCGAGGCGGAACTGATCCACTCCGTCTTTGAACTCGGGGACACGAAGGTCCGTTCCGTCATGGTCCCGCGGACGGACATGGTGTGCATCGAAGCCGGCAGCACGCTGCGCCAGGCCATGTCGCTTTTCCTCCGCTCCGGCTATTCCCGCGTCCCGGTGATCGAGGACAGCGCCGACCACCTGGTGGGGATCCTCTACCTCAAGGACGTTGCCGCGCAGATGCACAGCGACCCGGAACGCGCGTCCGTGCAGAAGGTCGAGGACTACGCCCGCAGCGTCCGCTACGTGCCCGAGTCCAAGGCCGTGAGCGAGCTGCTGCAGGAGCTGCAGCGCGAGTCCACCCATGTGGCCATCGTCATTGACGAATACGGCGGAACGGCCGGATTGGTTACGCTGGAGGACCTGATCGAGGAAATCGTCGGCGAAATCGTGGACGAGTACGATTCGGAACGGCCGGAGATCGAAGGACTCGGAGACGGCCGCTACCGGGTCAGCTCCAAGACCGGCATCGACGACCTGGGCGAGCTGTTCGACGTCGAACTCGAGGACGATGAAGTGGACACGGTGGGCGGCCTCCTGGCCAAGGCCCTGGGCCGGGTTCCCATCGTCGGTAGTGAAGTAGTGGTCGAAGGCATCGCCCTGCACGCCGAACGGCTCGAAGGCCGGCGCAACCGCGTATCGCACGTGCTGGCCTGGAAGACAGAAGACGAAGAAACCAGCGACGAGGGCCGGACCCCGGCCCCGCGCACCCGCTCTACAGAATTGGTACCCCGTAATGACTGAACCGCAGTTCCGCGCCGGATTCGTTTCCCTGGTGGGCCGGCCCAACGCCGGAAAGTCCACCCTCACCAATGCGCTGGTCGGTTCCAAGGTGGCTATCACTTCCGCCAAGCCGCAGACGACCCGCCACACCATCCGCGGCATTGTCCACCGCGAGGACTCCCAGTTGATCCTGGTCGACACCCCGGGCCTGCACCGGCCGCGCACCCTCCTGGGGCAGAGGCTGAACGACCTCGTCGCCGACACCCTGGCCGAGGTGGACGCCATTGGCTTCTGCCTTCCGGCGAACGAAGCCGTCGGCCCCGGTGACCGCTACATCGCAGCACAGCTCGCCGCCCTGAAGCGGACCCCGGTCATCGCCCTGGTCACGAAAACCGACCTGGTGGACCGTGCCGCGCTGGCGAAGCAGCTGATGTCCGTCACCGCGCTGGGCAATGAAGTGATGGGTCCGGAGGGCTGGGCCGACGTCGTTCCGGTATCGGCTGCAGACGGATTCCAGGTGGACACCGTGGCGGATGTCCTGGTCAGCCACATGCCGGCGTCGCCGCCCCTTTACCCGGACGGCGAACTGACCGACGAGCCGGAAGCCGTGATGGTTGCCGAACTGGTCCGGGAAGCGGCCCTGGAGGGCGTCCGCGACGAACTGCCCCACTCCCTGGCCGTAGTGGTGGAAGAAATCGTGCCCCGCGAGGGACGCAGCGACGATAATCCGCTCCTGGACGTCCGGGTCAACCTCTACGTGGAGCGTTCCTCGCAGAAGGCCATTATCATTGGCCGCGGCGGTTCCCGGCTGCGCGACGTCGGAACCACCGCCCGGCGCGGCATCGAGGCGCTGCTGGGCACCAAGGTGTACCTTGACCTGCACGTGAAGATCGCAAAGGACTGGCAGCGCGATCCGAAGCAGCTCGTCAAGCTCGGGTTCTAGTCGTTCGGGGCCTGCCCCGATGCTTGCCCGTAGACTGTGAAACATTCGTTTGTGCTTTTTGATTCGTGAAGGGGACCGGCCATGTCATCTCGCCGTGCCGCAACGGGCGGCGGCCCCTTGGGAAAACCGACTACCGGTCCGGGCTCAGCCGAGCCCGGCGGAAGGCACCTCTCCAGCGGGGCTTCCTCCGGCCACCCGCTGCTTAAGGGCATCGCCGCGGCCCTGGCCCTGGTGCTCGTGGGGGGAGTGGTCTTCGGCGCCGTACAGCTGCTGCGCCTGAGGGGAAACTTCGACACCCAGCCCCTGAACCTCGGGTCGGAGGACACCCCCGTGGAGCAGGTGGACGCGAACACGGACCCGATGCAGATCCTGGTCCTGGGCACGGACCAGCGCGACGGCCAGAACTCGAACAATTCCGACGTGATGATGCTGGTGAATCTCTCCGCGGACCGCTCAAACGTCACCGTGACCAGTTTTCCCCGCGACCTCCTGGTGCCGCTGCCCGCGTGCGAGGATCCCTCCACCGGAACCGTCTATGACGCGATGGACCTGGGCCAGCTCAACGGCGCGCTGGGCAACGGCGGACCCGGCTGCACCGTTGCGGCTATCAACAACGTCACCGGCCTGTCCATCGACCACTTCATGATGGCCGACTTTGACGCGGTGAAGGAACTCTCCAATACGCTCGGCGGCGTGGAGGTCTGCGTCAACCAGCCCGTGGATGACCCGCTGTCCGGCCTGAACCTGCCGGCCGGGGTCAGCAGTGTCCAGGGCGACCAGGCCCTCGCGTTCCTGCGGACCCGGCATGGTTTCGGCAACGGCGGCGACGAAGGGCGCATCCGCGCCCAGCAAAGCTTCCTCGCATCGATGGTCCGCAAGGTCAAAGACGAAGGAACGCTGAACAACCTGCCCAAGCTCTATTCGATTGCCGAGACCGTCACGAAGAACCTGACGGTGGACGAAGAACTGACGAACATCCCCGACCTGGTTTCCCTTGCCACGCGCCTGAAGGACGTGGACCTGGGCAATGTCGCTTTTGTCACCGTTCCGGTGATGCCTTACGAATACGACCCCAACCGGCTGGTACTGGACGAGGAAAGGGCCCGCCCGCTCTTTGATGCGCTGGTTGCCGACCAGGGGATTACGGCGGGCGAAACCCCGTCTCCGGAGGCCTCCGCTCCGGAATCCTCCGCCGCCCCGGAGGAGCCTGCCGCTCCCGCCGTCGACCCCGCCGGTGTTCCGGTGACGCTGGTGAACGCTTCGGGCACCGCCGGCCGTGACGCCAAGGTGCTGGAGTACCTGAAGTCCAAGGGCTTCAGCCAGGCCCTTGCCGGCGGAAACGCTCCGGCCGAGAGCCCGGCAACGCAGATCTTCTACGGCTACGGCTACGAAGAGATGGCGCAGGAAGTGGCCCGGACGCTGAACATCCCGGACGTGCAGGTTGTCCTCAGCGCTGCCGCCACCGGGGTTTCCGTGGCCATCGGCGCCGACTTCTCCAGCGGTTCCACCATGGGCGACCTGGGTGACCTGGGCGACCTCGACGGACAGACCGCGGCCCAGGTTACGTGCCAATCGGCATTTGGGAACTAGCTCTTCCTGCACCTGTGCTGGCGCATGTTAGTCTGATCACGTGCACGCAGAGATCCTTCTCCTTAGCTGCCGCGGCGAGGCCACACAAGCACCTGCTTAGGCCGCCCCTCGCTGCGGAGTTTGTGTTGCCCGGCCACCATTTCTGAGGAACGACGAGAAAAGGCCACACCAACACCATGCGCAATGCACAGCAGCCCTCGGGTATGCCGATCTCCAAGTACGTCCCCTTCCACGAGCAGATCGCCGTGGACCTCCCGGACCGGACCTGGCCCGACAAGGTCCTCACCAAGGCTCCGCGCTGGTGCGCCGTCGACCTGCGGGACGGCAACCAGGCACTGATCGACCCCATGACCCCCGAACGCAAACACAAGATGTTCGACCTGCTGGTCAAAATGGGATTCAAGGAAATCGAAGTCGGTTTCCCGTCCGCTTCCCAGCTGGACTTCGACTTCGTCCGCCAGCTGATCGAGGGGGACCGGATCCCCGACGATGTCACCATCCAGGTCCTCACCCAGTCCCGCGAACACCTGATTGAGCGCACCTACGAATCCCTCGAGGGTGCTGACCGGGCAATTGTCCACCTCTACAACTCAACCTCGATACTGCAGCGGCGGGTCGTGTTCAACTCCGACCGGGACGGCATCGTGGACATAGCCCTTTCCGGCGCCCGCCTGTGCAGGAAGTACGAGGAGCAGCTGCGCGGCGTCGATGTTACGTACGAGTACTCGCCCGAGTCCTACACCGGCACGGAACTGGATTTCGCCCTGCGGATCTCCGACGCCGTCGCTGAGGTGCTGGAGGCCTCCCCGGACCGGCAGATGATCCTGAACCTTCCCGCAACGGTGGAAATGACCACCCCGAACGTCTACGCGGATTCCATCGAGTGGATGCACCGCAACATTGCCAACCGCGAGTCGGTCATTCTCTCGCTGCATCCGCACAATGACCGGGGCACCGGCGTGGCCGCGGCGGAGCTGGGGTACCTGGCCGGCGCCGACCGGATCGAGGGCTGCCTGTTCGGCAACGGCGAACGGACCGGCAACGTGGACCTGGTGACCCTGGGCATGAACCTGTTCAGCCACGGGATCGACCCGCAGCTGGACTTCTCCGACATGGACGAGATCCGCCGCACCGTGGAGTACTGCAACCAGCTTCCCGTGCCCGAACGCTCGCCCTACGGCGGCGACCTGGTCTTCACCGCCTTCTCCGGGTCCCACCAGGACGCCATCAAGAAGGGCTTCGAGGCCATGGAGAAGGACGCTGCCGCCGCGGGCAGCACGGTGGATGAGCTGCAGTGGGGTGTCCCGTACCTGCCGATCGACCCCAAGGACATCGGCCGCAGCTACGAAGCAGTCATCCGGGTCAATTCCCAGTCCGGCAAGGGCGGTGTGGCCTACCTGCTCAAGAACGAGCACAACCTGGACCTGCCCCGCCGTGCGCAGATTGAGTTCTCCGGGGTGATCCAGCGGCGCACCGATACCGGCGGCGGCGAGATCACCGGAGCGGAACTCTGGAAGGTGTTCCAGGACGAATACCTGCCGTCCACGCCGGAGTCCGACGGCGCCGCCTGGGGACACTATGAACTCACGTCCGTGAACGCCGACACCGCTGCCGACGGCCGCTTCAATCTGACTGCAACCCTGGCCACGGGCGGCGTGAAGCACCGCCGGACGGCCAGCGGGACCGGCCCGATAGCGGCACTGCTGACCATCCTGGAGCAGGACGGCATCGATGTCCGGCTGCTGGACTACACCGAACACGCACTGTCGGCCAGCGGCAACGCGCATGCGGCCGCGTACGTTGAACTGGCAGTGGGGGAGCGGGTGCTGTGGGGCGTGGGCATAGATCCCAACACCACCATGTCCGCCTTGAAGGCCGTGATTTCCGCCGTGAACCGGGCCATCCGGGACCAGTCGTAGCGGCCTCCGGGGCGCGCCGGAGGGCAACGGTCCGCCCGGCGCCCCCGGACGTGGGAAAATAGCTTTCGTGGCCAAATCCTTTGCCTCCCGCACCTACCGGGATGACGCGGTGGTCCTGCGCACCCATAAACTGGGCGAAGCGGACCGCATCCTGGTGCTGCTGACCCGCGAGCACGGGCAGGTGCGCGCCGTTGCCAAGGGCGTGCGGCGTACGTCGAGCAAGTTCGGTGCGAGGCTGGAACCGTTCATGGTGGCCGAGCTCCTGCTCTCCCACGGCCGCAACCTGGACATCGTGACCCAGGCCCAGACCAAGGGGGCCTACGGACACGGCATTGCCTCCGACTATGCGCGCTATACCGCCGCGGCTGCCATTGCCGAAACCGCGGAGCGCCTGACCGACGTTGACGGTGAATCCTCGAAAGCCCACTACCAGCTGGTGATCGGCGCGTTTGCCGCGCTCAGCCGGGGCCTCCACGCTCCCGAACTGATTCTGGATTCCTACCTGCTGCGCGCGCTGGCCACGGCCGGGTGGGCGCCGAGTTTCACTGACTGTGCCCGCTGCGGTGCTCCGGGGCCGCACACCGCGTTCTCCGCGGCGCTGGGCGGTGCGGTCTGTCCGGTCTGCCGGCCGCCGGGCTCGGCGTCGCCGTCACCGGAGACCATGACGCTGCTGGCCGCGCTGCTTACCGGCGACTGGGCCACCGCGGACGAGTCCGGCCCGCAGCCGCGCCATGAGTCCGCAGGCCTGGTGGCCGGATATCTTCAGTGGCACCTGGAACGGGTGCTGCGGTCCCTTCAACATGTGGAGCGTGTCTGACCTTGCGTTCGAAAACCCCGACGGCCCGGCAGGCAGGGCCCATGAGCCTGCCCGAACCACATCCCTCCGGTGCGGTTCCGCCGCAGGTTCCGACTGAACTGGTGCCGGCCCACGTGGCGATCGTGATGGACGGCAACGGCCGCTGGGCGAACCAGCGCGGCCTGCCCCGGACCGAAGGCCACCGCGCCGGTGAGGCGGCCCTGCTGGACGTGATGGCCGGCGCCATTGAGATGGGCATCCGCCACGTGTCCGTGTATGCGTTTTCCACCGAAAACTGGAAGCGTTCCCCGGAGGAAGTCCGCTTCCTGATGGGTTTCAGCCGGGACGTCCTGCGCCGGCAGCGTGACCAGCTCAACGAGTGGGGTGTGCGGATCCGCTGGTCCGGCCGCCGCCCGCGGCTGTGGCAGAGCGTGGTGCGGGAACTGGAAATCGCCGAAGAGCAGACCCGTGGCAACACGGTGTGCACGTTGAACATGTGCGTCAACTACGGCGGCCGGGCCGAAATTGCCGACGCCGTTGCGGCCATCGCCGCCGACGTGCAGAAGGGCAGGCTGCGGCCGGGATCGATTTCCGAGAAGACCATCCAGAAGTACCTGGACGAACCGGACCTGCCCGACGTCGACTTGTTCCTGCGCACTTCGGGAGAGCAGAGGTTCTCCAACTTCATGCTCTGGCAGTCCGCGTATGCCGAAATGGTCTTCATGGACACCCTGTGGCCGGACGTGGACCGGCGAACCCTGTGGGAAGCGGTGGAAATCTACGCCCGCCGGGACCGCAGGTACGGCGGCGCCGTGGACAAGGCGGCGGGCCCTGCCGCGGACGCGGCTCCGGCCGAATCTAGCGCGGGAGCATAAAGGCCCCGGCCCACCGCCGGATTCCCGCATAGACCCGGGAGCGGACGGGCAGCGCGGAGAGCAGGGTGTCATGCAGGGCGCCGTCGAACCGGTACACGGTCACTTCCGGGCCGAGCAGGACACCGCGCTGGACCATCAGGTTCACGTCCAGCACGCTGTCCGTGCTGAGCATCAGCGGGTTCCAGGTCGGGGAGATGGTGGAGGCAGCGGAGGCCAGCAGCAGTACGGGGACGCGGATATCGAGTCCGCGGGCAACCCGTGCATGACCGCCCAGCACCGCCTTGAGCCAGCCGGCGCGGACGGGGAAGCTGAACGGCGGGCGCCACTGCGGATCCAGGTCCCATTCACCGTCCATCGTGGAGCTGATGCTGCGGTAGTAGAAACCGAATTCCGGGATTTTCAGCCGCGTCTTGGGCCGCCGCCGGGCCACCGGTTCAACCAGCCCATTGGTGGCGAACCGAAGCATGGAACTGCCGCTGAGTTCAAGCCAGGGGCTGTTGAGGATCAATGCCTGCAGCCGGCCCGGGAAACGGTCGGCCCAGAGCGCCGCGACCAGTCCGCCGGTTGAATGCGCCATCAGGGTGGTGCGCATGCCGGCGTCGTACCGTTCCCGGATGTCCTCCTCCATGGCCGCCAGCGCCGCCCCGATATCGGCGTCGTACTCCGCGAGGTCCGTGACAAAGCCCTCCGACTGGCCCGGGCGCAGGCTCCGGCCGTACTTGCGCAGGTCCAGGGCATAGAACGCAACACCCTGCGCCGCCCAGAACCGGGCGAGGTCTGCCTGGAAGAAGTAGTCGCTCCATCCGTGCAGGTACAGCACCGCGTCCACTGCGTCCTGCGCGGGGACCGGCGGTGCGGGTGGGAGGTAGGAAACCAGCGTGGCCACGACCGGGCCTTCCTCGTCGGCCCCGAGGTCCAGGGTCAGGCAGCGGAACCCGTCGCCGAGAATGTCTGGTTTCCAGGACGGGTGTTCGCGGCGCATGGTGTCGACAATAGCGGACCGGGCGCTCAACTTACCGCCGGGGGTTTGGCGTGCGTGCACGCGTCTGCAATCTTTGGATCATGCGCATATACCCCACCTTTTTCCGGATTGTTTTCTCCGGCATGGACCCGGAACTGGCACACCGGATCGGTTTTGTCCTGATCCGGGCAGCTGCCCGGACCCCTGCCGGGCCGGTGCTGCGCCGGCTGATGCGTCCCGCGCCGGTCCTGCGGACCGAAGCCCTGGGCCTGTCCTTCCCGTCGCCGTTCGGCCTTGCCGCGGGTTTCGACAAGGAGGGCTCCGGGGTCCCTGCGTTGAGCAACCTGGGCTTCGGCCACATAGAGGTGGGAACCGTCACGGCACAGGCGCAGCCGGGAAACCCGAAGCCCCGCCTGTTCCGCCTGGTGGAAGACCGCGCGGTCATTAACCGCATGGGCTTCAACAACGACGGCGCCGCCGCCGTCGCGCCCCGGCTGGCGAGGGCGCGGAAGGTCCTGGACAGAACCTTCGGTACGCCGCGCCCGGTCATCGGCGTGAACATCGGCAAGACGAAAACCGTGGACCTGGCCGACGCCGTGGAGGACTACCTGGCCAGTGCACGGACCCTGGCGCCGCAGGCGGACTACCTGGCGGTGAATGTGAGCTCCCCCAACACGCCGGGGCTGCGGCTGCTGCAGGACATCTCCACGCTGCGACCGCTTTTGGCCCGGGTAGGCAGCGCCGCGGACGAGGCCGCCGGGCGGCACGTTCCGCTGCTGGTCAAGATTGCCCCGGACCTCAGCGACGCGGACATTGACGACGTCGCTGAGCTGGCCCGGTCCCTGCGGCTGGACGGGGTGATCGCCACCAACACGACCGTGACCCGGGAAAACCTGGTGACGGACCCGGAGCGGGTCATAGCCTGCGGTGTCGGGGGACTCAGCGGCGCTCCGTTGAAGAAGCGGTCGCTGGAGGTGCTGCGCCGGCTCCGCACCGGGCTGGGGGAGGACGGCCCGGCCATCATTTCCGTAGGGGGAGTGGAAACGGCTGCCGATGTGCAGGAGCGCCTCGACGCCGGCGCTGTCCTGGTGCAGGGGTACACCGCGTTCCTGTATGAGGGTCCGTTCTGGGCGGCACGGATCAACCGGGGCCTGGCCCGCTCCCGCCGGTGACGCGCCGTTAACAGCGGAAGGGCCGCCTGGTAGGCGGCCCTTCCTTTTATTGGTGCGGAAGTTTACTTATTGGTGCAAAAGTTTACGGAATCCGTCAGGAGGGGTACTGGCCGTGGCGGACCTGCGGCTTCGGCAGGCGGAAGCGGCGCAGCTGCAGGGACCGGCTGATCCCGTACCAGACATCACCGGGATTGGGCCCGCCGAACTTCGCCGTCAGGCGCTTCCGGATCTGCCGGCGCAGGATAAAGCTGTCCGCGATGACCAAAAGAATGAGGACCCAGAACGCGGCCATCACAATCAGCTGCACGTCGATGTTCTGGATGAAGCTGAACAGGACAAAGACGAGGGCCGCAATCATGATGAATTCGCCGAGGTTCCAGCGGGCATCAACAATGTCGCGGACAAACCGGCGGTTGGGGCCCTTGTCCCGGAGGGGAAGGTAACGCTCTTCGCCGGTGTCCAGGGCGCGGCGGGTCTTCAGCCGCTCCTCCCGGAGTGCGTCGCGGTTGGCGGCCTTTGCTGCCTTCCGGTCGTCGGGCACCAGCGGGCGGCGGCGGGCGGCTACCTGGTCCTTGCGGCGGGGCGTCGGGGCACCCTTGCCCACCCGTACGTCGGCTGCCTGGTCAGCGGCAGCTGCCTGGTCCACAGTTTCCTGCGCGGTGGGCGCTTCTTTCTTTCGTCCGAACACATCCCAAGGATACCGTGAATGATTGTAGGGTTTTGGCTATGACTTCCAACCCCACCCCAGACGCAACTCCCTCATCCGCGGACGTCCATGAGGACGCCCTGCGCGCCAGCGTGGCCGCGGATTTCCCGCGGACCGTCGAGCAGCTCAAATCCCTCGTCACCATCCCGGGCATCGCGTGGGACTCCTTTGATCCGGAGCACCTCAACCGCAGCGCCGCCGCCGTCGCCGACCTGGTCCGGGAGGCCGGCATCGACGATGTGCAGGTGCTGCGGGTGGATAACAACGGCACCCCCGGCGGCCCCGCCGTCGTCGCCCGCCGTCCCGCCCGGCCCGGCGCCCCGACCGTGCTGCTGTACGCCCACCACGACGTCCAGCCGCCGGGGGACCCGGACCTGTGGGAATCCGACCCCTTCACCGCCGAAGAACGCAACGGCCGGCTGTACGGCCGCGGGGCGGCAGATGACAAGGCCGGCATCATGGCGCACATCGGCGCCCTGCGGGCCCTGGAGGAGGTGCTGGGGGAGGAGTCCGGCGTCGGCGTCACCCTGTTCATAGAAGGTGAGGAGGAAGCCGGATCCCCGACGTTCCGCACCTTCCTGGAGACCTACCAGGACCTGCTCCGCGCCGACGTCATCGTGGTTGCCGACTCGGGCAACTGGAAGGTCGGCGTGCCGGCGCTGACCACCAGCCTGCGCGGCCTGGTCGACGGCACGGTGGAGGTCCAGGTCCTGGACCACGCCGTGCACTCGGGCATGTTCGGCGGACCGGTGCTGGACGCCCCCACCCTGCTGGCCCGACTGATCTCCACCTTCCACGACGACGCCGGTGACGTCGCCATCGCCGGCCTCGTCTCGTCCGACGACGCCGCCGTGGAGTATCCCGAAGCGGACTTCCGTGCCGATTCGTCCCTGCTCGACGGCGTCCGGCTGGCCGGAACCGGTTCCATCGCCTCCCGGCTGTGGACCAAGCCCGCGCTCTCGATCATCGGCATCGACGTACCCACCGTGGCAATGTCCTCCAACACCATCCAGCCGAAGGCCCGTGCAAAGTTCAGCCTCCGCCTGGCCCCGGGTCAGAGCCCGGAGGCAGCCATGGCAGCTATCGAGGCACACGTGCAGGCCAACGCCCCGTTTGGCGCCAAGGTCACCTTCACGCCGGGGGAGCAGGGCAACGCGTTTGCCACGGACACCAGCGCCAGCGCGGCGCGTACCGCCCTGTGGGCGCTCGAGCGGGCCTGGGGCGTGCAGCCGGTGGAGTCCGGCATGGGCGGATCCATCCCGTTCATTTCGGATCTAGTGGAACTGTTCCCGAACGCGCAGATCCTGATCACCGGCGTCGAGGATCCGGATTCGCGCGCCCACAGCGCCAACGAGTCACTGGATCTGGGTGACTTCCGGAACGCCATCCTCGCCGAAGCCCTGCTCCTGGCACGCCTGGGAGCATCGGCGGGCTAGGAAACCGGCACGGGCAGGTGCCGGGCGGGAATTCTTTGGGGCCCGGCACCTGTTAGATCGTTGGGGGTCAGCAGACGTACCATTGAGACACTGGTCCGGCCCGCGGCAGGCGAATCGAGGCATGCACGCGGAAAGACCAGCTGAGGAAAGAGAGAAACTATGAGCGTTTCCACCAGCGAAAACATGACCGCTGCGGCCGAACTGCCCGTACATGAAGTACTGCTGTCGGATGTAGCCGCACAGAAGGTCCGCAGCCTGCTGGAGCAGGAAGGCCGCACCGACCTCCGCCTCCGCGTGGCCGTCCAGCCCGGGGGCTGCTCGGGACTCATCTACCAGCTCTACTTCGACGAGCGGGTCCTCGACGGCGACGCCGTCCGTGACTTCGACGGCGTCGAGGTCATTGTGGACAAGATGAGCGTGCCGTACCTGTCCGGAGCATCGATCGACTTCGAGGACACCATCTCGAAGCAGGGGTTCACCATCGACAACCCCAACGCCGGCGGCTCCTGTGCCTGTGGAGATTCCTTCCACTAGGACCAAAGGCTGCGGCGGCCCGTAATAGGAGCATTTAAACGCCCGGCGCGGCGGCGATCTGTCACTGGATCGCCGCGCGTACGGGTAAGCTCTACACGTAGTAGTAAAACTAATGTCCGTACGAGGGAACTTTTTTGTCCCGTTACGGACAGCACTTGCACGCAACAAGAGGAAGGGCCGTCTGTGAGTTCGCAGGACCGAACCAGCAGCCGACGCGCCAGGATCTTAAAGATCTCAGCCGTAACGTCGGCCGGCGCGTTGTTTTTATCGGGGTGTTCATCAGAGGCTCAAACGGGCTGGTTGCCGTCGGACCGCGACACCACTAACCACACCGGCCGGATCATTGACCTGTGGGTCAACTCGTGGATTGCCGCCCTGGCGGTTGGCATCCTCACCTGGGCATTGATCCTGTGGTGCATGGTTGCCTACCGCCGCCGCAAGAACGAGACCGGGTACCCCCGCCAGCTCAGCTACAACCTGCCGCTGGAAATCTTCTACACGGCCGTTCCGCTGTTCATGGTCCTGGTGTTGTTCTACTTCACCAACCAGGACATCAAGGCGATCAACGCAACCAGTGATGACCCGGACCGGGTCATCATTGACGTGCGCGCCAAGCAGTGGTCCTGGGACTTCAACTATGTCAATGAGGACAAGTACTACCAGGGCACGCAGGTCAACCTCGACGGCACCGAAGTCTCGGCCGACGAGTTCCCGACCCTGGTGCTCCCTGTGGACCAGACCATTGAGCTGCAGCTGAACACCCGCGACGTTCAGCACTCCTTCTGGGTGCCTGCCTTCCTGCAGAAGATGGATATCTACCCCGGCCGCACCAACGTGATCACCCTCGAAACCGGCAAGACCGGCACCTTCGACGGCAAGTGCGCCGAACTCTGCGGTGAATACCACTCAGAAATGCTCTTCAACGTCGAGGTAGTAACCGAAGACGAGTATGACCAGTACGTAGCCGGGCTGCCCAGCGGCCAGGTCGACGGGGAATACGACCGCCAGTACAGCTCAGAATCAAGCGAAGTTAGGAGGTAGGAGGACGCTATGACTACTCTCGAATACACTTCGGAAGATTCCGGCACCAGGGTTGCACCCCGCGTAGTACCCGTCTCCAAGGGACGTATCGTCGTCAACTGGATCACCTCCACTGACCACAAGACGATCGGGTACATGTACCTGATTGCCTCATTTATTTTCTTCTGCCTCGCAGGCGTGATGGCCCTGGTCATCCGTGCGGAGCTGTTTGAACCGGGTATGCAGATCCTGCAGACCAAGGACCAGTACAACCAGCTGTTCACGATGCACGGCACCGTGATGCTGCTGATGTTCGCAACCCCGCTGTTCTCGGGTTTCGCCAACGTCATCATGCCCCTGCAGATCGGCGCACCCGACGTTGCCTTCCCGCGGCTGAACGCCCTCGCGTTCTGGTTCTTCCTCTTCGGCAGCACCATTGCCGTGGCCGGCTTCATCACCCCGCAGGGCGCTGCGTCCTTCGGCTGGTTCGCCTACACCCCGCTGTCCAGCACCACGTTCTCACCGGGCGTGGGCGGTGACCTCTGGGTCTTCGGCCTGGCACTGTCGGGCTTCGGCACCATCCTCGGTGCCGTCAACTTCATCACCACCATCATCTGCATGCGTGCCCCGGGCATGACCATGTGGCGCATGCCGATCTTCACCTGGAACACCCTGGTCACGGCCATCCTGGTCCTGATGGCGTTCCCGCCGCTGGCCGCAGCACTCTTCGCCCTGGGCGCGGACCGCCGCTTCGGCGCACACATCTTCGATCCTGAGCGCGGCGGTGCCATCCTGTGGCAGCACCTGTTCTGGTTCTTCGGCCACCCCGAGGTCTACATCATCGCGCTGCCGTTCTTCGGCATCGTGTCCGAGATCTTCCCGGTCTTCAGCCGCAAGCCGATCTTCGGCTACAAGGGCCTGGTCTACGCGACCATCGCCATCGCCGCCCTGTCCGTCACGGTGTGGGCTCACCACATGTACGTGACCGGCGCCGTCATGCTGCCGTTCTTCGCCTTCATGACCATGCTGATCGCGGTGCCTACCGGCGTGAAGTTCTTCAACTGGATCGGCACCATGTGGCGGGGGTCCATTACCTTCGAAACCCCCATGCTGTGGAGCATCGGCTTCCTCATTACGTTCCTCTTCGGCGGCCTGACCGGCATCATCCTGTCCTCCCCGCCGCTGGACTTCCACGTCTCGGATACGTACTTCGTGGTTGCCCACTTCCACTACGTCATCTTCGGTACCGTCGTGTTCGCCATGTTCGCCGGCTTCTACTTCTGGTGGCCCAAGTGGACGGGCAAGATGCTCAACGAACGCCTGGGCAAGATCCACTTCTGGCTCCTGTTCATCGGCTTCCACGGCACCTTCCTCATTCAGCACTGGCTGGGTGTCCTGGGCATGCCGCGCCGCTACGCGGACTACCTGGTGGAGGACAACTTCACCGCGATGAACCAGTTCTCCACCATCGCCTCCTTCGTCCTGGGCGCCTCGATGATCCCGTTCTTCTGGAACGTGTACATCACCTGGCGTCACGGCAAGAAGGTTGAAGTGGATGATCCCTGGGGCTTCGGCGGATCGCTGGAATGGGCAACCTCCTGCCCGCCGCCGCGCCACAACTTCACCTCGCTGCCCCGTATCCGTTCGGAGCGTCCGGCACTGGACCTGCACCACCCCGAGCTGCAGCAGCACGTCACTGACGATTCCGCCGCGGCAAAGGTATTCGGCCCCGGCGACCGGAAGGAAAAAGTCTAATGAAGGTTGAGACTAAGCTCTTCGCTTACATGGCGCCGTTCTTCGTCGCCGTCGGCGTGGTGTATGGCTACCTGGTGGAGTGGACGGAGCCCGTCGGGTACCTGGCGCTGTTCCTGACCGGCGGCATGTCCGGCATGATCGCCTACTACATCGGCTTCACCGGCAAGCGGGTCGGCCCCCGTCCCGAGGACCGTCTGGACGCCGAGATCCACGAAGGCTCCGGCGAGCAGGGCTTCTTCAGCCCGTGGAGCTGGTGGCCGCTGCTGCTGGGCGCCTCCGCCGCCATCGGCTTCCTGGGCATGGCCGTGGGCTGGTGGGTTCTGTACATCGGAGCCGGCCTGGCCGTCATCGCACTGGTTGGCTGGGTCTTCGAATACAGCCGCGGTAACCACGCCCACTAGGGCTGGGACAAAGCACAACATATGGAAGGGCCCGCAGGAGACTGCGGGTCCTTCCTTTTGCGTTAACTCCCGGTGTGGCAGGGGGTGCCGGGGGAGGGTCCGGCAGGGATACCGGTATTCTTAGACGGCAGCAGTTTTCCCAGCCGAAGGGGCGGAGTTCAAGTATGCGCAGTTACGGTCCGTCCGTCCGTTCGGGGAACCGCCGATGAGCAATCACCGCCTGCGGCTGCTGACGGAGGGCATCGACCCCGGCGCGGGAGTGGCCAAGCATGTACAGCTCCAGGGCATCCTGCGGCGGTTCGTCGAGACCCATGCCGGGGCGGGGGAAATCATTCCTTCCGAGCGGGAGCTATCGGAACACTTTGCGGTGGCCCGCATGACGATCCGCCAGGCCGTGGATGCCCTGGTGTCCGACGGTGTCCTGGAGCGCGTTGTCGGGCTCGGCACTTTCGTTGCACGCCCCAAGATGGACCTGCAGGTGCAGCTGACCTCATACTCCGAGGAAATGCACCGCCGCGGCATGGTTCCGGACGCGCACGTCCTGAGCTTCGAACAGATCGGCGCCTCGCAGCTCGTGGCCCGCGAACTCCAGATGGAACCGGGCCAGCCGGTCATCCGGTTCCGCAGGCAGCTGCTGGCCGACGGTGAGCCGATGAGCGTGGATGAGAACTTTATCCCGGCGCACTACGTGCCGGGAATCCTCGAGGAGCAGCCGCCGACGTCGTTATACAACGTACTCAGTGAACGCTACGGCCTGGTCATGGAGTGGGGAGAGGACACCATTGAGGCTACTGCCGCGTCCGCATCCATTGCCCGGCTGCTCAACGTCGAGCTTGGCGCACCGGTGCTCAAGATCCAGCGTCACGCCTATGTATCCCGGGCGATGGTGGACTACTCCGTGTCCTACTACCGCGCGGACCGCTACAAGCTCTGGGTGCCGCTCCAGCGGCCCGGAATACGTACTCCCCGTTCATACCACCCGCGCAGGCACCCGAACGCCTGACGGCCCCCGTCAGGGGCTCCGGCCCACACTCCACCCCCATAGCAGGAAGAGGAACACCAACCATGGTTACCATTCGGATGTACAAGCGCGACGATGCGGGGGTACTACACTTCCGGGAGGCACTCTACGACGAGGATGACGGGCAGCTGATGCTGACGTCCGGGCCGGTAGGGCACGAGGGCTCAGCGAAGGTCCAGGATGTCGCTCCGGAGGATGCCGAGAACCTGCTGCATGCCTTCGCTGTTGCCTCCCAGGAGGATGGCTACGGTGAGATCGAGCCCGAGGACCAGCACTGGGTCATCGTCCAGTATGCCCTCAAGACGGCTGCGGGGACCGAGCGGGACCGCTACCTTGAACACAAGGCCACCCAGGCCATCTCCTCGTATTTCCTCTGGCGGGGACTGGGGGAGGTCGACCACACCGAGTTCGCGCCCCGGAAGCTGAACATTTACTGCCTGGTCCCGGATGTGAACAAAGCCGTGGCCGGACTGAAGGTTGTCCTGCGCGATCCGCTGCTGGACTTCACCAAGCTCACCATAGGATCGGCGCCGGCGGCACAGCCCGGTGCACTGAAGCAGCGTTATCCGCTCCCGGCCAAGCGCCCGTTTACCCTCGCCTGACCGACCCCGGGGCAGGGCATGCTCCCGAGAGGTGCATGCCCTGCCCCGGACAAAAGCAGAGGGCCCGACCGGATACATACATCCGGTCGGGCCCTCTTTGCGTAGCTTTACGGGCTAGCGCTGTTCAATCGATGCCTGGTCGTCGGCCTTGGCTTCGACCTCGGCAGGTGACTCGTGGTGATGCGCATTCTCGAGTTCCGACGGCGTCACGGGTGCAACGCGGTCCTCGAAGAAGAAGCGGGACAGCTTCGCGCGGCGCTTCTCCTTGCCCGAGACCTTGCCGTTGGCGTCCGGCTGGGCCGGGATCGCCTTGTACGAGTCAAAGTCCACCAGGCGGTAGCGCTTGTACTCGTCCAGCGGCTCGTGGACCTCGATGTACTCACCGTGGGGGAGACGGACAATGCGTCCGCTCTCCACACCGTGGAGGACAATCTCGCGGTCCTTGCGCTGCAGCGCCAGGGCGATGCGGCGGGCAATGACGAAGCCCAGGATCGGACCGGCGAAGAACAGGACCCGCAGCCAGTACGTCACGTCGTTCAGCGACACATCGAAGTGCGTGGCGATGAGGTCGGAGCTGGCGGCAGCCCACATGACGCAGTAGAACACGACGCCGGCAACACCGACGCCCGTACGGAACGGTGCGTTGCGCGGACGGTCCAGCAGGTTGTGGGAGCGCTTGTCCTTGGTGAGCCAGGCTTCGATCCACGGCCAGGTGAAGAGCAGCGTGAAGACCAGCCCGGCCGGGCCGAGGGCCGGCAGCAGCACGTTCAGGGACAGGGTGTTGTCGCCCCACGGGAACGGGATGACCCACTCCAGCGGGAACGCCCCGATGAACCCGGGCATCAGGCGCAGGGCGCCGTCAACCCAGCCGATGTACCAGTCGGGCTGGGTACCGGCGGACACGGGGGAGGGATCGTAGGGACCGTAGTTCCAGATCGGGTTGATGGTGAAGAGTCCGGCGATGATCGCGATCACGCCGAAGACGATGAAGAAGAAGCCGCCGGCCTTGGCCGCGTAGACCGGGCCGACCGGGTAACCGACAACGTTGTTGTTGGTCCGTCCGGGGCCGCGGAACTGCGTGTGCTTGTGGATGACCACCATGAACAGGTGGATGGCGATCATCAGCAGGATCAGCGCCGGAACCAGGAGGATGTGCAGCATGTACAGGCGGCCGATGATCGCGGTTCCGGGGAATTCACCGCCGAACAGGAAGAAGCTGATGTACGTACCGACCACGGGGACCGACTTGATGACGCCGTCGATGATGCGCAGGCCGTTGCCGGAGAGCAGGTCATCGGGGAGGGAGTAACCGGTGAAGCCGGCAGCCAGGGACAGAATCAGCAGGACGCCGCCCACCACCCAGTTGAGTTCGCGCGGCTTGCGGAAGGCGCCGGTGAAGAACACGCGGAGCATGTGTACCGACACGGCTGCTACGAACAGCAGTGCCGACCAGTGGTGTACCTGGCGCATGAAGAGGCCGCCGCGGACATCGAAGGAGATGTTCAGGGAGGACTCGTAGGCCACGGACATTTCGACGCCGCGCAGCGGAACGTAGCTGCCTTCGTAATGCGTTTCCGCCATGGACGGATCGAAGAAGAAGGTCAGGAAGGTGCCGGTCATCAGGAGGATGACGAAGCAGTACAGTGCAACTTCGCCGAACATGAAGGACCAGTGGTCGGGGAAGACCTTGCGGCCGAACTCCTTGACCATGGCGGAACCGCTGACCCGGGAGTCAACGAAGTTCGTGATGCGGCCCAGACGGGTTTTCGCCTCGTAAGGGGTGGCGGAGGGAACACTCATGGTTAGCCACGCTCCCAGTAGCTCGGTCCGACAGGTTCTTGGAAGTCACTCTTGGCGACGAGGTAACCCTCGGCGTCAACCTCGATCGGCAGCTGCGGCAGCGCGTGGCCGGCCGGGCCGAAGATGACCTTGCATTCCTGCGTCACGTCGAAGGTCGACTGGTGGCACGGGCACAGCAGGTGGTGCGTCTGCTGCTCGTAAAGGGCCACCGGGCAGCCGACGTGGGTGCAGATCTTGGAGTAGGCGACAATGCCGTCCACTGCCCAGTCCTCGCGGCCGGGGGAGGGGTTCAGATCCTCGGGGTTCAGGCGCATCAGAAGGACTACAGCCTTGGCCTTTTCCTCGAGCTTGTGCTCGGGGAGGTCGTTCAGGCCGTCGGGGATGACATGGAAGGCCGAACCCAGGGTGACATCCGAGGCCTTGATGGCGGTACCGCTGGGGTCGCGGACCAGCCGCGTGCCGGCTTCCCACATGGTGTGGCGGAGGGTGTCGCCCGGGAGGGGACCCAGGTCACGGAAGACGGCGATGGCCGGCAGCGGGGCCAGGACCATGGCGCCGAGGAGCGTGTTGCGGATCAGGGGACGGCGCTTGATGCCCGTTTCCTCAATGATGTCCCCAACCATCTTCTCGGCAATGACACGGTCCTCTTCGGGACGGATCTCGTGGCGCTCTTCCGTGATTTCGTGGTCCGGCATAAGCGTCTTCGCCCAGTGGACAATGCCGACGCCGATGCCCAGCATGGCGAAGGCGGTGCCGATTCCCAGGAGGATGTTCTGCAGCCGCAGTTCAGCGATGCTGGCATCGTCCAGGTGGATGCTGAAGTATCCGATGAAAAATACGATGGTGCCGATGATCGACACGATGAACAGGCTCGCCACCTGCCGCTCTGCCCGCTTTTCGGCGCGGGGATGTGTGTCGGCTAGACGAGGGCGGTGCGGGGGAAGTCCCGGATTCTGGAACTTCTCCTCATCTCCCTGGCCAGCCGTAGCGACGGTGCCCGAGGTGTTCGGACTGCCGTGACTATGGTCGCCCATGATCCCCCTCATCCTTCTGTGAAAACTGCATTTATAGACCTATATGTAACTGTGATGTCACCCGTGGAGGTGAGCGCGGCTGTGGTTAGGAAGACCGGGAGGTCAACCAGATGGTGAAAGCGATGATGATTCCCAGACCAGCGGTCCAGATGAACAGGCCCTCGGATACCGGACCCAGCGAGCCCAGCTGGGCTCCACCGGGGGAACCGCTGGTTTCGATGTCCTTCAGGAACGTGATGATGTCCTGCTTGTCCTCGGGCGTGATGTTGGTGTCGTTGAAGACGGGCATGTTCTGCGGGCCGGTGACCATGGCCTCGTAGATGTGCTTCTCGCTGACGCCGTCAAGGCTCGGGGCGAACTTGCCGCGGGTCAATGCACCGCCGGCAGCTGCGGCGTTGTGGCACATGGCGCAGTTCACGCGGAACAGCTCGCCGCCGTTGGCGGATGCCTCTTCGTCGGAGGTATCGGCCTCGAGGTATTCGGAATCCGGAACCGAAGGACCGGCACCGAGGCTGGAAACGTAGGCAGCCAGCTCAGCGGTCTGGTCTTCGTCGAACTGAACCGGCTTCTCCTGGGCCTGCGGGCCCTGCATGGCCATCGGCATGCGGCCGGTGCCAACCTGGAAGTCGACGGATGCTGCGCCGACGCCCACCAGCGAAGGACCGTTCTCCGTGCCGCTGGCTTCAATGCCGTGGCACGTTGCACAGTTGGCGACGAAGAGCTTCTCGCCCTCGCTGACGTCTTCGGCAGTGTACGTGGTGGTAGCCGCCTGGGCCTGGTTGGCCCCGTTGGCTACGGCATAGAGACCACCCGTAACGAGGAGTCCCAACAGCAGCAGCGCGACTGCTGCGAGGGGATGACGCCGCCTTTGCGATAGTGCCTTCACTTCGTAGTTCCTAACTTATGTGGTCTTTGGGAAACAGGTGCCACTTTGAAGTATTTCGTGGGGTGCGGTCCTCAAGCAGTGTTACTTGAGGAAGTAGATGATGACGAACAGGGCAATCCAGACCACATCAACGAAGTGCCAGTAGTACGAGGTTACGATCGCCGAAGTAGCTTCGAAATGTCCGAAGCGCTTGGCGGCGTAGGCACGGCCGATGATGAAGAGGAACGCGATCAGGCCGCCGGCCACGTGCAGGCCGTGGAAGCCGGTGGTGAGGTAGAACGCGGAACCGTATGAGTTCGACGAGAGGGAGACGCCTTCCGAGACGAGCATGGCGTATTCGTAGGCCTGTACGGAGACGAAAATCGCCCCAAGTACGAAGGTCAGCAGGAACCACTCAGTCATGCCCCAGCGGGAAAGCTTCAGGAGCCCTCCGGTGCGGCGTGGCTGAAGGCGCTCTGCGGCGAAGACGCCGGCCTGGCAGGTGAAGGAACTGGAAACAAGGATCACCGTGTTCACGAAGGCGAACGGGACGTTCAGCTTGTCGGCCTCCATGGCCCACAGATCGCTCGAGGTCGAGCGAAGGGTGAAGTACATGGCGAAGAGAGCGGCAAAGAACATGAGTTCGCTGGAGAGCCACACCACGGTTCCTACGGAAACCATATTGGGGCGGTTCAGCGTGGGGTGAGCCGGGGTACTGGGGGCATGGGTCGCTGTTGTCACATAGACATTATGGCGGTAAAACCGCCCAGTTCTCCAACAGATCGCGGCCTACGGCGCGTCCGAACCCGGCCCCGCTGGCCCCGATCCCTGTATTGGCGCGGAATTGGGCCCCGAGAAAGAAATCGGCATTTTCTACGAAACGTAGATAACCTAGGGTGTGTGACTACGATTCCGAGTTCCGGCGACACCTGGCCAAGCCTGATTACTGAGCTGATCGGGGGCAGGAATCTCTCCACCGAACAGACGCGCTGGGCAATGGCAACCATCATGGCCGGCAACGCCACCGACTCCCAGATTGCCGGTTTCCTGGTGGCCCTGCGAGCCAAGGGTGAAACCGTCGACGAACTCACCGGGCTTGTGGAAGCGATGGTCGCTAACGCCCGTCCCATCGACATCCCGGGGGAGACCCTCGACATCGTCGGCACGGGAGGGGACCGCCACAACACGGTGAACATTTCCTCCATGGCCGCCCTCGTGTGCGCCGGGGCAGGCGCGAAGGTCGTCAAGCACGGTAACCGTGCGGCGTCGTCGGCCTCCGGTTCGGCGGACGTCATTGAGGCGCTGGGAGTCCGGTTGGACCTGTCCGTGGAGCGCGTGGCGCAGGCAGCCGTCGAGGCAGGAATCACCTTCTGCTTTGCGCAGGTCTTCCACCCGTCGATGCGGTTCGCCGCCGTGCCCCGGAGGGAGATGGGCGTAGCCACTGCCTTCAACTTCATGGGACCGCTCACGAATCCGTCCCGCCCCAGCGCGTCCGCCATTGGTGTGGCCGATGCGCGGCTGGCTCCGCTGATGGCCGGCGTGCTTGCCCGGCGCGGCGTCCGCGCGCTGGTGTTCCGCGGGGAAGACGGGCTGGACGAGATGACGACCACCGGCGTCTCCACCGTCTGGGAAGTCCGTAACGGTGCCGTGGAGGAGTCCGTCGTGGATCCCCTGGACATCGGCATCAGCCGGGCCACGCTGGCGGATCTGCGGGGCGGTGACGCCGCCGCGAACGCAGCGGTGGTGCGCAGCGTACTCGCGGGGGACAAGGGCCCCGTGCGGGACGCCGTCGTGCTGAACGCGGCGGCGGCCCTGGTGGCACTGGACCGAACGGCGGACGGTCCGCTGACCGAGCGGCTCTCCCGGGGACTGGTCCGGGCCTGCGACTCCATCGACAGCGGTGCGGCCCAGGCGGCACTGGACCGCTGGGTGGCTGTCACGCAGTAGGCGGCCCGGCAGAGACCTGGCGGCGCCTAGTTGTCGAAGCCGAGGGAGAACGCCGCGTCGAGGTCGTGCCGGGAGTAGGCACGGAACGCAATCTGCGTGGTGGTTCCGATCACCCCTTCCACCTTGGACAGGCGGTTGGCAATGGCGTCGGCGAGGTCCTCGTGGCGCTGGACGCGTGCAATGGCGATCAGGTCACAATCGCCGGTGACGGAGTAGACCTCGCTGATGCCGTCGATTTCGGAGATTTCCTCCGCACATTCCGGGATCCTTGCGGCATCGGTCTGGATGAGGACAAAAGCGGTGATCATGGGGAGGCCTTTCCTGCGGCGGTCTGTACTGGTGCTCTCTTCGAGCCTAGCGGACGCTCCGGGAGCGAAGGCGGGCGGCGCCACGCCACAGCAGGCGCTGGCCCAGCAGGAAGACCCCGAGTACGGCGAAGGTGACGAGCATGAAGCTGACGGCGGTGCCGCCGCCGGCCAGCGCGCGGAGGCCCAGGCCGACGGCTGCGGTGGTGAGCCAGATGGCGACGCCGGCCGGCCAGAGCCGGGCGGGCCGCTGCCAGGCGCGCACCGCACCCCAGGCCAGCAGGCAGGCCAGGAGGAACGGGAGTGCCGTCACGAGGATGCCGGGCAATCCCAGCCCGTGTTCGTGGTTCTGCCGGCCCAGGGCCGCGAAGAGGATGATCAGGGCCAGGTCCGAGGCGAGGACCCAGGGCCAGGTCCGGACGGCAGCGGCGGAAGGGCGGGTGGTCGTGTCTGTCATGGCGTGCCTTCCGGGGCGGGGGTGGTTCTGTTTTCGCGGACGTAGGGGCCGAGGAGCCCGCGGACCCTATCCTCCACCGTCTGCCGCGCGGCGCCGGATTCCAGCAGGCGGGTGGACGAGTGGACAATCGCATTGATGAGTTCGGCCGTTACCTGCGGGTCCGGCGCGCCCAGCAGCGTCAGCGTGTCCACCAGGGGAGTCTGCAGCTGCCGGTGCATCATGGCGCTCTGGTTGGTGAGTTCCTCTCCCGGCGCGACGGCGGCGAGGGCGTTGCCCACCGCGTGCTCACCCTCCGCCACCAGCGCGATGTTGGTCAGCACATAGGCCATGATGCGGTCTGCCGGTTCCGGCTCGGCGTCCATTGCTTCCCGGACCCGCTGGGTCCAGCGGGGAAAGACATCCAGCACCAGGGCGTGGAGGAGGTCCTGGCGGGACTTGTAGTACTGGTAGGCGCTGGGCCGAGCCAGGCCCGCCAGCGCGGCCACCTCGGCCATGCTGGGGGCCTCGCCGGTCCGGGCCAGGAGGGTGCGTGCCGCGTCCAGCAGCGCCCGCTGCTGTGCCGCCCGGTGTTCGGCCACCGTGGGGGCAGTAATTCGGGGCACCCTTGGGCCCTCCTGTTCTTGCTTTTGCTAGCTTGAGAGGCGTCCGTCCACCATTTCGACGACGCGGTCGCAGTGGTGCAGGACGTCGTGATCGTGCGTCACCATAACTGTAGCAACGCCGCGTTCATGGGTTTCCCTGGCGAGCAGGGCAACCACCTCCTGGCTGCGGGCCCGGTCCAGTGCTGCGGTGGGCTCATCCACGAGCAGCAGCGACGGCCGGTTCACCAGTGAACGCGCAATCCCCACGCGCTGGCGCTCACCTCCGGAAAGCTGGTCGGGCCGGCTCCGTGCCTTATGCTCCATGCCCACGGCCGCCAGGAGTTCCAGCGGGTCGAGAGGATCCCGGGTGCCCGCCAGTTTCTGCATGAGGCGCAGCTGCTCAGCCGAAGTCAATGCCGGAATCAGGTTCCCGGACTGGAACACGAATCCGATCTCCTTGAGCCGGAAGCGGGCCCGGGCCGCCTTGCCCAAGGTGCCCAGGTCCACTCCGTTGACCTCGACGGATCCGGAGTCGGGGGTGGTGAGGGCACCGGCGACAGCCAGCAGGCTGGACTTTCCGGCGCCGGACGGGCCAACGACGGCGACCATCTCGCCCGGGCGGACGGTCAGGGACACATTGTCCAGGGCCTGCACCGTACTGTCTCCGTCGCCCAGGGCGAGGTTGGCGGACGTGACCAGCAATCCGCCGGTCCGCGTGCGGGGGGTGCGTTGTTCGGTGTCGGTGCTCATCTCTGTCCTCCGAGGGCTGCCAGGGGGTCTACGCGGGAAATCCTTACGATGGCCAGGGCCGCACCTGCCAAGCCCAGCACAATCGTCAGGGCAGTGGCCGTCAGGATGGGTGCGGCTTCGAGGGCGAACGGCATGGCCGTACCGCTCAGTCCGGCACCCAGGGCCAGTCCGGCGAGAATCCCTGCAATGGTTGAGGTGACCAGGATGATGGCCGCCTGTAGCAGGCCGTCGCGCAGCAGGTAGCCGGTCGAGGCACCGACGGCGCGGAGCACCGCGAGTTCATGCTTGCGCTGGATGGTCCAGACGGTGAAGAACGCCCCGACCACCAGGGCGCAGATGGCGTACAGGAACACCTGGATCATTTCCAGGGTCATTGTTTCGGCGGAGTAGCCGGGGGAGGCGTTGAAGGACTCGGCCAGGGTTGACGTGACCGTTCCGGCCGCCTCGTCACCGGCGGCGAAATCAATGTCGGAATCGCCGGCTGCCTTCAGGGCAACGGTGCTGGCGGTGGTGAAGCCGGAACCGGAGACAGCGTCCTCCGTCGGTGTCCCGGGGGCGCTCTGTCCGCCGGCCAGGTACTGCCAGGTGTCCAGCGGCAGGTAAGCGACGTCGACATGGCCGAAAGTGGCCTGCTCGTCGGTGTAGCCCACCACCGTCAGTTCGACGCCGATGCGCTCGAGGGTGACCACGTCACCGATCTCCAGGCCCTCGTCTGCTGCGGTGGAGGAAACCACTATCTCCTCGGGTGCGGAAATGCCGCGGCCCTCGCCGACCGTTGGCGCCAGGAAGGAATCGGTGTCGATCCCGAACAGGGCCAGGTCAACCTGGGTGCCGTTGCCGGTGGTGCCGTTCATCATGGCGGTGCCCATCAGGGCGGATTCCTCGACGCCGGGCTGTTCGGCCCAGACCTCGGCCTGGTGTTCGTCGACAACACTGCGGGAGAAGGCGTTGTCGGTTTTGGTGCCTTCGTTGAAGGCGAAGGCGGTGGCCGGCATGGCCTTCAGGCCGGACACGCCGTCGTTGACGAGCCCGGAGGACAGGCCGGAAAGCAGGACCATGAGGACGGCGATCAGGGCGACGACGCCGCCCATCAATCCGAACCTGGCCCGGGCAAAGCGCAACTCGCGCAGCGCTAGGAACATCGGAACCCCTTGAGTGAGTTGGAAGTTGCCAACATCGTGTTGGCAACATACCAACATCATGTCAGAAAGTTCCGTTTCTGGGAAAGCCGCGGCGAAAGGCGCACTTGGCCGCATCCCGCCGCTGCCGACGTCGGGGGCTGGCCCGGGCGCAGTCCGTCTGCTGTGCTTGATACATGCCCAGGCACGGCACTTCGGCAGGCTCTTCCCGGCGTCCGGGGCGTGGACGGTGGCGGTACCTGCGCTGGCTGGTTGTGGCAGTGGTCCTGGTCCTCATCTTCGAGTACGTGGTCCTGCCGCAGCTGGTGGGGGCAGACAACGTGCTTCGGTCCATGGCCCGCCTGCCGCTGCTCGTCCTGGCCGGAGCCCTGCTTCTGGAGGCAGGATCGTGGCTGAGCTACAGTGCCCTGACCCGGGTGGTGCTTCCGGGCACATCCAGGCCGTCCTATTTCACCCTGGTCCGCATTGACCTGTGTGATACCGCGGTCAACCACGTGGTGCCGGGCGGGGGAACCACGTCTGCGGCTGCCCGGTTCCGGCTGCTGACCCTTGCCGGGACGCCGTCGCAGGACGCCCTCAGCGCGGCCACCATCCAGGTACTGGGCGCCAACCTCATTCTCGGGCTGCTGTTCGGCCTCGGACTGCTGTCACTGCTCGGGCAGGTGGATGTGCACGGCTATTACGCAGCCGCCGGTGCCGTGGTGCTGGTCCTCTTCACGCTGGTCGTGATCCTCCTGGTCATCCTGGACCGTCACCTGGCGGGAGCAGTGCGGGTGGTGCGGTCACTGGCCGGGGCCATTCCGCTGATGCATCCGGACGGCGCAGAAAGGTTTGTCCGCACGGTGGCCGGCGAAACGCAGATGTTCCGTGCGCAGCCGCGCCGGCTCCTGGCCGGGGTCGCCCTGGCAGCGCTGCGCTGGATCCTGGACGCAGCGAGCCTGTGGGTGCTGCTGGCCGCGTTTGGCCATGTGCTGGGCGCGGGGGAGCTGCTGGTGGCGTACTCCCTGGCCGGATTGGTGTCCATGGTGCCGCTGACCCCCGGCGGGGTGGGCCTGGTGGAAGGGCTCCTGGTGCCCACCCTGGTGGGTTTCGGTGTCCCTGCGCATACGGCCGTCGCGGGGGTGCTGTCCTGGCGGATCCTGCAGTTCTGGCTGCCGATTCCCGTCGGGGGGCTGGCCTACGTCTCGCTGCGGCTGGGTGTCCTGCGCCGGGTCCGCCGCCGGCGCCGGGAGATAGTCCTCGCCGGCACCGGCGGATCCGCTGAACAGCGGAGAAACGGTTATGACCAGATATCGTCGCCGCGCAGCGTGGCGTCGGCGCCGCCGTCGGTGTAGATGGTCTGTCCCGTGGTGTGCGTGTTCTCTTCGGAGGTCAGCCAGATCAGGAGGCGGGCAATGACCTCCGGTTCCGAGTGGCCGTTCAGGGGCATGGGCACGTTGGAATCCACCATGGCCCGGCCTTCCGGGGTGGCCAGCAGGTCGCGCGTCATGGCCGAGAGCACGGTGCCGGGGGCAACCGCGTTCAGCGGGATGCCGGCGCCGGCAAAGGCGGGGCTGATGCTTTCCCTGCGGACCCAGCGGCTCAGGGCCCGCTTGCTGGACGGGTAGTTGAGGTAGCCGGTCTGCGGGCCGTTTTCCGCGAGCGCTGCGCCGATCCGCAGGGCCTCTTCCTCGTTGCCGGCGAGCATGGCGTCGACGAGCTCGGGGGAGTTGGGCTGCAGGCTGGCCATGGAGCTGACGACAGCGGCGCGCGGGGCGCTGCTCTTGGCGAGCGTGGGTGCCAGTTCGGTCAGGAAATCCGTTACCCCGAAGAAGTTCACGGCCACCGTGATAGGCGCGGGGGCGGAGATGCCCGCACACGCGATTACGGCGTCGACGTTTCCGCCGGCGAGTTCCACGGCCTTGGCGACGGCGGCGGAGCGGCCCTCGGGCTTGCTCAGGTCCGCCTCGACGTCGGCGTTGCGCAGGTCAACGCCGATGACGGTGTTGCCGCGTTCCTTCAGGATCGCGGCGGTTGCTGCTCCGATGCCCGAAGCTGATCCGGTCACAATGTAGGTTCTAGTCATGTTTACAGTGTAGACCTGTCAGCCTCACCGGCGGCGTATTTCAGTGCAGCAGCTCCTGCCAGCCTGCGGGCACCCGCTCCGCGGGGCCGGGCACGGACTGGTGCTCCGGATGGTGGGTAGGCGGGGCCAGCTCCGGTCCGGCGAACACCGAGGAATCCGCGTAGTTCCAGAACCAGTCCTCGCCGGGCTCGAAGCTCCGGATGACGGGGTGCCCGGTCTGCTGTTCATGAAGGGTGGCGTGCTGCCCCGGGGAACTGTCGCAGCAGCCGATGTGCCCGCATTCGGCACATCTGCGCAGGTGGTACCACCACCCGTCCTGCTCGGAGCATTCCACGCAGCCCGGGCCGCTGGGCGGAACTGAGACATTGATACCGGGGATCGGGTCCATGGCGGGACCTCCTTCGGATACGGGCGGAATCGGCAGTACCGGCCGGCACGCCGGGATGCCGTCCCCACCACGGTAGCCATCCGGCGGTCCCCGTCAACAGGTGGCGGGCGTGACGGTATCCGAAGGGAGTCCGGAGCTAGGCCAGCCAGGCGGTGGTGTCGGGCGGCAGCAGGCCGCCGTCGAGCGGGCCGCTGCTGTGCAGCACGGCCCCCTCCGGCAGCTCGATTGCCGCCGAGCCGAAGTTGGTGATGCTCTGCCACCCGCCGGGGCGCCGGAAGTGCAGCACGGCGGCGGGGCTTTCCAGCCAGTCGAGGTCCTCTGCCGTCTGCTGCTTCCCGCGCAGCTTCAGCGCCTGCCGGTAGAAGTTCAGGGTCGAGTCCCCGTCCTGCTCCTGGCTCGACACGGCGGCAGCGGCGAAGTCCTCAGGCTGGGGCAGATGGGCCGGCCCAGCGCTGAATCCGAAGGATGGCCCGCCGGCGGTCCAGGGCAGGGGGACCCGGCACCCGTCGCGGCCCTTGTCCACGCCGGCGTTGCGGTAGAACGTTGGATCCTGCCGGTCCGCATCCGGGATATCGGGCACTTCGGGCAGGCCCAGTTCCTCGCCCTGGTACAAATAGGCCGAGCCGGGCAGTGCCAGCATCAGCAGCGTGGCCGCCCGTGCCCGGCGCAGGCCGCGCTCCCGGTCCACCGGCGGTTCGGTGCCGCCGGAGAAGACCCACGCCTTGCCGTCCTGCCCTTTGGAGCTACCGACCGGAGCCGGCGGCAGGCCGTACCGCGTGGCATGCCGGACGACGTCGTGGTTGGAGAGCACCCAGGTGGAGGAGGCGCCGGTGGCGGAGGCCTGGTCCAGGTTGGCGGTGATGATCTCCCGGAACCGGGAGGCGTCGAAGTCCGCCTGGAGCAGGTCGAAGTTGAATGCCTGGCCCAGGCCTTCGGAGCTGGCGTAGCGCCCGCGGCGCGAGGCGTGCACCCAGGCCTCCGCCACCGCCGTGCGCGGAGGGTCGTACTCGTTGAACAGCTTCCGCCATTCGGCGTAGATTTCGTGGACCTCGTCGCGGTCCCAGAAGGGGTGGCCGCCGTCCAGGCCCTCTCCTTCGGCCGCCAGCTCGGCCCTGGCGGCGAGCGGTTCCGTGAGGTCCTTGGCCAGTGCGTGGGCCACATCGATCCGGAAGCCGTCTACCCCGCGGTCGGACCAGAAGCGCAGAGTGGTGAGGAACTCCTCGTGCACCTCGGGGTTTTCCCAGTTGAAATCCGGCTGTTCCGGGGCGAACAGGTGCAGGTACCACTGCCCGTCCGGCACCCGTTCCCAGGCGCTGCCGCCGAAGACCGACTGCCAGTCCGACGGCGGCAGGCTTCCGTCCGGTCCCGTTCCGTCGCGGAAAATGTACCGGCTGCGGGCGGCGGACCCCTTGGGGGATGCCAGTGCTTCCCGGAACCAGGCATGGCGGTTGGAGGAATGGTTCGGGACAATGTCCACGATCAGCTTGATGCCGGCGGCATGCAGGGCCGCCGCCATGTCATCGAAGTCGTCCAGGCTGCCCAGCCGGGGATCGACGGCGCGGTAGTCGTCGACGTCGTACCCGCCGTCTGCGAGCGCCGAGGGGTAGAACGGGCTCAGCCACACGGCGTCGACCCCCAGCTGCGCCAGATACGGGACCTTGGCCGTGATACCGGGCAGGTCACCGAGACCGTCGCCGTTGGAGTCCGAGAAGCTGCGCGGGTAGATCTGGTACACCGCGGCCTGCCGCCACCAGTGCGGGTCCTGCATCGCGGCGGAGGAGGACGGGTGCGGGTCAGCGGTCAAGGCGGTCCTTAGGGTGGGAGGAGCAGGAGCGTTGGGTGGACTCTACCAACCGCTGCGTCCCGGCCGGCAACTCAGGGGGCACCGGCCCTGCGCTCCAGGATGTTCCGTTCGGCCAGATTCCCGGCGAGGGCCGCTGCCGCGGAAAATGCCGAACGTGCCTCTTCCGTCCGGCCGAGCCGTGCCAGCAGTTCGCCCCGCACACTGGGCAGCAGATGGGATCCGCGCAGTGCCCCCTGATCCGCCAGCCGGTTCACGATGGCCAGCGCGGCTTCGGGGCCGGTGGCCATGGAGACCGCCACTGCCCGGTTGAGGTCAACCACCGGACCGGGGGAGAGCCGGCCCAGTGCTTCATACAGCAGGACGATCCGCGGCCAGTCCGTTTGTTCCGGGCGGGCGGCGGTGGCGTGGCACTGCGCGATGGCGGCCTGCAGTGCATAGCTGCCCCGTGCCCGTCCCAGCTCCGCCGATAACCCGTCGGCACGGGCCATGGCTGTAATGCCGCGCTGGATCTGCGCCCGGTCCCAGCGGGTACGGTCCTGGTCGGCCAGCAGGACGGGTTCACCGCCGGGACCGCTGCGGGCGGCGAAGCGGGAGGCGGAAAATTCCATCAGGGCGAGAAGCGCGTGCGCTTCCGGTATCCGTGGAACCAGCCCGGTCAGGATCCGCCCGATCCGCAGCGCCTCGTTCGCCAGGTCCGGCCGGGTCCAGCTCTCCCCGCTGGTGGCCGCATACCCTTCGGTGAACATCAGGTAGATGACATGCAGGACGCCGCGCAGCCGGGGCGTCCATTCATTCGGCTCCGGCGGTTCAAAGGGAACCCGTGCCGCCGCCAGCGTTCTCTTGGCCCGGACAATGCGCTGCTGCACCGTGGCTGCCGGCAGCAGGAACAGCCGGGCAATCTCCTCGGTGCGCAGGGATCCCACCACCCGCAGCGTCAAGGCAACCTGCGCCTCCGCGGAGAGCACCGGGTGGCAGGCCGTAAAGAGAAGCCGAAGCACGTCGTCGGGCAGCGGGTCCCACTCGGGGGCCGCCTCGTCCTGCGCTCCGCGTGCGAGCATCCCGTACCTGTCCTGCAGCCGCTTCGCCCGCCGCCACCGGTCGATGGCCCGCCGCCTCGCCACCGCAGTGATCCAGGCGCCGGGATTGCGCGGAATGCCTGTGGAACTCCAGGACACCAGGGCTTCGGCGACGGCGTCCTGCGCAGCGTCCTCAGCCAGTCCGACGTCGCCGGTCACCCTGGCCAGGGCGGCAACGATCCGCGCGCCTTCGATGCGCCACAGCGCGTCGAGCCGCCTCCGGACCGCTGCCGCCTGGTCCACGGCTAGGTGTTCTCCGACGTCAGCTTTTCCTCTTCCCTGCGCCACTGCTCTTCCTTCCGGATGAACTCGTTGTCCGCAAAGTCGGCGAAATCGGATGCTTCGGTCACGCGGCGGACCTCGAGCCTGGACCCCGGGCCCAGCGGGCACCGCATCGCCCACTCGGCGGCTTCCTCGCGGGAACCGACCTGCACAATCCAGAAGCCGTTGAAAAGCTCGTGGGTTTCGCCGTATGGGCCGTCCGTGACCAGCGGCGGGTCCTCGGAGAAGTCCACGACGAATCCGCTGCCTTCCGAAAGGTCGGCCAGGCCCTCGCCGCCGATCATTACTCCGGCATTGATCATCGCCTCGTTGTAGGCGCCCATCCGGTTGATGATCTCCTCGAACGGGATGTCCTTGGAAGCCTGCACTGCCTCGTCGGTTGCCCGCATGATGAACATGTACTTCATGGCACTCTCCTTGCTGCGTGTCCGTGGAAGGTGCTGATGCGCCTCCTACTATGACGTCGAACGGGCAGGATGCATATCGACAGCCGGGGAAAAATTTTTCCGGCGGACAGGTGCCGCCCGCCTGCCGGCAGCTGGTGCCGCCCGCCTCTGCCGGCAGCAGATCTGCCGACGGCGGAGGCCTCTTCTCCCGACGGCCGGGCAGGAGCAGCGTGGAGGCATGAATGAAACGGAAAAAGCCCCGCTGTTTACCGATCGAATCCGCCAGGAGTTTTTCGACCGCCGCGTCCTGGTCCTGGACGGGCCGCTGGGTACTGCGGGGAAATCCCGGCACGTGCCGCAAGGCCGCCGAGGGTCCAGTCGCGTTCATGCCGCAGCCGCCGCAGGAGTTCTCCGAGCACCTGCCGCCACAAAGGGTCGGCGTCCGGTTTGCGGGGGCGGTCGAAAGGAAGAGTCTCAGTCAGGCTTGATGGTAGAACGTACCCCGCTGCCGCGGGACGGTTTTACGCCTGCGGATGTTCTGCCCTAAGCAGAGCCGTGTCCATCACCTACTGGGCGAGCTCCCAGATATGGCCGTCGGGGTCCTGGAAGCTCGCTGTCCGGGGTCCCCACGGCCGGTCCATCGGACCGTTAAGCAGTTGCACGCCGCGTTGTACGAGGTCGCGGCACACCGCGTCCACGTCGTGAACCGGAACAGTCAGCGCAAAGCGTGACCCGGTTCCCACGTTTCCTACTTCGGCCGGAGCTATGAGTTCGGGTGCGGCCGTTGCCGCCAGGAGGTTCACCAGTACACCGCCGAACGTGAACACCACCGAGTCCTCGTCTTCGAAAACCACGGGAAGGCCAAGAATGTCCCGGTAGAAGTGCCTGGCGGCCGAAGTTTCTTCGACGAACATCGTGACGGCCCTGATGCCGTTGTCCCATGGCTGCATTTGCTATCCCTTATCTGTCCCTGTGACGTTCCGGGGCCACACGGTAACGTCAGCGGACCGGCGCGCCAACGGTGGCCCGTGCCGGGATGGCCGCTGGTCGCGGCGGCAGCCGCGGGGGAGCGGAACCCGGAACGGCCGGACGCGGTCCTGGCGGGCACCGGTGTTCCGGCCTGCTGATCGATACTTCGCCGGTTCCCACGGTCCCGCTGGGTCAGTCCGGGCACACCGGACAGTCGACCCGGTCCCATAGGCCCGTTATGCGTTCACCGGGTTGCCGAACCTGGCGGGCAACCGGCAACCCGGTCTCGAGCTCGTTCATTTTGCAGCTAACGGGCCTATTTCGTGCGCCGAGGGCCCGTTAACTGCACAGCCGATGGCCAGCCGGCTGGCAGCCGCCACACGATAAGCCCGTTAGAGGCATCCCGGACAGCAGCCGGTATGCCATCGATGTCCCATCGGTGCCCCAGAGGTTAGTCAGCTGCACAGCGGACAGCAGCAGACTGACAGCCGTTCCAGCTCCATACCGAACGTCCATCCTTGGTATCAGCGGCCCTGGGGGAGCTCCTTCTCAACGCTAGTTGACATAATGTGGATTATCGGCGTTATAAACGGGGTGCCGGAAGTGGCGGAAACCACGAATATTCCCGAACCGTCCATCCGGCCCCGATTGCCCGCTCATCCCCCGTTTTTGCTGCTTTTCCGCAGATTTTGCCTGCGTCTGCCAATTCTGCGCTCTGGCTTCGGCCGGGATTGCAGTCTGGTCCGGCGAAAGCCACGGGCTCGCAGGGGCCGGAAAGAGCCTGACCTGGTCGGGCCGTTTCCGCCCTGCCGGTGCTGGATCCCGCCCCGCAAATCAGTTGACATAACGTCCCCCGGCGACCTACCGGCGTCGGCCCGCGGGTTGACATAACCGCCCGCCGGCTCCTGCCCTGCCCTGCCGGGGGCCCGACCTGGTCAGACAGGTCCGGGACTCCACCTCCTGCACCCGCCCGTCGTCATAAGTTGACATAATGCCCTCATCGGGCTGCTTGACCCGGGCGTCCCGCTTTACATAACCTACGCCGCTGCCCCGCCAGTCCCCGCCCCACCGGCCGATTCCGTCCGTCCGGACGCCGTTGCGGACGCGGGAATAGAGATCCCCGGCGGGATGTTGATCACTTTCCTGCCGTATTTCGTCATACGTGGACCGCCACGCCTGTACGGTTTGGTGCAGCGACTTTCGTTGCCCTATATGATCTACGCTTCACCCCCCCACAATCAGGAGATAAGCACAAAAAAATGGCTACCGATTACGATGCCCCGCGCGTCAAGGAAGAAGACCAGCAGACAGACTCCCTGGAGGGCCTGAAAGCTCAGCAGCGCGGCGGAGCGATGACTGCAGTCATCGATGTCGAAGAGTCAGATGCCATCGACGGTTTTGACCTTCCGGGAGCGGACCTGTCCGGCGAAGAACTGCTCATCAAGGTGGTTCCGCCGCAGGCAGACGAGTTCACCTGCATGTCCTGCTTCCTCGTACGCCACCGTTCGCAGATCGCGCGCGAAAAGAACGGCGAGGCCTACTGCCTGGACTGCGAGGGCTAGTCTCTTCCGAGCCGCACAGCCGGGTTCCGCCGTACGGCGGGCCCCGGCTGTTTGTCTTTAACCCGTAGAATCTCCCGCATGCTTAGTTCCCTCCCCGCATCCGCCCTGCCGCTCACCCCGGCGGACCTGGCGCTCGTGGACCTGGCCCGCCGTACCATTGACGCCGCCACCGACGCCGGACCGGATGAAGACGGCATCCACACCATGGGCGCTGCCGTCCGTACGGCCGACGGCGGCATGCACGCCGGGGTCAACCTGTACCACTTCACCGGCGGTCCCTGCGCCGAACTTGTTGCCCTGGGTGCGGCACGGGCTGCGGGATCCGGCGAGCGGACCTGCATTGTCGCTGTCGGCAACCACGGCCGCGGTGTCCAAAGTCCCTGCGGCCGTGACCGGCAGGTCCTTGCCGACTATTACCCCGGGATCCGCGTGATCCTGCCGACGGCAGACGGCCCGGTCAGCATTCCCGCTCCGGACCTGCTGCCGCTGGGATTCGTCCCGCCCGCAGAATAACCGGCCAATGCCCGCCTCTCCCCTGCTACGTCCCTGGAACCGGGCGGATGCACCGTCCCTCGCGGCGGCCTTCGCCGCCGACCCATTGCTGGAGTACCAGTTGGGCCGCCGGGTCGACGACGCCGACCAGGCCGCCGCGTACCTGGCAACCGCACTGACCGACTCGCCGGAGCGGCGCAGCTTCGCCGTCGACGTGGACGGCACGGCGGTCGGGAACATCGGCATCAGCTCCATTGACATGCGGCACCAGACCGCCTGGGTCTCGTATTGGCTGGTTCCGTCGGCGCGGGGACATTCCCTTGCCTCCCGCGGCGTTGCGGCGGCAGCGGACTGGGCCTTCGGTGAAGGCGGCCTGTTCCGCCTCGAGCTGGGACACCGGACCAACAACCCCGCGTCCTGCCGGGTGGCGCTGGCAGCGGGGTTCCGGCCGGAGGGCATCGAGCGCGCGAAACTGCGGTACGGCGATGCCCGTTTCGATGTGGAAACCCACGCGCGGCTGGCAACTGATCCACGGCCGGACATCAGTGCACTGCCGCGTCAATCCCCCGGCCCCTCCACATCCTGAACCACTTCATTGCGGCGCAGGAACCACGGCCGCAAAGGCGGGTCGAACCGCGCGAACCGGGTACCGCCGCGGGCGATGAAGCCCTGGGCGGATACCGCCGACAGGAGGGCGGCCCGCCGGCTCTGGTAGCTCGCCTCGCTCCAGCGTCCCGAAAACGACGACGCCGCTGCCGTCTGCCCCGGTATCGGCACGATGCTGACGGCCGGATCCTCGGGGGCGGGCACGGCCGCCAGGTCCAGGGGCAGGACGAAGGCAATGCAGAAGGCTCCCGGCAGCGGGCTCGGCTCCAGCAGGACCGGAGCCGTCATGGCCAGGACACCTGAATCCGGACCCTGCCGGTGCCGCCCGCTGATGTACGCATACAGGTGCCGGAAACCGGTGTTCCCGGCCCTCGAAAAGTCAGCGTTCACAGTGACCTGGGCGACCACGTGCGCCGGATAGTGGCGTAACTCGAACCCCGGATACCGTCCCAGGACGCTGTAAGGCTGCTGCTCGGTCATGATGTTCCAGACGTTACGCCTTCGGTGCTGCGCGGGAATACCCGTACCGGCCACTAGGATAAAGCGGTGCCCTCAGAATCCACTACCCTGCTGCGCGACCTGGTCCTGCCGATGCTCGACCAGGAGCTCGTACCGATAGTCCAACTGGGGCACCCCGCCCTCCGGCGCGAGGCGCTGCCTTTTGACGGCGAACTGGACGCCGGAGAACTTGACGCCCTTGTCGCGCTCATGCGGCGGGTCATGCACGATGCACCCGGCGTGGGCCTGGCGGCCACCCAGCTGGGCATCCCCTTGCAGATCGCCGTACTGGAGGACACCTTCGACGCCGGCGCGGAGGCTTCTGCCGTCCGGGAGCGGTCTCCCCTGCCCTTCTTCACGATCATCAATCCGCGGTATGAAGCAGACGGCGCGGAAACGGCGGAGTTTTTCGAGGGCTGCCTGTCCTTCGAGGGCTACCAGGGCGTGGTCCGCCGGTTCCGGTCCGTGGTGCTGGACTATACCGACGTCGAGTCCCGGCAGCGCATGGAACGCTTCAGCGGGTGGCAGGCACGGATAGTCCAGCATGAAACGGACCATCTGTTCGGAACGGTGTACGTGGACAGGATGCTTCCCCGGTCCCTGTGCAGCAACGCCGAGTACGCGCGCCGCTGGGCCTCACCGGGGATCGGCGAGGCCCAGCGGATCCTGGGCTTCTAGGCCCCGGCGGGTTCCGGGGTGCGCGCCTGCTCCGGGGCCGGGTTCTGCGCGGTGGGCAGCCAGCGGGCCCACCAGGAGAGCAGGTGCTCGAAGCGGCGCCGCCGGTGCCACGGCGTGCCGCTGCGGGAGAGTTCATGGTTCTCACCCGGAAACAGCAGCATTTCGGTGGGCACGGAATTCAGTTTCAGGGCGGTGTAATACCGCTGTGCCTGTTCCACCGGGCAGCGCAGGTCGTCTTCGGAATGGACCACAAAGGTGGGCGTGCGGACGGAGTCCACGCACGCCATCGGGCTCTGCGCAAGGACCGCGGCCGGGTCGGTGCCGGTGTAGCCGGCACTGAAGAACCAGCCGATGTCCGCGGAGCCGACAAAGGAGAGCGGATCCAGGAAGCCGCGTTCCACCACGGCGGCGGAGAACCGGTGATCGTGCGTAATGGTCCAGGCCGTGAGGTAGCCGCCGTAGGAGCCGCCCATGATCCCCAGCCGGTTTGCGTCCAGTTCCGGATGCGCGGCCAGCGCGCCGTCCACGAACGCCAGCACGTCCGCAAGGTCATGGGTGCCCATGGCCTCCTTGATGCTCCGGCCGTGCGCCTGTCCGTACCCGGCCGACCCCCGGGGGTTGCACATGAGCACTGCGTAGCCGGCCTTGGTGTAGACCTGTGTTTCGTCGAAATATCCCCAGCCGTACTGGGAGAACGGGCCACCGTGGATGTTGAGCAGCACCGGGTGGGGGCCCGGGCCATCGGGCAGTGCCAGCCAGCCGTGCACGGGATAGCCGTCCCCGGAGGGATAGGTTTCCTCCAGCGGTACGGCCACCGTCGTCTCCCGGCGCAGTGCTGCGGAAAAATCGGTAACCGGGCGGAGGCCTCCGCCGTCGACGACGGCCAGGTCGCCGGCGGTGCGGGGATCGGTATAGCCGACCACCACGGTGCCGTCCCGGGAGCCTGCGGTTTCAATGACCCGGGGACCGGCTGCCAGCACTTCCACGCGACCGCGCGGGTCCACGGCCAGGAGTTCCCCCGTCCCGCGGGTCCGGTTGAAGACCAGCACCTCCGCGGACAGGTGCGGCACGATAGTGCCGTCGGACAGGTCGACGGTCTCCGGGTCCGTCAGGCGCCGGGCCGCGGCCGGATCCGCGGCAGGTGCCGCGTACAGGGCCGTGTTGCGGGCGACGAAATCCGTGCCGGTGACGGACACCTCCTGGCCGAGGTAGAACAGCCAGTGGCCGTTGGCGCTCTCCACCGGGTCCGAGACCGCCAGCGGGTTCCCGGCATCATGGTTCGTCAGCCGGCCCAGGCCGCTGCCGTCCGGGCGGATGCTGAAGGCATCGGAGATGAGGGAGTCGTCCTGCTCCGGTGAAGCCGTGAAAAGGATGCGGCTCCCGTCGGCGGAGAACACCGGCCGCAGGTGGTCCGCCGTGCCGGAGGTCAGCTGGACGGGTTCGGGCAGTCCCGTTCCGGGGCCGCCTGCATCCTTCGCCCTGCCCCGCGGTTCGATGTGCGGCTCGGCCTCCAGGTCCGGAAGCGTCAGGTGGAAGATGTGGACGGGTTTGTCGCCGGTGTAGCCCACCGCGTTCATCCGGTACCTGAACGTGGTGATGAGCCGGGGATCTTCGGCACCGGGCCCCACGCCGTCCGTGGTCCCGTACCGGCCGGCCTCCGGTACCCGGGAGGAAAACACCACGCTGAGTCCGTCGGGTGAGAACTCAAACCAGGAAACGCCGAGCGGGGCGTCCGTCAGCTGCACCGGTTCCGCGATGCCGGCACCCAGGACGAACAGCTGGGCCGGTTCCCCCGGCGCTGCGCGCAGGAATCCAAGGCTGGAGCCGTCGGCACTGTACTTGGGGGACGTATCCCGGAATCCGCGGGTGAGCCGCCGCGGCCGGCCGCCCTGCGTCAGCGGGACACGCCACAGCTGCCCGGTATAGGCATCGGCGCCGAAGTCCGGGCGGGTCACCGAGACCACGCAGTGCAGGGCATCCGGATGCACTGCCGGAGCGGACAGGGAATTGATGAGAGGCAGGTCACATGGGTTCACGCTCCGAAGCCTAATGTCCCCGGCCGCGGGGGCCAACTGCCGCCTTAGGATGGAATCATGCCTTCCCTCCCGCTGCTGGCCTGCCCCGTCTGCGGAGCGGACCTCGAACCCGACAACGGCTTCCGGACCCTCAGCTGCCCGGCCGGGCACCGATACGATGCGGCCAAACAGGGGTATTTCAACCTCCTCACGGGCGGCGGCACCAAATTCCAGGCCGACACCGCTGCCATGGTCCAGGCGCGTACCGACTTCCTGGCGGCCGGACACTATCAGCCCCTCGCGGACGAGCTGGCCCGGCTCACGGCGGCCGCCGCCCCGGACGCGGCGGCAGTGCTCGACGCCGGCGCGGGAACCGGCTATTACCTCGGCGAGGTCCTCCGCCGACTTCCGGATGCCTCGGCAGCGGCGTTGGACATTTCCAAATATGCCCTGCGCCGGGCTGCCCGTGCACTGCCCGGCGCCTACGCGCTGGTGTGGGACGTCTGGCGGAGGCTGCCGCTGCAGGATGAGTCCGTGGACGTGGTCCTGAATGTCTTCGCGCCCCGGAATCCGCAGGAGTTCCGCCGGGTCCTGGCCACCGGCGGGATCCTTGCCGTAGTGACGCCCCGGCCCGGGCACCTGCAGGAAATCCGGGCCGAGGCGGAGATGCTGGGCATTGCCGCCGAGAAGGAAGAACGGGTTGCCGCGTCCCTGGCATCCGGGTTCGCTCCCCTGCACACCGGACACTGCACCTACCCGATGCAGCTGCGCCGGGCCGACATCCGCAACGTGGTGCTGATGGGGCCCTCCGCCCGGCACCTGGATCCGGTTGTCCTTGAACGTACCGTGGCTGCGCTGCCGGATCCGGTTGCCGTGACTGCGTCCTTCACCCTGCAGATTTTCCGCGCCGTCTAGAGCCGCGCGGGGCAAAACGTTATCCATCCGCATCCGCCGGCACTAGGACTGCGCCGCTGACTCGGGCACAATGAACTAAGCGCCGGACTCTGCCGCCCCGCGTGCGGGCGTCGCCGGTGCTCACAGGGGATCGGTGAAGGATGTCCGAAACGTAAGGGGAAACGGATGCAGGAAGTCTACGAATGGTTGCTCAGCTACGGCTGGGCCCTGTGGCTGGTGCTGTTCCTGGGTTTTGCCGCTGTGGAGGCCCTTACCCTGGACCTGTTCTTCGGGATGCTGGCCGTGGGAGCCCTCGCGGCCATGCTGACCTCCTTCTTCGCCGTCCCGCCGGTCCTGCAGGTCGTGGTGTTTGCGGTGGTCTCCGTCCTCATGATCGGTGTTATCCGGCCGCTGGCCCTGAAGCACCTTCAGCACAGCACCCAGGACCAGCTGTCGAACATTGACCGGATCGTGGGCGCGCCCGCGCTGACGCTCGAATCCGTGACCGGTTCCTCCGGGACGGTGAAGATCGGCGGCGACACCTGGACCGCCCGCACCGTCGACGGCTCCCGGCTGCCCGCCGGCGTCGAGGTCAGCGTGGCACGCATCGAGGGTGCCACCGCCGTCGTGCAGGCCGCCGGCACGGAACAGAAAGCAGCCTACTGACGCACTCCGGCGGCCCGGCCGCCGGCCACACACGCGGGTTGCCTTCCGGAACCTGCGGAACCTAAGGGGGAACATGAGCACAACAGCCGTCCTAGTCATTCTTGCCGTCCTGGTGATCTTTGTCCTGGTCGTCCTGGTCAAGGCCGTCAAGATCGTCCCGCAGGCACGGGCCGGTGTGGTGGAGCGGCTTGGCAAGTACCAGCGGACGCTGAACCCCGGCCTGACCATCCTGGTCCCGTTCGTGGACCGGATGCTGCCGCTGCTGGACCTGCGTGAACAGGTGGTGTCCTTCCCGCCCCAGCAGGTCATCACCGAGGACTCCCTGGTGGTGTCCATCGACACGGTCGTGTACTTCCAGGTCACCGACGCCCGGGCAGCAACCTATGAGATCGCCAACTACATCCAGGCCGTGGAACAGCTGACCACCACCACCCTCCGCAACGTGGTGGGCGGGCTGAACCTGGAGGAAGCACTGACGTCCCGCGACCGCATCAACGGACAGCTGCGCGGCGTCCTGGACGAGGCCACCGGACGCTGGGGCATCCGCGTCTCCCGGGTAGAGCTCAAGGCCATTGAACCGCCCCTGTCGATCCAGGATTCCATGGAGAAGCAGATGCGGGCCGAGCGGGAACGCCGTGCAACCATCCTGACGGCCGAGGGTACGAAGCAGTCCCAGATCCTCACGGCTGAAGGCCGCCGGCAGGCGGCCATCCTGGCCGCGGAGGGTGATGCGAAAGCCGCCATCCTGCGCGCCGACGGTGAATCCCAGGCCATTGGGAAGGTCTTCGAAGCCATCCACAAGGGCAATCCCGACCAGAAGCTGCTCGCCTACCAGTACCTGCAAACCCTGCCGAAGCTGGCCGAAGGCACGTCCAACAAGCTGTGGATCATCCCAAGCGAACTCGGCGAGGCGCTGAAGGGCGTAGGCAGTGCACTGGGGGACTTCGTCCCGGACCCCGCCGCGCATTCCTCCAACGGCAGCGCCCCGACGCAGAACACCGGTTCCGCGGCGGCACCGGGCAGCTCCGGCGGGCTCTAGCCCGTAACACTCCCCCGGTAGGCGGTTCCGCGTTGGTGCCGGTATAATTGTCTGTTTGCCGGGCAACAGCTGCGGCACCCAACGTCACCGCCGTCGGGAACAGCTGCGGCGCCGCCGGCGTTGTACCAGCTGGGACGGCATGGACGGAAGCCGGACGACCGCTCCGCCCGCGGTCGGCAGGCAGGGTTGGCACCGGCATAACAGAAGGATCCGCCAGCGGATCCAGCGGATTGAAGAGGGAGAAAAGATGAGCGATCGTAGCCTGCGGGGTATGCGCCTCGGCGCGCAGAGCATGGAGACTGAATCCGGTGTGGAACCGGCTCCCCGCCAGCGGGTGGAATACCGCTGTGAGGATGGGGAACGGGTTTTCGTAACCTTCGCGGCCGAAGCCGACATTCCCCCGGTCTGGATTTCCAAGACCGGCAAGGAAGCCCTCCTGGTGGACGGCGAGAAGCCTGACACGAGCAATGACAAGCCCGTGCGTACGCACTGGGACATGCTGCTGGAACGCCGCAGCATCGACGAACTCGAGACGATCCTCCAGGACCGCCTGAACATCCTGCGCGAACGCCGCGGAGAGCGCACCAGCGCCTAGCGGTCCTTCCGGCGGGGCCGGGACAGCATAAAGGAAGCGGGGCGGCTGCCACTTGGCAGCCGCCGCGCTTCCTTCGTTTAACCTCAGCTGCGCCCGGTGAGCTTCTGCCAACGGGCAGTCAGTCCCCACCGGGTAACGTTGGCCATCGCCTCAACCACAATGTTGCCGCTCATTTTGGAGTCTCCCAGTTCGCGCTCAACGAAGGTAATGGGCACCTCGGTGATCCGCAGCCCCAGGCGTGCCACCCGGAAGGTCATGTCCACCTGGAAGCCGTAACCCACGGATTCAACGGCACCCAGGTCCAGCTGCTCAAGGGTGCCGCGTCGGAACGCACGGTAGCCGGCGGTGATGTCACGGACCGGGATGCCCAGCATGAACCGCGAATACGTGCTCCCCGCACGCGAGAGCAGCTTGCGGCGAAGCGGCCAGTTGACCACCGATCCCCCCGTCACCCAACGGGAACCGATGACGAGGTCTGCACCCGCCTTGGAAGCTTCCAGCAGGCGCGGCAGCTCCTCCGGGCGGTGCGAGCCGTCCGCATCCATTTCGACCAGAATGTCGTAGCCGCGTTCCAGGCCCCAGCGGAAGCCCGCAATGTAGGCCGCGCCGAGGCCTTCCTTGCCCTTACGGTGCAGCACATGGACCTTCGGGTCCTGGGCGGCGATTTCATCCGCGTAGGCGCCGGTGCCGTCGGGGCTGTTATCGTCCGCAATCAGTACATCCGCATCGGGAACTGCGTTCCGCAGCCGCTTCAGGGTGATGGGGAGCGACTCGATCTCGTTGTAGGTGGGGATGATGGTCAGGACACGCACTCGGTAGGCCTTTCAGCGGACGCACGCCGCGGTGTTCGGGGACGGGGTTAGTCCCCCGGCAGACTATCCAGTATATGGGAGTCTGCGGAGCGGCGGGCCGGGCACTGAGGCCCGATGCAGCACAACCGGGCGGGTCCAGCCGTCTTCGGGCCAGTTCCGGCGTAACTGCCGGCCCTGTTTTCTACTGACGGTTGGCCCCACCCGGTTGTGTAATGCTGGACCCGGGAAGCGGCACGGCGGAGGATTTTCTCCGGTGCACCTGCAACGGGCCACGGCAGCACGGGACCGGCGGAACGGCATCCAAGGCACTGCCTGGATGCGATCCGGAACAACGCCCCGGCATCCCTTACTGAGCCGGCCCCGACTACGATCTTCATAGCCTACGTGCTGGCTGGTCTCTGTCAATCAGCCTGCTGACTAGGAGGTTTGTCTGTTAGTGCAGGTCAGAGGCGGTGTCGGAGCAGATGCAGACGCATAGGTAATTTACCGTTCACACCAGGCCGGCGCCCGGTAGAGTTCCCGGCCGTTGTGGACCGTCTGCAGGCAGCGCGGCTCGTCGCCGTTGTCCAGCGCGGGCAGCAGCGGCGTACCGGCACGCGGATCGGTGCTCCAGGCCGAGACATTGGCATCCGGCGTCTGGACCATCAGTTCCTGCACCTCCCACAGCGCGAAGGAAGCCGGTGCGCCGGCAGCCAGCTGTCCCCGCATGAAATTGGTCTCCCCGGCAGCACGCCAGCCGGCCCGGGTGTGGCCGATAAACGCCGCCCGTGCCGAGACCCGCTCCTTCGGATTGGAATGGGACACAGCGGCGCGCACCCCGGACCAGGGATCCAGCGGCAGTACGGGGGTATCGGAACCCAGGGCAACGGGCACACCGGCAGAGAGCAGCGACGCCATGCGGTTCATGCTCTCCCGACGGCCGCCGAGACGCTGCTCATAGAGACCGCCCGGTGCACCCCACGCGGCATCGAATCCGGGCTGGAGGCTGACGGTGATGCCGAAGCGCAGCAGTTCGGCAATGGCAGCGTCATCGGTCATCTCCGCGTGCTCCAACCGGTGGTGGGCAGCCCGGACAGCCGCCTCGCCCACGGCCTCGGCAGCAATGCGCAGCCCCGCCAACGCGGTGTTCATACCGGCGTCGCCAATGACGTGGAAGCCGCCCTGCAGTCCCGCCTTGGTCATCAGGGTGAGATGGCGCCCCACCTGTTCCGCCGTCAGGTACAGGGTGCCGGAGGCTTCGGCGCGGTCGGTGTACGGCTCGCGGAGGGCAGCGGTGCGGGCGCCGAAGGAACCGTCAATATTCAGGTCTCCGGCCAGGCCCAGCAGCCGGCCTTCGAAAAAGTCCACCAGGCCGGTGACTTCGGCTTCGGTTTCCACCAGCTGGCCCCAGTACGGGAGAACCTGCGGCAGCGGCTCCTCGACGAGCGGACCGTCCAGGCCCAGCAGGCGGCGCAGGTCCTCCGGCGGGGCAATGTGGGGTGCGGCCATTTCGGCCACGGCCACCACTCCGCGCGAGGCTGCGTGCTTGAGTGCGGCCAGCTGGAACACGCCCCGCTGGTCCGGATCGGCGTCGCGCGCCACGGTGCGGGCGGCGTCGTGGGCGGCACGGACAACGAAACCGTTGTCCCAGCCGTCGTACTCCTGGAGCCGCAGCTCGGCCGCCAGCGTGCCGGACACGGCCGCGCAGTGCACGTCGGAGCGGGAGAGGTAGACCGGTCGGTTGCCGGACGCGGCGTCGAGCTCCGCCGCGTCCGGGACGCGCCGTTCCGGCCAGCGCGACTCATCCCAGTTCGAGCCCAGGATCAGGCCGGTGGATCCGGCGGCGTAGTCCGCAACCCGGCCCAGCAGGTCTGCCAGGGAAGTGCAGCCGCTCAGGTCCAGGGTGGACAGTGACATGCCCAGCTCGGTGGTGTGGACGTGGGAGTCCACGAAGCCGGGGGCAACCAGCGCGCCGTGCAGGTCCACCACCTCCATTTTGCTGTCCTGGATGGACGTGGCGGCCTGCTCGGAGCCGACCCAGGCGATCGTGTCTCCGTCCACCAGCATGGCTGTGGCAAAGGGATCGCCGGCGCTGTAGACCGAACCGTTGCGGTAGAGCGTCAGGGCGGGGGCGCTCTGGATGGGACTGCCGTTCAAGGACTCACCTGTTTTCTGTTGCACGTTGGAAGAAGGGGGCGGCGGCCGGGGTTCAGTCGCCGACGTTGGAGTAGGCGACGACGCCGCGGCGCACCAGGGAAATGGCGTCCAGGAAGCGACGGCGCATACCTGTTGGCAGATCCGGAACCTTTGCCAGCTGGTCGAGCAGGTCAATCACCTGTTTGGCCCAGCGGACAAAGTCGCCGGCGGCGAGTTCGGTACCGTTCAGGGCCACCTGCAGATGCCTGCCCTTGACCCACTTGTACATGGGCCAGACCAGTCCCAGCTCCGGCTCGCCGGTCTGGGGCAGCCGGGACGCCTCCTCCAGGTCCGTGAGTTCGGACCACTGGCGGATGACGGTGTCCACTGCGGATTCGAGCGCCACGCTGGGCATTTTCGGCCGCAGCCCGCGCTCTTCGCGCTTGGCCTGGTAGACCAGGGCGGAGGCCAGGCAGGCCAATTCGGCGGCGTCGAGGTCGTCGAAGGCGCCGTGTTCCAGCGAGAGGGCCACCAGCAGGTCCTTTTCGCCGTAGATCCTCCGCAGTTTCTGCCCGGCCGGAGTGACGGAGTCGAGGCCCGCCGCATCCGGGGCAATGTAGCCATACCGGGCCAGCACGTCGCAGACCCGGTCAAAGGTCTTGGCGATGGTATTGGTCCGGCCCCGGATCTGTCCGACGAGGTTGTCGGTTTCCCGGCGCAGCTTCCACCAGCGCTCGGCCCAGCGGGCATGGTCTTCACGGTCACTGCAGCCGTGGCAGGGGTGCGCGCGCATTTTCCGGCGCAGTTCGGCTATCGCCTTCTCCTGCCGCTCCGTTCCGGCCGTATGCATGGCGTTGGCGCGGGCGGCTGCCGGGCGCGGCGGCCGGTGGTCATGCAGCGCGTTGCGAAGCGAGGAGGCCAGATCGCGCCGGTCCTTGGGCGAGCGGGAGTTGAAGGATTTCGGGATGCGGATGTGCGAGACCGGTTCCAGGGCGTCCTGAAGATCGGACGCGCTGATGCGCCGGATCTGCTTGTCCTCGGTGAGGATTGCCGGGCGCACCTCGCGGGCAGAGGCATCCACGTCCAGCACGACGGCGTGGCCGGCGTTCCGGCCCCCGGCAAGGAAGACGATGTCCCCCGGGCGCAGGTTCTCCAGGGAAGCGGCGGCCGCGCTGCGCCGGTTCCGGGCCTTGGTCTTGGAGGCGGTGCTCTCCAGGTCCGAAAGCTGCCGGCGCAGGGCTGCGTACTCGTTGAAGTCGCCCAGATGGCAGGTCATGGCCTTCTCATAGCCGGCCAGCGATTCCTCCCGCGAACGCACCTGTTTGGCCAGGCCCACCACTGACCGGTCCGCCTGGAACTGGGCGAAGGAGGACTCGAGGATTCCGCGGGCCCGTTCCCTGCCGAACTGGGCGATGAGGTTGATGCTCATGTTGTAGGTGGGCCGGAAACTGGAGTTCAGCGGGTAGGTCCGGCGCGAGGCCAGGCCTGCGACGGCCGCAGGATCGGTGCCGGGCTGCCAGAGGACGACGGCGTGGCCTTCGACGTCGATCCCGCGGCGGCCGGCGCGGCCGGTCAGCTGGGTGTATTCGCCGGCGGTGATGTCCACGTGTGCTTCACCGTTGAACTTGTCCAGTTTTTCCAGCACCACCGAGCGGGCCGGCATGTTGATGCCCAGCGCCAGGGTTTCGGTGGCGAAGACGGCGCGGACCAGACCGGCGGCGAAGAGGCGTTCCACCACTTCCTTGAAGGTGGGCAGCATGCCAGCGTGGTGGGCGGCGAATCCGCGGACCAGGCCCTCCCGCCAGGTCCAGAAGCCGAGCACCTCAAGGTCTTCCTCGGGAATGTCCTGGGTGGCTTCGTCTACCACGCGGGCGATTTCCCGCCGCTCGTCTTCGTCGGTCAGCCACAGCCCCGACTCGACGCACTGGCGGACCGCGCCCTCGCAGCCGTTCCGGGAAAAGATGAACGTGATGGCGGGAAGCAGGCCGTTGCGGTCCAGCTGGGCAATGACCTGGGGGCGGGAGGCCCGCTGGAGGCGCGTGATGGGCGAGCCGCCGTGTCCGGCGCCGGAGCGTCCGCCCCGGGAGGAGTCCCGCCGCCCGCCGCGGGAGGAGCCGCGCGGCCCTCCCCAGTGGCCCCGCTGGTTGATGCGGGACTCGGCGCGTGCCAGTTCCATCAGCTCGGGGTTGACCCGGTAACGCTCCTTGATGCCCGGCTGCTCGTCCGCGGCTTCATCGAAGGACACGTCGGATTCGAACAGGTCGAAGATGTCCCGTCCCACCATGACGTGCTGCCACAGCGGTACGGGCCGGTGTTCGGAAACCACCACATCGGTGTCTCCGCGGACAGTGTCCAGCCAGGCACCGAATTCCTCCGCGTTGGACACCGTGGCGCTGAGCGAGACCACCAGCACGTCGGAAGGCAGGTGGATGATGACTTCCTCCCACACCGCCCCGCGGAACCGGTCCGCCAGGTAGTGCACCTCGTCCATGACCACGTAGCCGAGGTCCATGAGGGTGTCCGAGTTGGAGTAGAGCATGTTCCGGAGGACTTCGGTGGTCATGACGACGACGTCGGCGTCCGGGTTGATGCTGGTGTCTCCGGTCAGCAGGCCCACCCGGTCGCTGCCGTAGGTTGCCGCCAGTTCGCTGTACTTCTGGTTGCTCAGGGCCTTGATGGGGGTGGTGTAGAAGGCCTTCAGCCCCTGCTGCAGGGCGAGGTAGACCGCGAACTCCCCCACGACCGTCTTGCCGGCGCCGGTGGGGGCAGCGACGAGGACGCCGCGGCCGGCTTCGAGGGACCGGCAGGCTTCGGACTGGAAGGTGTCCAGTTCGAAGCCCAGCGACTGCTCGAAGACCCCCAACCGGGTCCTGGCGTGTTCGGAACGTTGTTTCGCGGCTAGGTACCGCTCCGAAGGAGAAGTCATAAGCCCAGCCTATGCGCTGCGTCGGGGCAGGCACGCCACAATCATCGGTGGGCGAACGCGTCCCTGCGCCCCTACAGCTTGTCGATGGGGGTTGCCCGGTCGGCGTCGGCTTCCACGGCGGCTTCGCGTGCAGCCTGCTTCCGGACGCGGCGACGGTCATTGATCAGGCAAATGCCGACCGCCAGGGCAAACAGCGCCAGCAGCGGTGCGGCCAGGTAGAACATGCTCAGGGCATCGGCGCCGGGGGCCGCCATGGCTGCGAAAAGGCAGATGGCGAACACCGTGATGCGCCAGTACTTGATGATGGTGCGGCCGGACAGCAGCCCGGCCAGGTTCAGGCCCACCAGGAAGACCGGAATCAGGAAAGCGATGCCGAAGGCCAGGAGCAGCCGCAGCACGAAGGCGAGGTAGACCGAGGCCGTAATGACGTTTGATCCGCCTTCAGGCGTGAAATCGGTCAGCACCCGTACGGCCTGGGGCAGGACCAGCCACGCCAGGACAATGCCGCCGATGAACAGGGGCACGGCGGCGGCCAGGAAGCCCAGGGCCGCACGGCGTTCCTTGCGCTTGAGTCCGGGCGTAATGAATGCCCAGGCCTGGTAAAGCCACACCGGGCTGGAGACCACGAGGCCGACGAAAACCGAGACCTGGACCATCTGGTCGAAGGGGGTCGCGACGCCCTCGAAATTGATGGTGGTGAACCGCCCTCCGGAAGTTCCGGCGTCAATGAGCGGCTTCGTCAGCGCGTTGAAGACGGGCATGTAGAGGAAAAACCCGCCCACGGTGCCCAGGGCAACGGCGATGGCGGATTTGAAGAGCCGGTTGCGGAATTCCCGCAGGTGCTCTTTGAGGGCCATCCGCCCTTCGGGGTTGGATTTGCGCCCTTTATTCAGCGCCACGGCTGCTAGCGGCCGGTTGGCGGGTTACCCGCGGAGTCCGCGGGACCGCCCGGTGCACCGGACGGCGGGGTCTGTCCGGGGAAGAAGGTCTGCTCCGTGCCCTTGGTTCCTGCGTCGGGGTTCACTACCTTCCCTACGACCGGATCGGTGGGAGCGGGATCCTTGTCGTCGTCCTTCATCTGGCGCACCTCGGACTTGAAGATGCGCAGGGACTGGCCCAGGCTTCTGGCCAATCCGGGAAGCTTCGGGGCGCCGAAGAGCAGCAGAGCAAGTACAACTATGACGATGATTTGCCAGCCTTCAAGCCTCATGGCGGTGTCCTTTCATTGGGAAATATTCTATGTCAGAGTTCCGGGAAATCCCGCCACGCACGGGGCTGGCCCTTGGCGGTGCGCCGCTCGATGCGGTGCAGCCGCCGGGCTTCCCGGCGGGCCGCCTTGCCGGCGTCGTAGGCCCGCCGTGCCTCGGCCGGCTCGGTGAAGATGCCGGCAGGCCCTTCGTCCACCACGGTGGACGGGACCGTGTCCGGAACGCGTGGGGACAGCTTGGCAGACGCAGCTTCGAATTCCCGGAGAACGGCGAGGAACCTTCGGAAGAGCCGGTAGCCGATCAGGGCGTAGAAGCCCGCGGCGCCTGCCGCGAGGGCAAACCAAATGAGTATCCAGGACCACCAAGGCATACCCCCAAGCATAGTGGAGACTGCCTGCCCGGTCGGACCGGCGGCTAGGCGGACGGGTAGTTGGCGGCGGCCTCCCGCAGCCAGGCCAGCGCGGCTTCCCGCAGCTCCGCCGGGGCTGCGACGGCCGCCGTTCCGCCCAGCCGGGCCGTAAACGCGGGAATCCAGGCGGTATCGGCCGTGCGCAGTTCCACAGCTGTCCGTCCATCCGCCAGGGCGGCCTGGCGCTCGGCGTCGTAGGCCTCGGCGACCCAGAGGGCAGCCGGATCCAGGACCAGGGTAACCCTGCGGTCAAGTGGGCCGGGAGTGAACAGGCTGGCGGGAAACGCTGCTCCGGGCTCCGGCGCGTGCGTCAGCGCCGGACCGGTGTCCCGCACTCCGTGGATGCGGTCAACCCGGAAGTTGCGCGGAGCTTCCGCCCGGTGGCACCACGCCTCCAGATACCAGGTGTTATCCACCGAGAACAGGCGGCGGGGGTCCACGGTGCGGAGCGTGACTTCGTCGCGGCGCGGCACCAGGTAGCGCAGTTCCAGCTGGCGTGCACCGGAGATGGCCTGCTGGAGTTCGGCCAGGACGGCACCGCCGGCGGCGTCGTCCAGGCGTGCCGCGACCGCTGTCCCGACTCCGCCGGCCTCCCCTGCCGCCTCCGTCAGTTTCTCCAGCGCGCTGGCTACGGCAGCGGAGGAGCCGATGCCGGGCAGCGCCGACAATGTGTCCAGGCCCACGATCAGCGCAGCCGCTTCGTCCATGCCGAACCGCACCGGCTCGGACAGGTTCTCGGCGTTCTCAATGTAGATCCGGTCATCGTCGAAGCTGACGTCCATCAGTCCGTTGGGGTAATGCCGCGGTCCGCTCACGAAGAGCAGGGACAGGTCCTTGGCCAGCTGGTCTTTGCTGATGCCGAACGCGGCGGCGGTTTCGTTCATGTCGGCGCCCTGGTTTGCCAGCACGTACGGCACCAGGTCCAGCAGGCGGGTGAGGTGGTCCTGGGCTCCGGACGCCGGGCGGCGTGCGGGAGCTGCCGTCTCCGTCAGTTCGAAGGCAGGCAGCGGCAGGCTCTGGGCCTGAAGGGCGCGTGTCAGGGCGGTGCGGACGGCGTCCACGAGCTCGGGGGGTTCGACGGCGACGGCGGCCGCGCCCAGCGCTGCCGTGTCGGCCGCCAGTCCGTCCAGATCGCGGACCCGCAGGTGCAGCCGGTCCCGGCCGGCGTCCCCGGCTTCGGTCGATTCCGCCTGCAGCCGCAGGGCGGCTCCGGCGTCCGGGCGCACATCCACCACGGCCGGGCGGGGAGCGTAGACGTCGTCCAGGGAGGCCAGCGAGGTGTCGATGTCGAAGTCCGCGGGCACGGTGTAGGTGCCGGGCCGCAGCCGGACCGGGCCCTCCATGCGGGAGAGCCGGAAGATCCGTTCCGCGGCGCGGTCAAGGTCGTAGCCCACCAGGTACCAGTGGCCGAAACGGCTGCCCATCCCCCAGGGCTGCACCCTGCGCACGGACTGGGCTGCTGAGCCCGGCGGCCGGTAGCCGAAGGTCAGCGGGGTGCGGGTGGTGGCGGCGCGCCAGATCTCGTCGAAGTGCGGATCATTGGTGCGGATGCTGGGCTGCAGCGGAATGGCGCCGGCGTCGTCGGGCAGTACGCCCCGGGCGGAGAGCTTGCGCAGCGCGCGGGCGGCGGCGGAGCCGAGCGAGGCCTGGTCCCACATGCGGGCGGCCAGGGTCAGGACGGCGGATTCCTCCGGCGTGAAGCGCACGCCGGGAAGCCGGTAGGCGTCCTGCCGGATGCGGTAACGCTGGGCGGCGTTGTCCTCGTACGGCACGTCGTCGCTGTAGGACTCCACCGGAATCCCCTGCTCCCGCAGGAACGCCTTGTCCCGGTCGAACAGTTTCTCGCGGGCATCGGCCGTGGCGGCTTCCCCGTACAGTTCAATTTCTTCGAACAACTCGTGTTTGGTGAAGCCCCTGCGGGTGGACAGAAGGGCAATAACCAGGTTGAGCAGACGCTCGGTTCTCTTGGCGGACACGGGAGCTAATCTACCTTCCTTCCGGACGCTGCATGCGAAAGGGGCGGAACCGCCGTCGTTGATGACAGCGGTTCCGCCCCTTCCGGGCAGTGGAAATCAGCGGACGCCGAGCAGGTCCACCACGAAGATCAGGGACTCGCCCGGGGCCACGGCGGACCCGGCGCCGCGGTCGCCGTAGGCCATCGAGGAGGGGATTTCCAGCCGGCGGCGGCCGCCGACCTTCATGCCCAGCAGGCCCTGGTCCCAGCCCTGGATAACCTGGCCCACGCCTACCCGGAAGTCCAGGGGCGTGCCCCGGTTCCAGGACGCGTCGAATTCCTCGCCTGTGGAGAAGGCGACGCCCACGTAATGGGTGGAAACCGTGTCTCCGGCCTGCACTTCCCGGCCGTCGCCGACTACGAGGTCCTCAATGACGAGGTCGGTGGGTGCGTCGTGGGCCGGGAAATCGATTTCCGGCTTCTGGCGGTCGTATTCACGCTTGCCGAATGACATGGGTGCTCCTTTGTGTTGGGACTGCCTGCAATCCTATCCGGTTACTTGGCTTCGAGGATGTCGACGACGAACACCAGGGTTTCGTTCTGGAGCTCGTTGCCTTCGTTTGCACCGTAGGCAGTGGCGGGCGGAGCCACAATGAGGACCTGCGAGCCAACGGTCTTGCCGGCCAGCCCGTCGGTCCAGGCGGAAATGACCTGATTGAGGCCGAAGCTGGTCGGGCTGCCGCGTTCCCAGCTGGAGTCGAAGACGCTTCCGTCGGACCACTTCACCCCGTGGTACTGCACGGTTACGGTGTCGTCGGCTTCCACCACGTCGCCGTCGCCGGTCTTGAGGTCCTGTGCAACGAGCTCCGTGGGTGCTTCCGTGTCCGGAATCGTGATGGTGGGTTTGCCGTCCCCGTCCAGTTCGACGGACGGCTGGCCTTCGACCGGGGCCACGTCGTCGCCCCAGGCACGGGTCGGGACGTCGCGGGCATCAGCGAGGGTGAAAACGATGAACTGTGCCTGCGTGCCGGCAGCGTCGTTGCCCGGGACGAAGTACGCGAAGTCGGAGCCGATGGGCGCACCCAGCAGGGCGCTGTACATCTGCTCGTTGTTCTGCTTCAGGGTCTCGTCCACTGCAATGTCTTCGGCAGTTTCCGCCGTGTAGGTTTCCTGGCCGGCTTCTCCGGTCTCGGGGTCCACCATCATGAGGCGGATCGACGCGGTCTGGCCGTCTTCCAGTTCCTCGCCGTCGCCGTCGTTGATCCGGGTCAGGGTGGGCTCGTCAACGCTCAGCGGCTCCTCGAAATCGACGCTGGGCACGGAGGCTTCGTCGTCGCCCCGTTCGATCTTCACGGAGGACAACGGCCCGGAGGGCTTGGCGTCGTCGCCGCCGGAACAGGCGGTCAGGAACAGCAGGAAGGGCAGGAGAATGGCTAGTACTTTACGCACAGTACTTCTTTCAGTGGTGGACAGTGAGGCAGGCGGCCGTACCGCAGGTGCCGGCACGCCGGGCAGATAGGCGCCGCGCGGCCGCAACATGCCCCAGACTAGCCGGTCCGGCTGGATGAATCCTAGGTACGGGCCGCGCGAAGCTCAGAGAGTGGAAAGCAGGGCCTCCACCCGTTCATCAACTGAGGCAAAGGGATCCTTGCACAGCACCGTCTGCTGGGCCCGGTCATTGAGCTTGAGGTGCACCCAGTCCACCGTGAAGTCGCGGTTGGCGGCCTTGGCGCGCCGGACGAAGTCCCCGCGCAGCTTTGCGCGCGTGGTCTGGGGCGGCTGGTCCACGGCTTCCTTGATGTCGCTGTCCTCCACCACCCGGGCCGTCTCCCCGCGGGACTGCAGCAGGTAGAACAATCCGCGGCGCCGGGAAATGTCGTGGTAGGTCAGGTCCACCTGGGCCAGCCGCGGAGAGGTCATGTCAAGGCCGTGCCGCTCCCCCATGCGGTCCACCAGCTTCTTCTTGATGGCCCAGTCAATCTCGGTGTCAATGCCCGAGTAGTCGCCGGACTCGACGGCGTCCAGGGTCCGCTGCCACAGGTCGAGGATCCGCCCGACATGCCGGTTATGCTCCCCGTTCGCGGACACGAAGTCCTGTACCCGCTGGAGATAGATCCGCTGCAGGTCCAGGGGCGTCATGGTGGATCCGTTGGCCAGTTTCAGCGGCTGCCGGCCCGAGAGGTCATGGGAGGTTTCCCTGATGCTCCGGATGGGGTTCTCCAACCGGAGATCGCGCATCAGCACCCCGGCCTCGATCATCCGCAGCATCAGGTCCACGGTGCCGGCCTTCAGCAGCATGGTCGTCTCGGACATGTTCGAATCTCCGGCGATCACATGCAGGCGGCGGTAGTGTTCGGCGTCGGCATGCGGCTCGTCCCGTGTGTTGATGATGGGCCGGGAGCGGGTGGTCGCGGAGGAGACACCCTCCCAGATGTGGTCCGCCCGCTGCGAGAACGCGAAAAGCGAGCCGGACTGGGTCTTGAGCACCTTGCCCGCGCCGACCAGGAGCTGGCGGGTCACGAGGAACGGGATGAGGACGTCCGCCAGCCGGGAAAATTCGAGCCGCCGTGGAATGAGGTAGTTTTCGTGGCTGCCGTAGGAGTTGCCTGCGGAGTCCGTGTTGTTCTTGAACAGATAGACGCTGCCGTTGAACCCTTCGGCCTTCAGCCGGTCCTCCGCTTCCTCCACCAGGTCCTCGAGGATGAGTTCCCCGGCGCGGTCGTGTGCCACCAGCTGCGCGAGGTCGTCGCATTCGGCGGTGGCGTATTCCGGGTGCGATCCCACATCGAGATACAGGCGTGAGCCGTTGGTCAGGAAGACATTGGACGAGCGGCCCCAGCTGACCACCTTGCGGAAGAGGTAGCGGGCCACTTCCTCAGGCGAAAGGGGACGCGAGTCGGGTCCGGAATAGGCAATGCCGTATTCGGTTTCCACCCCGTAGATCCTGCGGTCCATCAGTCTCCTTCCGCGCTGGACAGCAGACGGTCCAGCTCAACGGTGTTTATCCTGCGGAATGCCCGCACCGTGCCGCGCGTGGAAAGCGGGTCCCGGTCCAGGACGGCCACTTCGAGCAGCCCGGCACCCAGCGGTTCCGCCGCCTGCCCGTTGGCCGACCCGTTGCCCGGGCCGTCGGCGGACCGGGTGGCGGACAGGGCCGTCACGGCCGTGCGGATGGCGGAACTGAAGTCCGCATCCTGGTTCCAGCTCCGGCTAAGGGCTTCGTTGACGATTTCGGCCTGGCCTCCCATCACCGTGTAGTTGCTCTCGTCCGCGATGGAGCCATCGAAATTCAGGCGGTACAGGCGGTCGGAATACGGGTCCTCCCCCACTTCAGCCACGGCCAGCTCGACTTCGAACGGTTTTCCTTCGGTGGTGAACACCGAGCCCAGGCTCTGCGCGTAGACGCTGGCCAGGCCCCGCGCCGAGACGTCGTCACGCGAATAGGAGTAGCCCCGCACGTCGGCGAACCGGATGCCCGCCTGGCGCAGGGACTCGAACTCGTTGTACTTCCCGACGGCGGCGAAACCGATCCGGTCGTAGATTTCGCTGAGCTTATGGAGGGACGGTGAGGGGTTCTCCGCCACCAGGGCAATGCCCTCCCGGCAGGTCAGGACGACTACCGAGCGGCCCCGGGCGATGCCTTTCCGGGCAAAGTCCGCCCGGTCCTTCATCAGTTGTTCGGGCGAGACATAGAACTGCTGGGTCACGGTTACGCCTCCAGCCCGGCGGCGGTGCGCCGTGAGACGAGGTCCTGGGTCAACTGCTGCAGTTCCCGCTCCGGGATCTCCCGGTTGCCGGCGCTGTTGACCACGTAGACCACCGGCCACAGCCGCCGCACCATGTCCGGCCCGCCCGTGGCCGAGTCGTCGTCGGCCGCGTCGTAGAGGGACTCCACGGCCACCCGGACGGCATCCTCCTCGTCCAGGTTCGGCTGCCAGAGTTTTTTCAGGGCGCCGCGTGCGAAGACCGATCCGGAGCCCACGCTGTGGTGCTCATACTCCTCGTACCTGCCGCCGGTGACGTCGTAGGAAAAAAGCCGCCCCACCCGGCGCTGGGCATCGAAACCCGCGAAGAGCGGAACCACGGCCAGCCCCTGCAGCGCCAGCGGAAGGTTGGAACGGACCATGGCGGCGAGCCGGTTGGACTTGCCGTCCAGGCTCATGGGCGTTCCCTCGATTTTCTCGTAGTGTTCCAGTTCCACCTGGAACAGCCGGATCATGTCCAGGGCCAGACCGGCCGTCCCGGCGATGCCGAGCACGGAGAAGTTATCCGCCGGGAAGACCTTCTTGATGTGCCGGCTGGCGATCATGTTGCCCATCGTCGCCCGCCGGTCCCCGGCCATCAGCACTCCCCCCGCGTAGGTGAGGGACACGATGGTGGTTGCCTGCGGAGCCAGCTCCGCCGCGGAACCGTGCGATGCCGGTCCCAGAGACCGGGAGGAGGGCAGCAGTTCCGGGCGGTGGCGCGTGAGATGGTCGGTAAAGGAAGAGGTGGGGGCTTCGTGGATGGAGGCGGCGGGGTCCCGGGGGGCCATCCGTTACTGACCGCCCTTCTGGATGAAGCCGCGGACGAATTCCTCGGCGTTGCTTTCCAGCACGCCGTCAATCTCGTCCAGCAGGTCGTCCACGCCCTCTGTTTCGGTGGTGGCTTCCGCTTCGGCGGCGGGGGGCGGGACGGCCTCGGTTTCTTCTTCTTCGACGGGATGGGTTCCGGTGTTTCTGCGGTCCTGGGTTGCCATGATGCCTAGCCCTTTCTTGCTAGCCCTGTCCTGCCCGGGGTGAAGCTTAGTCCTATGGTGCCACGGCGGCGTCCGAACCGGTCAGGAGTCTGGTGACAAAATCCTCGGCGTCGGCCGATGCGTTGAAGAGTTCCTCGGTCAGCGCCCGTGTCCCGCGCAGCGGCTCCCGGGTGGGGATCCGCTGGAGCCGCCGGCGGGAGGGAAGTTCGAAGATGATCGAATCCCAGCTCGCCCCGATGACTTCCTTCGGAAACCGGGTAAGGCAGTTCCCGCGGAAGTACGCGCGGGTGTCGTCCGGCGGGGTGGTGACGGCACGGGCAATCTCCGCGTCGGTGAGGATGCGTTCCATCTGCCCGCGGGCGGCCAGGCGGTAATACAGGCCCTTCTCCGGACGCATGTCGGAGTACTGCAGGTCCACCAGGTGCAGCCGTGCATCGGACCAGCCCAGCCCGTCGCGCTCGCGGTAGGCCTGCAGGAGTTTCAGTTTCGCCACCCAGTCCACGGAACCGGATGCGGCGAGAGGATCCCGTTTGAGGGTGCCCAGCAGTGCGGACCAGCGGGCCAGGATGTCTTCGGTGTCCGGATCCGTTCCGCCGCCGGCGCGGGAGAAGGCCGCCGCCGCTTCGAAGTAGATCTCCTGCAGGTCCAGGCCTGTCACCATCCGCCCGTCCGTCAGTTCCACGAGTTGTTCCAGCGTCGGGTCATGGCTGATGGCCTGCAGCGCCCCTACCGGGTCGCGGAGTTCGACGGGCGGGGCCGTGCCCGCTTCGATCATGGAGAGCACCAGCGAGGTGGTGCCGATCTTCAGCAGGGCGGACACTTCGCTGAGGTTCGCGTCGCCGATGATCACGTGCAGCCGCCGGTACTTTTCCGCCACGGCGTGCGGCTCGTCGCGGGTGTTGATGATCGGCCGGCGGATGGTGGTTTCCAGGCCCACTTCCGTTTCGAAGAAATCCGCCCGCTGGCTTAGCTGGAAACCCTGGCGCTGGTTGTTGGTGCCGATGCCCACCCGCCCGGATCCGGCAATGACCTGCCGGGATGCGAAGAACGGCACCAGTCCGCTGGCCAGCGCCGCGAACGGGACGCTGCGGGGCACCAGGTAGTTCTCATGGGACCCGTACGAGACACCCTTGTTGTCGGTGTTGTTCTTGTACAGATGCACCGGCGCGAATCCGGGCGTCCTTGCAATGTGCCGCATGGCTGCCAGCACCACGGCATCCCCGGCCTTGTCCCACAGCACCGCGTCGCGGGGGCGGGTCACTTCCGGCGAGGAATACTCGGGATGGGCATGGTCCACGTACAGGCGTGCGCCGTTCCCGAGGACCATGTTCATCAGCACCGGGTTATCCTGCGTCTGTTCGCCGTAGAGGGCGGCCGGTCCGCCGCCCTCCATGGCGATCTGTTCGGCGTCCAGCACGGGCGGTTCGTCCGTCAGTGAGGTGGGATCGGCTGCGGCACGGGGCACCGCGAATCCGCGGGCGTCGTTCAGCGGTGCCTCGTCGGTGTAGTCCCACCGCGTCCCGGAGAGATTGCCCGCGCCGGTCCGCAGGGTGGCAGCATAGGCGTTGACTATCTGGCTGGAGAGCACGGTGGCGTTGGCGGAGGGAAGGGACGGAGCCAGCACCCCGTATTCGGTTTCCGTCCCCATGACACGGCGGACGGTCACAGATACTGTCCCGGGTTTGCGGCGGTTTCGATGGTCCGGCCCGGTTCCTGTCCCGCCTTGCCCTGGACGATGGTCCGGATGTAGGTGATCCGCTCGCCCTTCTTGCCCGATATCCGTGCCCAGTCATCCGGATTGGTGGTGTTGGGCATGTCCTCGTGCTCGCGGAACTCATCCACCACCGCGCGCATCAGGTGGTCGATGCGCAGCCCGCGCTGGTGCAGCTGCAGCAGGTCCTTGATGGCGTACTTCTTGGCCCGGTCCACCACGTTCTGGATGACGGCACCGGAGTTGAAGTCCTTGAAGTAGAGCATCTCCGTATCGCCGTTGGCGTAGGTGACCTCCAGGTATTCATTGGCCTTGTCCTCGGCGTACATCTTCTCCACCGTGCGCCGGACCATGTCATTGACCGTTTCCACCGGGTCGTAGCCGTGCTCGGCGAGGTCGTCGCGGTGCAGCGGTAGGTCCGGGGTCAGGTACTTGGCGAAGATCTCTGCAGCGCCTTCGGCGTCGGGCCGCTGGATCTTGATTTTCACATCCAGGCGTCCCGGACGCAGGATGGCCGGATCGATCATGTCTTCCCGGTTGGAGGCACCGATGACGATCACGTTCTCCAGCTTCTCCACGCCGTCGATTTCGCTGAGCAGCTGCGGGACGATGGTGGTTTCGACGTCGGAGGAGACACCGGTCCCGCGGGTGCGGAACAGTGAGTCCATCTCGTCGAAGAACACCACCACGGGGCTGCCGTCGGAGGCCTTCTCCCGGGCGCGGCCGAAGATCAGCCGGATGTGCCGCTCGGTTTCCCCCACATACTTGTCCAGCAGCTCGGGTCCCTTGATGTTCAGGAAGTAGCTGCGCGTACCCAGCGTGCCGTTCTGCTCCATCACCCGCGCCGCGAGGGCATGGGCCACCGCCTTGGCGATCAGGGTCTTGCCGCAGCCGGGAGGGCCGTAGAGCAGGATGCCTTTGGGCGGCTTCAATCCGTGCTCCCGGTAGAGGTCCGGATGCATGAACGGGAGCTCGACGGCGTCACGGATCTGCTCGATCTGCGGGCCGAGCCCGCCGATGTCCGCGTACGAGATATCCGGGACCTCTTCCAGGACCAGGTTCTCCACTTCGCTGCGCGGAATTTTTTCCAGCGCGTAGCCGATGCGGGTGTCCACGGTGAGGGCGTCCCCCACCCGGACCTTTTCCCGGCCCAGGGGGCCGTTGAGCCGGACCACGCGTTCGTCATCCGCGCGTCCGATCACCAGCACCCGGTCCGGGTCCAGCAGTTCCTTCACCGTGAACAGTTCCCCGGCGCGTTCGAAGCCGAGGGCGGCAATGACGGTGAGGGATTCGTTCAGCAGCACCTCCTGGCCCGGGACAATCTGGCCCAGGTCCAGGAGGGGCGAAACGGTAACCCGGAGCTTGCGCCCGGACTGGATGATGTCCAGGCTTTCCTGCACTGCCGCGATGGTCGTCACGCCGGGTTCGGCGTCGCGGCGCTGGTTGACTCCGATGACGGTGCCGAAGCTGAAGGGCGTTGCACCCTCGTTCTCCAGGGCATCCTTCAACCGGATAATCTCGGCTTTCGCGGTTTCCAGCATGGCCACGAGCCGGGCGTTGTTGTGGGTCAGGGCAGCGAGCTGCCGGTCCAGATTCCGGAGTTTGTCCCGGAGGACGTTCACTTGGCGTGCTTCGGTGCCTGCTACGGATGCTGCGGACACCGGGCGGGATCCCCCGGTCCCGGGTCCAACGTTCTCGGGTTCAGTCATGTTACCGACCGCCTTCACGTAGCTCTGGGTCTGTCCAATGACAGTAACCCAGCGCTACGGAAGATACACGGGGTACGGCGTCTTGTGTTTCGCCGGTTACCCCCGCTATGGCGTGTCGGTCTCCTGCTGGAACTTTTCGGCGTTTTCGAGGGCTCCGCGCTGCACGGTGGAGCTGGCATCCCGGGCGGCACGGCGCAGCTTGTGGGCGGACACTTCACGCTCTCCGACCGCGGCCGGGGTCCACGCGTTGAGGTCCTCTTCGCTGAAGTTGGTTTTCGAGGCACGGCGCTTGGCCACGAGCCCGGTGGCCCCTTCGGCGAGCCGGCGGGCGGTGAGGAGGAAGCCGGTGTGCGCCACCATCCGGTGGTCCGGGCGTACGGCCAGGCCTTCCAGGTGCCAGCCGCGGACCAGGGATTCCCAGCCGTCCGGTTCGGTAAACCGGCCGTCGGCGCGGATGGCCTCCGCGGTGCGGGACAGCTGGGTGACGGTGGCCACGTAGGAGATCCACACGCCGCCCGGAGCCAGTACGGTCGCTACGGCGTCGGTGCACTCCCACGGCGCCAGCATGTCCAGGACCACGCGGTCCACACTGCCCGGTTCCTGCGTCTTGACCACTTCGTCCTGGAAATCGCCGAGGCTGATGTCCCAGGCCGGATGCGGTCCCCCAAAGAAGGTCTCCACGTTGCCGCGGGCAATCTGGGCGAACTCTTCGCGGCGTTCGTAGGAGTGCAGGCTGCCGTGGTCACCGACGGCGCGCAGCAGCGAGATGCTCAGGGCACCGGAGCCGACGCCGGCTTCCACCACGCGGGCGCCCGGGTAAATGTCAGCCATGGTGACGATCTGGGCCGCGTCCTTGGGATAGACGACGGCGGCGCCGCGCGGCATCGAGAGGACGAAATCCGAGAGCAGCGGGCGCAGGATCTGGTACTGGTGCCCGGCGGTGTTGGACACCACGGACCCTTCGGGCAGTCCGATGACGGAGTCGTGCTGCAGGTAGCCGCGGTGGGTGTGGAAGGCGCCGCCCTCGGTGAGGGTGATGGTGTTGCGGCGGCCCTTCTCATCTGTCAGTTGGACGCGTTCCCCGGGCCGCAGCGGTCCTCGGCGGATCTCGGCGCCGTGGGGTGCGGCAGTGGTGGCCTGCTCCTGGTTTTCGGAGTTCATGGTGTTCCTTTGGTTCTCTAGCGGGCTTGGGGTGCCGGCGCGTTGCAGCCGGGCGGGGCAGGAAGGCTGGAAGGTTCAGAGGCCGGGGCGGGCGGGTTTTCCCGTGACGGCGGCGACGACGGCGGCCTGGCGCAGCAGGCCGACCACCGTTCCGTCACGGTTGATAACCGCGTACTCGCTGCCCTGCAGTTTGGCCAGGTATTGGACGAGTTCGGATCCGGCAGCTTCCTCGGGAACATAGGCGCCGGCTGCCAGCGGGCGGGCGACGGCGCTCACCGGAACGTGTCCGGCCTGCTCGCCGGGAACCGATGCCAGGGCTGCGCGGTCCACGACCGCTTCCGGTTGTCCGGTGGCGGCGGTGACCACGACGGCGGCGTCCGGCTGTTCGCGGGCAAGGGCCATCGCCTGCCCCACGGGTGCTACGCCGGGCAGGGATACCGCCGGTTCCATCAGGGCGCCGGCGCTGACCCGGGGCAGCCGCAGGCGCACCCGTGCGTTGGCGATGGCAGCCCCCGCCCCCATCCAGAGGACACCGCACACCAGGGCGGCCAGCAGCACAAGGCTCAGTGATGGTGCTTCGCCCCGGAGATACGGAGGAACGAAGAGGGCAGCCAGGAGCAGGACCGAAATGATGCGTCCGGCCCATCCGGCGGCAACGGTGCCGCGTTCCTGCGAACCGGTGATCTTCCAGACCGCGCTTTCCACTATGCGTCCGCCGTCCAGCGGAAGCCCGGGCAGGATATTGAACATGCCGATCAGAAGGTTCGCGGTGACGAAAATGAAGGTGACGAGCGCAGCCACGCTGTCTTCGGCGAGGAACTGCTCGACACCGAAGCCGGCTGCCGCCAGCAGGAAGTTGGCGCCCGGGCCGGCCAGGGCAACGAGGAGGGAACGTCCCGGAGTGGACCGCAGCTCACCGAACTGCGTGTGTCCGCCCCACAGCGTCAGCACGATCTTGGCGGTAGGCCAGTGATAGGCGCGGGCGGTCAGGGCGTGCGCTGCCTCGTGTGCCAGGACCGAGAGCAGCAGCAGGACCGCGTAGCCCAGGGCGACGGCAAAGGCCCCGGCACCCAGGCGTGGGAAGGCTTCCCGCACCTGCGGTCCGAAGACGGCGACGATCAGCGCCGCGATGAGGAACCATGAGTACGCTAGGATCACCGGTACCCCGGCAATGCTCCCCAGCGGGATACCTTCGCGGCGTTCGGTGTCGGCGGGCCCGTTGCTGCTCACCTGGCGGACTCCAGGGCATATCCGGGAAGCAGCCCGCACAGGTGTTCCACCCCGCGGCCGGCCAGGGTGTCCCATTCGTTCTCGAAGGCGCCCGCCGGCAGCGGCACGAAGTTCGGTACGGTCAGGGTCACCAGACCGGCAGCCTGGGCGGAAGTGGCACCGGGCAGTGAGTCTTCAATGGCGACGACCCGCTCCTTCGCCAGCCCGGGAACGGAGGCGGCGAGGGTATCGAAGGCCAGCTGGTAGGGCTCGGGGTCCGGCTTTCCCCTGCCGACCATGTCGCCGGTGACCACTACGCCGAACGTTCCCGCCGGAAGGGCGCGGAGGATTTCCTGTGCCAGCACCTGCTCCGACATGGTGACCAGGGCGCAGGGAATCCCGGCGGCCTGCAGTTCGGTCAGGAGCTCCCGGGCCCCCGGCCGCCACGGCACCTCCCGGCGTACCTGAGCTGCAACGCGGCCAATCAGCCGGTCAATGATCTCGCGGGTTCCCAGGGCGACGCCGGCCTGCTGCAGCATCCCTGCACTGGCTTCCAGTGCCTGCCCTACCATGGCTTCGGCCTGCGCATCCGTCCAGTCAACGCTGAACTCCGACGTGAGGTCCTTTTCGGCAGCTATCCAGTACGGCTCGGTATCCACGATGGTGCCGTCCATATCCCAGAAAACTGCCTGCAATGCTGCGTCGGCACGGCTGTTGGGGGAATCGGAGAGGAGGGGCATGTCCCCAGTCTACGGGGCCGCGGAAGCCGGTGTTTCTTTTGCTCTCCGCGAAGCGCCGTGACGCGCTCCTGACACGCGGGGCCGGCGGGGCATAGTGTGAAGTGGTGAGCAATACCGAAGGCTTTGAAGCCACAGGCCTCCAGGATTTCTTTGGCGACGGGACGTCCTCCGAACGCGTCACGGTGATGCTGGCTGCGTTCGAAGGATGGAACGACGCAGGCGAAGCAGCCTCCGACGCCCTGAAATTCCTGAGTCGGCACTGGGACAGCGAAAAAATAGCCAGTATCGATGCCGACGAATACTACGACTTCCAGTTCACCCGGCCCACGCTGAAGCGCACTGCCTCAGGCGGACACCGGATCAAATGGCCCACCACGCGGATCTCCCGGGCCGAGGTGCCGGGCAGCAACCTGGATGTCATTTTCGTCACCGGCGTCGAGCCTTCGTACAAGTGGCGGGCCTACACCGCCGAACTCATTGCCCTGGCTCAGGAACTGGACGTTGACTGCATTGTCCTCGCGGGGGCACTGCTGGCTGATGTTCCGCACTCGCGCCCCATCCCGGTCAGCGCTTCCTGCGAGGAAGCGGACCTGCAGGAAGGCCTGAGCCTGGAGCCTTCCTCCTACGAGGGGCCGATCGGCATTGTCGGCGTGGTGTCCGAGATGGCGAACCTGGCCGATATTCCGTCCATCTCGCTCTGGGCAGCCGTACCGCACTACGTGGGGCAGGCGCCGTCGCCCAAGGCGCAGCTGGCACTGCTGAACCGCATCGAGGAACTGCTGCAGGCGCCCCTGGACACCCACCTGGTGACCGAGGAGGCCGAAGCCTGGGAACGGGGCGTGGACGAGCTCGCCACGGAGGATCCTGAGGTCGCCGCCTACGTCCGCCAGCTCGAAGAAGCGAAGGACACGGCGGAGCTGCCTGAGGCCAGCGGGGAGTCCATTGCCCGGGAGTTTGAACGCTACCTGAAGCGCCGCCGCCGGGACTGAGCAGGGGAAACGAGAACGCCGGCCGCACCCGAGGGGCGGCCGGCGTTTTCGTGTCTCTCCGCTTAGAGCTGGATACCCAGCAGCGCGTTCAGCGCGGAGCAGACCAGTTCCGCGCCGGTCTGGGTTCCGGGCACGTTACCGGATACCGCTGTACCGGCCCAGGCGTCTACGGCCTGCAGGGCGGCGGGAGCGTCCAGGTCATCGGCCAGCGCGGTGCGGATCTGCTGCAGGAGTGCGGCGGCGTCGTCGTCGTTCGCGTGCTGCAGGGCCCTGCGCCAGGTAACCAGGCTTTCCTCGGCTCCGCGCAGCTGGTCGGAGGTCCAGAACCAATCCGTGCGGTAGTGGTGGGACAGCAGCACCAGTCGAATCGCAGCGGGCTCCACTCCCTCGGCGCGCAGCTTCGAGACCAGGACCAGGTTGCCCAGCGACTTGCTCATCTTGGCGCCGTCCAGCCCCACCATGCCCGCGTGGGTGTAGTGCGAAGCCAGCGGCGTGCCTTCGCAGGCAAAGGCATGGCCGGCACTCATTTCGTGGTGTGGGAAGACCAGGTCCGAACCGCCGGCCTGCACGGTGAAGGGACGCGGCAGGAAGCGCTGGGCAATCACGGAGCACTCAATGTGCCAGCCCGGGCGTCCGGTGCCGAGCCTGCCGCCGTCCCAGGACGGTTCGCCGGTGCGTGCCATGCGCCACAGCAGCGGGTCCAGGGCGTTCCGCTTGCCCGGACGCTGCGGGTCTCCCCCGCGTTCGGCGAAAACCGGCAGCATCTGCTCGCGGGTCAGGTGCGAGACCTGCCCCAGCCACCAGGCGTCCGGATCGCCCTCGGCAAGCCGGGAGGCGGCGTCGACGTCGAAGTAGAGATCGCCGTCGGGCTCGCCTGCGGCACCCGGAACCCGGTAGGCCAGGCCGCGGTCCATGAGGTCTTCGACAACCGGAACGATCCACTCCACTGCCTCGACCGCTCCGATGTAGTGGTCCGGGGCCAGGACGTTGAGCGCTTCCATATCGTCGCGGAAAAGCTGGGTCTGTTCCTGGGCCAGTTCGCGCCAGTCCGCTCCGGTGGCGTTGGCGCGTTCGAGCAGCGGATCATCGACGTCGGTGACGTTCTGCACATACCGGACCGAGTGTCCGGCGTCGCGCCACTGCCGGTTCAGCAGGTCGAAGGCCACATAGGTCGACGCATGGCCCATGTGCGTGGCGTCGTACGGAGTGATTCCGCAGACGTACATGCTCGCCTCTCCGGCGGGCCGTACCGCCACGCGTGCCTGCGCGGCCGTGTCATAGAGCCGGACGTCGTCCGACGTGCCGGGCAGGGAGGGCGGGGTTGAAGATTTCCAGGCAATCACCCTTCCACTCTAACGGGCGCGGCTAGGCGGTAAGGACGCCGAAGCCCAGCAGGAGGTAGATGCAGATACCCAGGAGGATGCGGTACCAGACGAAGAGCCGGTAGCTGCGGGTGGAGACGTAGCGCAGGAACCAGCCGATGATGATGAAGCCCACAACGAAGGCGACCACGGTGGCGGCGGCGGTCTGCAGCCCGGTGTAGGGCATCGGTTCATTCAGGGACTTCACCAGCTGGAACAGTCCGCTGCCGAAGACGGCGGGAATGGCGAGCAGGAAGGCGTAGCGTGCAGCTGCTTCACGGGTGTATCCCATGAACAGGCCGGCCGTAATGGTGCCGCCGGAACGGGAAACGCCCGGGATCAGTGCCAGCGCCTGGGCGAAGCCGTACAGGATGCCGTGCCGGTAAGTGAGCTGGTCCAGCGTGCGCTGCTGGCGGCCGACAGCGTCAGCCACTGCCAGGATGATGCCGAAGACGATCAGCATGGTGGCGACGACCCACAGGCTGCGGAAGGTGCTTTCGATCTGGTCCTGGAAAAAGAGGCCAAGGACCACGATGGGAAGGCTGCCGAGGATGATCAGCCAGCCCATGCGGGCGTCCGGGTCGCTGCGCGGCACACGGCCGAACAGGGAACCGAACCAGGACCGGACAATCCGGACAATGTCCTTCCAGAAATACACCGCCACGGCGGTCTCGGTACCCAGCTGGGTGATGGCGGTAAAGGCCGCCCCCGGATCCTGGGCGCCGGGCAGCAGTTCCCCCACGATGCGCAGGTGTGCGCTGGAGGAAATGGGGAGGAATTCTGTCAGGCCCTGGATCAGGCCAAGGAAGATCGCTTCAAACCAATTCACACCTAAGACTCTAATTGACGGACGGCCCGGTCCCGTCCCGGCCGTTACCGGTTGGCCCGGCCCAGCGGGTTGCCGTTGTCTCCGGCCGGCCGGGGCCCGTCGGCCGGGACGTCGCCCGGGTTATCCCCGGCCTCGTAGTCGCCTTCGTCCTCATCGTCTTCGTAGATCTCCAGCGGCGTCACCTCGCCGTAGGCGTCGTAGAGCACTTCCTCATAGACTTCGAAGGCGTCGGCGATGGCCAAGTACGCGCTTTCGACCACCGGATCCTTATCACCACGCCGGGCGGCCGCAGCCGCGAGATGCTCCTCGAACGCGGTGACGAGGGACTGGAGCGCGATGCGCGGATCTATGCTCATGACCTAGACGTTATCGGTAAAGTAGGGAAAATTGGAGGGAAATGCGCGAACAAATTCTTGCACCTGATGTCTCCCGCCGGCGCGAAAATGCACGGGACTACGAGTACCTGGTGGTGTCGGTGGATCCCCACGAATCATTGCCGGACGCCCGGCGACGCCTGGTTGAACATGCCGAATACGGCAAGTGGGAACTGCACCGCAGCCGGATCTACAGCGGCGGCGGCAGGCGGTTCTGGCTGCGCCGAAGGGTCCTGCGCGTCCAGCGGACTCCGTAGCTCTCCCCTGCCGCCCCAGCCCTTACTCCACGGGCCCGAGCACGGCGTTGGCCACACTGGCATGCACGGAGTCCTCGCTCGACGGGTGGAACATCCCGGCGAGGACGTCGCGGTACAGCCGTTCCAGCTCCGACCCCCGGAAATAGCTGCGCCCGCCCGCCACCCGGACCGCGGTTTCGACCACGCCGCGCGCCGTCTCGGTGGTCCGGTACTTTAGCCCCGACAACAGCGGGAACCAGTAGCTGCCGTGGTCGGCGCCGTCTTCCAGGTCCCGTGCCACTGCCCCGAGCTGCAGGTGCACGCCGTCCATCCGCAGGGCCGCGTCGGCAATCTTCCAGCGGGTGGCGGGATCGGACGACGCCGGTTCGCCCGCCCGTGAGGCGCGGCCCCGGGCGGAGTCCGCGGCCAGTTCGACGGCGCGGTCCCCGATGCCCGTGTAGACGGCGGACAGCAGGGTTTCAAACAGGGCGAAAATCCCGAACACGAAGGGATCACTGTGCGGACCCACCGGCGTCGTGCGGACCATCCGCGGTGCCGGCACCACGGCGTTCTCCAGGCGCGTGGTGCAGGACTGGCTGGCCCGCATGCCCATGGTGTTCCAGTCATCGGCGATGCTGATGCCTGCAGTCCCGCGGTCAGCAAAACCAAAGACCAGGTGCGGTTCCTCCGGGTCTGAGGAATCCTTGCCGAAGATACCCAGCCGGGTCCAGGCCGGGGACAGGCTGGTGAAGATCTTGGTGCCGGTGAAGCCGTAGCCGCCGTCGCCCGTGGGACGGGCCTCGGTGTGCGAATCGAAGAGCACGGCGGGGTTGCCGGGTTCGGACACGCCGAAGGCGAACAGCTCGCCCGCGGCTGCTTCCCGGAGGACGAAGTCCAGCGAGTCATCCCCCTTCAGTGCCAGCAGGTGCGCGACCCCGCACCAGACCAGGTGCATGTTCACGGCCAGCGCCGTAGCCGGAGCCGCGGACGCCAGGAGGCGCTGGCAGGCGACGACGTCGGGAATCCCCATCCCGGCTCCGCCCTCCGAAGCCGGCGTGAACAGGGCGAGGTAACCCGCCGCCCGCAGGTCTTCCAAGTCCTCCGTGAAGAAGCTGTTGGTCTCGTCGTAGCCTGCGGCACGGGAGCGCAGGCGCTCCAACAGTTCCGGAGTAAGGATCTCAGTAGCGGCCACAGGGGTCCTCCTTGGGTCAGTAGCTCGTGAGCAGGCGGGACAGGACCCGGGTGCCGAACTTCAGGGAGTCCACCGGCACCCGCTCGTCGACGCCGTGGAACATGCCGGTGAAATCAAGCTCGGCGGGCAGGCGCAGCGGGGCGAAACCGTAGCCGGTGATGCCCAGCCGGCTCAGGGACTTGTTGTCCGTGCCCCCGGAGAGTGTGTAGGGCAGCACCGGAGCGCCCGGATCCTCTGCCTGCAGGGCGCTGATCATCGAGTCGACAAGGTTGCCCTTGAACGGTACTTCAAGGGAGACATCCTTGTGTTCATAGCTGACGTCGATGCCTTCGCCGGCCAACTCGCGGATGGTGGCCAGGACCTGTTCCTCCTGACCGGGCAGGGTCCGCGCATCGATCAGGGCTTCGGCCGTGCCCGGAATGACGTTGTGCTTGTACCCGGCATTGAGCACCGTGGGGTTGGAGGTGTTCTGCAGGGTGGCACCCACGAACCGGGCCACCGTGCCCAGCTCGGCAAGGATCCGGTCCGGGTTGTCCGGATCGAACTCGACGCCGGTCAGTTCCGTGACGCCGTCCAGGAAGGCCCGGGTGGTGTCTGTCAGTTCGATGGGCCAGGGATGGCTGCCGATGTTCGCCACGGCGCGGGCCAGCCGGGTGACGGCGTTGTCGGTGTTGATCTGGGAGCCGTGCCCGGCCCGGCCGTGGGCCACCAGCCGCAGCCAGGAGATGCCCTTCTCCGCTGTCTGCAGCAGATACGTCCGCTTCCCGCCGATGGTTGCCGAGAAGCCGCCCACCTCGGAGATGGCCTCCGTAGCGCCGTCGAACAGCTCCGGCCGGTGTTCCACCGCCCAGCGCGCTCCGTAGTCGCCCCCCGCTTCCTCATCGGCGAAGAACGCGAAGACAATGTCCCGGCGCGGGCGGGTGCCGGTCCGTGCCATGGAGCGCATCACGGACAGGATCATGGCATCCATGTCCTTCATGTCGACGGCACCGCGGCCCCAGATCAGCCCTTCCCGTTCCTCGCCGCTGAACGGGTCCACCGTCCAGTCCTCCTTCTGCGCCGGCACCACGTCGAGGTGTCCGTGGACCACCAGCGCCGGCAGGGAGGAATCGGTGCCCTCCATCCGCGTGACCACGGAAGCCCGCCCCGGGGCGGACTCGAAGAGATCGGCAGACAGGCCGGCTTCTTCAATCAGGCCGGCGGTGTACTCCGCTGCGGCACGCTCCCCCGGACCGGAGTTGTCACCGAAGTTGGAGGTGTCAAAGCGGATGAGCTCTTGGCAGATCCGGGTTACCTCATCTTCGGCGCGGGGCTGCTCGGCACGGACGTCTGTGGGCATGGGGTTCTCCTTCGGTGACCTGTGCAGCCAGCTTAGCCAGCGAAGGGCCGTGGCGGGCCGTATTTCCCTGCGACAGGGCGCGGACCGGCCCCCGGCTTGGGCCGATTCGTGGTTCGGACCAAAACCGTGTTAGAGTTTTTCCCGTTGCTTCCACAGCTTTGAAACAACTGAAGGGCTGTGGAGATCACCCAAGCGCGGGTGGCGGAATGGCAGACGCGCTAGCTTGAGGTGCTAGTCCTCTAACGAGGGTGGGGGTTCAAGTCCCCCTCCGCGCACAGCGAAGTCCTCCTGGAATCTCCGGATTCCGGGAGGACTTTTTTGTTTGCCCGAAACCGCCCGGTGTGATCTTTGACTCACATCCCCCGGCACGCTTCGGTACCCTCGGACCATGGACGGCAGCTATGCCCTTAACCTCCTGCTCGTACTGTTCTTCATCCTGCTGGGCGGAATCTTCGCCGGCGCGGAAATGGCTTTGGTCTCCCTCCGCGAGAGCCAGATCAGTGCGATAGAGCGGACGGGAAAGCAGGGCAGGCGGACGGCACGCCTGGCCCGCAACCCGAACCTGTTCCTGTCCGCCATCCAGATCGGCGTGACGCTCTCCGGTTTCTTCTCGGCCGCGTACGGTGCGTCGGCACTGGCTCCGGCGGTGGTGCCCCTGCTGCGGCAGTGGGGTGTGCCGCAGCCGACGGCGGAAACCACCGCGCTGATCCTGCTCACCCTTGCCGTGGCCTACCTGTCCCTGGTGTTTTCGGAGCTGGTCCCGAAGCGGCTGGCCATGCAGAACGCGGCCGCCTTCGCGCGGATCCTCTCCCCCGCCCTGAACCTGTTTGCGGTGCTGATGCGCCCCGTCATCCGGCTGCTGTCCTTCTCGACGGATACCGTGGTGCGGTTGCTGGGCGGTGACCCGCAGGTGAAGACCGTGCCGGTGAGCAGCCAGGAGCTGTGGGACATGGTGGCCGCCAGCCCGATGCTGGCCGAGGACAGCCGCCGGATCCTTTCGGACGTTTTCGGGGCGGGCACGAGGCTGGTGCAGGAGGTAATGCGGCCCCGGACCGAGGTGGTGTTTGTCCCGGCGGACCTCCCGCTGGAAGACGCACGCACCCGGGTGCGGCACCAGCCCTATTCCCGGTACCCGGTGACCGGAGGGTCAGTGGACGACATCCTGGGGTTCATCCACGTCCGTGACCTGATGCCGGACCCGGATGCTCCGGATCCGGATGGACGCACCGTAGCCGACATCCTGCGTCCCGTCCTGTTCCTGCCCGGGACCGCTGCAGTGCTGCCGTCGCTGGGCCGGATGCGCCGGGAAAACAGCCATATCGCCGTCGTCGCCGATGAATACGGGGGCACGGACGGCATTGTCACACTCGAAGACCTGGTGGAGGAACTGGTCGGAGAGATATACGACGAGTACGACACCGGCCGGGATCCCGAAGACCGCTACCGCAGGGAAAAGGGTCAGCTGGTGGTGGACGGCGCCCTCATCCTGCAGGAGTTCGAACGGCTGACCGGCATCGGCCTGCCGGAGGGCCAGTATGAAACCGTGGCCGGATACATCCTGGAGCAGCTGGGCCGGATGGCCCGGCCCGGTGACACCGTGCCCGCCCCGGGCTGCCGGCTCGAGGTCCTGGGCGTGCGGGGGCGCCGGATCGGCGCGGTCCGGGTGATTCCTGCGGCGCCCGGTTAAACCGTCACCGCCGACCGTTGCCTATTGGGCGCGACACCGCGCAGAATACCGACCAACGCGGCATCCCTGAACGTCCGGAAGGACAGCCATGGCTGACATCAAAGCGGAAACCGTCCAGCCCGAGCTCAAGCGGGTCATGGGCACCAAGCTGCTGCTGCTCTTTATCGTCGGAGATATCCTCGGCACCGGTGTCTATGCGCTGACCGGACAGGTGGCCGGCGAAATCGGCGGCGCCGCGTGGGCGCCCATCCTGCTGGCGTTCGCGGTGGCGACCATTACCGCCCTGTCCTACCTTGAACTGGTCACCAAGTACCCGCAGGCCGCCGGTGCGGCCCTGTACACCCACAAGGCCTTCGGGGTGCATTTCCTGACCTTCCTCGTGACCTTCGCCGTGCTCTGTTCCGGAATCACCTCCGCCTCTACGGCATCGAAATTCCTTGCCGAGAATTTCATCGTCGGCTTTCACCTGGAGTGGGGGCAGGCTGCGGTCACTGCGGTCGCCGTGACCTTCGTGCTGCTGCTGGCGGCGGTCAACCTGCGGGGTGCGGCCGAAAGCGTGAAGTTCAACATCGTGCTGACGGCCATTGAGCTGACCGGGCTGCTGATCGTGATTGCCATCGGTTTCTGGGCCATGAGCCAGGGCAATGTGGATTTCTCCCGGGTGGTCGTCTTTGAAACCGCGGAGGGCAAGGGCGTATTCCTGGCCCTGACCGGAGCCACGGCCCTGGCGTTCTTTTCGATGGTCGGCTTCGAAGATTCAGTGAACATGGCCGAAGAGACCCGTGATCCTTCGAGGATTTTCCCCAAGGTCATGCTCACGGGCCTGACCATCACGGTCTGCGTCTATCTGCTGGTCTCGATCACCGCCGTGGCGCTGGTGCCGGTGGGGCAGCTCTCGGAATCCACCACCCCGTTGCTGGACGTGGTGCGGGCCGGCGCCCCGAATCTGCCCGTGGACACCATTTACCCGTTCCTTTCCATCTTCGCCGTCGCGAACACCGCCCTGATCAACATGCTCATGGCCAGCCGCCTGCTGTACGGCATGGCGAAGCAGGACGTCGTGCCCCGCGGCCTGTCGGCGGTTCTTCCCGGGCGCCGCACACCATGGGCATCGATCCTCTTTACGACGGCGATTGCGGTGGGGCTGATCATCGTGGTCACCAACTTCATGGGCCGCGAAACGGTGACGGCGCTCGGCGGAACCACCGCGCTGCTGCTGCTGGCGGTCTTCGCCGTGGTCAACATTGCCTGCCTTGTCCTGCGCCGGTCTCCTGTCGACCGGGCGCACTTCCGCTCGCCGGGCATCATGCCCTTCATCGGTGCCGCCACTTGTGCCTTCCTGCTGGGTCCGTGGGCGCAGGACGCCATCGAGTACCGGATTGCCGGGTTGCTGCTGCTGCTCGGTCTGGCACTATGGGTGATCACCTGGGCCTGGAACCGGGGCGTCAAGGCCCGCCGGACCCGGTTCAGCGACCCTTCGCAGCTGAGTTGACCCAGGCAGGAAGAGGCCCAGGCAGGAAGAAGGAAACCATGAGCGTCGTCGTCGGATACGTCCCCACTCCCGAGGGGGAAACAGCACTGCGCGCAGCCCTCCGCGCCGCCCGGGACCTGGCCACCGGCCTCGTGGTCGTCAACGTGGAAAGTACGCGCAAGCCCCGCTCTGGAGCCGCTCCGGACTACCTGCAGACCCTCGCCGGGGTCCTGGAGGGCAGCGGCGTTTCCCACGTCCTCCTTCACCCGATCGGGGACTTCGACGCCGCCGAAGAGATCCTGAAGGCAGTGGAAAACCACGGTGCCGGGCTGGTGGTGCTGGGGATCCGGCACCGGACGCCCGTGGGCAAGCTCATCCTGGGCAGCACCTCCCAGCGCGTGCTGCTGGAGGCCTCCTGCCCGGTCCTTGCGGTCAAGGCCGGCCAGGCCTAGGGCCGGCTAGCTCTCCGGGTCAAACCAAAACTCGCGCAGTTCCTGCGGGCACCGGCAGGAGACGGCGATCTTCCGTGCCCACTCCTCCGCGTCCGCACGGCCCGGCAGTTCCAGCACGGTGAAGCCGCCCTTGAGCCGGCTGCCGGGATAGATATCCGGGCTCACCGACCCGTCGGCGGAAACCAGCACAGGCTCAATCTCCTCCGCGATCCCGCCGCCGAATACATAGACGCCGGCGGCCTTCGCTTCCGCAATTACGGCGCGGGAATCGGCGGCGACGACGGGAAGCTCCTCGGGCGTGACCACCATGGCTTCAGTCGGAAAGGAAATGAGGTATTTGGTCATGCCCCCGATAATGGCCTGCGGCCGGCCGGACGGCAACGGGTGGGCGCAGGTCAGGCCTTGAGCTCGGCCAGGACCGCTTCGATCCCTGTGAAGGTCTCCGTGAAGGACGTGGACAGCGGAGACAGGCCCAGCCGGATACCGTCCGGATTGCGGTAATCCGGAATGACGCCCTGCTTCCACAAGGCGGCGGTGGCAGCCCGGAACTTCGGATGGTCGATGGTGATGTGGCTGCCGCGGCGGTCCGGATGGCGGGGAGAGGCCAGCACGACGCCGTGCGGGGCCAGCAGTACGTCGACGGCCGTGACGGCGTATTCGGTGAGCGCCTTCGACTTCGCGCGGACGGCGTCCATCCCGGCCTCACCGATCAGGGCAATCATGTCCCGCATGGCAAGCATGCCCAGGATGGGCGGGGTGCCGGAGACCAGCCGGCGGATGCCCCGGGCCGGAACGTAGCCCTGCACCATGCCGAACGGGTCGTCCGAACCCAGCCAGCCCTGGATGGGCTGGGAGAACTCCGCCTGGTGGCGGGCGGCCACGTAGGCCCACGCCGGCGCTCCGGGTCCGCCGTTCAGGTACTTGTAGCTGCAGCCCACGGCATAGTCCGTGCCCTCGGCATCGAGCTGCGCAGGGACGGCACCCACCGAATGGCACAGGTCCCACAGGACCAGTCCCCCGGCGTCGTGTACCACCTTATTGATGGCGGCCGAGTCGGCAAGATAGCCGGAGCGGTAGGCCACGTGGCTGAACACGGCCAGCGCGGTCTGCGGACCCACGGCCTCTGCGACCGCTTCGGCGGTCACCCCGCCGGCGTAGTCGGCGGACACCCAGCGCAGGGTCAGGCCGCATTCGCGTGCCACGCCTTCCAGGACGTACCGGTCGGTCGGGAAGTTGTCGGCATCGAGCAGGATTTCGGTTCGGCCGGGGCGGGCGGCGACGGCGGCACGGGCCAGCTTGTACAGCAGCACGGTGGTGGAGTCCGCCACGATGCACTGTCCGGGGGCGGCACCGAGCGCCACCTCGCCGAGCTCGTCGCCGATCCGGCCGGGCGTCTCGAGCCACTGCTCGTCCCAGCCGCGGATCAGGCGTCCGCCCCACTGGTGCGCCACGAAGTCCTGCAGGTTTTCGGCGGTGGCGCGGAGCGGGCGGCCCAGGGAATTCCCGTCCAGGTACGCCCGGACTCCCTCTGCCGGCAGGAACCGGTCCCGGTAGCCCGCGAGGGGATCGGCGGCGTCGAGTTCCTTGGCGGCAACCAGCAGGCCGGCGGCATCAATCATGGTCGAACCTTAGCAGGAGGTACACGAAGCCCGTCCGCTTCCGGGCACTTGCCGGAGGCGGACGGGCTGTTTACGGAGGTGCTTAGGCGCCGGTGGCGGCGCTGAATCCGTGCGGTCCGGACACGGTGTCCAGCGGCGTGACCGAGCCGGCGAAGTGCCGGCGGTGGGACCGGGGGTTCCAGCCGGTGAAGGTGGAACCGGCCCACCCGTCGGCGGTCTCGTCGTCGGAGATGGCCACGGCAACGGTCCCCGGCAGGAACACCGGCGACTCGAAGTCGATGGTCCATTGGAACGGACCCTCATGGGTCTGCACCGCATCCCCGACCACGCGGGAGGCCAGGTACATGCCGTGCGCGAGGGACTGCTTCATGCCCAGGGCCTTGGCCGAGAGGCGGCTGAGGTGGATGGGATTGAAGTCGCCGGAGACCCGCGCATAGTTGCGTCCGGCGTCGGCACCCAGCCGCCAGAGCGCCGTCGGGAGGGGAGGAATGAACTCCGCCCGCACCGCCGACTTGTCCGGACGGTCGATCTTCGGCAGGAAGACGCCCTTGGCCAGATACGTGGAACGGCCCCGCCACACAGTCTCCGGGCCGCCGTCGGCATCCACGGCGACCTCCGCCACGAGTTCCACAGAGGTTCCCGCACGGTGGCCGGCAAGGTTTTCCGCCCACGCCGTGACCGTCAGCGGTTCTCCGTAGTGGATCGGCCGCAGGTGCTGCACCTCATTGCGCAGGTGCACCATCCCGAGCAGGGGCAGCGGGAAGTCCTCGCGCGCCATGACGCTCATGGCCACCGGGAAGGCAAAGGTATGCACGTATCCGGTGGGCAGGTAGTCGGTGGCGCTGTGCAGGACCAGCCGCTGGAAATCGGTGAGCCGGTCCAGGTCCACGGAGGCGTTGCGCACTATGTGCCGGTCCGCCGGAAGGGTCCCGGCGCCCTTGGACGGCGTCAGGCGCGACTTCGCCGCGCTGCCCACCGCACCGGCGTACAGCCGCCCGAGCGCCGGAATTTCATTCAGCTGGGTGTCCGTCATGCGCCCACCATGTTCTGGCCGCAGACCCGCACCACCTGGCCGTTGACGCCTGCCGCGGCGTCGGAGGCGAGGAAGGAAATGGTCTCCGCGACGTCGATGGGCAGGCCGCCCTGCTGCAGGCTGGAGAGCCGGCGGGCAACCTGCCGGGTAAGCGCGGGAATGGCCGCGGTCATGTCGGTTTCAATGAAGCCCGGTGCGACGGCGTTGATCGAACCGCCGCGCGGTGCCAGCAGCGGTGCGGTGGCACGGACCATGCCGATCACGCCGCCCTTGGACGCTGCGTAGTTGGTCTGTCCCCGGTTGCCGGCAATGCCGCTGGTGGATGCCAGCGAGACGATCCGGCCTTCGGGGGTGAACCCGCCGGAGGCCAGGAAGGTTTCATTCATCCGCAGCTGCGAGGCAATGTTGACGGCAATGACCGAGCCCCAACGGGCTTCGTCCATGTTGGCCAGCAGCTTGTCACGCGTGATGCCGGCGTTGTGGATCACGATGTCCAGGTGCCCGTAGCGTTCGACGGCGTGGGTGAGGATGCGGTCAGCGGCGTCCTCGCGGGTGATGTCGACCTGGAGCGCGGTGCCGGAAATCTCGTTGGCCACCTGGGCCAGCTGCTCTCCGGCCGCAGGCACGTCCACCACGATGACCTGCGCACCGTCGCGGTGCAGCACGCGGGCAATGGCTGCGCCGATGCCGCGGGCGGCCCCCGTAACCACAGCGACCTTGCCGGCAAGCGGCGCGTTCCAGTCCCCGGGAAGCTTCCCGGCATCCGAGCCGACAGTGACGAACTGGCCGCTGACGTAGGCGCTCTTACCCGAGAGCAGGAACCGCAGGGCAGCCGCGACCGAAGGAGCAGTTGCCTGTACGCCGTTGGCCAGCACAATGCCATTGGCCGTGGCACCGGCACGCAGCTCGTGCGCAATGGAACGCAGGGTGCCGTCGACGCCCTGGCGGGCCGCGGCCGCTGCCGGATCCTGGGCTTCTGCGGCAGGGCGGGAAACGGTGATGACCCGCCCGCCGGGGGCAAGGTCCCGCAGGGCCGCACCGGCGGCAAGGGTAGGTTCACCCAGGTCCGTCGGTGCGGCGGCGTCGTCGAGCACGATCAGGATGGCACCGAGCTTTTCCTTCGGCGTGGCGTGCCGGCGCACGTCCTGGTCCCAGCCGAGGAGCAGCTGAGACAGCTCGTTGGCGGCCGTGCTCCCTCCCAGCACGAGCACCGGACCCGGCACGAGCGGCTGAGCCGGATCGAAGCGGCGCAGGATCGCAGGCCGGGGCAGGCCCAGCTTCTTGGAGAGCTCCTTGGTGAAGCCCTTGTTCACGAGGTTCAGGTAGGCGTCGCTCATGATCAGCGTGCCTCCAGGATCGCGACGAGGCCCTGCCCGCCGGCAGCGCAGATGGAGATGAGGCCGCGGCCGGAGCCCTTTTCATGCAGCATCTTGGCCAGCGACGCCACGATCCGGCCGCCGGTGGCGGCGAACGGGTGGCCGGCGGCGAGGGAGGAGCCGTTGACGTTGAGCTTGCTGCGGTCGATGCTGCCCAGCGGGGCGTCCAGGCCCAGCCGGGTGCGGCAGAATTCCTCGTCCTCCCAGGCAGCCAGGGTGGAGAGCACGGTGCCGGCGAAGGCCTCGTGGATTTCGAAGAAGTCGAAATCGTCGAAGGTGAGCCCATGGCGGGCCAGCAGGCGCGGGACGGCGAAGGCCGGAGCCATCAGCAGTCCGTCCTTGCCGTGCACGAAGTCGACGGCGCCGGCTTCGGCATCCACGATGTTCGCCAGCATCGGCAGGTCGTGTTCGCGGGCATAGTCTTCCGAGCCCAGCAGTACCACGGAAGCGCCGTCGGTCAGCGGGGTGGAGTTACCGGCGGTCATGGTGGCGGCGTCGCCCAGGGACTTGCCGAAGACGGGCTTGAGCTTGGCCAGCTTTTCCCTGGTGGTGTCGGGGCGCAGATTCGCGTCCTTTGCCAGGCCGCGGTACGGGGTGACGAGGTCGTCGAAGAACCCGCGGTCGTAGGCGGCAGCCATGTTGCGGTGGCTGTTGAAGGCCAGTTCGTCCTGCGCTTCGCGGGTGATCTTCCACTGGGCGGTGGTCAGGGCCTGGTGCTCGCCCATGGACAGCCCGGTGCGCGGCTCGCCGGTGGAGGGCGCGTTCGGGGACAGGTCCTTGGGGCGGATCTTGGCGACCGCGGCCAGCTTCTGCTTGGTGGTGCGGGCGCGGGACAGGTCCAGCAGTGCCCGGCGGAGGCCTTCGCTCACGGCGATGGGGGCGTCCGAAGCGGAGTCGACGCCGCCGGCAATGGCGGATTCAAGCTGTCCCAGCTTGATCTTGTTGGCGAGGCTGACCACCGTTTCGAGGCCGGTGGCGCAGGCCTGCTGCACGTCATAGGCGGGGGTCTCAGGCGACAGCGCCGAGCCCAGGACCGCTTCACGCGTCAAGTTGAAATCGCGGGAGTGCTTCAGGACCGCGCCGCCGGCAACTTCGCCGATGCGTTCGCCCTGCAGGCCGAAACGGGCAATCAGCCCGTCCAGCGCGGCGGTGAGCATGTCCTGGTTGGAGCTGTAGGTGTACTTGCCGCCTGAGCGGGCGAAGGGAATGCGGTTTCCGCCGATCACCACCGCCTTGCGCACGGAAGAGCCGGCGCCGTTGGTCGTGGGGGTAGCTCGTGCGGATTCAGGCTGTGCAGCCATTCGTCGTTCTCCTTGGGAGTCCATGGGGGGCGATGTGACGCCAGTTACTGTAACCCAGCGTACCTGATACGCTCAGTATCGTGAACAACGCACTTGAAGATCCGTCTGTGCCGTCCCCGGCTGCGGACGGCCGCGCCCTTCGCTGGGAAGCGCACCGGGCCGAGCGCCGTCGTACCCTCATCAAGACCGCCCGCCGGGCGGTCCATACCCTGGGCTGCGCGGCGTCGATGGAAGAGATTGCCGCCGCTTCCGGGACGTCGAAGTCCGTGTTCTACCGCTATTTCGGAGACAAGGCCGGACTGCAGAAGGCCATGGGCGAAATGGCGGTGGCACGGATGCAGGAAAAGATCCTGGAAGCGGGCCGGACAGCCATCTCCGTCCGGTCCGGGCTGCGCGCCATGGTTTCCGCCTACCTGCAGATGGCCGAAACCTCCCCCAACGTGTATCTCTTCGTCACCGGCCAGCTGGCCGACGGCGGACCGGGACAGATCGATTCCACCCTCTCCTCGTTCTTCGAAACCATCACGGCAATGATGGACTCGGCCATGCGCCATTACCTCGAGGGCCGGGAGGTTCCACCCGAGGCCAGCGCCACCGCGCAGTACTGGCCCACGGCGGCACTCGGGATGATCCGGGCAGCAGGTGAGCGGTGGATTGCCGCTCCCCCCGGCCCCGGGAAGCCCACGGAAGAACAAATGACCGACCAGCTGACCGCCTGGCTCTTTGACGGCATCGGCTACGACCGGGGACACCCGTCCCCCGCCCCTGCTCCCTCCAACCACGAGAAGGAAACGCAATGACGCAAACACTTTCCCCCACCGAACGGCAGCTGCCGGCCAGCGCCGCGATCAGCGACAACGACGCCGCCGTCGTGGACGTGGAGTCGCTGGGCCGGGTCCTGCTCGGCACCTGGGCCGAAAACCGGCTTGCAGCCCGCAGGCTCGCCGGCATGGAAGCCATGCAGACGCCTGCGGGGCTGACGTACACCGAGCACCGGAAGCGGGTCATGGACCAGCTGAAGATCCTGGTGGAAAGCAAGTCCGTCCACGGGGCGTTCCCCAAGTACGTGGGCGGCGAGGACAGCCACGGTGCAAACGTCGCAGGCTTTACCGAACTCGTGGTGGCCGATCCGTCGCTGCAGATCAAGGCCGGCGTCCAGTGGGGCCTCTTCGGTTCCGCCGTAATGCACCTGGGCACCAGGGAGCACCATGAAAAATGGCTGCCGGGCATCATGAGCCTGGAGATTCCGGGCTGCTTCGCCATGACCGAAACCGGCCACGGTTCCGACGTCGCGAGCATCGCCACCACGGCTGAATACGACGCCGCGTCCGAAGAGTTCATCATCAACACGCCCTTCCGTGCCGCCTGGAAGGACTACATCGGCAACGCCGCCGTCAACGGCAAGGCCGCCGTCGTGTTCGCCCACCTCATCACCCGCGGTGTCGACCACGGCGTTCATGCCTTCTACGTGGAGCTGCGTGACGACAACGGCTTCCTGCCCGGCGTCGGCGGCGAGGATGACGGCGTCAAGGGCGGACTGAACGGCATTGACAACGGCCGGCTGCACTTCTGCAATGTGCGCATCCCCCGGACCAACCTGCTCAACAAATACGGCGACGTCGCCGCGGACGGCACCTACACCTCCGCCATTGCCAGCCCCGGCCGCCGTTTCTTCACCATGATCGGCACCCTCGTGCAGGGGCGCGTTTCCCTCGACGGCGCGGCCGTCAATGCCAGCAAGCTGGCGCTGAAGACGGCCATCCAGTACGGCACCGAGCGGCGCCAGTTCAACGGCGCCTCGGACATCAAGGAAGAGGTGCTGATGGACTACCAGCAGCACCAGCGCCGCCTGCTCCCCCGCCTGGCCACAACGTTCGCTGCGGCCTTCGCGCACGAGGAACTGCTGCACAAGTTCGACGATGTCTTCTCCGGGGCCCACGACACCGACGAAGACCGCCAGGACCTGGAAACACTGGCGGCGGCCTTGAAGTCGCTGTCCACCTGGCATGCCCTGGATACGCTGCAGGAATGCCGCGAAGCCACCGGCGGCGCCGGGTTCCTGTCCGAAAACCGGTTGACCGCCCTGCGCGCGGACCTGGATGTCTATGTCACCTTCGAAGGTGACAACACGGTGCTGCTGCAGCTGGTCGCCAAGCGCCTGCTGGCCGACTACGCCAAGGAATTCGCCGGAGCGGACTTCGGTGTCCTCGCCCGCTATGTGGTGGGCCAGGCCACGGATCTGACCCTGCACCGCACGGGCCTGCGCCGGATTGCCCAGTCCTTCCGCGACTCCGGCTCGGAGAAGAAATCCGCCATTGCCCTGCGCGATCCGCGGACCCAGCACGACCTGCTGGCGGACCGGGTCGGGACCATGGTCGCCGAAGTTGCCACTGCGCTCAAGGAAGCCCGCGGGCTGCCGAAGGACAAGGGCGCCGCCGTCTTCAACGACAACCAGCACGCCCTGATCGAAGCCGCACGTGCCCACGCCGAACTGCTCCAGTGGGAGGCCTTCACCCGCGGGCTGGAAAAGGTGGAGGACGAGGGCACCCGGCAGGTCCTGACCTGGGTCCGCGACCTGTTCGGTCTGTGCCTGATTGAAAAGAACCTGGGCTGGTACCTGATGAACGGACGCCTGTCCGCCCAGCGCGCCCGCACCCTCGGGCCGTACATCAACCGCCTGCTGGCCAAGATCCGCCCGCATGCCCTGGACCTGGTGGACTCCTTCGGGTACGGCCAGGAACACCTGCGGGCCAAGGTTGCCTCCGGTGCGGAGAAGGGCCGCCAGGACGAGGCAATGGAGTACCAGCGCCTGCTGCGGGCCAGCGGTGCCGCTCCGGTGGACGAGAAGATCCTGATTGCCCGACAGAAGGCCGCGCAGAAGAAGTCCGGCCGGAAGTAGCGGGTTCCTCCGTGGGACACGGAAGGCGCCGTCGCATCAGCGGCGGCGCCTTCTTCGTGTTCAGGGCTGGTTGTGCCTGCTACTTCAGGACGGACCGGTAGACATCGAGGGTGGTTTCGGCGATGGACTCCCAGGAGAACTGCTCGGTGGCACGGGCCCGGCCGGCCTCGCCCATCCGCCGGGCCAAATCCGGATCGCTGACCACTGCGGTCAGGGCAGCGGCGAAGTCCTGCACGAACTTCTCCGGGTCCAGCGGCGTGCCGGTACCGTCGGTGACCTGGTCGATGGGTACCAGCAGGCCGGTGACGCCGGTGTCCACCACTTCCGGGATCCCGCCGGTGGCGCTGGCGACGACGGCGGTGCCGCAGGCCATGGCCTCAAGGTTCACGATGCCCAGCGGTTCATAGACCGACGGGCAGGCAAAGACGGTGGCGACGGAGAGGATCTTGATCAGCTCGGCGCGCGGAAGCATGCGCTCGATGACCACGACGCCGGTGCGGGTGCGCCGCAGTTCCTCGATCAGCCCCGCGGTCTCCGCAGCCAGTTCGGGGGTATCCGCCGCACCGAGGCACAGGACCAGCTGGACCTCCGGCGGCAGCAGCGCCGCCGCACGGAGCAGATACGGTACGCCCTTCTGGCGGGTGTTCCTGCCCACAAAAACCACACTGGGACGGTCAGGATCAATCCCGAAGGCGCGGACGCCCTCGGTGTCTGCATCCGGCTGCCACTGCTGCACGTCGATCCCGTTGTGGACCACCCGCACCTTCGAAGGATCCACGTCCGGATAGCTGCGCAGGATGTCCTGCCGCATGCCTTCGGAGACCGCGATGATGGCGGCCGCCGCTTCGTAGGCGGTCTTCTCCACCCAGGAGGACACCGCGTATCCCCCGCCGAGCTGCTCGGCCTTCCACGGACGCAGCGGCTCCAGGCTGTGGGCGCTGAGGACGTGCGGTATGCCGTGCAGCAGCGACCCCAGGTGGCCGGCCATGTTGGCGTACCAGGTATGTGAATGGACCAGGTCCGCGCCGGCCAGGTTGGCCAGGATTTCCAGGTCCGTGCCCAGGGTCTGCACTGCCGGGTTCGCGGAATGCAGTTCCGCCGGTACCCCGTAGCTCCTTACCTTTGCGCCATGGAAATCTTCGGGTCGCGGCGCCCCGAAACAATGCACATTCAAATCTACTTCTCCGGCCAGGACACGGCTGAGCTCGGCAACGTGAACGCCTGCTCCCCCGTAGATTTCCGGCGGGAATTCCTTCGACACAATATCTACTCGCACTAAACCAACGTAGTGCACCGGGCAACCTGTGATCTAGTGTGAAGTCAGTAGTCTTATTTTTTGGAAGAGGTTCAGACAATGGCGCCTAAGAAGGTCCTTGCAGTAGTTCTCGCCGGCGGCGAGGGTAAACGGCTCATGCCGCTTACCGCAGATCGGGCTAAACCGGCGGTTCCGTTTGCCGGGCGCTACCGGCTCATCGACTTCGCATTATCGAACCTGGTGAACTCCGGGTACCTGCAGATCGTGGTCCTGACCCAGTACAAGTCCCACAGCCTGGATCGGCACATCTCCGAGACCTGGCGGCTTTCCACCCAGCTCCAGAACTACGTGGCATCGGTGCCCGCCCAGCAGCGTGTGGGCAAGAGCTGGTTCCTCGGCAGCGCAAACGCGATCTACCAGTCCATGAACCTGATTGAGGACGCCCAGCCGGACATCGTCGTCGTCATCGGCGCGGACCACGTCTACCGCATGGACTTTTCACAGATGGTGGAGGCGCACATTGCTTCCGGCGCCTCGGTGAGCGTTGCCGCCGTGCGGCAGCCGCTGCACCTGGCGGACCAGTTCGGCGTGATCGAAACCGATCCCGAGAACCCGGAGCGCATTGCCGCATTCGTGGAAAAGCCGGAATCCACCCCGGGCCTGCCGGACGATCCCGACAGCTTCCTGGCCTCCATGGGCAACTACGTCTTCAACACCGACGCCCTGGTCTCGGCGCTGCAGTGGGACGAGGAACGCCTGGTCACCAAGCACGACATGGGCGGGGACATCATCCCGTACTTCGTGGAACGCGGCGACGCCGCCGTCTACGACTTCACGCGGAACGTCATCCCCGGTGCCACCGGCAACGACCACCGGTACTGGCGCGACGTCGGCACCCTGGACTCCTACTACGACGCCAACATGGACCTGATTTCCCCGCTGCCGGCGTTCAACCTGTACAACCTGAAGTGGCCCATCTACACGCGGCAGAGCATCTCCCCGCCCGCCAAGTTCGTCCGCAGCGCCTCCGACCAGGCCGGTACCGCCTTCGACTCCATCGTGTCCGACGGGACGGTCATTTCCGGCGGCACGGTGACCGGTTCCGTGCTGGCGCAGGACGTCTACGTCGCCTCCAACGCGGAGGTGACCGATTCGGTGCTCATGGACAAGGTGTACGTAGGCGAGGGAGCCGTGGTCCGCCGGGCCATCATCGACAAGAACGTACGCATTCCGGCGGGCGCGACTGTGGGTGTTGACCGGGAACTTGACCTCAGCCGCGGGTTCACCGTGACCGAATCCGGCCTGACGGTGCTCAGCAAGGGGCAGCGGATTCCGGAGGACTAAGCGTCCAGGAGCGGGGGTGCCGGGTGTGAGATATCCCGGCACCCCGCCCCCGATACGGGTGCCCCGGGTCTTCTCCGGTATCCTCTGAAGGCGCACACGGTGCGCCTGCACTGTGGATCCTCCGGTGCCGATGAGCGTAAAGGCCCCCATGAGTACCCCTGAACTAAGCCCGGAAGACATCTCTACCGCACTGAAGGTCCTGGCCTCCATCCATGTCCTGGATGAAGAGAACCCCGACTACGTTGCCGTCCGGCGGGCCACCGCCAAAATGTTCAAGTCCGTTAAGAAGCACCGGAAGAACGAAAAGCGCTCCGCCGTCGCCGAGGCGGACCGCGCCGTCGTCGCCCTCACCGCCACCGGTGCAGCTGACCGGATCGATGATGAAACGCGCGGTGCCCAGCTCACCAGCGCCGCCCACGGTCCGTCCGCCGGAACCCTCCTGAAGCCGCGCAACTGCTACATCTGCAAGCAGCCCTACACCGTGGTGGACGCCTTCTACCACCAGCTCTGCCCCGAATGTGCCGGCTTCAGCCACACCAAGCGCGATGCCCGCACGGACCTGACCGGCAAGCGTGCGCTGCTGACCGGCGGCCGGGCCAAGATCGGCATGTACATTGCGCTGCGGCTGCTGCGCGACGGCGCACACACCACCATCACCACCCGCTTCCCCAAGGACGCGGCCCGCCGCTTCGCCGCGATGGAGGACTCCGCCGACTGGCTGCACCGGCTGCGCATTGTCGGCATCGACCTGCGTGACCCCGCCCAGGTCATTTCCCTGGCCGAGTCCGTGGCGGACGCCGGACCGCTGGATATCCTCATCAACAACGCAGCGCAGACCGTGCGCCGTTCTTCCAATGCGTACCGCCCGCTGACCGACGCGGAACTGGCGCCGCTCCCGGACGGCCCCATGCCCGAACTGGTCACGTTCGGCCATACCTACGATGCGCACCCGACGGCCCTGGCCGGGTCCGTTGCCGCCCATCCCGTGCTTGCGGCCGATGCGGTCACCGCGCTGGCGCTCACCGCCGGCTCCTCGTCGCTGGCCCGGATGGAAGCCGGAACGGCTATCGACGCCGGCGGGCTGGTGCCGGACACCGCTCCGATCAACAGCTGGACGCAGGTGGTGGACCAAGTGGATCCGCTGGAAATGCTGGAGGTGCAGCTGTGCAACGTCACGGCGCCGTTCCTGCTGGTGAACCGGCTCCGCCCGGCCATGGCCGCATCCGAAGCACGGCGGAAGTACATCGTGAACGTTTCTGCCATGGAGGGCCAGTTCTCCCGGCGCTACAAGGGCCCCGGCCATCCGCACACCAACATGGCCAAGGCGTCGCTGAACATGCTTACCCGCACCAGCGCCCAGGAAATGCTGGAAACGGACGGCATCCTGATGACCGCGGTGGACACCGGCTGGATCACCGACGAACGTCCGCACCCCACCAAGGTGCGCCTGGCCGAGGAGGGCTTCCACGCACCGCTGGACCTGGTGGACGGCGCGGCCCGGGTCTATGACCCGATCGTGATGGGTGAAAACGGAGAAGACCAGTACGGGGTCTTCCTGAAGGACTACAAGCCCTCCCCCTGGTAGGACACGGGAGCCTGCTCCGGCCGGCGGCCGCGCCGCCCGGCCAGGCGCTGGACTGCCTTGCCGAGCTCCGAGACCACCAGCACGGTGGCGCCGACGCCGATGCACAGCATCCACTGCGCCGAGGTCAGCGGCACCGTGTCGAAGATGCCCGAAAAGATGTCCAGCTCCACCACGAGGATCTGCAGCACCACGACGGCGACAAGGGACACCCAGACGGCCCGGTTGGTGAAGGTCCGCAGCGTGAAGATGCTGCCCGTTTCGGAGCGGACATTGAGCAGGTTGAATACCTGGTAGAACACGAAGGTCGTGAAGGCCATGGTGCCGGCGAAGTCGGTGCTGCCGGCGCTCTCCGGGAACCAGCGCGGCGCGTTGACCAGCACCGTACAGGTGCCCACGGCCATGACGATGCCCAGCATTGTGAGCACAGCGATCCGCCGCCCGGTCAGCAGGGGTTCGCCCGCCGGCCGGGGCGGACGTTTCATGACTTCCGGATCGGTGCGGTCCACGCCCAGGGCCAGTGCAGGCGGGCCGTCCATGATGATGTTCACCCACAGGATCTGCAGAGCGGTGAAGGGCGCCCCGCCGGCAAAGCCGAAAGTTGCCGCCGCAAGGAAGATCAGCACGAACCCCCAGGCGGTGGTCAGCTGGAACCGGACGAATTTCAGGATGTTGTCGTAAATGCCGCGGCCTTCTTCGACTGCGGCCACGATGGTGGCGAAGTTGTCGTCGGTGAGGATCATCTTGGCCGCACCCTTGGAGACATCGGTGCCCGTGATGCCCATGGCAATGCCGATGTCGGCCCGTTTCAGTGCCGGTGCGTCGTTCACGCCGTCGCCCGTCATGGCCACGATGTAGCCGTCGGCCTGCAGCGCCGTCACGATCCGGATCTTGTGTTCGGGGGAAACCCGGGCCAGCACCCCGAGGTGCGGGGCCTGCCGGCGCAGCTCGTCATCATCCATGGCGTCAAGCGCCGTGCCGGCGGCGGCCCTGCCCTCGATCCCGAGGTCCCTGGCAATGGCCGAAGCCGTGACCAGATGGTCGCCGGTGATCATGTGCACATCGATCCCCGCCTGATGCGCCCGGGCAATGGCCTCGGCCGCCTCCTGCCGGGGCGGGTCCAGGATCCCGACGACGGCGTACAGCACCAGGTTCGAGGCTTCGGCAAAGAGTGCTTCCGGACTGGACGGCAGGGGTGCATCAAGAACCCGCCCGGCTACGGCCATGGTCCGCAGGCCCGCATTGGCCAGCGACTCGACGTCGCGGGAAATACGTGCACGTTCCTCCGCATCCAACGGCACCGGACCGTCCGGGGTCTGCAGGAAAGCCGCCCGGTCCAGGACGACGCCGGGCGCTCCCTTCACGTTGCAGGTCACGGCGGTGCCGTCACCGCGGTTGAACGTAGCCATGAACTTGTAGTCGGAATCGAACGGAACCTCGGCCACGCGGCGGTGGGTGGCCCGGGCGCCGGCAACGTCGATGCCGCCCTTTTCCGCCAGCACCACCAGGGCTCCCTCGGTCGGGTCGCCGGTGAGCCTGCCGTCCTCGACCGAGGCGTCGTTGCACAGCGCCATGGCCAGATACGCCTCGGGGGGCAGCGGGGCTGCCTGGCCGTCGGGGCTGAGGATCTTTCCGTCGGTGGAGTAGCCGTTCCCGGTTACCCGGAAGCGGCGGCCGGCGGGCGAGTAGAGCCGCCGTACCGTCATCTCATTGAGGGTGAGCGTGCCGGTCTTGTCGGTGCAGATCTGTGACGTGCTGCCCAGGGTTTCCACCGCAGCCAGCTGCTTGATGATTGCCCCGCGCGCAGCGAGCCGGGAGGCGCCCATGGCGAGGGTGAACGCCACGACGGCGGTCAGCCCTTCGGGAATGGTGGCGACGGCCAGCGAGACAGCGGTCAGGAACAGGTCCTCCCAGCTGTCTCCGCGCAGCAGCCCCAGCACGAAGACGAGGGCAACCACGGCGAAGGCGATATAGGTCAGCACCCGCGCCAGCTGGTCGATGCTGCGCTGCAGGGTGGTTTTTTCCTCCCGGGTGCTTCCCAGCAGGTGGGCGATGGTGCCGATCTGGGTGTCCATGCCGGTCCCCGTCACCAGCAGCACTGCGCGCCCGCGGGTCACGTCCGTGTCCATGAACAGCAGGTTGACGCGGTCCGCCACCGGAAGCTGCGGATCGGAAAGCGCCGCCGCCGCCTTGTTAGTGGGCTGAGACTCACCGGTGAGGGCCGCCTCGGCCACCTGCAGGCGCACGGCCTCCAGCAGCCGTCCGTCCGCGGGCACACTGTCCCCCGCCTCCAGCAGCACGACGTCGCCGGGAACCAGTTCCGTCCGCTCCACGGTGGCCGGGCTGCCCGCACGCAGCACCCGGGCGCTGGCCACGGACGCATTGCGCAGGGCTTCGAGGCTGCTTTCCGCCCGTTGTTCCTGCACGTAGTTCAGCGAGGTGTTGAGGATGATCACGAGCAGGATCACCACGGGGGTTTCCCACTCCCGGGAGACAACGGCACTGACAACCGCGGCAATGATCAGGACGATGGTCAGCCGGTCCGAGAGCAGCGCCAGGATCTTCCGCCACGCCGGCACTTTCCTGCCCTCGGCGAGCTGGTTCGGCCCGTGACGCTGCCGGCGCTCCCGGACCTCGTCGGCGTCGAGCCCGGTTTCCGGGTCCGTGCCCAGCGCCGCTGCAACCTCGGCGGCGGGGTATAACCACGGGGATTCGAGGATCGTGTCGGAGGCGCCGGCAATGTCCCGGCGGTTGTCCTGGGGACTCATGGTCGCTTCCCCCGATGGCTTGAGGATGGTGCCCCCATGGTAGCAACGGAGGGGCGGCCCCCAGTACGGCCGGTCCCCGGATCGCCGACTTCCGTGCACAGCGGACGCCGCCGGGGTGCATCGGGCTTTGGAGAACGGAGCGGACTACGGCAGGCTGGAGACGTGCCAGCCTCCCCCGCCCCTTCCCCGCCTGCGCTGCCTTCCTTCCCCGCCCGCGTGCGCGGCACCGTTCCGGGGCTGCTGGCCTCGGCCGCCGCCGTCGCCGTGTCCTACCTGCTGCACCTGCTCCTGCCGGCAGTTCCGGTCCTGACCGCAGCTGTGGTGCTGGGGCTGCTGGCCGCCAATCTGCCCGGACCCGCGGCGCAGGTGACAGGTGCCTGGAAGCCGGGGCTTGCCGTGGCCGCGCGGAAGTTCCTGCGCCTCGGCATCGTGCTGCTGGGGTTGAAGGTCTCCCTGGTGGACATTGCCGGACTGGGCTGGTCTGCACTGGTGCTGATCGTGGTCCTGGTGCTGGCGGCCTTCGCGGGCACCTACGGCATCTGCCGGCTGTTTCGCCTGCCCGGGGATGAGCCGGTGCTGATAGCGGCAGGCTTTTCCATTTGCGGCGTCTCCGCCGTCGGAGCAATGGCCGCCGCCCGCAGGACCCGCACTGAAGACACAGTGGTCCCGGTGGCCCTGGTGACGCTGTGCGGCACCCTGGCCATCGCGGTGCTGCCCGTGGCGGCCGGGTTCCTGGGGCTGCCGCCGGAGGTATTCGGTTCCTGGGCCGGAGCGTCGGTGCACGACGTCGGGCAGGTGGTCGCCACGGCGCAGACCGCAGGGGCGGCGGCACTGGCCGCAGCCGTCGTCGTGAAGCTGGCCCGGGTGGTGCTCCTGGCGCCGATGACCGCCGCTGCCGGTCTCCTCGTCCGCCGAACCGATGCGCCGGGCCCTGCCAAAGGCAAGCGGCCGCCGCTGGTTCCGCTATTTGTCCTGGGCTTCCTCGCGCTGATCCTGGTCCGGACCTGGGGTGTGCTGCCCGGAGCGGTCCTGGACACCGCTGCGTTAGTGCAGGAGCTGCTGTTTGCGGCGGCTCTCTTCGCACTGGGGGCAGGCGTCCGGTTCCGGACGGTCGCCGCCTCCGGTGTCCGTGCGGCCGCAGCCGGGTTGGTTTCCTGGCTGCTGGTCTCCGGCCTGGGGCTGGCCGTAGCACTGCAGCTGGCCGGATGACGGGATCACGTTCCTGATAGGATTTACCAGCCCGATTCTCCAACGGCTTCCAAAGGACACGGCCATGCCCGATGAAGGCGCAGCGAACGATACTGCCGAGGGCGTGAAGCGGCGGCATGCTCCGCCTTTCCGCTGGGCTCCGCCTCTCCGCAGAGATTCGTCTCTCCGCCGGGCTCCGTGGCCGGCACGGCTTCCGGCCATCGCCGGGTTGGTCTTTTGCGCCGTCATCCTCTGGGCCCTGCTGAACAACCTGGTCAATCCGCATTACGGTGCCTCCCGCTACTCCACCGGCTGGTCCCTGGCCGCAGCTGCGGTTGTCCTGTTGCTCCTGTCCGCCCTGTACCTGCTGCTGCGGAACGTCCGGTTCCCGTCCGTGCACAGGCTTTGGTCCGTCGCCGCGTGGACAGCCCTTTGGGCACTGCTGCTGGCCGTACAAATGCGGGTGGCGTACGCCGTCCGGATCCCGGCGGACTGGGATTCCTACGCCGTCTACACCTCCGCGGCCGGGCTGGCCCAGGGAACGCTGGAATCGGTGGACGGCTATTTCCAGGTCAATCCGAACAACCTCCTTCTCACACTGCTGGTTGCCGCCTACTTTGAGCTGGTGTTGTCGCTGGGCTTCAGCGACCTCACCATGGCTACGGCATTCCTCAACGGGCTGGTGCTCTTCAGCGGAACAGTGCTGACCTATGGTGCGGCACGTATGCTGGCCGGCCGGAGGGCAGCAGCGCTCACGCTCCTGCCGTCCACGGTGTTCCTGATGCTGTCCCCCTGGGCAGGAGTGTTGTACTCGGACACGGCGGGCGTGTTGTTCACCTCCCTGGTCCTGTGCCTGCTCCTGGCGGCGGCCCGCTCCTCCCGGCGTGCCGTGCAGGTTCCGCTGTGGATACTGGCCGGCGGGATCGCCGCCGTGGGCTACGGGGTCAAACCCACCGTCGTCATAGGCCTGGCGGCGGCCGGCATCACGGCACTGTGCCTGCTCGTCCGCAGAAGGAAGACCGCTGTCCTGCTCACCGCCGTTGCCGTGGTGGGCGGAAGCTTCTTTATCGGCCACTCCCTCATCGGGGAGTATGAACGCCGGTCCCCCGCCGTCGGCTTCGACGTCGCCTCCAACCCGCACGCAATGAATCCCGGGCACTTCCTCATGGTCGGCTCGCAGGCTTCGGAAGGTCCCCACGGCCCGTACTACGGCGCCTACAGCCAGGCGGACTACCTCAGCACGGAGGCCATTGAGGGGCAGGAGGAGAAATTCAGGAACGGGGTGGAGACCTACGCGGACCGCGTGGCGGAAATGGGACCGGGAGGCTACCTTTCCTTCCTCAACCACAAACTCCTCTGGGTGACCGGGGACGGCTCGTTCTTCAGCTGGGGCGAAGGGCGGGTAACCGCCGATAACTTCCTCTCCCAAGATCCGGCCGACCGCGGTATCCAGGACCTGCTCGGCGACACCCGTCCCCACTTCCAATGGATGCTCTCCATCTGGCAGGGAACCTGGTTCGCCGTCCTGGCCCTCGTAGCCCTGCCGCTGTTCCTGCGGACGCCCAGGCTGCTGCGCCCGGAGCTTTCCGCACTGCGGATTGCCCTGCTCGGGCTGCTGCTGTTCCTCCTGTTCTTCGAGGCCCGTTCCCGGTTCCTCTACCTCTACGCTCCGTATTTCATCGTTCTTGCCACCGTGTCCTTCTGCGCCGCTGCGGACCGGCTCCGGGCCCGGCCGCTGAGGAAACGCCTGCGGCCCTCCTCCCGTCATGAGGCAGCACCGGCTCCCAAAGAAGTGATTGAATGAACAGGTGCCTAACCAGAACCTGAGCCGTGACGAAGCCGCCCTGCGGTCCCGCCTGTTGTCCGTGACCTCCTACGACGTCCATCTGGACCTGGGGAATGCCGAAGACCCCGATGCGGCCGGCTTCCGGACCCGCAGCACCATCACCTTCAGCTGTTCGGAGCCCGGCGCGGCGACATTCCTTGATTTCATCCACGGCGGGGTCACCTCCGTTGTCCTGAACGGCGCCGAACTGGACTTGGCGGAGGCCGTCGACGCCTCCCGGATCCACCTGGCGGGCCTGCAGGCGGAAAACACGGTGACCGTCGACGGTACGGCCCTCTACAGCCGCAGCGGTGAAGGACTCCACCGGTTCCGCGACCCTGCGGACGGTTTGACCTACCTTTACACGCAGTACGAGCCGGCCGACGCCCGGCGCGTGTTTGCCGACTTCGAGCAGCCGGACCTCAAGGCATCCTTCCGTTTCACCGTTACGGCGCCGACCCGATGGGAAGTGGCCTCCAACGGCGTTCAAACGCAGCGGACGCCGCTGGGCGACGGTACCCTCAGCCGCTGGGAATTCGCCCCCACCCAGCGCATCTCCACCTACATCACCTCAGTGCTGGCCGGACCCTACCACCGGGCCGACGACGAGTGGTCCCGCCGGCTCGAGGACGGTACGGACCTGCGGATACCCCTGGCCGCCTACTGCCGCTCCTCGCTGGCCGAGTACTTCGACCCGGAAAACATTTTCGCGGTAACCAAGCGCGGGCTGGACTACTTCCATGAGCTCTTTGACTACCCGTACCCCTTCGGCAAGTACGATTCCGCCTTTGTGCCCGAGTACAACCTGGGCGCCATGGAGAACCCCGGCCTGGTGACGTTCACCGAGGCCTACGTCTTCCGGTCCCGCGCCACCGAGGCACAGTACGAGGCCCGGGCAAACACCATCCTGCACGAAATGGCGCACATGTGGTTCGGGGACCTGGTCACCATGAAGTGGTGGGACGACCTGTGGCTGAAGGAATCCTTCGCGGATTACATGGGTGCGCTGGCAGTGGACCGTGCCACGGACTTCACGAATTCCTGGGTCAGCTTCGCGAACCGGCGCAAGGCCTGGGCCTACGTCCAGGACCAGCTGCCCACCACGCACCCGATCGTTGCCGATATTCCGAACCTGGAAGCGGCCAAACAGAATTTCGACGGCATCACCTACGCCAAGGGTGCCTCCGTCCTGAAGCAGCTGGTGGCCTACGTGGGCTTTGATACCTTCATCGAAGCGGCCCGGGGATACTTCCGTGAGCATGCCTTCGGCAACACCACCCTCGCGGACCTTCTCACCGCCCTGGAGACGGCATCCGGCCGGGACATGGCACTGTGGTCCGCCCGGTGGCTGCAGACCGCCGGCGTTCCGGTCCTGGTCCCGGAGACGGAAACCGACGACGGCGGCGCCTACACTTCCGTGGTCATCCGGCAGAACGCGCCGGATCCGGTCAGCGGTGAACAGGTTCCGCGGCCGCACCGGCTCCGCATCGGGCTCTATGATTTCGATGCCGCCGGCGCCCTGGCCCGCATCGACAGTGTGGAACTGGATGTCGCCGGTTCCCGGACAGAAGTGCCTGAGCTGATCGGCAGGCAGCGTCCGGCCCTGCTGCTGTTCAACGACGAGGACCTGACCTACGCCAAGATCCGCTTCGATGACGCGTCACTGGCCACCCTGATGGAATCCCTGCACCGGCTGAGCGATCCCCTGGCCCGGGCCATCACCCTGTCGGCACTGTGGAACAGCGTCCGCGACGGGATCCTCAGCGCCAAGGACTACGTACGCCTGGTCCAGCGCGTATCCGCGCAGGAAAGCGGTGCCGGGGTGCTGCAGGTGCTGCTGGACAACGCCCTCGCCGCCATCGAATACTACGCTCCGGCACCGCTCCGGGAAGCGTTGCGCGAGGAGTTCGCCGCCCATATCACCGACCAGCTTCAGGCAGCGGCGCCCGGCAGCGACCGGCAGATTATCTGGGCGAGGGCAGCAGCGGGTGCGGGGCGGCGCAGCAGCACCCACAACGGGCTGCTGCGCGGACTGCTGGACGGCAGTGCCGGCGTCGAGGGCCTGGCCGTGGACTCCGACCTGCGCTGGCGTCTGTGGGTGGCCCTGGCCGCAACCCGGTCGGCAACCCGAGCGGAACTGGACGCGGAACTCGAGCGCGATACCACCGCGTCGGGGCGGGTGGGGCATACCACCGCTGCGGCGGCATTCCCCGACCCCGAGGTCAAGGCTGCCGCCTGGCAGGCTGCGGTCCACACGGATGCCCTCTCCAATGAGCTGCTTTCGGCCACCATTACCGGATTCGGCCTGGGCAGCCATGAGCTGCTGGACCCGTACCTGGACGACTATTTCGCTTCCCTCACCGAGGTGTGGGCCGGGCGCAGCATTGAGCTGGCATCACGCGTGGTCGCCGGGCTCTATCCGGGACACCAGGACGCGGCTCCCGGAACGGCGCCGGCGGACCATCCGGTGGTGCAGAAGTCGGTTCAATGGCTGGAACTGCATCCCCAGGCTCCGGCGGCACTGCGGCGGATCATCATTGAACAGCAGGACCAGCTGCTTCGTTCCCTGCGCGTCCAGGCAGCGGCCCTGTAGTTCCGCGGGCTGCGGTGGCGCTGCTGCGGTATCCGGTCAGGCGAGCTGGGGTTTGGCCACGGTGAGGAGGATGGCCGAGTCTTCCAGTGCTGCCACGGAGTGCCGTGCCTGGGGAACGATCAGGAGGTCTCCCGCGGAGCCGTCCCAGGTGTTGCCCTCCGCGGCGAGGGATACCCGGCCCTTCAGGACAAAGACCGTGGCCTCGCCCGGATTCTCATGCTCGTCCATGACAAACCCGGCCCGAAGGGCGATCACCGTCTGCCGCAGCACATGCTCGTGTCCGCCGTAGACCGTGGACGCGCTGCGTCCGCTGGCCGCCTGCCGGGATGATTCCATGTGCTGGCGGGCGAGGGCGGTCAGCGACTTTTTCTCCATGCCCGCAGTCTAGGCCCGCGGACCGCACCGGGGTAGCCGGGCGGTCCGCAGGGCCAGGGTTACGGTACCCGGCTGAGCCACTCCTGGGTATCGAATTTCTCCGCGACCTTTTCCTCGGCGAGGGCCAGCTCCTCGTCACTGATGCCGGCCTCCACTGCTCCGTAGCGGGCGGCGAAGGTGTCCATCATGGTGGCAATGATGTCCTCACGGGAGAGCCCGGTTTGGCGTTTGAGCGGATCCACCCGTTTCTTGGCACTGGTAGTGCCTTTGTCCGAGAGTTTCTCCTTGCCGATCCGCAGCACCTCGACCATCTTGTCCGCGTCAATGTTGTAGGACATGGTGACGTGGTGCAGCATCCCGCCGCTGCTGAACCGCTTCTGGGCGGCGCCGCCGATCTTGCCCTGGTCGGTGGCCATGTCATTGAGCGGAACGTACCAGGCGGAGATGCCAAGCTTTTTCAGGGACTCCATGACCCAGGCATCGAGGAAGGGGTACGAATCCGCGAAGCTCAGGCCGTCCACCAGGGACTGGGGAACGTATAGGGAGTAGGTAATGGCATTGCCGTGTTCCATGAACATGGCACCGCCGCCGGTGATGCGGCGGACGACCGTCACCCCGTGCCGTTCCGCCCCTTCGGGATCCACTTCGTTCTTCAGGGACTGGAAGCTGCCGATCACCACGGACGGAGATTCCCATTCCCAGAACCGGAGGGTCGGATTGCGCTTGCCGGCACCGACTTCCTCCGCCAGGACTTCGTCCATTGCCACGTGCATGTGCGTGGAGAGCGGAGTGGGCGGGATGATCTCCCACTGGTGGTCACCCCAGCCCGTGGCCTTGCCCAGGGCACGGCGCACGGTAGTGGCTACAGCCTCCGGCGAAAAACCGAAGAGGACCACATCCGGCGACAGCCGGGAGCGGACGGCAGCGGCAATATCGCCGAACGGCGTCTCGGCGGGCAGGCCCTCGAGGGCGGCATTGATGTCCTTGAGCGCTTCATCCGGTTCCAGGAAGAAGTCGCCGCCCAGGGAAACATCCGCCAACCGGCCGTCGCGGACGTCCAGGTCCACGACAACGAGTTTGCCGCCGGGGACTTTGTATTCTCCGTGCCGGCGTCCGCTGTGTTCTGCGCTTGCCATCAAGACTCCTTTGCTCCGAACCGGTAACGGGACCGGATGGCCCCCTTATAGGGAAAGGCCCGCCGGGCTGATGCCGGCGGACCTTTCCATGTACTGCTGTGTTTCCGTTCCTGGCTACTTCTTGGTGCCGAAGCCCTTGAAGCGTGCGTTGAAGCGCTCCACGCGGCCGGCGGAGTCCATGATGCGCTGCTTACCCGTGTAGAACGGGTGCGATGCGGAGGAAATTTCCACCTCGATGAGCGGGTAGGTGTTTCCGTCTTCCCACTCGATCGTCTTGGAGGACGTGGCGGTGGAGCTCGTCAGGATCGCGGTGTCGGACGCGAGGTCACGGAAGACAACCGGGGCATACTTGGGGTGGATATCAGACTTCACAGTTTTACCTTCTTTTGGTGCCTGGATTTTGCCAGGCACAGTGTGGTGGAAAGCTTTGTTGGCCGGATATTCGGCCAGCAACCCATACTAGCGCATTTCGTTCCCGGGCAGGAAACGCTCCGGCGCGGGATTCAGGACAGTCCCGGGGTGCCCCACTGTGCATTGACCGCAGTGATGGTCGAGGTGATTCCCTGGTTCAGCCCGGTGATGTCGATCCGGACGGGACGGTAGTAATCGTCCAGGTAGAGCGAGAACGAACCCGCCGGCAGGACGGCGGACGACTCCGTTTCCTGCCCGGTTTCCGGGGCGGTCCCTGCGGTGTCGAAGCTGCCGCGGATCTGCGTATAGGCCCCGCCGTCCAGCTGCGCACCGTAGCCGACTTCCACTGCAGCCGCGGAGGCTAGCAGGGCAGCCACCTTTTCCGGCCGCACGGTCAGTTCGGCGGCATCGGCGAGGACCGCGGCATAGGCTTCTTCGGCTGAGCCCTCCGGGTCCGCAGGAATGTCCTTGCCGTCCTTGCGCAGCGTCCGCTGCCCGTCCCGGATGCTGACGGCAAGGTCCTGGTCCGTGTGCTCCAGGGTCATGGCGAAACCCGGCGCAGTGGCGAAGCGGACACTGTAGGTGCCTGCCGGCAGCCAGCTGGTGTCGGTCTGCAGGGTCTGGATCCCGCCCTCCCCCGCAGCCATGGCCGCGGAGACGCAGGCACCCGCTTCCTCACCGGGCATCGGGTCCGGATCCCGGCGCAGCAGCCACTGGCAGGCATCCTGGACCGGCTGCGGCATTCCGGTCTGGCTGCCGGTGACCCCGACCCGCGGCGGCGGAGCTGCCGTGGCGGGAACGGAAAGCGGCTGCCGCGAGGCGGACGGGGACGGTTTTGCCGCAGGGGGAACGGAGGCCGACGGTGAGGCTGACGCCGATGCCTCCCGCTCCTGCAGCTGCTGGGCTGTGGGTCCGCAGGCTGAAACCGTCAGCAGCAACGCGGCCCACAACGCCAGGGCCTTTCCCTGCCGAGTCCGCGCACTGGGTTCCATGGCTGCTCCGCTGACATCCTCAAAGGGGTGGGTGACTGGGCACAGTCTGGCACCTGGGGAGCTGCAGGGTAAGGGCAGCGGACTGCCCGGCACGGATTAGGGGCGGCACTCCCAGAAAGCCACCGCGCTGGCGGCCGCCACGTTCAGTGAGTCGACCCCTCCGCTCATCGGGATGCGCACCGCCAGGTCGACGCCGGCAAGGGTGGTTTCGGCGAGCCCGTCGCCTTCGGTGCCAAGGACCAGGGCAAGACGCTCGTCGCGGCGGGCGCTGAGTTGGTCCAGGGTCAGGGAGTCCTCGCGCAGGGCCAGGGCCGCCGTCACAAACCCGGCGTCCCGGAGCTGGCCGAGCTGGCCGGGCCAGTCCGTCAGGCGGACCCAGGGAACCTGGAACACGGTGCCCATGCTGACCCGGATGGCCCGGCGGTACAGCGGATCCGCACAGCGGGGCGTGACGAGGACGGCGTCCACCTGCAGGGCTGCGGCGGAGCGGAAAATGGCGCCGATATTCGTGTGGTCGACGATGTCTTCGAGGACGGCGATGCGGCGGGAGGTGGCCAGCAGCCGGGACAGCTCCAGCGGAGCGGGCCGCTCCATCGCAGCCAGGGCGCCGCGGTGCAGATGGAACCCGGTGATTTCTTCAAGCATTTCGGCCGTGCCTACGAAGGCAGGCACCTCGGGGAACCGGTCCAGGATGTCCTGCAGGTCCGGAAGCCATTTCTCGGCCAGGAAGAAGGACCGCGGACGGTGGCCGGCGTCGACGGCCCGGCGCAGGACCTTGGAGGACTCGGCAATGTACATGCCTTCCTCCGGCTCGCGCCGCTTCCTCAGGGACGTGTCCGTCAGGGAGGTGTAGTCGGAAACCCGCGGATCATCCGCGGACTCCAGGTACTGAAGGCTCACTGCGGGGTTTCCTAGCTGCGCCGGGCAGTGGCCGAATACCGGCCGCCCTCGCGGCGCAGTTCCAGCGGCAGGTCGAAGGCCGTGCTCAGGTGCTGTTCAGTGAAAACCTCGTCGATGGGACCGGACGCCACGACGCTGCCGTCACGCAGCAGCAGCGCGTGCGTGAAGCCGGTGGGGACTTCTTCGAGGTGGTGGGTGACCAGCACCATGGCGGGTGCTTCCTCGTCACGGGCGAGCTCGCCGAGGCGGAACAGGAGGTCCTCCCGGCCGGCGAGGTCCAGCCCGGCGGCCGGCTCGTCCAGCAGCAGCAGTTCCGGGTCGGTCATCAGGGCGCGGGCGATCTGCACGCGCTTGCGCTCTCCCTCGCTGAGGGAGGAGAAGCGGCGGTTCATGAAGGTGGACATGCCCCACTCATGCAGGAGGTTGAAGGCCCGGCGCTCATCGAGCTTTTCGTACTTTTCCCGCCAGCGTCCGGTCATCCCGTAGGACGCCGTCACCACCACGTTGAGGACCGTCTCGTCGTCGGGGATCTGGCCGGCAAGTGCGGCGGAGGCCAAGCCGATGCGGGGGCGCAGTTCAAACACGTCCACTGCTCCGAGGACTTCCTCCAGGATGCCCGCGACACCGCGGGTGGGGTGCATCCGACCGCCGGCAATCTGCAGCAGCGTTGTCTTCCCGGCGCCGTTGGGGCCCATGACCACCCAGCGCTCCCCCTCCTTGACCTGCCAGTTCACGCCGTCCAACAGGGTCTTGCCGCCGCGCACAACGCTGACGCCGGCAAATTCAAGAACATCACTCATAGCACTAGACATTAGGCTAAGGAAAGGGGCATTGGCGAAACGATACGCCGCAGCGGCCGTTCGGATGCGGCCTCCGATCCCCCCGCACCGCACCGGTGCCAGAGTGACGAACCGAGCAGAACGGAAACCATGCCGAACTCCCCCGAATACAGTGTCGTCAGCTACGGGACGGATCTGTCCGACGCCTATCTGGGCGCGGTGCAGGCTGCCGTCTCCGGCCTGGGTGCGCGGATCCTCGAACTGGAGAACGCCGCCGGGGACGGTTTCACTGTGTCCAAGCTTTACGTGGGGTACGACGGCGGCCTGTCCCGGCTGCGGCGCACGGTGGCCGCAGCTGCGGCAGCCGTACCGGCAAAGCCGGGCGGCGAGCACAGTGCCGTGGTGCCACCGTCGCTGCTGGAGGAAGCCCGCAAGCTGCTGGTGCTGGATGTGGATTCGACCCTCATCAAGCAGGAAGTCATTGAACTGCTGGCAGCCCACGCGGGACGCGAAGCGGAGGTGGCGGCCGTGACCGAGGCGGCCATGCGTGGTGAACTGGACTTTGCTGCAAGCCTGCATGCCCGGGTGAAGACCCTGGCCGGACTGCCGGCATCCGTCATAGATGACGTGGCATCAAAAATTGAACTTTCCGACGGCGCCGAGCTGCTGGTGAAGGAATTCCTGGCCGCCGGGCACGGAGTTGCCGTTGTCTCCGGCGGGTTTACCCAGGTGCTGGACCCGCTGGCCGACCGGCTGCGGCTCAGCTTCCGGCGGGCAAACGTGCTGGAGATCGAGGACGGTGTGTTGACCGGTGCGGTGTCCGGAGAGGTGGTGGATCGCTCGGTCAAGGCCCGCTCGCTGGCCGAATGGGCGCGGGCACTGGATGTGGCACCGGAGCACACCATTGCCGTCGGTGACGGGGCCAACGACCTGGACATGCTTGCGGCGGCCGCACTGGGCGTGGCGTTCAACGCCAAGCCGGCAGTGCAGGCCGCCGCGGATGCCGTGCTGAACCTGCCCCGCCTGGACCTGGTGCAGCACTTCGTGACGCTCTAGGCCGGCTCGCCCGCTGCGCCTGCGGTCAGGTAGTCGGCGCCGCCCACATATTCGGTGTGGCCGGAAGCAACATCGGCGGTCGCCATCCGGGCCACCTCGGCGCCGAACTCGGCCACGGAGTACAGCTTGCCGGCTTCCTCGCGGCGTGCTTCGATGGCGCCGGGGTTGGCCCGGTCCAGGAGCGTGGCCGTGACGGTTCCTTCGATCATGTCGCCGGAGACCACCACGAGGGTGATGCCCTTCTCCTCGAGCTGCGGCAGCAGGGCGCGAAGGGCGTCTTCACCGGCACGCTTGCTTCGGGCCACGGCCTCGTATTCGGGCATGGTCGGCACCGAGGCAATGAAGTGCGCCTGGTGGCTGGTAACGAAGACCACCCGCGAACCGGCCGGCATGACCTCAACAGCCGCAGTAAGCATGTTGACCTGCGCGTCGCGGTTCAGCTTCAACGCGTAGTCCTCGCCCATGCCGGTTTCCATGCCGCCGGAGGCATTGAGCACCAGAACGTCGAGACCGCCGAAGTTCTCCTGCGCTGCAGCCACGAGGGCTGCCGGGCCTTCCGCGACGGTGAGGTCCGCGCCCACCGCCACCGCACGTCCGCCGTCGGTCTCAATCGCTGCAACCACCTTGTTGGCGCGCGGGGCCTTCTGGCGGTAGTTGACGACGACGCCGGCACCCTCGGCGGCCAGGAAACGCGCCACCTCGGCTCCGATTCCGCGTGATGATCCGGTGACAATCGCGGCTTTGCCTTCCAGCAGGCCCATGGGATCTCCTTTTTGTTGAAACTACCTAAATGTTCAGCTCTCCGAACCCATCCTGCCAGCCGGTGTCCCGGCCGGCAGTTGAGGAAACCTCCAAGGAATCGGGAACAGTGCGTGCGCCGTGGCTAGTGCCCCATGCCCAGGCCGCCGTCAACCGGGATGACTGCACCGGAAATATAGCCTGCCTCGTCGCCGGCGATCCAGCGCACCACGTTGGCGACTTCCTCAGGCTCGGCAAACCGGCCTGCGGGGATGGAGGACAGGTAGTTTTTCTGGGTGTCTTCGGGCAGTGCTCGGGTCATATCGGTGTTGATGAATCCCGGTGCCACGACGTTGGCCGTGATGTTGCGGGAGCCCAATTCGCGGGTCAGCGACCTGGCGATGCCGATCAGCCCGGACTTCGATGCGGCGTAGTTGATCTGTCCGGGCGAACCGTAGAGGCCCACCACCGAGGAGATCAGCACCACCCGGCCCTTCTTCATCCGGAGCATCCCCTTGGAGGCGCGCTTGACCACGCGGAAGGCACCGGTGAGGTTGGTGTCGATCACGTCGGAAAAGTCGTCTTCGCTCATCCGCAGCAGCAGGGTGTCCCGGGTGATCCCGGCATTGGCCACGAGGACTTCAACAGGCCCGTGGGCGGCTTCCACCTCGGTAAACGCGGCGTCCACGGATGCCATATCCGTCACATCCGCCTTGACGCCCAGCATCCCGTCCGGAACCTCTCCGCTGCGGTAGGTGATGGCCACGCGGTCCCCCGCGGCGAGGAACGCTTTGGCTATGGCCAGCCCGATTCCGCGGTTTCCTCCGGTCACCAGGACGCTGCGGCCGGATACGTTCTCTGGGGTGTTCTGCACGGATGTTCCTTCTTTCAGCCAGCGATTGGGGGTTTCCTCGATCCTACGTGCGCCGGATTCAACTTCTGCAACGCCGCCGCTAGTGAGAGAATGAACGAACCTGTTTAGAGGGTGAGGAAGACTACCGATGGCTACTGATGGCTAGGGACACAAACCGCGGGGAAAGCGTTCCCAGAATCACCGATGCACCCAGCCCGCACACGGATGAAATGCGCACCCGCATGATTAAGTACGGCGTGTCCATGGGCATCCGCGTGGTCTGCCTGTTCCTGATGTTCTTTGTCCACGGCTGGCTGTTGTGGGTGGTGATTGCCGGAGCGGTGGTGCTCCCCTATTTTGCCGTCATCATGGCCAACGGCGGCTCGGACACCCGCCTCATGACCGCCTCGGATGCGATGATAGACCGGCCGCCGGCCGGCGTGCTGGATGCCCCGCGGGCGGCCGAAACGCCCGAAGACACCCCCGAAACCACTGTGTTGCCGGGCGAAATCGTAGACAACGACAACGAAGATAAGGCCTGATCCTCCAGCATGAACCTCCTCGATTCCCTCTCCGGCACCCCGGACGCAGGCCCCGGCACACCGGTGTGCTCCCGGAAAGCCTGCCGGCACAACGCAGCATGGCGGCTGCTGTGGAACAACCCGCGGATCCACACCCCGGAACGCCGCAAGACCTGGCTGTCCTGCGAGGAGCACCGCGAATGGCTGGAGGATTACCTGCGCACCCGCGGCCTCTGGAAGGAAACCCTCCCGCTGGGCGAAGGCGGGATGGAGTAGATGTACCGGTTCCTCTTTTCCGCCCGCTGGTTCGGGTGGTTCGTGCTCGTCTGCGTGCTGGCGGCCGCCTGTGTCAGCCTGGGTCTGTGGCAAATGGAGCGCCGCGAAGCGTCCCTGGCCGACACCGCCCGCATCGAGAACAATTACGACGCCGCCCCCGTGCCGTACGGGGAGGCCGAAAAGTACTTCGACAGCTATGACGAATCGGCCGAGTGGCTGCCCGTGCGGCTTGAGGGCACCTACGATTCCACCGAGCAGTTCATCGTCCGCAACCGTCCGCTGAAGGGCCGGCCCGGCTATGAGGTCCTGCTGCCGCTGAAGCTCGACGACGGCACCAGCGTGGCCGTCAACCGCGGCTGGCTCCCGATCGGCGACAACGAAGCCGGACATCCGGACAGCATTCCGGCAGCACCGGAGGGCCGGGTCAGTGTGGTGGCCCGGATTAAGGCCGCCGAACCGACGCTGGACCGCGGCGCACCCGAAGGGCAGCTGGCATCCATTGATCTGGCCGCCTTTTCCCGGGAACTGGACTATCCGCTGCACCAGGGTTCTTACGGGCTGATGGCAAGCGAGGACCCGAGCCCCGCCGTCGTTCCCGAAGCAGCCCCGCGGCCGGAAGTGGATGAAGGCCTGCACCTGTCCTACGGACTGCAGTGGTACGGGTTTGCGCTGATGATGTTCATCGGCCTGGGCTATGCCGCCCGGCAGGAAGCCCTGAACCGGTATTACGACGGCGTCGACGACGAGGACGACGATGACGACGACATCATTGCCGCCGTCCCGCCGCCTTCCCGGCGTCGTCCGCCGCGGAAGAAGCGCGGCCCCACGGGCGAAGAGGAAGAGGACGCCATCCTGGACGCCCAGGGGTATTAGCTCCCGCAGACAACAGCGGCCCTGCTCCGATGGGAGCAGGGCCGCTGTTGTCTGTGAAGGGTCCGGCTAGGCCAGGGTCACCAGGTCCAGGTAGTTTTCGTTCCAGTGGTCCTCGTCGCCGTCCGGCAGGAGGACCACGCGTTCCGGGTTCAGCGCCGCAACGGCGCCCTCGTCGTGGCTGACCATCACCACGGCGCCGGTGTAGTTGCTCAGGGCGCCCAGGATTTCGGCACGGGAGGCCGGGTCCAGGTTGTTGGTGGGTTCGTCCAGGAGCAGGACGTTTGCCGAGGACGCGACAATGGTGGCCAGGGCCAGGCGGGTCTTCTCGCCGCCGGACAGGACTCCGGCTTTCTTGTCGACGTCGTCGCCGCTGAACATGAACGAACCCAGGACGCTGCGGACCTCGGCGTCGTCCATATCCGGGGCCGAGGAACGCATGTTCTCCAGCACCGTCCGGTCCGTGTCCAGCGTCTCGTGCTCCTGGGCGTAGTAGCCCACCTTGAGCCCGTGGCCGGGGATGATTTTTCCGGTGTCCGGCTGGTCCACGCCGGCCAGCATCCGCAGCAGGGTGGTTTTGCCGGCACCGTTCAGGCCCAGGATGACGACCTTCGACCCGCGGTCGATGGCCAGGTCCACGTCGGTGAAGATCTCCAGCGAACCGTAGCTTTTGCTGAGGCCCTCGGCCATCATCGGGGTCTTGCCGCAGGGAGCCGGATCCGGGAATCGCAGGGCTGCGACGCGGTCGCTGGCACGGACGGCGTCGAGGCCGCCCATCAGGCGGTCCACGCGCTTGAGCATGCTCTGGGCGGCCGAGGCGCCGGAGGCGCGGGCCTTCATCTTGTTGGCCTGGGCCAGCAGGATGCCGGCCTTCTTTTCCGTGTTGGCACGCTCGCGCTTGCGGGCCCGCTCATCCGTCTCGCGCTGGACCTTGTAGCGCTTCCAGTCCATGTTGTAGATGTCGATGGTGGCGCGGTTCGCATCCAGGCTGAAGACCTTGTTTACGGTTGCTTCCAGCAGTTCCGTATCGTGGCTGATCACGATCAGGCCGCCGGTGTGGTTCTTCAGGAACTCCCGCAGCCAGGCGATGGAGTCGGCGTCGAGGTGGTTGGTGGGTTCATCGAGGAGCATCGTTTCCGCGTCGGAGTACAGGATGCGGGCGAGCTCCACACGGCGCCGCTGGCCGCCGGACAGTGTGCTCAGCGGCTGGTTCAGCAGCCGGTCCGGCAGGGCCAGGTTGGCGCAGATGGAGGCCGCTTCGGACTCCGCCGCGTAGCCGCCCGCAGAGAGGAACTCCGCCTCGAGCCGGTCATAGCGGTTCATGGCCTTGGAGGAGATCTTGGGATCGTCGCTGGCCATCTCGTCCTGGCACTTCTTCAACTGTGCGGAGACTTTGTCCAGGCCCCGTGCCGAGAGGATCCGGTCCCGGCCGAGCTGTTCCATGTCCGGAGTGCGGGGATCCTGGGGCAGGTAGCCGATTTCGCCTACGCGCTTGACGGTACCGGCAGCGGGGAGTCCCTCACCGGCGAGGACCTTGGTCAGGGTGGTCTTGCCGGCGCCGTTGCGGCCTACCAGCCCGATTTTGTCTCCCTTGTCAACACGGAATGAAACCGCTTCCATGAGCAGACGTGCGCCTGCACGCAGCTCGAGACCAGATACGGAAATCACTCAGTGGACCTTTCGAAGGTTTTTGTCTTGCAGATACGCTGCGCGGTGCGCGGGCCTCGAAACGGTGGGAATCCACCGAGGCGGGAGGGTCACAGAGACCGGTCTTGGAGGCCTGGTTGGCCGGAACAGCCTTCCCAGTCTAGCCGCCGGAGTCCGTTTGTAGAAAACCTCCAATGGAATCCCGCTAATGCGCAGCTAGTGTTCGAAACGTTAACCGGTCCGTTTTTCTTCCCTCCCAAGGAAAAGTGCAGCGATGAACAACACTTCGGCCGATGCGCCGCGCTCCGTCTCCGGTGCCGCCGGACAGGGCTCTTCCGTCCCCGGGCCGCTTCCCAGACGCCGGCGGTGGACGTCTGCCGACCTGTCACTGATTGCCGTCTTTGCGGCCCTCACCGCGGTATTCTCCATCCTTCCCGGCGTGCCGCTGGGTGCCGGGGTGCCGATCACCCTGCAGACCCTCGCGGTGATGCTGACCGGGATGCTTCTGGGGCCGGGACGCGGGGCTGCCGCCGTCGGACTCTTCCTGCTGACCGGCCTCGCCGGGCTTCCGGTCTTCAGCGGGTTCAGCGGAGGCCTCGGTGTCCTGGCCGGTCCGTCGGCCGGCTACCTCCTGTCCTTCCCTGCGGCCGCCGCCGTCGTCGGACTGCTGACGCGGCTGGTGGTGCGGCGCCGTGCACGGGCCGTCCTGCTGTTCGCCGCAGCGCTGGCCACCAGCTTCACCGTGGTGCATCCGGCCGGGATTGCGGCCCTGATGATCAACGCGCATCTGTCCTTCCCCGCGGCGCTGGCAGCGGATATGGCCTTCTGGCCCGGGGACGTAATTAAGAACGTCCTCGCAGCCGTCGTGGCAGTCAGCGTCTTCAAGGCCTTTCCGTCGATGGCGGATCCGAAACGCCGGAACCGCTGATGCCCTCCATCCTGCTGCAGGACGCCTGTGTGCTGCCCTCCGCGTCCGGCGGCGGGGCGGGCGTTCCGGTCCTTCACCCTCTTTCGCTGGAGCTGTATACGGCTCGAACCGCCGTCATCGGCTCCAACGGTTCGGGTAAATCAACGTTGCTGAAGTTGTTGAACGGACTCGTGCTGCCGGATTCCGGCACGGTCACTGTGGATGGCCTGGACACTGCCCGGAACGGGGCGGACGTGCGCCGGCGCGTCGGGTTCGTCTTTACCGATCCGCTGTCGCAGCTTGTGATGCCCACCGGGCGGGACGACGTCGAGCTGTCCCTGCGCGCCACGATCCGGAACCGGACGCAGCGGCGGGCTGCGGCGGAAGCCCGGCTGGAGGCGCTGGGGCTGCTGGAACTGGCAGACCGGAGTATCTACGACCTTTCCGGTGGTGAACGGCAGCTCATGGCGCTGGCGTCGGTGCTGGCGGTTGAGCCTGCCGTGCTGGTGGCGGATGAGCCCAGCACCCTGCTGGACCTGCGGAACACCGCACGGCTGAGGCGGGTTTTCGCCTCGCTGCCCCAGCAGGTTATCTACACCACCCATGACCTGGACTTTGCCGCCGATGCGGACCGGGTGCTGGTCATGGACGGCGGAACAGTGGTATTCGACGGCGGTCCGCGAGAAGCCATAGCTGCTTACCGTGCACTGTCCCTGGAGGCGCGGTGAAACGGTCGGCGCGGTCTGTGGATCTGCTCGGTGCTTATCGAGAGGGTACTTCCGTAGTGCATACGGCTCCGCTGGGGCTCAAGGCCGGTGCCCTGGTTCTCCTGTCAGGGGCCGTGCTGGTGCTGCGTTCACCTGCGATGCTGGCCGCCGCCGTCGTTCTGGTCCTGACGGCGTATGCTGCCGCACGCCTGCTGCGGCAGTCCTGGGTGCCCTTGCATTCGATGTGGCCGGTCCTGGTGCTGCTGGGGGCCTTCCAATGGTGGTCTTCCGGTGTGGCGGCAGCCCTCCTGGTGACCGGAAATATTGCTGTCTGTGTGACGGCGGCCCGGCTTCTCATGCTGACGACTCCCCCGCAGGACCTCCTGGAGGGCCTGGTGACCCTGGCGCGTCCGCTGCGGCCTCTTGGTGCGGACCCGGAACGGTTCGGACTGACGTTGGCGCTCATGCTGCGCAGCATTCCGTTTCTCCTTGGCTCGGCCAGGGATGTCCGGGAATCGGCCATGGCGCGCGGGCTGGAGCGTAATCCTCGTGCCCTGACAGTTCCTGTGGTTATCCGTGCGGTCGGGTACGCCCGGCAGACCGGTGATGCGCTTGCTGCCCGCGGTATCGGCGATACGCCTACGGCAGAGGTTGCTTCGGGCAACGGATAATCTGAGTGGCATGAGCTTCAATAACAACGCACGCCTGGATTCTTCCCGTGTCAGTGACCGGCGCGGCAAGGGCAAAGGCATCGCTGTAGGCGGCGGACTGGGCGGCGGCCTGCTGCTGATCCTTTCGCTGTTCTTCGGATCGGACGTCATTGACGGGCTGGGCCTGAGCGACGGTTCCGGCGTAGCTGCCGGCCAATCGCAGTCCGAAAGTATCGACACCTGCCTGAACGGCGAAGACGCCAACGAACGGCTCGACTGCCGCATCCTGGGTACTGCCGAAAGCCTTGACAGCTTCTGGGCACCGTACCTGGCCGGTTACGGCCTGACCTACACCGAACCCGGTGTGGTCCTCTTTACGGACCGGACCACCACCGCCTGTGGTTCTGCCTCCAGTGCTGTCGGTCCGTTCTACTGCCCTGCGGACGAGCAGACCTACTACGACACTGCATTCTTCTCTGACCTTGTCACGAGTTACGGGTCCTCCGGCGGTCCGCTGGCGCAGGAATACGTAGTTGCGCATGAATTCGGGCACCATATCCAGCAAATCACCGGCTCCAGTGCCGGGCGGAATGCGGATCCGCAGGGAGCAGATTCTGCGTCGGTGCGTACCGAGCTGCAGGCCGACTGTTATGCCGGTCTGTGGGCGCGGCATGCAGCTGAGTCGCCTGCTCCGGGTTCGGACGTGCCTTTCCTCGCGCCGTTTACTGAAGCGGACATCACCGATGCCCTCTCCGCTGCCTCAGCAGTGGGCGACGATCGTATTCAGGCTTCGGCTACGGGGCAGGTCAACCCTGAAAGCTGGACCCATGGTTCCAGTGCCCAGCGTCAGGCGTGGTTCCTTGCGGGGTACAGCGACGGCGGCAGCCTGGAATCCTGCGATACCTTCAGCGCTGCGGACCTGTCCCGTCCGTAGGTTCTGCCCGCAGGGCGTCCGGTTCCGGGGTCAGTTTGGTCTGGGAGTCGTCTGCCCGGGGCCGTCTGCCTAAGGCTTTTTGGGCATAGGAGCCCGGCAGGACTAGTAGGCTGCCGCGCGTCCCTTGGGTTTGCCAGGGCTAGGCCACCTACGCCCCTCCGGACCGCTCGGGCCGGATCTGCCTAGACATGCCGCTTTACTCCGACGCCCTATCCCCGAAAGCAACGGCCTCTGGACACGCACTCCGACCAGCCAGTCCGGATCAGAACGGCGGTCGGGCGTCGTTCATGGCTTCGACCGTCGCTTCGGCCCTGGCTTCTGCCGTGTCCGGGCTTGGTGGCACCGCTCGTGAGTGTCCCAGCTCCAGGAACGGTTCGGTGCGGTAGGTCCGTCCGGTAGGTGAGGTCCAGTCGATCACCCCGGGTTCGGGTTGGCAGGCTTTCCAGTAGCCAAGGGTCTTGAACCGGTGGTGCCTGCGGCACAAATGTTCAAGGTTCCCGTGCTCCGTGGGTCCGCCGTTGGCCCAGTCGGTGGTGTGGTCGATTTCCGAGAGTGCGGTGCTGACCCGGCAGCCGGGGAACCGGCAGGTTCCGTCCCTTGCACGTAACCAGCGGGCCAGTCCGGCGGGGACTTTCCGCCGTCTTCCGACGCCGAGGATTTCTCCGGTGTCCGGGTCCCGGGCCAGTCCGGTCCAGTGGAGGGCGTTACGGGCCAGCCGCCGTGCTGCCTCGGCGCTGATGGGTCCGTAGCCGTGCAGTTCTGCGGGCTGTTCGTCGGCTCCGAAGAGGGTTTCGGCGTTGATCAGGACCATGATCTCCGCCCGCGGCAGGACACCGAGGCCGTCCTCACCGCCTGGGTCATTGTCCGTCTTTACCCCCGGCCCGTCGGGTCCGTTGTCTGCGTTCGTCTCGTGGTCCGCACCGGTTCCATCGGGTCCCCAGCTCTCTTCGGTTTCGCCCGTTCCACTGTTCCGGTGCCCTTTGTCCCGACCATCTCTTTCGGGACCGTCCCCGGTCCGGCCGCTCCCAGTCCGGCTGCTCCCGGTCTTGCTGGCCGTACTACCGGTTCCACCCGCCCTATGCGATCCGAGGCCGCCCATCAGCAGCTGGGTCAGGATGTCCGCGCGCAGCTGGTCCCGGGTCCGCGGGTCCCCGTCGGCTTGCTCACCCTGGGCAGCAGTACTCAAGGCCGTGTAAATCTGCTGTGCTTCGGCTGCCCGGAGGTGGGCAGCCAGCCAGGACATCCCGTCCTCATCCCGGTCCAGGATCACCCGGCGCTTCTCGAAAGCGCTCAAATGCCGTTCCGGGACGGTCTCCGGATACCGGTTCTCCCGCAGATGCCGGGCCTTGGCAGAGAACTGGCCCCGGGTCTTCCCCGCAGCAGCCGTGAGCAGGTCAGCCTCGAAGCCGGGCAGCACGTCGGCGGGAAGGTTCTGGGTCTGGTCCAGCACCACCTGCGCATGCCTGTAGCTGAACTGTCCCTGTTCGAGCCTGGCCAGGGTTGCGGTGTGCGTGTCGCAGAGCCTGCCGGCTTCGGACATCATTCCCTGCGCGGTGGTCTGCGGAACGTTCAGGATGGTCGCGCATTCACAGGACGCCAGGCTGAAGGCCATGCCCGGGTCCACGCTGAGCACCGTACCGTCCTCGGTCTGGAAACTCTCGAGGAAGAGTTCCTCCATCCGGTGCATCAGCCTCACTTGCTGGGCCTGGGCCCACCGGATCAGATGCGCCACCCGGGCGAGGGCATCACCGGTGGTGTGTTCGTCGAAGGCTTCCAGGTTCTGCAGGGCCAGCACCCCGGTGAAACCGTCCGGGTAGCCGGAGCCAGGCGCGGCAGGTGAGTCAGGACCGGTAAGACCAGCAGGCCCGGCATCCCCGGCAACCAGTTCCGCCCGATACACCGACAAAGTGCAGGCCGAGCGGGCCGCATCGGATTCACCAGCAGCACCACCCGCCTGTCGGTCTTCGCCCGCCTGATCTTCGGTTATCCGTCCGGTGTTCCCGTCCTGATCCATGCTTAAGGATTTCATCCGGCACTGACATTTCCGGCCCGAACTCAGGCTAAAACCGGCCCCTCCGGAAACCCAAAATACCTGTCTTTCGTACGCCATTACCTAGGTCGGAAACTGTAAGGGGCTGGCCCGCGACCGGACTGGTGGGGCTGTCCTGGATGCCCGCCTCACTAGCCCGCCCGAGGAGCCACCTGCGACTACCCTGCCCCCAACTAGCCCCCAAGGAACACGCCAGCCCCAAGGAACACCAGCCCCCCAACGAACCCGCCCGCCGCTCAGCCTTCCGGCATCCCCAGTGCGGAAGCCACAATGGGCCCGGACAGCCAGACGCCCGACGCAGACCGGTAGAAGGTGCAGCCGGCTGACGCCGCGATGGGCGTATCCACCGTCAGGATCACCGGATCGGAGTCTTTCCGCCGGCCGACCTGACGTGCCTGCTCAACGGTTTCCGCGAGGTGGACATACTGCCGCTCCATAGGCAGGAGCCCGGACGCACGGATGAAAGGAAGGGCCGCACGGGCAGTGCCGTGGAAAAGCACCGCAGGCGGCGAATCCGGTTCCCCTCCCGGTTGGACAGCTACGGAGTGGCCGTGCACCGCACGGATCCGGCCGCCGTACATCTGGTGACGCTTCTTCTCCGCTGCGTCAAGAACCTCCTCAAGCACCTGCACGTCAACGGATTCCCAGTCCGGACCGAGCCGGTGCAGGGCGCTGACCATATCATCCACCGGCGCCCAGCCCTCCGGGTCGAGCGTCAACGAGTATTGCTCCGGTGCATGGCGGAGGGCATGGGACAGTACCCTGCTGATTTCCGTCCGGCTCGGTGTCGGCGCCCTCATAGGTCCCGTTCCAGCTGGACCGGCCGCACTGCTGTTCCCCATGACGGACACGGTAACACGCAGCAAGGGCCGCTCCCCCGACTTGGGGAAGCGGCCCTTGCATGGCGTGCAGTTCGGAACCGTCTAGATGTTGAAGCCCAGGGCCCGCATCTGGTCGCGGCCGTCGTCGGTGATCTTGTCAGGTCCCCACGGCGGCATCCATACCCAGTTCAGGCGCCATTCGTCGACGACGCCGTCCAGTGCCTGGGCGGTCTGCTCTTCAATCACGTCGGTCAGCGGGCAGGCCGCCGTCGTCAGTGTCATGTCGATCAGCAGCGCGCCGTCCTCGGCGTACTTGAGTCCGTACAGCAGACCGAGGTCAACGACATTCACCCCCAGTTCGGGGTCAATGACGTCCTTGAGGGCCTCTTCAACGTCCTCGATGGACGTGGAGGCCAGGTCGGAGTCGCTCATTGTTGCTCCTTCAGCTGTCTGTGACTACGCGCCGGCTGCGGCGTTGGCGCCGGTGAAGCGGTCGTAACCTTCTTCTTCGAGCCGGTCGGCCAGTTCGGGGCCGCCCTGCTCGGCGATGTGTCCGTCAACGAAAACGTGGACGAAGTCGGGCTTGATGTAACGAAGGATACGCGTGTAGTGCGTGATGAGCAGCGTGCCCATGCCACCCTTGGCGTGTTCGCGGTTGACGCCTTCGGAAACGATCTTCAGGGCGTCGACGTCGAGGCCGGAGTCGGTCTCGTCGAGGATGGCGAACTTGGGGTGGAAGAGTTCCAGCTGCAGGATCTCCACGCGCTTCTTCTCACCGCCGGAGAAGCCCTCGTTGACGTTGCGCTGGGCAAAGTCGGCGTCGATGCGCAGGTCGGACATAGCCGCCTTGACGTCCTTGGTCCAGTGACGCAGCGAGGGGGCCTCGCCGTCGAGAGCGGTCTTGGCGGTGCGCAGGAAGTTGGTCATGGTGACACCGGGAACCTCCACGGGGTACTGCATGGCCAGGAAGAGACCGGCGCGTGCACGCTCGTCCACGCTCATCGCCAGGACGTCTTCGCCGTCGAGGGTGATGGATCCGCTGTCCACGGTGTAGCGGGGATGGCCGGCAATGGTCGAGGCCAGGGTGGACTTGCCGGAGCCGTTCGGGCCCATGATGGCGTGGGTCTCACCGGTGTTGATGGTCAGGCTGACACCCTTCAGGATCGGCTTGCGGCCCTGTTCGGTCTCAATGCTGACGTGAAGATCCTTGATCTCAAGAGTAGACATGCGAGTTGGCTTTCTCCTTTGCACCCGCGGGTGCGTTACTAAGCTTTAGGGGATGGAAGGCGGCACGGGCCGAAGGTGCCGGGATGAGCCGGCACCTTCGGCAACGAGGCCTAGTAGGCTCCGGAGGCTTCGAGCTCACGCTCGACGGCGTCGGTGAGACGCTCTTCCAGGGCAGGAACCTTGATCTGCTGGATGATCTCGGTGAGGAAGCCCCGGACCACCAGGCGGCGGGCGGTGTCCTCGGGGATGCCGCGGGCCATCAGGTAGAACAGGTGCTCGTCATCGAACCGGCCGGTGGCGCTGGCGTGGCCGGCACCCTCGATCAGGCCGGTTTCGATTTCCAGGTTCGGCACGGAGTCGGCGCGGCCGCCGTCGGTCAGCAGCAGGTTGCGGTTGACCTCGTACGTGTCGGTGCCTTCTGCTTCCTTGCGGATCAGGACGTCGCCAACCCAAACGGTGTGTGCGTCGCGGCCCTGCAGGGCGCCCTTGTACATTACGCGGGACTTGCAGTTGGCTACTGCATGGTCCACGAAGAGGCGCTGTTCCAGGTGCTGGCCGGCGTCGGCGTAGTACAGGCCGAACATTTCCACGTCGCCGCCGGTGGCGGTGAACCGTGAGGACGGGGTCACCCGCACGAGGTCGCCGCCGAGGCTGACGACAACGTGCTTGAACTTCGCGTCCCGGCCGATCTTCGCGTACTGCGCGGAGGCGTGCACGGCGTCGTCGTCCCAGTCCTGGACGGAGACAACGGTCAGTTCCGCGCCGTCGCCGACGACGATTTCCACGTTCTGGGACAGGACTGCCGAACCCTTGTGGTCCAGGACCACGACACCCTTGGAGAACTTCTCCGCGGTGATGACGATGTGCTGGGCTGCCGGATCCTTGCTGACGCCGTTGATGGTCAGCGTGACGCTGCCGTCAATGACGGTTTCGGCTGGGATGGTGACGGCGGTGGCTTCGCGGAAGTCCTCCCAGGCGGCGGCGGCAACCCGGTCTTCGGGGATGCCGGCCGAGCCGATGCGGGCATCGGTCCGGGCGATGCTTTCGACCCGCACGCCGTCGGGGGCGACGACGGCGAGCTCGGGAGCCGTGCCGTCGAGGTCAGCGGTGTGCAGTCCGCGCAGGCGCTTGAGCGGGGTGAACCGCCAGTCCTCTTCGCGGCCGTTCAGTTTGCCGAAGTCAGCCCGGTGGAAGGAAGTCATCCGGCCGGCGCGTGAGCTGTCCGGAATGCCCTCTCCGCCACCGTGGCTGTGGGACTTGCTGCTGTCGCCGCCGAGGGGCGAGGAGTCATCATTCAGCGGGGAAAGGTTTTCGCCTTCCTCGGTGAAGCCGTCAATGCGGATCCGGTTGGTTTCCTTCGGGGAGCCAACCTTCGCCTTGACCTCCTCCACTACGTTGCTGACCTTTTCGGTCACGGTTTCGACGACGTCGTTAAGCTTCGACATTAACCGACGGCTCCTTCCATCTGGAGTTCGATGAGGCGGTTGAGTTCAAGGGCGTATTCCATCGGCAGTTCGCGGGCGATCGGCTCGATGAAGCCGCGCACGATCATTGCCATTGCCTCGTCCTCGGGAAGGCCGCGGGACATGAGGTAGAACAGCTGCTCCTCGCTGACGCGGGAAACAGTGGCTTCGTGGCCCATGGTGACGTCATCCTCGCGGATGTCCACGTACGGGTACGTGTCCGAGCGGGAGATGGTGTCCACCAGGAGGGCGTCGCAGCGCACGGTGTTGGCCGAGTGCTTGGCGCCTTCGCGGACCTGGACCAGGCCGCGGTAGGCAGCACGGCCGCCGCCGCGGGCCACGGACTTGGAAATGATGGAGCTCTTGGTGTTCGGGGCAATGTGGACCATCTTGGATCCGGTGTCCTGGTGCTGGCCTTCGCCGGCGAAGGCGATGGACAGGGTCTCACCCTTGGCGTGCTCGCCGACCAGGTAGACGGCTGGGTACTTCATGGTGACCTTGGAACCGATGTTGCCGTCGATCCACTCCATGGTGGCGCCCTCGTGTGCAATGGCGCGCTTGGTCACCAGGTTGTACACGTTGTTGGACCAGTTCTGGATGGTCGTGTAGCGGACGCGGGCGCCCTTCTTCACGATGATTTCGACGACGGCGCTGTGCAGCGAATCCGAGGTGTAGATCGGCGCGGTGCAGCCCTCGATGTAGTGGACGTAGGAATCCTCGTCCGCAATGATCAGGGTGCGCTCGAACTGGCCCATGTTCTCCGTGTTGATACGGAAGTAGGCCTGCAGCGGGATCTCCACGTGGACGCCCTTGGGGACGTAGACGAAGGAACCGCCGGACCACACGGCAGTGTTCAGCGAGCCGAACTTGTTGTCACCGACGGGGATGACGGTGCCGAAGTACTCCTGGAACAGTTCCGGGTGTTCCTTCAGTGCGGTGTCCGTGTCCAGGAAGATGACGCCCTGGCGTTCCAAGTCCTCGCGGAGCTGGTGGTAGACAACCTCGGACTCGTACTGTGCCGCAACGCCGGAGACCAGGCGGCCGCGCTCAGCTTCGGGGATGCCGAGCTTTTCGTACGTGTTGCGGATGTCCTCGGGCAGGTCTTCCCAGCTTTTCGCCTGCTTCTCGGTGGAACGCACGAAGTACTTGATGTTGTCGAAGTCGATGCCGGAGAGGTCTGCACCCCAGGTCGGCATGGGCTTGCGGTCGAAGTATTTCAGGCCCTTGAGGCGGAGGTCCAGCATCCACTGCGGCTCGTTCTTCTTTGCCGAAATGTCGCGGACGACTTCCTCGCTCAGGCCGCGGCGGGCGGTTGAGCCCGCGATGTCCGAGTCGGCCCAGCCGTACTCGTACGTACCGATGCCCTCGAGTTCAGGGTTCTTCTCCAGGATGTCTGAAATCACAGACTCCGGCACCATGGAAGGTGCCGTTGGCTTCTGGGTTACTTGATCCGTCATCACGGCCTTTCTTGCTGATGAATGGATGTGGACTGGGTGGTCTCGACGCGCAGTGGAACCTGCGGCGCGGATCGGGTCCGACCCACGGGGATGTGGGTCGTACAAACGTGGCCGCCCCTGGAGAGTGTGGACAGTCGGCGGACGTCCACGTCCAGGAGGCGGGCAAAAACTTCGGTTTCCTTGTCACAGAAAACGGGATAGGCCGTGGCGAGCCCCTGGATGGGGCAGTGTGCCTGGCACAGCTGGACGCTCAGCAGCGTGCTCTTCTTCGCGGTGGCACCGATCATGGTGGTTGACGCCACGAAGCCGTCCTTCGTCAGTTCCGCTGCCAGCGCCTCCGCGCGGTCGGCGACGTCGGGTCCTGCGGCCTCGACGACGGGACGGTAGCGCTCCTCCATCCCCCCGAAACGCTCGGCGGCGAAGGCTTCGATTGCCTGCGGTCCGAGCGCCGCACCGAGCTGGCGCAGCGCCTCGGTGGCGATGTCGAGGTAGTCGTTGCCCAGATGCGCCTGACCCTGCGGACTCAGCACGTACCGGCGTGCCGGGCGTCCCGCTCCGGAGGAGGAATTGCGCACGAGCTTGACCTGGATCAGGCCCTTCCCGGACAGGGCGTCCAGATGCCGGCGTACGGCAGCAGGCGTGAAGCCCAACCGCTCACCCAGCTCGGCCGCACTGACAGGGCCGTGTTCCAGAACGGCACCCAGGACCTTGTCCCGGGTGCGCTCCTCCGCATCGCGGGCAGCATTCGGCATTGCCGCCGCCTTAGTCTCAGAGTTGCTCACAGAATACACAACACAAGCATGTCCTAATCTGTTCCCTGATTCCACTAAGGCAAGGCTTGCTATCTGCGCAGCCTTCGCACCTACCATCGCCCGGGTCCCGGTGGAGGCCGCGGATTCGACGACGGCGGTGTCCGGCTGCCTGCTGGGGATGGTTCTGCCGGCGTCGGCCACCCTGATGCCGCGCGACCGGGAATCTACAAGGCACAAATTACCGATTTCCGCCCGAAAATCGGTAATTTGTGCCTTCTCGTTTGCCGCAACCACTCCGGCGACGCAGAGCTTCCCACCCGGTGGGGCTGGTGTGACTGTTGCTTTCCCGTGAGCAACAGCGGCAACACCTGGAGGGATCTGCTGCCGGAGCCGGTCCGGCGGGGGTCCCTGCATCCGTTCCGGTTGGCTGTACTACCTAACGTAGAATATGCAGGTGCCTACCGATGAACCCTGCCTGACCATTAAAGGTCTGATCAAGGACTGCGGCCCGGTTGCTGGTCTCGACGGCAAAATGATTCGTGTGCTCGCCGGCGTCGACTTCACAGCCCGCCGCGGCTCCGTCACAGCCCTGCTCGGCGCCAACGGCGCCGGCAAAACCACCACCCTGGAATGTGCCCAGGGCCTCCAGCCCATTGACGGCGGGGAAATCCGCCTGCTCGGGCAGGACCCGTACCGTGCGGACGCCCACCTGCGCAGCCGCGTGGGCGTCATGCTGCAGGAAGGCGGCCTGCCGCCGTCGGCCCGTCCCGTTGCCCTCCTGGAACACGTCGCCCGGATGTACGAGTCTCCCCGGCCGGTCGCCGAACTCGTGGACCGGCTGGGCATCGCCGGCTTCGCCAACACCGGCATCCGGCGCCTGTCCGGCGGGCAGAAGCAGCGCCTGGCCATGGCTGCCGCGCTGATCGGCCGGCCGGAAGTGCTTTTCCTGGACGAGCCGAGCGCAGGCCTGGACCCGCAGTCGCGGCAAATCGTCTTCGAACTGATCGAGGAGCTGCGGTCCGAGGGCCTCGGCATCATCCTCACGACCCACTTGATGGACGACGCGCAGAAACTCGCGGACTACGTCTACATCATTGACGCCGGCAAGACCGTCGCTTCCGGAACGGTTGCGGAGCTGACGTCCGCGGTCGGATCCCCGGCCGAGCAGCGGCTGCTGACGTTCGACGCCGACCCCGGGCTCGACATCGTCGCCCTCGCCGCCGGCCTGCCGCACCACTTCGAGGTTGCCGAAGCAGCGCCGGGACACTATTCGGTCCGCGGTTCGCTGGCTCCGCGGGACCTGACCGCATTGGCTGCCTGGTGGGAGGACTGCGGCATCCTGCCGTCGTCGATACATATGGCGTCCCGCACCCTCGAGGATGTCTTCCTTGACGTTTCCGGAAGGGCTATCCGATGAGTGCTCCCGCGTCGCTGCCGGCGCGCATCCTGAACCAGGGCCGTTACGAGGCCCTCACGATGCTGCGCAACGGCGAACAGCTGATCCTCGCCGTCGTCCTGCCGCTGCTGGCCATGGTGGCCCTGGTGGTCACTCCCCTGCTGGACGGCTACGGAACCAGCCGGATCAATATGGCCGCACCGGGAATCTTTGCGCTCTGTGCAATGTCCACGGCCTTCACGGGCCAGGGCATCGCGACTGGCTTTGACCGCCGCTACGGGGTACTCCGGTACCTCTCCACCACCCCGCTGGGCCGGACCGGGCTGATTGCCGGAAAGGTCATTGCCGTCCTTGCCGTCCTGGTCATCCAGGTGGTGCTGGTCTCGGTTATCGCCCTGTTCTTCGGCTGGCAGCCGGAGCTGAGCGGGGTGCTGCCGGCCGCGGTGCAGCTGTTCCTCGGCGCGGTGGCGTTCACCGCCCTGGGCCTGCTCGTTGCCGGCACCGTCCGGCCCGAGGCCACACTGGCCATCACCAACCTGCTGTGGATCCTCCTGGCAGCCGCCGGCGGTATCATCATCCCGGTAGGCAACCTGCCCGCAGTGCTGCAGCCGTTCGTCGAAGTCCTGCCCTCGGCTGCCCTGGGCAATGCCCTGCGCTCGGCCCTGATCGACTCGCAGTTCAATATTTCCGCCACGCTGATCCTTCTGGCGTGGACAATACTGGGCGGCCTCGGCGCTGTCCGCTGGTTCAAATGGAGTTAGAAACCGTGTCACAGACTTCGGCCGGGGTCCCCGCCCGGCAATCGAACAGCCTGCAGCCGGTCGCGGCCGGACGCCTAATCCGCAACCTCGCCGTAGCGTCACTGGTGGCCAACATCGTGATCGTGGTGACCGGCGGAGCCGTACGCCTCACGGCGTCTGGCCTCGGTTGCCCGGAATGGCCGCTATGCACGGCGGACTCCCTCGTGACGACGCCGGAAATGGGCCTGCACGGCATCATTGAGTTCGGCAACCGCCTCCTCACCTTCGTACTGACAGCCGTTGCCTTCGCCACGGTCTTCTCGATCTGGCGGATCCGGGCCGCGCGCCGCGATCTATGGTGGCTTTCCATCGCCCTGCTGGCCGGAGTCCCCGCGCAGGCAGTGATCGGCGGAATCACCGTCCTCACCGACCTCAACCCGTGGGTGGTGGGCCTGCACTTCCTGGCCTCGTCAGTGATGATCTGCGTCGCCGTCGTGATGGTCAACCGGTCCCGGCTGTCCGCGCTGGACCTCGAAGCACGCCACGCACCCTTGGCAGACACGAGCCTGCGTCCGGTGCTGGGCGCCATTGGCGTCCTGTCCGCACTGACCGTGGTGCTGGGTGTTGTGGTCACCGGCTCCGGCCCGCACGCCGGAGACCACGGTGCCGCCCGCAACGGCCTGAACCCGGACCTGATTACCCGTATCCACGTGGTGCCCGTGTACCTGCTGGTCTTCGCCCTGGCCGTGGCCCTGTACCTGGTTTACCGGCGGGGTGCCGATGCCAGGGTCCGCAAAGCCCTCGCGGTGCTGACCGTGGTCGTCCTGGCCCAGGCGGCCATCGGCTACGCCCAGCACTTCCTGCACCTGCCGATCGCCCTGGTGGCCCTGCACATGCTCGGCGCCTGCCTCCTGACGGCGGCCGCGGCGCAGGTTGTGTACATCGGCTTCAACAAGCAGGTTCCCGGCGGAGCGGCCATCGCTGTCCGCCAGGCCCGGAGGGCGCGGGGAGGTCGCGGCGCGCGGGGGAAGTAGCGCTGCAATTCTCCATTGAAGGGCCGGACTCCCCGAGGGGTCCGGCTCTTTTTGTGTCCGGCGGGAGCTTGGGATGTTGTGCACGGCGGGGTCTGTTGTCCGCACCGTGTCCCACGGTCTGGTGCTGCTGTGGCGCGTGTGGCCCCAGCAGTAACAGGAGTCCCAAAGCTTGGGATGTTGTGCCCAAACTACTTCCCGTTTGTACAGGTAACGGGGTTATGCGCCCTTCCTGGCCCCGTCATCTGTACAACCCGCGGGAAGGGGAACCCACGGCGGGGCGGTTCTGCCCGATGAAGCACGTGGTGCTTGTAACAGGCGCGTAGGACGTTCCGGGCTAGGCGGCTTTAATACTCCCCGCGAGCTCTGCGAGCCGGGAGTTTCGTTGCCGCCGTTCCGGAACGCCCGGAGCGCGTGCGAACCAAGAACCCCGCAACCAAGAACCCCGGACACAACAATGGCCGGACCCCGAAGGGATCCGGCCACCGTAAGCGGAACAGAAAAGCTAGACCAGTGCGCCGCCCACGAACGGATCCACGGCCAGGGCCAGGAAGAGGATCGTGAGGTAGCTGATGGACAGGTGGAAGACCTTCATGGCCGACTTGTCGTTGAGCTCTTCGCGCTGGGCCCGGGAATGCAGCTTGTGCGCCTCGGCCACGAACCAGACGCCGGAAAGCAGTGCGGCAATGGTGTAGACCCAGCCGGCACCGCCCACGGGAACCAGCAGCAGTGAGCAGGCCACGGTGGCGTAGGCGTACAGCACCACCTGGACGGAAACCAGCTTCGCGCCGGCAACGGCACCAAGCATCGGCACGCTGGCGTTGCGGTAGTCCTCCCCGTACTTCATGGACAGCGGCCAGTAATGCGGCGGCGTCCACAGGAAGATGATCATGAACAGGATGATCGCGGGCCACTCGACCTTGCCGGTGACGGCAGCCCAGGCGATGAGCACGGGCATGCATCCCGCAGCGCCGCCCCAGACGATGTTCTGGGTGGTGCGCCGCTTCAGGATCAGCGTGTAGAAAACCACGTAAAGGAAAATGGCGCCGACACCGAGCAGGCCCGTGAGCGGGTTGGCCCCGAACCACAGCAGGGCAATGGAGACAACCCCCAGCACCCAGGCAAAGACCAGTGCCTCGCGCGGGGAGACCTCGCCGGTGACCAGCGGACGGTTCTTTGTCCGCTTCATCAGCTTGTCCATGTCGCGGTCGATATAGCAGTTGAAGGCACCGGCGCTGCCGGCTGCGAGGGCACCGCCGACCATGGTGGCCAGGATCAGGCCCAGGGACGGCAGTCCCCGCTCGGCGAAGATCATGGTGGGCAGCGTGGTCACGAGCAGGAGTTCGATGACGCGCGGTTTGGTGAGCGCCACGTATGCCCGGACCTTGCGGCCCGCCGTCATCTTCCCCGTATAGACAGGGGATTCGGCATGCTGGGTAGTCACGAAGCGATCACTTTATCCAATCTGGAACGAAAAAGTCCGTCCTCATCATAACCTCTATCGGCTGTAGAAATCGAAGCACGGAAGATGCCTGCGCCCGCACGGTTACCTGCATTCTCCACTTGCCCTGCCGGTTGCCCGGAAGAGCAGTGCCGGAACGGGCAGGAAGCAGCCTTAGACGATAAGGTTGGAACGGATCTTTCCCCGCGGCCAATCGCGGCGCGGACGGGAAAAAGCACCAAGGTGTATTAAGCAGTATCCGCGGCTTCGGCTGCGGAGTGCGGAACAAGTGATGCCGAAAACGCGGTATCGATTTGCGTCTGCTGTTGGTTGAAGTGGTAAAGGAACCGGACGCATCCCGTTCGCGGGGGGCTTCCGGGCATATCCGGCGCTGTACGGTGCCGGATTGTCTGCAGAGAGAGGGGCCCGGTAAACGTGCCACATATGGAAGAGCAAGAACTGATCTGGACCGAAACAGACCGCAAGGCAGTGGACACCGTCCGCGTCCTGGCTGCCGACGCCGTGGAGAAGGTCGGCAACGGCCACCCCGGCACGGCAATGAGCCTGGCTCCGGCCGCCTACCTTCTGTTCCAGAAGGTCATGCGCCACGACCCGTCGGATCCGCACTGGATCGGACGCGACCGCTTCGTCCTCTCCCCCGGGCACACTTCCCTGACCCTGTACATAGAGCTGTTCCTCTCCGGCTACGGCCTGGAGCTTGAGGACCTGCAGTCCCTGCGCACCTGGGGCTCCAAGACCCCGGGCCATCCCGAGTACCGCCACACCGACGGCGTCGAAATCACCACCGGTCCGCTCGGCCAGGGCCTCGCTTCCTCCGTTGGCTTCGCCTTCGCCCAGCGCCGCCTGCGCGGCCTGCTCGACGCCGACGCCGCCGAGGGTACCAGCCCGTTCGACCACACCATCTGGGTTATCGCGTCCGACGGCGACCTGCAGGAAGGCGTCACCGCCGAAGCCTCCTCGCTGGCCGGCCACCAGGAACTGGGCAACCTCGTGGTGATTTACGACGAGAACCACATCTCGATCGAAGACGACACCGACATTGCCTTCACCGAAGACGTGCTCAAGCGCTACGAAGCCTACGGCTGGCACACCCAGCGCGTGGACTGGACCAAGACGGGCGAATACGTCGAAGACGTCAACGAGCTCTACAGTGCGCTGATGGCCGCCAAGGCCGAAACGAACCGGCCTTCGATCATCTCCCTGCGCACCATCATCGGCTGGCCGGCACCGAACAAGCAGAACACCGGCAAGATCCACGGCTCCGCCCTGGGCACCGACGAAGTCGCGGCACTGAAGGAGACCCTGGGCTTCGACCCGGCAAAGACCTTCGACGTCGACCCCGAGGTCCTCGAGCACGCCCGCCAGGCAGTTGCCCGCGGCGCCGAGGCGCACTCGAAGTGGAACGAAGGCTTCAAGGCCTGGGAAGAAGCGAACGCCGAAGGCTCCGCACTCCTGGCCCGCCTGGAAAAGGGCGAACTGCCCGAAGGCTGGGAAGCCTCGCTGCCCGTCTTCGAGGCCGGCAAGGACGTCTCCACCCGTGCCGCTTCCGGCAAGGTCCTCTCCGCCATCGGCCCGGCCCTGCCGGAACTGTGGGGCGGCTCCGCCGACCTCGCCGAGTCCAACAACACCACCATTGAAGGCTCCCCCTCCTTCATCCCCGCCGGGAAGCAGACCAACGCCTGGTCCGGCAACCCGTACGGCCGCGTGCTGCACTTCGGCATCCGCGAACACGCAGCGGCGTCGATCGTCAACGGCATCACCATGCACAGCAACACCCGGGCCTTCTCCGGTACGTTCCTGATCTTCAGCGACTACCAGCGGCCGGCCATCCGCCTCGGTGCGCTGATGGGCGTGCCGTCCATCTACGTCTGGACGCACGACTCCATCGGCCTCGGCGAAGACGGACCCACCCACCAGCCGGTGGAGCAGCTTGCTTCCCTGCGCGCCATCCCGGGGCTCGACGTCGTCCGTCCAGGCGATGCCAACGAGGTCGCCGTCGCCTGGCGCACCATCCTGGAGAACACCGAGAACCCGGCCGGCATTGTGCTGACCCGCCAGAACATCCCCACCTACGCACGGGGAACCGGCGAGGCAACGGCCACCGAGTTCGGCTCCGCCGAAGGCGCTGCCCGCGGTGGCTACATCCTCGCCGAAGCCGTGCGTGACGGCAGCGTCGTCACGCCGGACGTCATCCTGGTCGGCACCGGGTCCGAGGTCCAGCTGGCCGTCAAGGCCCGCGAGGCCCTCGCCGCGGAAGGCGTGGCCGCCCGCGTGGTCTCGATGCCGAGCATCGAGTGGTTCAACAAGCAGGAGAAGGAATACCGCGAAACGGTCCTGCCGAAGGACATCCGCGCCCGGGTTTCCGTCGAAGCCGGCATTGCCCTCGGCTGGCGGGAAATTGTCGGCGACGCCGGCCGCAGCGTTTCCCTGGAGCACTTCGGTGCGTCCGCCGATTACAAGACGCTGTTCCGCGAATTCGGGATAACCGCTGACGCCGTGGCGCAGGCCGCCCGCGATTCCCTCGCCGCCGTCGGCGGTGAAGGATCCGCCCCCGACCGCACCACCGGAGCATCTTCCGGGGCACAGTCCACCGAGACCGGCGACCAGCAGTAATTCCCTTACCCAAAGGAGCATCAACTATGACTTCCACTCCCACCGCCGCGCTTTCCGAAGCCGGCGTGTCCATCTGGCTGGACGACCTTTCCCGCGAACGGATTGTCTCCGGTTCCCTGAAGAAGCTCATCGATGAGCGCAACGTGGTCGGCGTGACCACGAACCCGAGCATCTTCGCCGCCGCCCTGGCCAACGGCGAGTCGTACGCCGCCCAGGTGCAGCAGCTCTCGCGCTCGGGCGCCGACGTCGACAAGTCCGTCTTCGAAATCACCACCGACGACGTCATCCAGGCCTGCGACGTCTTCGCACCGGTCTACGAAGCAACCGACGGCGTCGACGGCCGCGTGTCCATCGAGGTCGACCCGCGCCTGTCGCGTGACACCCAGGGCACCATCAACGAGGCCAAGGAACTCTTCGACAAGGTTGGCCGCGCCAATGTGCTGATCAAGATCCCCGCCACCAAGGAAGGCCTGCCGGCCATCACCGCCACGCTGGCCGCCGGGATCAGCGTGAACGTCACCCTGATCTTCTCGCTCGAGCGCTACCGCGAGGTCATCAACGCGTACATGCTCGGCATTGAGCAGGCGAAGGAAAACGGGCACGACCTCTCCACCATCCACTCGGTGGCATCCTTCTTCGTCTCCCGCGTCGACGCCGAAATCGACAAGCGCCTGGACGCCGTCGGCTCCGACGAGGCCAAGGCCCTGTTGGGCAAGGCCGGACTGGCCAACGCCCGCCTGGCCTACCAGGTCTTCGAAGAGCAGTTCGCCACCGAGCGCTGGCAGGTGCTGGCCGCGGCCGGCGCCAACGCCCAGCGTCCGCTCTGGGCCTCCACCGGCGTGAAGGATCCGGCCCTGCCGGACACCCTGTATGTCACGGGCCTGGTGGCACCGCACTCGGTAAACACCATGCCGGAAAAGACGCTGGAAGCGACGGCGGACCACGGCGAGGTTACCGGAGACACGATCACCGGCACCTACGCCGAATCCAACGGCATCCTGGACCGGCTTGACGGCCTGGGCATCTCCTACAACGACGTTGTGGAGCAGCTGGAGACCGAAGGCCTGGACAAGTTCGTGGTTAGCTGGGGCGAACTCCTGCAGACCGTTCAGACCGCACTGGATACCGCGAAAGAGGCATAGGAAAACATGACCACACTGTCCTTTGAAGCAGCCGGAGCAGCAAGTGCTGCCGTCGACGCCAAGGTGCCCGAACTCGTAGGCGATGAAGTTGCCTCCCGGCTCGTGGCCTCCGATCCCACCTTGTGGGGACCCGATGCCGAAGCCGAGGCTTCCATCCGCCTAGGCTGGCTGAATCCCGGAGAAAGCTCCCGGCCGCTCGTGGGACAGATCGCGGCGCTGAGGGAAGAGCTCGCTGCCGAGTCGGTGACCCGCGTGGTCCTGGCCGGCATGGGCGGCTCTTCCCTCGCGCCCGAGGTCATTACCCGCTCTGCAGGCGTTAACCTGACCGTGCTGGATTCCACCGACCCCGACGTCGTTGCCGCAGCCCTGGGCGACCGGCTGGCGGAAACCGTCATTGTGGTGAGCTCGAAATCGGGTTCCACCGTGGAAACCGACTCGCAGCGGCGGGTTTTCGAACAGGCATTCACCGATGCGGGTATCGACGCGAAGTCCCGCATCGTGGTGGTCACGGACCCCGGGTCGCCGCTGGACGCGGCGGCCCGCGAGGCCGGATACCGCGCGGTCTTCAACGCCGATCCCAACGTGGGCGGACGCTACTCCGCCCTGACCGCTTTCGGCCTGGTCCCCTCGGGCCTGGCCGGTGCGGATATCGAGACCCTCCTCGACGATGCCGAAATGACCGCTGAAATACTGCGGGACGACGCGCCGGACAACATCGGCCTGGAACTCGGAGCCGCTCTCGGCGGAACCGTGCCGCTGCGCAACAAGATCGTCATCGTGGACGAGGGCTCCGGCCTGGCCGGGTTCCCGGACTGGGCCGAACAGCTGATTGCCGAATCCACGGGCAAGCTCGGCACGGGCCTGCTGCCCGTTGCCGTGGAACCCGGCGCCCCGGAGATGGTGTCCGGAGCCGGCGACGTGCTCACCGTCCGGATTGTCCCGGTTGACTCGGAGGTCCTGCCCGAAGGGGACCAGGTAGTGGTCTCCGGCAGCCTCGGCGGCTCCATGATGCTCTGGGAGTTCGCCACCGCGGTTGCCGGACGCCTGCTGAACATCAACCCGTTCGACCAGCCGGACGTCGAGGCTGCCAAGAAGGCGGCACGCGGCCTGCTTGATGCCACCCCGGAACCCACGGAACCGTCCTTCGTTGACGGGTCCGTCGAGGTGCGCGGACCGGCCGACCTGCTCGGTACGGCACACACCCTCCGCGGCGCACTGGCATCCCTGCTCCGCCAGCTCGGACCGGACGGCTACCTCAGCATCCAGGCATACCTTGACCGGAGCCGGCAGGCGGAGCTTGCCTCAATCCGCCCGGAACTGGCAGCAGTCACCGGCCGTCCCGTGACCTTCGGCTGGGGACCGCGCTTCCTGCACTCCACCGGCCAGTTCCACAAGGGCGGACCGGCGCAGGGCGTTTACCTGCAGATCACCGGCAAGCCCGCCGAAGATGTTGCCATTCCCGAACGGCCCTTCAGCTTCGGTGAGCTCATCAGTGCGCAGGCGGCCGGCGACGCGCAGGTCCTCGCGGACCAGGGCCGTCCCGTCCTGCGCCTTCACCTGCTCAACCGCGCCGAAGGAATCCGCGAAATCGAAAACGTCGTGCGCGCCCTGGCGGAAGAAAGCGGGAAGTAAATGGCCGCCGAGGACAAGACAGGGAAGACAGGGACGGGCAACCCCCTACGGGATCCGCGGGACCTCCGGCTCAGCCGGATTGCCGGTCCGTCCTCCCTGGTGATCTTCGGCGTGACCGGGGACCTGGCACGGAAGAAGCTCATTCCCGCCGTCTACGACCTGGCCAACCGGGGACTGCTTCCCCCAAGCTTCTCGCTGGTGGGCTTCGGCCGCCGGCCGTGGAGCCATGAGGAGTTTGCGGCACAGGTGAAGGAGTCGGTCCAGGCCCACGCCCGGACCGACTTCAACGACGGCGTGTGGAACCAGCTGGCCCAGGGCATCCGGTTTGTCGAGGGCGGGTTCGACAGTGACGAAGCGTTCGGCAACCTCAAGGCGACCCTGGAGGACCTGGACGAACAGCGCGGGACCAGGGGCAACCACGCATTCTATCTCTCGGTGCCGCCCAAATCCTTCGAGCAGGTCTGCCAGCAGCTGTCCGAGCACGGACTGGCCAAGACCTCCGAGGGCAAGTGGCGGCGGGTGGTGATCGAAAAGCCGTTCGGCCATGACCTGGCCTCGGCCCGTGAACTGAACAACGTGGTGGAGTCCGTCTTCCCCGCTGATTCGGTGTTCCGCATTGACCACTACCTGGGCAAGGAAACGGTGCAGAACATCCTGGCGCTGCGCTTCGCGAACCAGTTGTTCGAGCCCATCTGGAACGCGAACTACGTGGACCATGTGCAGATCACCATGGCCGAGGACATCGGCATCGGCGGCCGGGCGGGCTATTACGACGGCGTGGGCGCGGCCCGCGACGTCATCCAGAACCACCTGCTGCAGCTCCTGGCGCTGACCGCAATGGAGGAGCCCATCTCCTTCAATGCGGACCATCTGCGTGCGGAGAAGGAGAAGGTGCTGGCCGCCGTCCGCCTGCCGGAGGACCTCTCCCGCAGTTCCGCCCGCGGACAGTACACCGGGGGCTGGCAGGGCGGCGAGAAGGTCACCGGGTTCCTGGAGGAGGAAGGGTTCAACCCCGAGTCCAAGACCGAAACGTTCGCAGCCATTCGGCTGGACATCAATACCCGCCGCTGGGCCGGGGCGCCGTTCTACCTGCGGGCCGGCAAGCGGCTGGGACGCCGGGTGACGGAAATCGCCGTCGTCTTCAAGCGCTCCCCCAACCTGCTGTTCCGCGAACACAACGGCGACGACTTCGGCCAGAACGCCGTGGTCATCCGCGTCCAGCCGGACGAAGGAGCCACCATCCGGTTCGGTTCCAAGGTGCCGGGAACGCAGATGGAAGTACGCGATGTTTCCATGGACTTCGGGTACGGGCATTCCTTCACCGAGTCCAGTCCCGAGGCCTATGAACGGTTGATCCTGGACGTGTTGCTGGGTGAGCCTCCGCTCTTCCCCCGGCACCAGGAAGTTGAGTTGTCCTGGAAGATCGTGGACCCGTTTGAAGCCTACTGGGCATCACTGGACAGCCAGCCGGAGCCGTATGCTCCCGGCAGCTGGGGGCCGGACTCCGCCGACGAGCTGCTTGCCCGAGATGGAAGGACCTGGAGAAGGCCGTGATAGTAGAACTGCCGGACACCACCACCTCCAAGGTGTCCAAGGAAATTGTTGCCATGCGTGAAAAGGGCGGTGTTGTCACCCTGGGCCGCGTGCTGACCCTGGTGGTGGACACCCAGCCGGACTTCGTCGAGGAGGCCATTGCCGCCGCCAACGAGGCCAGCAGGGAACACCCCTGCCGCATTATCGTGCTGGCGGAGGGCAGCCCGCACGAGAAAACACGCCTCGATGCGCAGATCCGCGTGGGCGGCGACGCCGGTGCTTCGGAAGTCATTGTCCTGTCCGGTTACGGCGAGCTCGCCGCGGAAAGCGAATCCCTCGTGTCGGCGCTGCTGCTTCCGGACGCGCCGATTGTGGTGTGGTGGCCGCACGGAGTCCCGGCCGATCCGGCCCGGACCCCGCTCGGCTGTATTGCCCACCGCCGGATCACGGACGCCGCCACGGAAGAGAACCCGAAGAAGGCGCTCCTGGGCCTGGCGGACAGCTACGCTGCCGGCGATACGGACCTTAGCTGGACCCGGCTGACCAACTGGCGGATCCAGCTGGCTGCGGTCCTGGACGGTATCGGCGCGTCGAAGGTACGGTCGATCGTCGTCGAAGGTGCCTCCGATTCGGCCAGCACCTTCCTGCTGGCCGCCTGGCTCAAGAAGGCTATGGATGTTCCCCTGGAAATCATCGAGGGAACAGCCGGGTCCGGCATTCACCGCGTGGTGTTCAGCGGCGAAGACGGAGACGTGGAACTCGCCCGCCCCGACCAGACCACCGCCCACCTGACCCAGCCGGGGCAGCCGGAGCAGCAGATTTCCCTGCCGCGCCGCACCCTGCGGGACTGCCTGGCGGAGGAACTGCGCCGGCTGGACCCTGACGAGGTCTTCGGAGAAGTACTCACTGAGGGACTGGCCGCGTGCCTGTCCCAGGAAGGGGCACAGGCATGATGCCCTCCCCCAACGGCGTCAGCATCCATCCGGATCCGCAGGCGCTTGTCGCGGCAACAGCTGCCCGGCTGATCACGAAGCTCGTGGACGTCCAGAGCCGGCGCGGGGAAGCGACCGCCGTGCTGACCGGCGGAACGGTCGGCATCGCAACGCTTGAGGCGGTCACGGCCAACCCCGCCCGGACTGCGGTGGACTGGACCCGGGTGAACTTCTGGTGGGGCGACGAGAGGTTCCTCCCGGCCGGGGATCCGGAGCTCAACTCCCTGCAGGCCCGGCAGGCCATGCTGGACCCGCTTGGTGTTCCCGCCCACCGGATCCACGCCGTCGCTACGGCCGGCGACGTGGATACCGTTGAAGACGCCGCGGCCGACTATGCCCGGCAGCTGGCCGAGGCGGCCGCCGGCGAGCAGCTTGAAGCAGGGTTTGAACCGGTGGATCCCCGGCTACCCCGCTTCGATGTCCTGCTGCTGGGAGTGGGTCCGGACGCGCATGTGGCCTCCCTGTTCCCGGAAACCCCCGGTGTGCGTACCGTGGGCTCCACCGTCGTGGCGGTCCGGGACGCCCCGAAGCCTCCGCCGGAACGGATTTCCCTCACCCTGGAAAGCATCAACACAGCAGCTGAAGTGTGGCTTGGCGTGGCAGGCAACGATAAGGCGGGCGCCGTCGGCCTGGCCCTGGCCGGTGCCGGCGAGATCCAGGTGCCTGCCGCGGGGGCCCGGGGCCGGACCAAGACGCGCTGGCTTATTGACCAGGCCGCCGCATCGCAGCTGCCCCGGCGCCTCTTCGCCTCTGAAGACGCCGATGAGGACGAGGACTAGGGCAGCAGGCCGACGCACAAAGGAACGGCCCCCGGAGAAATCCGGGGGCCGTTCCTTTACTCTTTGTGCAGGTACTGCCTGCCTATGCTTCGCCGGCGAAGCGCTGGATCAGTCCGAGGGCTACGATGACCAGGCCCCAGGAAACAGCCAGTGCCACGGTGAAGCGGTTCAGGTTCTTTTCAGCGACACCGGAGGATCCGAGGCTGCTGGTCATGCCGCCGCCGAACATGTCCGACATTCCGCCGCCCCGGCCCTTGTGCAGCAAAATGAGCAGCGTCAGCAGCAGGCTCGTAATGGCAAGGAGCACCAGCAGGACGATCTTCAGAATTTCCACTTAGGGCCTTTCGGGTGACTCATGGATTGGGGACGCCGCTGCGGCGCCCTTCAGCTGCAGTTCAGTCAGTCACCAGATGTTGTTCGAACCTGACAATATTAGCAAATTCGCCTACATCCAAACTGGCGCCTCCGACCAGCACGCCGTCCACGTCACGCTCCCCCAGGATGCTTGCCGCATTGGCTGCCTTGACCGACCCGCCGTAGAGCAGGCGCGTCTTGGCGGCAACGGCGTCGTCGTACAGATCCGCAATTTCGGCGCGGATGGCTGCACACATTTCCTGCGCGTCGCCGGGGCCGGCAACCTCACCGGTGCCGATGGCCCAGACGGGTTCGTAGGCAATGACGAGGCTCGATACCTGCTCGGCGTCCAGGCCGGCAAGGCCGTTGCGGACCTGCTCGAGGGTGTGCGGCACATGGTCGCCGGCCTGGCGTACCTCAAGGCCTTCACCCACGCAGAGAATGGGCACCAGGTTGTGGCGGTACGCGGCCTTGAGCTTCTCGTTCAGCAGCTCGTCGCTTTCGCCGTGGACGGAGCGGCGTTCGCTGTGGCCGACGAGGACGTAGCTGCAGCCGAGCTTAGCGAGGAACTGGCCGGAAATGTCACCGGTGTAGGCGCCGGAGTCCTTCGGGGAGAGGTCCTGTGCGCCGTACTCCACCTTCAGCTTGTCACCGGCCACCAGTGTCTGGGTGCTGCGCAGGTCGGTGAACGGAGGGAACACCACCACCTCCACGCGTCCAAAGTCGTGGCGGGCATCGCTGAGCGTCCAGGCCAGTTTCTGCAGCAGGGTGATGCCCTGGACGTGGTCCATGTTCATCTTCCAGTTGCCGGCGATCAGGGGTGTGCGGTCGAACGTGCCGTTCGTGGAGGTGGTCATGGTTACTCCGGTTTCTAACTCGCGGTTGCCCGGCCGTGTCGGGGCCGGACGGGATGGGACATGCCGGTGCGGGCCCGCTGGTGCCAGCGGACCCGCACCGTGGATATTACTTGTCGAGGACGGTGAGGCCCGGGAGGGCCTTGCCTTCCAGGTATTCGAGGCTGGCGCCGCCGCCGGTGGAGATGTGGCCGAAATCGTCCTCCGAGAAGCCGAGCTTCCGGACGGCTGCGGCGGAATCGCCGCCGCCCACCACGCTGAAGCCGCTGGAGTCCTTGAGTGCCTGCGCCACGGCGCGGGTGCCGTTGGCGAAGGCCTCGAATTCGAACACGCCCATCGGACCGTTCCAGAAGATGGTCTTCCCGCCGCGGATGCGTTCGGCAAAGGCGGCTGCGGAGTCGGGGCCAATGTCCAGGCCGAGGCCGGACGCGCCGAAGCGGCCGTCCTCCATCGCATCCGCAGGAACGGTCTCGACGTCGGCGTCCGCCGCGAACTTATCCGCCACCACAATGTCGGTGGGCAGGACAAATTCGCAGCCGACCTCCTTGGCGCGGCTGAGGTAGCCCTTCACGTTCTCGATCTGGTCCGTTTCGAGCAGTGAGGCGCCCACCTTGTACCCCTGTGCCGCCAGGAACGTGAAGACCATGCCGCCGCCCACGAGCAGGTAGTCCGCCCGGTCCATCAGGTTCTCGATCACGGCAAGCTTGTCGGACACCTTGGAACCGCCAAGGACCACCACGTACGGGTCCTCCGGGTTCTCGGTCAGGCGCTTGAGCACCTCGACCTCGGTGTGCACCAGGCCGCCTTCGTAGGCGGGCAGGACCTCGGCGATGTCGTAGACGCTGGCGTGCCTGCGGTGCACTGCGCCGAAGGCGTCGTCCACGTACGCGCCGTTGTCACCGGTCAGGGCTGCCAGCTCCCCGGCCAGTGCCTGACGTTCCGCGTCGTCCTTGGAGGTTTCCCGGGCGTCAAAGCGGATGTTCTGCAGCACCAGGACGGATCCGGCCGCCAGCGAGCCTGCAAGCCCGCGGGCGCTGGAGCCCACGACGTCCTCGGCGAACTCCACCGGGAACGGGGAAAGCTCGTCAAGGCGGTCGACGGCGGGACGCAGCGAGTACTTCTCATCCGGCGTGCCTTTGGGGCGGCCCAGGTGGGCCATCACAATGACCTTGGCGCCGTGCTCCACGAGGGTCTGCAGGGTGGGAATCGACGCCCTGATACGCCCGTCGTCGGTAACCCTGCCGTTATCGAGCGGTACGTTCAGGTCCGAGCGGACCAGCACGTACCTGCCGTCGACGCCGTCGCTGATCAGGTCGGGAAGAGTTTTGACAGTCATGTCTACCTTTGCGTACTCGGTTGATTAAAGCTTTGAGGCAACGAGCTTGGTGAGGTCCACCAGACGGCAGGAGTAGCCCCACTCGTTGTCGTACCAGCCCACGACCTTCACCTGGTTGCCCATGACGCGGGTCAGGCCGGAGTCGAAGATGCACGAGGCAGGATCGGTGACGATATCGGAGGAGACAATCGGCTCGTCCGTGTACCGTAGGATGCCTGCCAGCGGCCCGGTGCCTGCGGTCTTGTAGGCGTCGTTGATCTGCTCCACCGTTGCTTCCCGGGATACCGTCACGGTCAGGTCGGTGACCGAGCCGGTGGGAACGGGGACACGGAGCGCGAAACCGTCCAGTTTGCCGTCGAGTTCCGGGAGGACCAGGCCAATGGCCTTGGCAGCGCCGGTGGTGGTCGGCACGATGTTCAGGGCAGCGGCCCGGGCGCGGCGCAGGTCGCGGTGCGGTCCGTCCTGCAGGTTCTGGTCGGCGGTGTAGGCGTGCACCGTCGTCATCAGGCCGCGCTCGATGCCGAAGGCCTCGTGGAGGACCTTGGCCAGCGGGCCCAGGCAGTTGGTGGTGCAGGAGGCGTTGGAGATGATGTTGTGGGCGGCGGGATCATAGTCGCCGTCGTTGACGCCCATCACGATGGTGAGGTCGGCACCCTTGCCCGGAGCGGAAATCAGGACCTTCTTGGCTCCTGCGTCGATGTGCTTTTTGGCGTCCTCCGCCTTGGTGAAGAATCCGGTGGACTCAATCACGATGTCCACGCCCAGGTCGCTCCAGGGCAGGTTGGACGGGTCGCGTTCTGCGAGGACGCGGATGGTCTTGCCCCCGACGACGATGTTCCCCTCGCGCACTTCGACGTCGGCCCCCAGGCGTCCGGTCACGGAATCGTACTTGAGGAGGTGGGCGAGGGTCTCGGGGCTGGTCAGGTCGTTCACGGCGACGATATCGAGATCGGCGTTCTGCTCCAGGGCTGCCCGGAAGTAGTTGCGGCCAATACGCCCGAATCCGTTGATTCCAACACGAGTAGTCACTGTTCTGTCTCCTTGAGTAGGGGTTCAATCGAGAGCTGTGTGACCTCAGGGTAAGAAGCCACCGGACTAACTGCGGCCTGACACTTCCGCTTGGGTAAACCCTTTCCGGCCGCGGCGCCGTGGCCCGTTCCTGCCCGGTGCCGGAAAGCACCGGACAGGACCGGAGCCTACGGATTTATCTTACGCGTCACAGTCACCGTAGGGACCGGACGCCCGCAGAATCTGCGGCGTTCCGGGGAACTAGGCCGGGAGGATGAGGCTCTTGGCTCCGCTGCGGGCTGCATCGAAACGGGCTGCGACGTCGGCCCAGTTGACGATGTTCCACCACGCCTTGACGTAGTCGCCCTTAACGTTGGCGTAGTCCAGGTAGTAGGAGTGCTCCCACATGTCGAGCATCAGCAGCGGGATGGTGCCCACGGGAACGTTGCCCTGCTGATCGTAGAGCTGCTCGATGACGAGGTTCTTGCCCAGCGGCTCGTAGGCCAGGATGGACCAGCCGGAGCCCTGGATGGAGTTGGCCACGGCACTGAACTGTCCGCGGAAGCCGTCGAAGGAACCGAAGAACTCGTCGATGGCTGCTGCCAGCTCACCTTCGGGCTTGTCGCCGCCGTCCGGGGACATGTTGTTCCAGAAGATGCTGTGGTTGGTGTGGCCGCCAAGGTGGAAGGCAAGGTCCTTGGAAAGCTTGCCGATGGTGCCGAATTCGCCCTTTTCACGGGCTTCGGCCATCTGGGCCAGCGCCGTGTTGGCACCGGCAACGTACGTGGCGTGGTGCTTGTCGTGGTGCAGTTCCATGATGCGTGCGGAAATGTGCGGTTCAAGCGCCGCGTAGTCGTAGGGCAGTTCCGGCAGTGTGTACTCGTTCACGAAAATCCTCCGTTGGTGTCGGATCAATGTTCCGGACGGAATTCCCATCCGGAAAATCGTCATGCTCCCTCAAAAAGGCAGCAGGCTTAGTCCATCCTATGCAATAACGTTATTCATCCAACATTTCCGGAGTGACGCTGGACTCGGTACCCGGAATCCCCAGCTCGGCGGCCCGCTTGTCGGCCATGGCCAGCAGCCGCCGGATCCGGCCGGCAATGGCGTCCTTGGTCATCGGCGGGTCCGCCAGGTGTCCCAGTTCGTCCAGGGATGCCTGCTTATGGGCCACGCGCAGCTCACCGGCATAGCGCAGGTGCTCCGGGACGTCCTCGCCCAGGATCTCCAGTGCCCGGTCCACCCGCGCGCCTGCGGCGACGGCGGCCTGGGCGGAGCGGCGCAGGTTCGCGTCGTCGAAGTTGGCCAGCCGGTTGGCCGTGGCCCGCACTTCCTTGCGCATGCGGCGTTCTTCCCAGACCATCAGCGCGTCGTGGGCGCCCATCCGGGTGAGCAGGGCGGCGATGGTATCGCCGTCCCGGACAACCACACGGTCCACGCCGCGGACTTCGCGGGCCTTGGCGGAAATGCCGATGCGCCGGGCCGAACCCACCAGCGCCAGTGCCGCTTCCGGGCCCGGGCAGGTGACCTCAAGCGAGGAGGAACGCCCGGGTTCCGTGAGCGAACCGTGGGCGAGGAAGGCGCCGCGCCAGACCGCCTCGGCGTCCGCAGCGGAACCGTTGACCACTACGGAGGGCAGGCCGCGCACGGGGCGGCCGCGGGCATCGAGCAGGCCGGTCTGCCGGGCCAGGGATTCCCCGTCCTTCACCACACGGACCACGTACCGGTTGCCGCGGCGAAGCCCGCCGCCGGAGACGACAATGATGTCGCTGGCGTGGCCGTAGACCTCGGCAATGGCTGCACGCAGCCGGCGGGCCGTAGACGCGAGGTCGACCTCGGCTTCGATCACTATGCGCCCGGAAATGATGTGCAGTCCCCCGGCAAAACGCAGCATGGCCGAGACTTCGGCCTTGCGGACTGAGGACTTCTTCACGTCCAAACGTGACAGTTCCTCCTTTACTGCTGCGGTCAACGCCACAAAAACACTCCTAGTTCTCCCCAAATATGTCGTGGAAGGCGGTTGCGAGGCGGAGCGGATCATGGATCGGACGCCCCGACGCTGCCCCTACCTTACCGAAGACCGGACGGCCGCCCAGTTCTGCTACAGCCTCCTCAAAGGCTGCCCGGTCCGCCACCACGGACGGATCCACCAGTACCGCGTCCACCTTGAACTCCGGCGCGTAGCGGCGGATTACCGCCAGATGATCCACTGCGCTCATCCCTGACGTTTCCGTTGTCTCGTTGCTGAGATTCATGGTCAGGCACCGCTTGGCCGGTGTGGCGCACAACGCATCCCGCAGTTCCGGGAGCATCAGGTGCGGCAGGACGGAGGTGTACCAGGACCCGGGCCCCAGCACCACCCAGTCGGCACGGTCGATGGCCTCCAGCGCCGCAGGGCACGCCGGGGCGTCAACGGGCAGCAGCCGCACGTCGGAGACGTTGCTGCGTGCACCGGCAGCGGCGAGGCTGGCCTGGCCGATGATGGTTTCGAGCAGGTCGCCGGCTTCAGTGCGGCGCAGCACGTCACCTTCGATGGTCAGCGGCAGCGTCGACATCGGCAGCACCTGGCCGCGGGCTCCCAGGAGGGCACCGGCCCACTGGAGGCCGGCAACGGGGTCTCCCAGCAGTTCCCAGAGCGTCACGATCAGCAGGTTGCCGAGGGCATGGTCGTCCAGGGACCCGTCCACGCCGGGCTGGGAACGGAATCGGTGCTGCATGACATCGCGCCAGGTGCGGCCCCAGTCCGTGTCATCGCAGAGCGCTGCCAAAGCCATCCGCAGGTCCCCCGGGGGAAGGACCCCCAGCTCGCGGCGAAGACGGCCGGAAGAGCCGCCGTCGTCGGCAACCGTTACCACAGCGGTGAGGTCGGTCGTGAGCAGGCGCAGCGCCGAAAGGGACGCGGAGAGGCCGTGTCCGCCGCCGAGGGCGACAATCGATCCTGCCTGGCCTTCGCTCTCCCGTCCGCCCTTTCCCTCGGGAATCAGCGGCAGCGGTCCGGTGAGGAAGGACATTATTCGCGCCCCAGATCCCGGTGGTGGGAGCTGACGGTCACATGGGGAAGCTGGTCCAGGCGCTTGGCCAGCTCCTCCGTCACCGCCACGGAACGGTGCTTCCCGCCCGTGCAGCCGACCGCGATGGTGGCGTAGTGCTTGTTTTCCCGGCGGTAGCCGTCGATCACGGGTTCCAGGGCTTCGACGTAGCGGTCCAGGAATTCCGCGGTGCCGGTGGCCTGCAGGACGTAGTCGCGCACGTCCTCGTCCAGCCCGGTGTGCGGACGCAGCTGCGGGACCCAGTGCGGATTGGGGATGAAACGGACATCCGCGACGTAGTTCGCGTCCACCGGCAGCCCGTATTTGAAGCCGAAGCTCATGACGTTCAGCCGCAGCACGATGGGGCCGGACTCGGTGAACAGTTCCGTGACGGTGGTGGCCAGGGCGTGGACATTCAGTTTGGACGTGTCCACGACGATGTCGGAGGAGTCCCTCAGCTCCGTCAGGACCTCGCGTTCGGCCGCGATCCCGTCGAGGATGCTGCCGTCACCCTGGAGCGGGTGCGGGCGGCGGCCCTGTTCAAAGCGGCGGACCAGGGTGGCGTCGTCGGCGTCGAGGAACAGCAGACGATAGGCCATGCCCGCCGCCCGCAGGTTCCGCAGTGCTTCGCGGATGTCCTGGAAAAGCTCCTTGCTGCGGACGTCGATCACCACGGCGAGCTTCGGGATGGACTGGGGCATCCGGGACACCAGTTCGGTGAGGGTGCCCAGCATCAGCGGCGGGAGGTTCTCCACGACGTACCAGCCGTGGTCCTCCAGGGCGTTGGCGGCTGTGCTGCGCCCGGCACCGGACATGCCCGTGACGACGAGCAGCTCCGATTCCTCCGGTTTGACTACGGTCAAGCCGTCCTCTTGCGTCATTGCTGTGATCCCATCCTGTTGTCCCTGCTTTCGAAGAACTCCGAACGGTTCGAAGCCGACACGCCGGTTCCCAAGCCTAGCTAAGTTTCCAGGATTTCGCCGGTGGCCATGTTGACCGCCGGAGCTCCCGCCGTTTCCTTGTCGGCCAGGCGGCTGCGCAGGGTGGCGGCCATGGCCGGACCGATGCCGGGAACCTCCAGGAGTTCCTCCTCGGAGGCGGCACGCAGTTTCTTCACCGACCCGAAGTGCTTGAGCAGCGCTTGCCGCTTGGACGGGCCCAGCCCGGGGACATCGTCCAGCAGGGACGCGGTCATGGATTTGCCCCGCTTCTGCCGGTGGAAGGTGATGGCGAAGCGGTGGGCCTCGTCCCGGACGCGCTGGAGCAGGAACAACGCCTCGGAGGCGCGCGGAAGGATGACCGGGAAATCACTGTCCGGAATCCAGACTTCCTCCAGCCGCTTGGCCAGGCCCACGACCTGCACGTCGGTGATGCCCAGGTCCGCCAGGGCCTTCGACGCGGCCGCGACCTGCGGCTGGCCGCCGTCCACCACCACCAGGTTGGGCGGGTAGGCGAACTTGGTCTTGGCAGCCGGGGTCAGGGTGTCCGTGAGCGGCTGGACATCGCCGTCGCCGCCGCGCTCGTCCGGCAGATCCACCGGGGCATCGGGATCAGCTGCCGGGTCCGCGTTCTCCGCCAGGTAGTTGCGGAAACGGCGGGAGATGACGTTGTACATGGAGGACGTATCGTCGCGGGCGGCGTCGCCGGTGATCGAGAATTTCCGGTAGTCCGACTTCTTCGGCAGGCCGTCTTCCGCCACCACCATGGACGCAACGACGTTGGTGCCCTGCACGTGGGAGATGTCGTAGCACTCGATGCGCAGGGGTGGTGAGGGCAGGTCCAGGGCCTCCTGCAGTTCCTGCAGTGCGGCGGAGCGGGTGGTGATGTCGCCGGCGCGGCGGCTCTTGTGCAGCCGGAGGGCATCCGCGGCGTTGCGGGCCACGGTTTCCATCAGGGCCTTCTTGTCGCCGCGCATCGGCACCCGGATATCCACGCGGGCACCGCGCAGCCCGCCCAGCCACTCGGCCAGTTCCTCGGCGTCGGGCGGCAGCACCGGCACCAGGATCTGGCGCGGGATGCGGTCCGTGGAGTTCGCTTCCCCGTACACCTGCTGGATCAGGTGCTCCACCAGGTCCGCCGTGTCGTTGTCCTCGACCTTTTCCACTACCCATCCGCGCTGGCCGCGGATGCGTCCGCCGCGGACGTGGAAGACCTGGGCGGAGGCTTCGAGTTCGTCCTCTTCCAGGGCGAAGATATCGGCGTCGGTGTCTTCGCTGAGCACCACGTTGTTGCGCTCGAAAACCTTCCGCAGCGCGGAAATGTCATCGCGGAGCCGGGCGGCCGTTTCGTAGTCCAGTTCCGCGACGGCGGCCTGCATTTCCTTCTCCAGGCTGGAAATGAAGCGCTTGCCTTCACCGGCCATGAAGTCGCAGAGCTCGGCGGCGAGTTCGCGGTGGTCCTCCGGGGTAATCCGTCCCACGCAGGGGGCGGAGCACTTGTCGATGTAGCCGAGCAGGCACGGCCTGCCGGTGCGTTCGGCACGTTTGAAGACGCCGCTGCTGCAGGTGCGCACGGGGAAGACGCGGAGCAGGGTGTCCAGGGTTTCACGGATCGCCTTGGCCGGATAGAACGGGCCGAAATAGCGGGTGTCCTTGCGTCGGTCCCCCCGCATGACCTGGGCGCGCGGGTACTTCTCCCCCATGGTCACGGCGAGGTATGGGTAGGACTTGTCGTCCCGGAACATGATGTTGAACCGGGGATTGAATTCCTTGATCCAGGTGTATTCGAGCTGCAGGGCCTCGAGTTCGGTGCCGACCACCGTCCACTCGACGCCGGCGGCGGTGTGCACCATTGCCCGGGTTTTGGGCATGAGCCCGCGCGGGTTCGCGAAATAGGAGTTCAGGCGGGAGCGGAGGTTCTTGGCCTTGCCCACGTAAATGACCCGGCCGTGTTCATCCCGGAACCGGTAAACGCCCGGTGCCGTGGGGATCTCCCCTGTTTTCGGCCGGTAGGTTGCTGGATCTGCCACTTCTCCATCCTACGTTCGCGTGCAACCGGCCCCGGACGGCGGCCGCGGGGTTTCGCGGGGCGCTGAACCCGGCAGCTCAACACCTTCCCGTCGTGGCCGGTTTTGTCCGGTCCCCGTTATATGGTCCCTGTATGCCCCATGTCTCGCTGCCCAAAGGGGCGAACGCCCTCCTTACATCGCCGATGAACCGTGGACTCCGGCTGGAGCTCCACTGGCAGGCGCAGTCCGCGGCGCAGGAGGTTGATCTATTCGTCCTTCTGCTTGACTCGAATCGACAGATATCCACCAACGCGGACATCGTCTTTTACAACCAGCCGTACTATCTGGGCGGGGCAGCCCGTTATGTCGGCAGGCGAGACACGGAACACGGGCATGCACACAAAGCCGAAATTTTTCTCGACCGGCTACCCGACGAGGTGCATACGATCGCCGTTGCTGGTGCACTAGATTCCGAAGAAAGCAGTATGGGCGACCTGCATTCGTTGGAACTTATATTGTCAGGAGACTCCGGAAACCTTTTCACTATTCGGTGCGATGGATTGTCATCGGAACGTGTCGCCGTTGTAGGAGAAATCTACCGTCGCAATGGGGAATGGAAGGTCCGTTCGGTTTCCCAAGGGTGGACTGGAGGACTCCCGGACCTACTGAAGCATCACGGAGCGGTTCTGGATACCGACGAGGCTGAGAACGAAGAGGAAGCCGCAGATCCGGGCCGAGGCCCGGGTGCCACACACCATGGCGCAGACGCTTCAAGGCTCGCACACCTCCAAGACCTGAACCATCGAATCCGTGAGCGTGAAGCCGTTCTGGCCGACCTAGAGTCACGCATCGTCGAAACCCGGGAAATCAACCTCCTCCAAGAACTGGGCATATACGACTTTGCACATCCCCTCGAAGATGCCCTTCAGTACAAGGAACGCCTTGCACAGTTGAGAGTCTCCATCAAGGAACTGGTAAAAGACCGGGCTGTTACCGGAGCCACCAACTGGGCGGTCAACGGAAATATCGCAGCAGGTGCGCGGATGGTGAAAGAGCAATGCAAGTTGATGCTGAGGGCTTACAACGCCGAAGCCGACAACTGTGTCAGAACAGTCCGTGCACACTCGCTTGAGGCCAACGCCACCCGGCTCGAACGCGCAAAGAAGTCAATCGAAAAACTCGGTAAGAGCATGGCCATCGAGATCACCAACGACTACCACGAGTTGCGATTGGCCGAGTTGAAGCTCACCGCTGACTACCATGCGAAAGTCGTAAGCGAGCGGGAAACGCAGCGCGCCCTTAGGGAAGAAGCGCGCGAACAGGAGAAGGTGGAGAAGGAGCTCCAGAAGGCGCGGGACGAGATGGAGCGGGAACGGGATAAGTACTTGGCTGCTTTGGCCATTGCCGTCGACAGTGGGGATCCTGATGCCGTCGCGGCAATGCAGCAGTTCGTCGAGGACGCGGAAGCCAAGCTCCATGACATTGAAAACCGGCAGGCAAATGCACGCACCGGTTACGTCTATGTCATTTCAAACCTCGGAGCGTTTGGTGACCGCATAGTAAAGATAGGGATGACCCGAAGGCTTGAACCTACGGAGCGCATCAGGGAGCTCAGCGGTGCCGGTGTCCCGTTTCTCTACGACATACATGTCCTTTTCTTCAGTGAGGACGCGGCGGCTCTGGAAGCCCAGCGGCATCGGGAATTCGAGTCGCGTCGTGTCAACAAAGTCAATCTCAGGCGCGAGTTCTTCTATGCTTCACCTGCGGAAGTCAAAGAAGCGGTCAAACGGCTGGTGGGCGTAACCACTCTGGAATTCAAAGAGGAATCGGAAGCCAGCGAGTTCAGGCTAAGCCTGTCGCTAACGGAAGGTAAGTAGTGGGATTTAAGAAGAGCGCATCGATCAGGCTCATGCCGGGGGTAAGTGTCCGAGTTTCCGCCACGGGCGTCAGCGCGTATGCGGGCCGGACAAAAGTTGCGGGAACCTCGGCGTCGTCGCGAAGGCCTGCTGCCCGAACCGCTCCGCGCCGTAATCCTGCCCCTGCCGTGGTACCCAGGCAGGTATCTGCGCCCAAGCCGGGTCTCCTGGCTCCGAGGGAAGAAAAGGTGCTTTATGCCTACGCGGTCTCCCGGCAGGCACCCGGGCTTGATCCTCTGGTCATGCAGCACCCCGTCTACGGTCACGCCGCCGCAGCGTTGCTGGGGCTACAGCAGTTTCAGGCGGGAAATGCAGAGGCCTCCGCAGCGCAGCTGCGGAGCGCGGTCCACGGTCCCGCCCCGATTGAAACCAACCCGTTTGTCGTTAAGTACCTCTCTGAATTCGTCTATGACTTGGACATCGCGGGCGGGGTGATCGTGAGCCTGCCCCTGACAAGCGCCGCTTTGACGCTGGTCCTGGCTGAAGCCCTACAGTCGCTGCACAGGGGCGATGAAGCAATCGCATACGTCGAACAGCTGGACCCGACCTACCCAGCCCTGCTCAGCCTTACCGAGCTCTATTCTGACCGGGAGGACTGGGAGGAGATTCTCCGACTGACGGACAGCCTGCCTGTTGATTCGGAAGTCACCGCACTGCTCGCCATCCTGAGATCCCAGGCCCACCTGGAACTCGGTCAGCTTGTCGCGGCGAAGGAATGTTTGAAACCGCTGACGGCCAGCAAGAAGTACTCCGAAAATATCCGCTTCAAAGCTTTGGTGCATCGCTCCAATATCAGTCTGGAAGAGAAATCGTACGGAAGGGCTGTCGCCGATCTGGAGAAGATCCTGGCCGAGAATTCCCAAGTCCTGGGCATCCGCGAAGCAATTGCCGACATCAATCAAGCAAAACTCGATACCGAGAGGCAGAAGGCTGACGCCGCAGTGCAGAAGGCTGCCGAAGCACAGCGCCTCCGAGACGAAAAGGCTGCCGAAGCACAGCGCCTCCGAGACGAAAAGGCTGCCGAAGCACAGCGCCTTCGCGACGAAAAGGCGGCCGCGAAACGTGCTCGGGACAACGCGCCGGTGGTTCAGACCGGAGTCATCAACCTCAGCGACGACGACGCGGATGGTTCTGAACAGACCCCGGAAACGGCGAACCAATCGTCGGGGAAAGCCCCCGGCTTCTACCCCGATCCCGAAGGAGTTGCACCCTTCCGCTACTGGGACGGTCACTCATGGACCTCCCGGGTGCGTATGACGCAGTAGCCGGGACAGGACCAGGATCCCCCGGCAACCCGGCTACCCCTCGGGGCGGTTCCGGTTGTAGCTGTCCGAGCGTTCCTGGCCGCTGAGTTCGGCGATGGCGTCCATCACCCGGTCGGTGGCCTGGCGCCGGGCCGGCAGGGCATGCTCCGGACCGGTCTTCTGGAAGTACAGCGGCTGCCCCACCTTTAGGGTGAAGTGCCCCGGCTTGACCGTTTTCTTCCCGGCAGGCTGCAGCTTGTCGGTATCGATGAGGCCCACCGGCACCACCGGCGCCCCGGAAGTCAGCGCCAGCCAGCCGACGCCGGTCCGCCCCCGGTAGAGCAGGCCGTCGCGGGAACGGGTGCCTTCGGGGTAGATCCCGACACCGCCGCCCTCCTCGAGGATGTCCAGCAGGGTCTTAAGGGCGGCGACACTGGCCGCCTGCTGGTCACGCTGCACCGGAATGGAGCCGACGCCCTCGAAGAAACTCTTCATGGCGAGTCCCTTGAGACCGGTGCCGGTGAAGTATTCGGCCTTGGCGAAGAAGCCTACGCGCCGGGGCAGCAGGGCCTGGACCAGGACGCTGTCCAGGAAGGACTGGTGGTTGCAGGCAACAATGAACGGGCCGTGAGCCGGTACGTGCTCGAGCCCGGTGATGGTTGGCCGGCAGAGGCCGGCGACAAGCCCGCGCGTGCTGGCCCGGGTCAGGTTATACAGAACCATGCAGTGCCGCTCCCTTTCGTGCGTACTCCAGCACTGCTTCGACAAGTTCCGCCGCAGTGTCTACGACGACGACGGCTCCCGCACTCTCCAGCTCGCCCTCGGCGGCGAAGCCCCAGGAGACGCCGATGCAGTCGATGCCGTTGGCTGCCGCGCCCTCGACGTCGTGCCGGCGGTCTCCGATCATCACGGCCCGGTCATAGGAGCCGGCGTGCAGTTCCAGGGCTGCGCCGATGATGGAGGCTTTGCCGTTGAGGGCCGCGGCCGCGTGTTCATCGGCCGGGGAGCCGTGCACCGAGGCAAAGAGGTTTCCCATGCCCTGCACCTCGAGCAGTTGCCCGGCCAGGTGTTCGGGTTTCTGGGTCGCAACGGCGACAGTGGCTTCCGTGCGCAGCCGCTCCACGGCAGCCGTAATTCCCGGATACGGCCGGCTCTGCGCCATGCCGGTGCTGCGGTAGCCCTGCCGGTAGTACTGGATCACGGCCTCGATCCGGTCCTCGGGCACTCCTGCAATCTCCCGCAGGGAGGTGACCAGGGACGGGCCGACCATGCGGTGCAGTGCCGGCTCGGAGGGCACGGGAAGCCCGCTGGCCGCCAACGCGGAACTGATGCCGCCCGTGATGGCACCCGCCGGGTCCACCAGCGTTCCATCAAGATCGAAAAGCACCAAAAGCCGGGGAGAAGTCACGGGCCTAAGTTTGGCATACCCGGACGGACTAAGGGAAAAAGATATGCCCGGCACAGTATATGTGCCGGGCACGTATTTTCCGGGGCGGGACCCGGAAAGGCCGGCACCCGTCCTTTCCGGACGGGTACCGGCCTCGAGGCTTACTGGTTGAGGATTTCCGCCAGGAACGTGGCGGTGTGGCTGCCCTCGACCTTGGCGACCTTCTCCGGTGTACCGGACGCCACGACCCGGCCGCCGCCGGTGCCGCCGTCGGGGCCCAGGTCGATGATCCAGTCGGCGCTCTTGATCACGTCGAGGTTGTGCTCGATGGTGATCACGGTGTTGCCCTTGTCCACCAGCCCCTGCAGCACCTCCAGCAGCTTGCGCACGTCTTCGAAGTGCAGGCCCGTGGTGGGCTCGTCGAGCACATAGATGCTGCGCCCGTTGGACCGCTTCTGCAGTTCGCTGGCCAGCTTCACGCGCTGGGCCTCGCCGCCGGAGAGCGTGGTGGCGGGCTGGCCGAGCCGGACGTAGCCCAGCCCCACGTCCACCAAGGTGTTCAGGTGCCGGGAAATGGGACCGAAGGCGGCGAAGAACTCCGCGGCTTCCTCGATCGGCATGTCCAGCACCTCGGCAATGTTCTTGCCCTTGTAGTGGACCTCCATGGTTTCCCGGTTGAACCGGGCGCCGTGGCACACCTCGCAGGGGACGTAGACGTCAGGCAGGAAGTTCATTTCGATCTTCAGTGTGCCGTCGCCGTGGCAGGCTTCGCAGCGGCCGCCCTTGACGTTGAAGGAGAACCGGCCCGGCAGGTAGCCGCGCACCTTCGCCTCGTTGGTCTCGGCGAACAGCTTGCGGATGTGGTCCCACACGCCGGTGTAGGTGGCCGGGTTGGACCGCGGGGTCCGGCCGATCGGGCTCTGGTCCACGTGGATGACCTTGTCCAGTTGCTCCAGGCCTTCCACCCGGGTGTGCCGTCCGGCCACGTGCTTGGCGCCGTTGAGCTTGTTCGCCATCGTCTTGTAGAGGATGTCGTTGATCAGCGTGGACTTGCCCGAACCGCTGACACCCGTCACGGCGGTGAAGACACCCAGGGGAACGTCGACGTTCAGGTTCTGCAGGTTGTTTTCCCGCGCCCCCACGATCTTGAGCTGGCGGGACTTGTCCACCTTGCGCCGTTTGGCCGGAATGTCGATCTTCTTGCGGCCCGAGAGGTAGGCGCCCGTGATGGACCGCTCGTTGGTCAGCAGCTCGGACAACGGGCCGGAGTGCACAATCTCGCCGCCGCGCTCACCGGCGCCGGGTCCGACGTCGACAATCCAGTCCGCTTCCTGGATGGTGTCTTCGTCGTGTTCCACGACGATGAGGGTGTTGCCCAGGCTGCGCAGCCGGGTCAGGGTGTCGATCAGCCGCCGGTTGTCCTTCTGGTGCAGGCCGATGGAGGGCTCGTCGAGGACGTACAGCACGCCCACCAGTCCGGAACCGATCTGCGTGGCCAGGCGGATGCGCTGGGCCTCACCGCCGGACAGCGTGGCGGCCGGACGGTTCAGGCTCAGGTATTCCAGGCCGACGTCGAGCAGGAAGGTCAGGCGGGCCTGGATTTCCTTGAGCACCTGGTTGGCGATCTGCGCTTCGCGTCCGGTGAGGACCAGGGTGCCCAGGAACTCCGCGGCTTCGCGCAGCGGCAGGGCGCTGATTTCGGCAATGTTGCGGCCGTTGATCAGCACGGACAGGGACGCCGGGTTCAGCCGCGCTCCCCCGCACTCGGGGCAGGCGATTTCGCGCATGTACTCTTCGTACCGGTCACGGGCGTGGTCCGACTCGGTTTCCAGGTGCTTGCGGTGGATGTACTGGATGACGCCTTCGAAGCCGGTGCTGTACTTTCGTTCGCGGCCGAAGCGGTTGCGGTACTGGACCACCACCTTGTGGTCCTTGCCGTTGAGCACGGCCTCGCGTGCCTTGGCAGGCAGTTTCTTCCAGGGCGTGTCCATGGAGAAGCCCATCTCCTTGGCCAGGCCTTCGAGCAGCCGGTTCCAGTACTCGGTGGTGGCGGTACCCAGCGACCACGGGGCGATGGCGCCCTCGGCCAGGGACTTGGACGGGTCCGGGATGATCAGGTCCTCGTCCACCTCCAGCCGGGAGCCGATGCCGGTGCAGACCGGGCAGGCGCCGAAGGGGTTGTTGAAGGAGAAGGACCGCGGTTCGATCTCGTCGATGGCCAGCGGGTGTTCGTTCGGGCAGGCCAGGTTCTCCGAGAAGGTACGGGTGCGGTCGCTGCTGTCTTCGGGCAGGTCGACAAAGTCCACCACCACGCGGCCGTCGGCCAGGCCGAGGCCGGTCTCCACCGAGTCCGTCAGGCGCTGCCGGATGCCGTCCTTGGCGACCAGGCGGTCCACGACCACTTCGATGTTGTGCTTGATCTGCTTGCCGAGTTTCGGCGGATCCGAGAGCTGGACCTGCTTGCCGTCCACCCGGGCACGGGAGTAGCCCTTGGCAGCGAGTTCCTTGAACAGGTCAACGAATTCGCCCTTGCGGCCGCGGACCACCGGAGCCAGGACCTGGAACCGGGTCCCCTCTTCCAGCTCGAGGAGCTGGTCCACGATCTGCTGCGGGGTCTGCCGGCTGACGGGCTCGCCGCAGACGGGACAGAAGGGCCGTCCCACACGGGCCCAGAGCAGGCGCATGTAGTCGTGGATCTCGGTGATGGTGCCCACCGTGGAGCGCGGGTTCTTGCTGGTGGACTTCTGGTCGATCGACACTGCGGGCGAGAGCCCCTCAATGAAGTCGACGTCGGGCTTGTCCACCTGGCCCAGGAACATGCGGGCGTAGGCGGACAGCGACTCGACGTAGCGGCGCTGGCCTTCGGCGAAGATGGTGTCGAACGCCAGGGAGGACTTGCCCGAACCGGACAGCCCGGTGAAGACGATCATGGCGTCCCGCGGAAGGTCGAGGTCTACGTTGCGCAGGTTGTGCTCGCGCGCCCCTTTCACTACCAGGCGGGAAAGGTCATTGGCAGTATGCGGCGCAAACGTGGTGTCCGCCGTCGTAAGAGTCGATTTAGGCACGTTTTCCACTCTAGTTCAAACGCTGATTCGAAAAAGTATTCGACCCCCCGGGTTTCGCCGCGGGCGAAGCGGAACCGCTTCGAGGCGGCCCCGGCGTCATGCCTTCAACGCCGCCGGGAATGGATCGCACGGGCACAGGGTCCCACGGCTTGGGGCTGCTGGTGCCTGCCGGGGACCCACCAGCATCAGCATCACCACCGGTTGGGATGCCGTGCTGCGAGACCGGTCCGGAAACTACGAGCCCGCTTAGTGCAGGGCCGCCCGCAGCAGGGACACGGCGTCGTCATCGGAGACACCGTTGGCCCGCACGGTCTCCGCGTACACGGCGGCGGCTTCGGCCACCCGGCCGCGGCTGCTGTCGCCGTTGGCGGCGACGACGGTTCCCTGCCGGGACCGGGTGGTGACCACCTGCGCCTGCTCGAGTTCACGGTAGGCCTTCGCCACGGTGTTCACCGCCAGCCCCAGGTGTCCGGCCAGTGCCCGGACCGTAGGCAGGCGCGTGCCGATGGCGAGCCGGCCCTCGTTGACCGCATCCAGGATCTGGCGGCGGAGCTGTTCATACGGCGGGAGCGGGCTGGCGGCATCGATGCCGATCTCTGCCAGCGCGCCGGCGTCGCTGCCGGCAGGCGTCGGTTCAGGGGTCGTGTCGGGAGTCATGGTGCCATGCTAATGCCCGGCGGGATCGGCAGGCGCCGCGGCCTCTTCCTCCCCCGGCTGCTCCTGAGCGGATCCGGCGAACTGGGAGCGGTAGAGCTCGGTGTAGAAACCCTCGGCCGCCAGCAGTGCAGCGTGGGTTCCCTGCTCCACGATCTGCCCGTTCCGCACCACCAGAATGATGTCCGCGTCCCGGATGGTGGACAGGCGGTGGGCGATCACGAAGCTCGTCCGGTCCTGCCGAAGCGCATTCATGGCGAGCCGGATGGCGATTTCCGTGCGCGTGTCCACGGAACTGGTGGCCTCGTCCAGCACCAGGATCGACGGGTTCGAGAGCCAGGCCCGGGCGATGGTCAGCAGCTGCCGCTGGCCCTGGCTCAGCGTGCCGCCGTCGTAGCCCAGCACGGTGTCGTATCCATCCGGCAGGGACCGCACGAAGTGGTCCACATGGGTGGCCTGCGCCGCCTCGATAATCTGCTCCTCGGTGGCGCCCGGTGCACCGTAGCCCAGGTTCTCCCGGATGGTGCCTTCGAACAGCCACGCGTCCTGGAGCACCATGCCGATATGGCTGCGCAGTTCCTCGCGGCGGAGCCGGGCAATGTCGACGCCGTCGATGGTGATGCGGCCGGTATCCACCTCGTAGAAGCGCATCAGGAGGTTGACCAGGGTGGTCTTGCCCGCGCCGGTGGGGCCCACGATCGCGACGGTCTGCCCCGGTTCGGCGGTGAAGGACAGGTTCCGGATCAGCGGCGCATCGGGGCTGTAGCTGAAGGACACATCCTCAAAGGCGACCCTCCCCCGCACTGCCTCCAGATGTTCGGGCTTCACGGGGTCCGGGTCCTGCTCTGCGGCATCCAGCAGGGCAAACACGCGTTCGGCGGAGGCTACGCCGGACTGGAGCATGTTGATCAGCCCGCCGAGCTGGCCCAGCGGCTGGCTGAACTGGCGGCTGTACTGCACGAAGGCCTGGACGCCGCCGATGGACAGCTGCCCGCCGGCCACCTGCAGGCCGCCCACCACGGCCACTGCCACGTAGTTGAGGTTCGAAATGAACATCATGGCCGGCATGATGATCCCGGAAACAAACTGGGCCCGGAACGCGGACCGGAACAGCCGGTTGTTCGCGGGGGCGAACCCTTCAATCACCCGGTCCTGCTGGCCGAAGGCCTTCACGACGTCCTGGCCGGTGAACATTTCCTCGATGTAGCCGTTCACCTCGCCGGTGGATTTCCACTGGGTCTTGAACTCCGCCTGCGAGCGCCGGGCAATGAGCACGGTGACCAGGGCGGAGACCGGCACGGTGATCACGGCGATCAGGGCCAGCAGCGGGGAAATGGAGACCATCATGGCCAGCACGCCGATGATGGTCAGGATCGAGGTAATGATCTGGGTCAGGCTCTGGGAGAGGGTCTGGGCCAGGTTGTCGATGTCATTGGTGACGCGGCTCAGGACGTCGCCGCGTGACTGCTGCTGGAAGTGGGACATGGGCAGCCGGAACAGTTTGCCCTCGACGCCGCGGCGGAGCCGGTACATGGCGTTCTGGACAACGCGGGCGGTCACCCGTGCCTGGAACCATCCCGCCGCGAAGGCCGCCAAGTAGATTCCCAGTACGCCGAGCAGGATGCCGCCGAGCCGGGCGAAGTCCAGTCCCTGTCCGGGGACCACGTCCATGGCGGCGAGCATGTCCGCCAGTTCCCGTTCCCCCGAGTCCCGCAGCATCTGCACCTGGGCGTCCTTGGACATCCCCGCCGGCAGGGACTGTCCGATGAACCCGTCGAAGATGACGTTGGTGGCCTCCCCCAGGATCCTCGGGGCGCTGACCGCGAGCGCCACGGAGACGACGGCGGAGACCAGTACCGCTGCTACCCGTACCCGGTCCGGCGCCATCAGCCCCAGGATCCTGCGGACACTGCCGGCAAAGTTCTCGGGCTTGGCGGTTGCGGCAGCTCCGGGGCGTCCCCGTACCCCCGGCGTACTCATGCGACTTCCTCCACGGTCAGCTGCGAAGCGACAATCTCGCGGTAGGTGTCCGAGGACGCCATCAGGTCTGCGTGGGTTCCCTGCCCCGCGATCCGTCCTTCTTCCAGCACGATGATGCGGGCGGCGTCGGTAATCGTGTTGACCCTCTGGGCTACCACAATGACCGTGGCGTTCCGTGTGTGCGGCTTCAACGCGGCACGCAGCCGGGCATCGGTGGCAAAGTCGAGGGCGGAGAAGCTGTCGTCGAAGAGGTAGACGGACGGCCGCACCACCAGCGCACGGGCAATGGCCAGCCGCTGGCGCTGCCCCCCGGAGAAGTTTGCCCCTCCCTGTTCCACCGGATGCGCCAGGGCCCCCTCGGAGGCCCGGACAAAGTCCGCCGCCTGTGCCGTCTCAAGGGCTTCCCAGAGTTCCTCATCCGTGGCCTCGGGTCTGCCGAAGCGCAGGTTCGAGGCGATGGTGCCGCTGAACAGGTAGGCCCGCTGCGGGACCAGGCCGATCCCGCGGCGCAGGGAGGAGAGGCTGACCCCGGCAATGTCCTGCCCGTCCACGGCGATGGACCCGGAGGTGGCGTCGAGCAGGCGCGGAACCAGGTTCAGCAGCGTGCTCTTCCCCGCCCCGGTGGACCCGATGATGGCGGTGGTTTCGCCCGGCAGGGCTTCGAAGCTCAGGTTGAACAGCACCGGGTCCTCCGCCCCCGGGTAGCTGTAGCCGACATCCGAAAAGGTGAGCCTCCCGCCGTCGTACTGCAGGTCCCCTGCGCCGGGGGCATCGGCGACGCTGGTGCGGGTATCGAGCACCTCGTAGATTCGGTCGGCACACACCGCGGCGCGGGGCAGCATCATGACCATGAACATGGACATCATCACGGCCATGAGGATCTGCATGATGTAGGCGATAAAGGCGGTGAGTGCGCCGATCTGCATCTGGCCGGCGTCGATCCGGAAGGCGCCGAACCAGACAACCGCCACCGTGGCGAGGTTGGCGACCAGCATGGCGGCGGGGAACAGCAGGGCCAGCAGCTGGCTGATCCGCAGCTGCGTGCCGGTCAGGTCCCGGTTGGCGCCGGCGAAGCGGTCCTGCTCGGAGCGCTCGCGGATGAAGGCCCGGATCACCGCGATGCCCATGATTTGTTCACGCAGCACCGAGTTCACCCGGTCGATTTGCTTCTGGGCGCGCCGGAACAGTGGAACCAGCTGCCGCAGCACCAGTCCGATCACCAAAAACAGGGCCGGCAGGATCAGCAGCAGGATGCCGGAGAGCGGAATGTCCTGGTTCAGGGCCAGCAGCACCCCGCCCACCCCCATGATGGGAGCCGAGACCATCATGGTGAAGGTCATCAGGAGCGTCATCTGCACCTGCTGCACGTCATTGGTGGTGCGGGTGATCAGCGAGGGCGGGCCGAACAGCCCCACTTCCCGGGAGGAAAAGGTCTCGACGTTGGAGAACAGTGCGGCACGGATGTTCCGGCCCGCACTCATGGCCACGCGGGATGCCAGATAGGTGGCGGACACGGAACACAGGACCTGGCCTGCCGTGACCACGAGCATCCAGCCACCCACCTGCAGGATCACCCCCGTGTCGCCGGTGACGACGCCGCGGTCAATGATGTCCGCGTTGAGGGTGGGCAGGTACAGCGTGGCGACGGTCTGCAGCAGCTGCAGGAGAACGACGGCGGCGACGGGGACTTTGTAGGGGGCCAGGTTTTCCCGGACCAGCCTCAGGAGCATCCTTGCAAGGTACGCCCGTCCGCGAGCGCAGACAATAGGCCCCTCGTGCCCGGTAGCTCGCTAGACTGGCCGCATGGAGGATCTGGAGAACATCACTATCCGCAGCGTGTCCGTGAGCGAGATGGACAACAACGTCTACCTGCTGACCGGAAAGGCATCCGGTGCGCAGGTGCTGATTGACGCCGCCGCCGACTTCCCTGCCATCCAGCGGCTGCTGGCCGAAGGTGCGCAGGACGCAGCAGTGCCGGCAAAGCTGGAACTCGTCATCACCACGCACAGCCACTGGGACCATGTCCGGGCGCTCGCCGAAACGGTGGCTGCGACCGGCGCGAGGACCGCAGCCGGTACAGCCGACATCCCCGACATCGAGGTACCGACGCTGGTATCCCTGGAGCACGGGGACAAGGGGACGTTCCCCGACTTCGAGTTGGAGGCGATCGCGCTGCGCGGGCACACGTCGGGATCCGTGGCCCTGCTCTACCGCGACCCGCACGGTCCGGCCCACTTGTTTACAGGGGATTCACTCTTCCCCGGCGGGCTGGGCAACACGCAGAAGGATCCGGAACGGTTTGCCCAGCTATACCGGGATGTATTCGAACGTGTGTTCGATTATCTGCCCGATGACACGGTGGTGCACCCCGGTCACGGCGCCGGCACCACGCTGGGTGCGGAGCGCCCGCACCTCCGGGAATGGAAGGAACGCGGCTGGTAGCCGCCGCGGTCCTTCCCGTCGCTCCGTACCGCTAGGCCGTCTTCCGGCCCACCATAAACAGGCGCCGGAACGGAAAAACGGTGCCCCAGGCATGCTGCGGATACGCCTTCCGCAGCAGTGCCGCGTACTGCGCTTCGAAGACGGCGAAATCCTCCGCGGACAGGGCGTCAATGACCGGCCGCAGGGCCGTGCCCCGCACCCATTCCAGCACCGGGTTCTCACCGGCGAGGACCTGGGCGTAGCTGGTCTCCCAGACATCGGCCTCGAATCCGGCCTCGGTGAGGAGGGCAAGGTAATCCTCGGGTTCGTCCACGGCATCGGCATGGCGCAGCACCCCGTCCAGCTGCGGGGCCCACCCGGCGCTCGCCGCCAGCTCCCGCATCAGCACATGGGAAGGCGCCGTGAAATTGCCGGGAACCTGTACCGCCAGCCAGGCGCCGTCGTCGAGCTGCTTGGCCCACCGCCGCAGCAGCTCCTGATGGCCCGGCACCCACTGCAGTGCCGCATTGGAGACCACCACGTCCGTGCCCGGCTCCGGTTCCCAGTCCTCGATCCTGCCCTGCGTGAAGTCCAGGTTCGGCGGGGCGTCCTCCAAGGCCCGGGCGGAGGCGATCATCTCCTGCGAGGAATCCACGCCGGTGACCTGCGCTCCGGGCCAGCGGGCGGCGAGCGCCGCGGTAAGGACACCGGTGCCGCAGCCGAGGTCCACTACGCCTGCGGGTGCGGAAGCGGCCACCCGTGCCGTGAGGTCGAAGAACGGACGGTCGCGGTGCGAGGAGAACTGTGTGTACTTTTCCGGATCCCATTTCATGCGCCCGAGCCTACCCGCGGCCGGCGGCGGAAAACGGGACCGGCACAGCCCCGTTAGTCTGGTATGGACATGAAACTTCTTGAGCAGCTTGCCTCCGGCCCGTCCAGCACCCGCACCGTCGATCCCGACGAAACCTACACGTCCTTCCTGGAGTGGGTGGAAAGCCGGGGGATGTCCCTGTACCCGGCGCAGGATGAAGCGGTCATGGAACTGGTGACGGGCAACAACGTCATCCTGGCCACGCCCACCGGCTCGGGTAAGTCCATGGTTGCCATCGCCGCGCATTTCTACGCAATGGCCCAGGACGAGCGGAGCTATTACACCGCCCCCATCAAGGCCCTGGTCTCGGAGAAGTTCTTCGCACTGTGCGAAATCTTCGGCGCCGAGAACGTCGGGATGGTGACCGGCGACTCCTCGGTGAACAAGGACGCCCCGATCATCTGCTGCACCGCGGAGATCCTGGCCAACATTGCGCTGCGCGAAGGTCCGGACGCGGATCTGGGCACGGTCATCATGGACGAGTTCCACTTCTACTCCGACCCGCAGCGCGGCTGGGCCTGGCAGGTGCCGCTGCTGGAGCTGCCGCAGGCCCAGTTCCTGCTGATGTCCGCCACCCTGGGCGACATGACCCGGATCGCGAATGAACTCAGCGAACTCACCAACCGGGACACCGTCACCGTCTCCTCCGTGCAGCGGCCCATCCCCCTGCACTACTACTACGTGGAGACGCCGATCCAGGAATCCCTCGAAGAGCTGCTGGCCACCAAGCAGGTGCCGGTCTACGTGGTGCACTTTTCCCAGATCGAAGCCATCGACCGGGCCCAGGCCCTGATGAGCATCAACGTGTGCACCCGCGAGGAAAAGGACCGGATTGCCGAACTGATTGCCGGCTTCCGCTTCGCCCCGGGCTTCGGCAAGACCCTGAACCGGCTGGTCCGGCACGGCATCGGCGTGCACCACGCCGGCATGCTGCCCAAGTACCGGCGCCTGGTGGAGCAGCTGGCACAGGCCGGGCTGCTGAAAGTCATCTGCGGCACCGACACCCTGGGCGTCGGCATCAACGTACCCATCCGCACCGTGCTGATCACAGCCCTGTCCAAGTACGACGGCACGCGCACCCGGCCCCTGAAGGTCCGCGAGTTCCACCAGATCGCCGGCCGCGCAGGACGCGCCGGATATGACACGGCGGGCACCGTCGTCGTCCAGGCTCCCGAACACGTGATCGAGAACGTCAAGGCGATGGCCAAGGCGCACGCCAAGTTCGGCGACGACCAGAAGAAGCTGCGCCAGGTGGTGAAGAAGAAGCCGCAGGCCGGCTTTGTCTCCTGGGGCAAGCCCACCTTCGAGAAGCTGGTGGACGGAACCCCGGAGCCGCTGACCTCCAGCTTCAACATCACCCACTCCATGCTGCTGAACCTGCTCGAGCGCCCGGGCGATCCGTTCGCCGCGGCCAAGAAGCTGCTGACGAACAACCACGAGACCCGTTCCTCCCAGCTGGCGCTGATGAAGAAGGCACTGAGCATCTACCGGGAGCTGAAGACCGCCGGGATCGTGGAGGTGCTGCCGGAGCCCGACGCCGACGGGCGCACCGTCCGGTTGAAGGTGCACCTGCAGCCGAACTTCGCCCTGAACCAGCCGCTGTCCCCGTTCGCCATGGCCTCCCTGGAGATCCTGGACCCGGACAGCCCGTCCTACGCCCTGGACGTGGTGTCCGTGATCGAGGCGATCATGGAAAAGCCGCGGCAGGTCCTTTCCGCGCAGGAGAAGAAGGCCCGCGGCGAAGCGGTCGCCGCCATGAAGTCCCAGGGCATCGAGTACGACGAGCGGATGGCCCTGCTGGAGGAAGTCACCTATCCGCAGCCGCTGGCCGAACTGCTGGAACAGTCCTTCGAGGTCTACCGGTCCGGGGCGCCGTGGCTGGGCGAGTTCGAACTCAGCCCCAAGTCCATCGTCCGGGACATGTACGAACGGGCCATGAGCTTCGGAGAGTACGTGCAGTTCTACTCCCTCGCCCGCTCCGAGGGCGTCCTGCTGCGCTACCTCTCGGACACGTACAAGGCGCTGCTGCACACCGTGCCGCCGGAACGGCTGCGGGAGGACCTGGAAGACATCATCGAATGGCTGGGCGAGCTGGTCCGGCAGACCGACTCGTCCCTGCTGGATGAATGGGAGGAGCTGACCTCCGGGGTCAACCCGGACGCTTCCACCGAGCCCGTGCTGCCGCCCGTGCCGGAGCGACTGACCGCCAATGTGCGGGCCTTCCGGGTCATGGTCCGCAACGAGATGTTCTCCCGGGTGAAGCTCTTCGCTGACGAAGACGACCGGGCCCTCGGGGAGCTCGACGGCGACGCGGGCTGGGACGCGGACCGCTGGGCGGACGTCCTGGACGCCTACTTCGAGGAACATGAGGACATTGACGACGGTCCCGACGGACGCGGACCGAACCTGCTGATCATCAAGGAGCTGCCCGGCAAGTGGGAAGTGCGCCAGATCTTCAAGGACCCCGCGAACCACCTGGATTGGGGCATCACCGCGGAGGTGGACCTTGCCGCTTCCGATGACGCCGGCAGCCCCGTCATCAAGGTGATCACGGCCGGACGGCTGGACTAGGGTGGAGCGCATGCAGATCCGTCCCGCACGCCGGGAAGACGTCCCCGTCATCCTTGAGCTGATCCATGACCTGGCCATTTACGAAAAAGAACCGCACGCGGTGAAAAACACCGTGGAGGCACTGGAAGCGAACCTGTTCGGTGAGCACCCTGCCATCTTTGCCCATGTGGCGGTGGAGCACGGAGCGGTACAGGGCTTTGCCCTCTGGTTCCTGAACTACTCCACCTGGGAGGGCGTGCACGGGATCTACCTGGAGGACCTGTACGTCCGGCCCGAGGCCCGGGGAAAGGGTATTGGGAAGGCGCTGCTGCGCACGCTGGCGGAAACCGCCGTCGACCGCGGCTACGCCCGGGTGGAGTGGTGCGTCCTGAACTGGAACGAACCCTCGATCGGCTTCTATAAGTCCCTCGGCGCAGTCGCGCAGGACGACTGGACCACGTTCCGGCTCACCGGAGAGGCGCTCGCCTCCTTCGGCGGCCCGGAGGCGGGGCAGTGACGGCGGCCGTTCCGCATATGCCCGTCCCGCACACCGCTTCGCATCCGTACGCGGTGCGCGGGATGAACGTGACGGACCATTGGTTCACCGTCCCGCTGGACCACGCGGTTCCGGACGGGGAAACCATTACCGTCTTCGCCCGCGAGTACGCCGACGCCGAACTGCCCTCCGCCCAAGTGCAGGAGATGCCGTGGCTGCTGTACCTGCAGGGCGGCCCGGGCGGCAAGGGAAACCGGCTCCTGCAGTTCGGCGGCTGGACGAAAGCCGCAGCCAAGCACTTCCGGATCCTGATGCTGGACCAGCGCGGCACCGGTCTCTCCACTCCGGCGGACCGGCAGACCCTGCCGCTGCGCGGAGACGCCGCGGCGCAGGCAGCGTATTTGGCCCACTTCCGCGCGGATGCGATCGTGGCCGACGCCGAGCTGATCCGACAGACCCTCGGCTCCGGACCGTGGAGCACCTACGGGCAGAGTTACGGCGGCTTCTGCACGCTGACCTACCTCTCCTTCGCCCCCGAGGGGCTGAAGGAATGCCTCGTGACCGGAGGTCTGGCTCCGCTGACCGGGTCCGCGGACCGCGTGTACGAGGCGACGTTCCGGCGGGTGGCCGCACGCAACGCCGAGTACTTTGAACGGTACCCCGAGGACCGGGAGGCGACCACGCGGATTGCCCGGCACCTTGAGTCCGTCCCCGAGTACCTTCCCTCCGGGGAGCGCCTGACGGTGCGTCGGTTCCAGATGGCCGGTTCCTACCTGGGCGGCAACACCCGGATAGACGGCTTGCATTACCTCCTGCAGGAGGCCTTCGTTTCAGCTCCGGACGGCGACCGGCTCTCCGACACCTTCCTGGAAACCGTCCACGGGCTGGTGAGCCGCGCGGCGAATCCTCTGTATGCGGTGATGCACGAGTCCATCTACGCCCAGGGTGAAGCCACTAACTGGGCGGCGGAGCGCGTGCTGCAGTCTTTCCCCGAGTTTGAGCCCTCGGCGCCCGCGCCACTGTACACCGGCGAGATGGTCTATCCCTGGTACTTCGACGAGGACCCGGCACTGATCCCGCTTCGGGACACCGCGCAGCTGCTGGCCCGGAAGGCGGACTGGGGTCCCCTCTACGACACCGCGCAGCTGGAACGGAATACCGTCCCGGTTGCCGCGGCCGTCTACACGGACGATATTTACGTGGACCGGAACCTCTCCCTCGAAACCGCCTCAGCCGTGCAGGGGCTGCAGGTCTGGGAAAGCGCCGACTTCCACCACGACGGCATTGCCGACGACGGCGAGGCGATTTTCACCCGCCTGCTTGGCATGGTGCGCGGCCGGGACACATAGGGTCCACGGAAGAGGCAGGTCACCGGCGTACCGGTGACCTGCCTTAAAACGTTCTTGCGGGCCGCTACAGCGGACGGTCCGCCAGTTTCCGGACCCATTCCGGGGTGGGCTTGCCGAGCTTGCGGTCGGTGGTGAGACGGAGCCGTGCGGCCCGGATCTGGACCCGTTCGCGGTCCCGGTCGCGTTCCGCCTGATCGGCCGGACGCGGGGCCTTACCTCCGTGTGCCAGCGGCAGTGCTGCTGTTGTCATCGTCGGCCTCCTCCCTTCCGGGTGCGCTCGTGATGGTTTCATTCTGGCCCATATCGACGTTCGAGTCCACTATCGCAGTCAGCGGGCGCGCCCAGGCGATGCTGATGATGGCTGCCTCTTCTGCTCCGGCCAGATCGCTTTGGGCCAGCAGATCCAAGACGCCCAGGCCCGTTTCCTGTCGCCGGGGATCATCCGAGAGGGAAGCCTCGATGGCCCACTGGGCACGGGTCCACCACTCCGACCGCTGGTCCGCCTTGCGGCGCTGTTCCAGCGTCTTCCAGCCGACAAAAAAGGTCAGGGCACCGGCAAGGAGGACAGCCAGCGGGCCAAGAGCGGCAACAATTTCCCACCAGGAAGTGACGCTCTCTGCCGGAGGCGCCGGCGGGACCGGCGGGGAGGTTGGCTGCATAGTCCCACCGTAGCGCCGGCCTCCGACATTTCCCGGTATCCCGCCCGGCACCCGCCGCCGTCCCGGGAGCCGGTGCCTGGTCCGGAGCGGCGCCTAGGCGTGCCCGGCGGACTGCATCTGCCGCAGTTCCTTCTTCAGGTCCCCCACCTCGTCGCGGAGCCGGGCAGCCAGCTCGAACTGCAGCTCCGCGGCGGCGGCATGCATCTGTTCGGTCATCGACGCAATCAGTTCGGTCAGGTCCTCGGCTGGAGCGGCAGCAAGGCCGTCCTTCCGGACACCCTTGCCCTTGCCCTTGGTCTTCTTCTTGGCAGCCTCTTCGAGCAGGGCCTTCGTGTCGGCGTCCTCACGGGCCAGCTGGTCGGTGATGTCCGCGATCTTCTTGCGCAGCGGCTGCGGGTCCACACCGTGCTTCTTGTTATAGGCGATCTGGATATCCCGGCGCCGGTTGGTCTCATCGATGGCGTGCGCCATGGAATCGGTGATCCGGTCCGCGTACATGTGCACCTCGCCGGAAACGTTACGGGCGGCACGGCCGATGGTCTGGATCAGCGAGGTGGAGGAGCGCAGGAAGCCTTCCTTGTCGGCGTCGAGGATGGACACCAGCGACACTTCGGGAAGGTCCAGGCCCTCGCGCAGCAGGTTGATGCCCACCAGCACGTCGAAGGTGCCCATCCGCAGTTCCCGGAGCAGTTCGACGCGGCGCAGGGTGTCCACGTCGGAGTGCAGGTATTCCACCTTGACGCCGTGCTCCAGCAGGTACCCGGTCAGGTCCTCCGCCATGCGCTTGGTCAGCGTGGTGACAAGGACACGTTCGTCCCGTTCCGTGCGGGTGCGGATCTCGCCCAGCAGGTCATCGATCTGGCCCTTGCTGGGCTTGACCACCACCTGCGGATCCACCAGGCCGGTGGGCCGGATGATCTGTTCCACGAAACCGTCCGACTTGGACAGTTCGTACTTGCCCGGGGTGGCGGACATGTAGACGGTCTGGCCGATCCGTTCCAGGAATTCGTCCCACTTCAGCGGCCGGTTGTCCATGGCGGAGGGCAGGCGGAAGCCGTGGTCCACCAGGGTCCGCTTGCGGGACATGTCGCCTTCGTACATCGCGCCGATCTGCGGGATGGTGACGTGGGATTCGTCCACCACCAGCAGGAAGTCGTCCGGGAAATAGTCCAGCAGGCAGTGCGGGGCAGTACCCGGCCCGCGGCCGTCGATATGCCGCGAGTAGTTTTCGATGCCGTTGCAGAACCCCATCTGCTGCATCATTTCCAGGTCGTACGTGGTGCGCATCCGCAGCCGCTGGGCTTCCACCAGCTTGTTCTGGGATTCCAGTTCCGCCAGCCGCACCTGCAGCTCATCCTCGATATTGCGGATGGCCTTCTGCATCCGGTCCTCGCCGGCCACATAGTGCGACGCCGGGAAGACGTACATCTCTTCCTCTTCGTGGATGACGTCGCCGGTCAGCGGATGCAGGGTGTAGATGTTCTCGATCTCGTCGCCGAAGAACTCGATCCGGACGGCGTTCTCCTCGTACATCGGAATGATTTCCACGGTGTCACCGCGGACCCGGAAGGTGCCGCGGTGGAAGTCCATGTCATTGCGCACGTACTGCATGCCCACGAACCGGCGGAGCAGGTCGTCGCGGTTCATCTGCTGGCCGCGGCGCAGCGTCACCATCTGCTCGATGTACTCTTCCGGGGTGCCCAGGCCGTAAATGCAGGACACTGTGGCCACCACGATGACGTCCCGGCGGGTCAACAGCGCATTTGTTGCCGAGTGCCGCAGGCGTTCGACTTCCTCGTTGATCGAGGAGTCCTTCTCGATGAAGGTATCCGTCTGCGGAACGTAGGCTTCGGGCTGGTAGTAGTCGTAGTAGGAAACGAAGTACTCCACCGCGTTATTGGGCAGCAGTTCCCGGAATTCGTTGGCCAGCTGGGCGGCCAGTGTTTTGTTCTGGACCATCACCAGCGTGGGCCGCTGCACCTGTTCCACCAGCCAGGCCGCCGTCGCGCTCTTGCCGGTACCGGTGGCACCCATCAGCACGACGTCCTTCTCGCCGGCGTTGATCCGCTCGGCAAGTTCCTTGATGGCCGTGGGCTGGTCACCGGCGGGCCGATATTCGCTGACGACCTCGAAGGGCGCCACAACTCTCTTGATGTCCTGCGCAAGACTCATGCTTATAAAGCTACTCCGGTCCGCGGACAGCCGTGGTCCGCTTTGCTAGCGGCTGAACGGGGAATAACCGCCCGTCCCGGTCCTACCGTGCGGCCCGGATCCGTTCCTCGTTCAGCGGCACCAGCCGGTTCTCCCACAGATCCCGTACGGCGGCCACGAGCTCCCCGGACGTGCCGGTGTTGTGCAGGACGACGTCGGCCGCCGCAGCCCGCTGTTCGGGTGTCGCCTGCGCGGCGATCCGGGCCAGGGCGGCCTCGGGCTCCATTCCCCGCAGCCGGACCATCCGGTCCAGCCGCACCTCTTCGGGCGCCTCAACGACAAGCACGAAGTCGAAGTTTCCCGCCTGTCCGGTTTCCACCAGGAGCGGGATGTCCTGGACCAGGATTCCGTCCGCAGGGACCTGCGCGGCCAGCTCCGCGGCACGGGCCCGGACCAGCGGATGGATGATGCCGTTGAGCACCTGGCGGCGGTCCTCGTCACCGAACACCACAGCGGCCAGCGCCGGGCGGTCCAGGGACCCGTCAGCTGCCAGGATCCCGGAGCCAAAGGCCTCCGCGACGGCGGCCAGGCCGGGCGTGCCGGGTTCCACCACCTCCCGGGCCAGGGCATCGGCATCCACCAGCACGGCACCGCAGTCCGCAAGGGTCCGGGCAACCAGCGATTTTCCGGCGGCGATCCCGCCGGTGAGTCCAACCTTGAGCATGCCCCCACCCTACCGCCGCACCTGTCCGCCGATGCTGCCGGTACCCGGGATGCCGGCCACTAGACTGGAGGGGTGAGCGATATCGACGCGGCGGCGGGACGTTACACCACCATCGCCGGAGAACACCGCTCCGTACTGGAGATCAAACGCTCCCGGTTCATCACCGTGCTGCGCCGTACCGAGACCGAAGAGCAGGCCCGCGCGCTCGTAGCGGAGCTGCGCCGGGAATTCCACGACGCCCGGCACCACTGCAGCGCCTTCGTGCTCGGCCCCGGCCGCGAGGTGCAGCGCTCCAGCGACGACGGCGAACCCTCCGGCACCGCCGGCATCCCGATGCTCGAGGCCCTCACCCGGCGGGAAACATTCGACGGGGCCACCGACCTCAGCGACATCACTGCGGTGACGGTGCGTTACTTCGGCGGCATCCTGCTGGGGGCCGGCGGCCTGGTGCGCGCCTATTCGGAGTCGGTCTCCACGGCCCTTGCCGCCGCTCCCCTGCTGCGGCGGCGCCGAATGCAGCTGTACGGCATCCCCGCCGGGCACTCGGCGGCCGGACGGCTGGAAAACGACCTCCGCACCGCGGGGGTGTCCGTGCTGGGAACGGAATACTCCTCCTCCGGCGCCTCCATCACCGTGGCGCTGCCTGATACACCCGCCGCGCTGGCCGGTTTCCATGCCCGGCTCGCGTCCCTGACCGCCGGAGCCTCCGAACCGGTCCCCCTAGGAACAGAATGGATCGACCGTGATTGACCCCGCTCCGGGAGACTTCGACTTCACCCGCCTGCGCCGCCGGCCGGACGTGGAGGCCCCCAATCTCCAGGCCTGGGACGCTGCGGACCGTCTCCTGCTGGATACCGCTGCCGCCGATCTCGCGGCGGCGGACGACGACGGCCGGCCCGGCGTCGTCGTCATCGGCGATGCCTACGGCGCGCTGACCCTCGGAGCTGCCGCCCGCCACGGGCTGCGCGGCATCCGGGTCCACCAGGATCCGCTGAGCGGTGAACAGGCTCTCGATGCCAACGCCGCCGATCTGGGGCTGGCGGATGTCTTTACCCACCATTCCCTCACGCGGGAGCTCGTGGAAGGTGCGCGCGTGGTGCTGCTGCGGCTGCCCCGCTCGCTGGCTGCCTTGGAGGAGATCACCACCTTGGTTGCCGCCTCTGCGGCTCCGGACGTCGCGGTGTACGCGGGGGGTCGGATCAAGCACATGACCACCGCCATGAACGAGGTCCTGGCCCGCGGCTTCGGCTCAGTGACGGCGGGACTCGGACGGCAGAAGTCGCGGGTCCTGACGGCGGCCGCTCCGCTGCCGCCGGAGCAGCGCCCGAAGATGCGTTTCCCGGTCTCCTCCCGGCACGACGTCGGCCTGGCGCAGCCGCTGGAACTCTGGGCCTACGGGGCCGCCTTCGGGGGTGCCGCCCTGGACCCGGGCACCCGGTTCCTGCTGCCGCATCTGGCCGGCGCACGCGCGGCGGAACATGCCGTTGACCTGGGCTGCGGAACGGGAACCATTGCCGCGTACCTGGCCCTGACCCGTCCGGGCCTGCGGGTCCTGGCGACGGACCAGTCCGCCGCCGCTGCCGCCTCGGCCGAGCGGACCCTGGCCGCCAACGGCGTGGCTGACCGCACGGTGGTAGCCCGCGGCGACGCGCTGGCCGCGCTTGAGGATGCGTCCGAAGACCTGGTGGTGCTGAACCCGCCCTTCCATGTCGGAGCGGCGGTGTACGCCGGTATCGCCCTGAAGCTCTTCGCTGACGCCGGCCGCGTCCTGCGGCCGGGCGGGGAGCTGTGGACCGTCTGGAACAGCCACCTGTTGTACAAACCCGCCCTGACCCGGCTGGTGGGACCCACCCGCGAAGTTGCCCGCAACCCGAAATTCACGGTCACTGTCAGTACCAGGCGCTAAGCAGCGGGGCTGAGCGGGGGCCCGGAGCCCGCCGCCGAGCCCGACCGCGTTCCCGGCGGCGACACGCCGGTAATCGTTCGAGAGAGCGCTCTCTTGACAGTGATGTGCATCACTCCTAGGCTGTGGTCCAAGTCAAGAGAGCGCTCTCTCGGTACGGAATCTGATCCGGCTGGGCGTCTGGCCCCGTTACACCACACCTCAATGTCCCGCCCCCGTCGGATCCCGCCTGAGAGCACTATTACGGCACGGTCCACTGCCCGGGATGATTACTTGCTTTACCCACACACAAAGGAGTGACCGTGAAGAATTTCCGACATCCCGCGGCGGCAATTGCAGGTGCCGCCGTCGTGGCCCTGCTGGCCGTAGGCTGCGGCAGCGGCGGCGGCGAGGATGAGGCGGCCAGCGCCGACAATCCCGTCGAACTGACCGTCACCACCTTCGGCACCTTCGGTTATGACGATCTCTACGAAGAGTATGAGAAGGCCAATCCCGGCATCACCATCAAGCCGAGCAACATCGATACCGGCGGCAATGCCCGCACCGACACCTTCACCAAGCTCTCCGCCGGCTCCGGCCTGAGCGACGTCGTCGCCATCGAAGAGGGCTGGCTCGGCGCCATCATGGAGGTGTCCGACAAGTTCGTTGACCTCAACGAGTACGGCGCCGAAGACATCAAGGACCGCTGGGTGGACTGGAAGTACGAGCAGGGCACCGACAGCGAAGGACGAGTGATCGGTTACGGCACCGACATCGGCCCCGCAGGCATGTGCTACAACGGCAAGCTGTTCGAGGCCGCCGGCATGCCCAGCGACCGCGAGTCCGTGGCCGAACTCTTCGGCGGCGACGACGCGACCTGGGAAACCTACTTCGAGCTCGGCCGCGAATACCACGAGAAGACCGGCAAGCCCTGGTTCGACCAGAACGGCTTCGTCTGGAACTCCATGGTGAACCAGATGGATGAGGGCTACTACACCGCCGACGGTGAACTGAACATTGAAGGCAACAAGGAGATGGAGGACCGGTTCGCGCAGCTGGCCTCCGCCACCGAGGACGGCCTGTCGGCGAACCAGGAAGAATGGAACTGGGGCAACGGACAGGGCTTCCTTGACGGCTCCTTCGCCACGTTCGTCTGCCCCGGATGGATGCTTGGCACCATCCAGGGCTCCATCGAATCCGCCGGCGGCGGAACCGACAGCGGCTGGGACTTTGCCGACGTCTTCCCCGGCGGTGCCTCCAACTGGGGCGGCGCGTTCCTCTCCGTTCCAGAGACCTCGGAGCACAAGACCGAGGCTGCAAAGCTCGCAGCCTGGCTGACCCACCCCGACCAGCAGGTCAAGCAGAGCGCTGCAGCGAACAACTTCCCCAGCACGCTGGACGCGCAGAAGGAACTTGCCGAGGCAGCAACGCCGAATGAGTACTTCAACAACGCCCCCACCGGAGCCATCCTGGCCTCCCGTGCCGAAGGCGTCGTAGCGCAGTTCAAGGGCCCGGATGACTCGGTCATCCAGGAAAACGTCTTCGGCCCCGCCCTGGACAAACTCGAAACCGGCGACGCCGATACGGAAGGCGCGTGGGCGGAAGCCCTCAAGCTCCTCGACGAGCTGGTTATCAGCAACAACTAGCCACATCGGCCGGGGGCCTTCGGCAGGACCGAAGGCCCCCCTTGGAGTTCGAGAGTCCCATGACCACTACACTCAGCCGTCCCGATACGGCCCGGCCGGACACGCCCCGGCCCTCCTTCCGTCAACGCCTGCACGTCTGGGACGTCAAGGCGTCCCCTTACCTCTACATCTCCCCCTTCTTCATCGTTTTCGCGATTGTGGGGCTGTTCCCGCTCCTGTTCACGTTCTACGTTTCGGTGCACGACTGGCACCTGCTCAAAGGGCAGGGCGAGTTCGTGGGACTGCAGAATTTCCAGGATGTGCTGGGCGACCGGTTCTTCTGGAACTCCATGGTCAACACCTTCAGCATCTTCCTGCTTTCAGCCATTCCGCAGCTGGCAGTTGCCCTGTTCCTGGCTGCGGTGCTGGACCAGCACCTGCGGGCCAGGACCTTCTGGCGCATGAGCATCCTGCTGCCTTACGTGGTGACGCCAGTGGCCGTGGCCCTGATCTTCACCAACATGTTCGGCGAGGAATACGGACTGATCAACAACCTGCTGGGCAACCTTGGCGTCGATCCGATCATGTGGAAAACGGAGACCCTCCCCAGCCACTTCGCCATTGCCACAATGGTCAACTGGCGCTGGACCGGGTACAACGCCCTGATCCTCCTCGCCGCCATGCAGTCCGTTCCCCGCGACATCTACGAGTCCGCCGCGCTGGACGGTGCCGGGCCTTTCCGCCGGTTCTTCAGCATCACACTTCCCAGCATCCGTCCCACGATGATCTTCGTAGTGATCACCTCGACCATCGGTGGACTGCAGATCTTCTCCGAACCACGGCTGTTCGACGCCGTCACTGCCGGCGGCAGCCAGCGGCAGTTCCAGACCACCGTGCTGTACCTCTGGGAGATGGCCTTCCAGCGCCAGAACTTCGGCGAGGCTTCGGCCGTGGCGTGGCTCCTGTTCCTCATCATCGTGCTGGTGGGCCTGGTCAACTTCATGATCTCCAAGAGCATCGCCACGGCGGACACCAAGCCCCGCCGGGTTAGGAGCAAGCGATGAGCGTTATGCAACGGGCCCGTGCCGTACCCGGCACGGGTATCAACTCCGGCTCGGGAAAACCGGTGCGGAAATCCCGCCGGCGCGGTTCGCTGGTGGACGGCAGCCGCCCGGGGTTCCTCACCTACGGGATCCTGCTGGCGTTCCTCATCGGGTCCGCCTATCCGCTGTGGTGGTCCGCCGTCATGGGCAGCCGCTCCAACGAGGCCCTCGGCCTGGACTGGCCGCCGCTGCTGCCGGGAGGAAACTTCTGGACCAACGCCGCCGCCGTCTTCGACACGGTGCCGTTCTGGAAGGCACTGGGAAACAGCATCCTGATTTCCGGGACGATCACAGTATCCGTGGTCATCTTCTCCACGCTGGCAGGTTATGCCTTTGCCAAGCTGAAGTTCCGCGGCAACGGCGTCCTCATGGTCGCGGTGATCGCCACCATGGCCATCCCCACCCAGCTGGGCATCATCCCCTTGTTCATGGTGATGCAGAAACTCGGATGGACCGGCGAGGTCGGCGCCGTCATCGTCCCCAGCCTGGTGACCGCCTTCGGGGTCTTCTTTATGCGCCAGTACCTTGTGGACACCATCCCCGATGAGCTGATCGAATCCGCGCGCATGGACGGCGCCAACATGATCAAGACGTTTTGGCATGTGGCCCTGCCCGCCGCGAGGCCCGCCATGGCCATCCTCAGCCTGTTCACGTTCATGATGGCGTGGACCGACTTTATGTGGCCGCTGCTGGTGCTCGGCACCAGCAATCCGACGCTGCAGACGGCGCTGAGCCAGCTGCAGTCTGCCCGGTACGTGGACTACTCGGTGGTCCTGACCGGTGCCGTCCTGGCCACCATCCCCCTGCTGATCCTCTTCGTTTTGGCAGGAAAACAACTTATATCCGGAATTATGCAGGGAGCAGTGAAGGGTTAATGACGATCAATATGCCACAGCGGAACAGCTGGCCGGACGGTTTCATCTGGGGATCAGCTACCGCTGCCGCACAGATTGAGGGCGCGGCCTGGGAAGACGGGAAGGAAGATTCCGTCTGGGACGCTTTCTCCCGCATCCCGGGACGCACGCTCAACGGGGACAGCCCCGAAACTGCGGTGGACCACTACCACCGGATGCCGGCCGACGTCGCCCTCATGAAGGACCTCGGCCTGGATTCCTACCGGTTCTCCACCAGCTGGGCCCGGGTCCGTCCGGGCGACCGCAGCACCAACGCCAAGGGACTGGACTTCTACTCCCGGCTGGTGGATGAACTCCTGGAAGCCGGAATCCTGCCCTGGCTGACCCTCTACCACTGGGACCTGCCGCAGGCACTCGAGGAAAAGGGCGGGTGGGCGAACCGCGACACGGCGTACCGCTTTGTCGAGTACGCCAATGATGTCTACTCCGCCCTCGGCGACCGGGTGAAGCACTGGACCACCTTCAATGAGCCGTTCTGCTCCTCCCTGCTGGGCTACGGCTCCGGCGTCCACGCGCCCGGGCGGCAGGAACCCCGGGCAGCCATTGCGGCGGTGCACCACCAGCACCTGGCCCACGGCCTTGCCGTCAACGAACTGAGAAGCCGCGGCGCCCAGCAACTGGGCATCACGCTCAACCTCAGCAACTCCATCCCCCTTGATGACAAGGATCCGGTGGATCTCGAAGCGGCCCGGCTGTTCGACTCCCTGCAGAATCGTATCTTCCTGGACCCCATCCTCAGGGGCGCATACCCGGAAGACACGCTGCAGGATCTGGAGCCTTACGGCCTGCGCGAGGTCATCCAGGACGGGGACCTGGAGATCATTGGGACCCCGATCGATTTCCTCGGCGTGAACCACTACCACGACGACCAGATCAGCGGACACCCGGACACCAGCGGAGAGGACGGCCACTCGGGCGGTTCCGGCCGGCCCGTCGCCTCACCCTGGATCGGTGCCGAACACATCACCTTCCCTACCCGCGGACTCCCCCGGACCGCCATGGGCTGGGAGGTCAACCCCGACGGGCTGCGCAAGCTCCTGGTCCGGCTGGGCGGGGAATACCCGACCCTGCCTCCGCTTTACGTCACTGAAAACGGCGCGGCCTACGAAGACGCTGTCAGCACGGACGGAGCGGTGCACGATCCGGAACGCACCCAGTTCATCTTGGACCACATTGCCGCCGTCGGGCGTGCCATCGATGCCGGGGCGGATGTGCGCGGGTACTTCGTCTGGTCGCTGCTGGATAACTTCGAGTGGTCCTGGGGCTACAGCAAGCGCTTCGGAATCGTACGTGTTGATTACGAGACAATGGAGCGTACGGTCAAGGACAGCGGCCATGCCTACAGCAGCCTGATCGCTGAACTGCGGGGCGGCGATACGCTCCGGCACGGAACCGTCGAAACCGCGCCGGTTCCCTGATTGACCGTAAACTGGGAGCCGGCCCGCATTTTCCGCCGCGCGGAACCGAATTCAGTACAGGAGTGAAGTCATGAGTGCTGAAACCGGTAGCAGGCCGGCCCCCACCCTGGAAATGGTGGCCGCGCTGGCCGGCGTTTCCCGTGCCACGGTGTCCCGCGTGGTCAACGGATCCCCGTCAGTTGCACCGCACCTGGCGGAGTCCGTGGCCGAAGCGGTCCGGACACTGAACTATGTGCCCAACCGTGCGGCCCGGACCCTCGCCTCCAGGCGGACCTATACCGTGACCCTGCTGGTGCCGGAATCCACGTCCAAGGTGTTTGCCGATCCGTTCTTCGCCACCGTGGTGGAAGGTGTCACCCGGTACCTGAACACCACGGAGTACATGCTCAACATCGTCACCTCTTCCGAAGCCGATCCGGAGAAGACGCGCCGGTACCTCATGGGCGGCAACGTGGACGGCGTGCTGGTGGTGTCCCACCACAGCGGAGACCATTCGTGGGCCAGCCTGACGCACTCGCTGCCGGTCGTCTTTGCCGGCCGGCCGCTGGTGAACGCCGCGGAGAGCTATTTCGTGGAGGTGGACAACGAGGAGGGTGCACTGGCGGCCACAACCCGCCTGGTGCAGGGCGGGCGCCGCCACATTGCTACCATTGCCGGCCCGCAGGACATGCCGCCGGGCGTGGACCGGCTTGCCGGGTGGCGCGCCGCGCTTGCCTCGGCCGGCCTGGACGATGCCCTGGTGGAAATCGGGGATTTCACTGTGACGTCCGGGGCGGCGGCCATGCGCCGCCTGCTGGACCGGGACAAGCCGCTGGACGGCGTCTTCGTGGCCAATGACCAGATGGCGGCCGGAGCCTACTCGGTCATCAAGGAGCGGGGGCTGCGCATCCCGGAGGATATCGCCGTCGTCGGCTTCGACGATGACTACTTTGCCACGAGCGTGAGCCCGGCGCTGACCACCATCCACCACCCGATCTCGGCCCTGGGGGAAAAGATGGCGGAGCTCCTCGTGGAACTCATTGAAGGCCGGCCGGCGGCACGCGTCTACCGGCTGCCCACATCCCTGGTGCTGAGGGATTCCGCCTGAAATCACCGGGACAGACGAAAAAGGCGGGCCCCCACTTTCCAGTGGGGGCCCGCCTTTCGCGGTTACCTGGCCCGGATTACCGGACCGCGGAACCTAGGGAAATTAGTTTCCCGTGAGCTTCTCGCGCAGTGCAGCCAGGGCTTCGTCGGAAGCCAGCGTGCCGGCACCCGTCTCGGCAACGGCGGGCTCGGAGGAGTAGCTGGTGGTGCCGGAATCGTTGGATTCCGATGCAGCAGCAATGTCCTCGGAGTTGTGCTGGGCGACCTGCTTCTTGTGGGCTTCCCAACGTGCCTGGGCGTCAGCGTACTGCTGCTCCCATGCGGCGCGCTGTGCTTCGTAGCCTTCGAGCCATTCGTTGGACTCGGGGTCGAAGCCCTCCGGGTACTTGTAGTTGCCGGCTTCGTCGTACTCTGCGGCCATGCCGTACAGAGCCGGATCGAACTCGGTGCCCTCGGGATCGACACCCTCGTTGGCCTGCTTCAGGGACAGCGAGATGCGGCGGCGCTCAAGATCGATGTCGATGACCTTGACGAACAGTTCGTCACCAACGGAGACAACCTGCTCGGCGAGCTCCACGTGGCGGACTGCCAGCTCGGAGATGTGGACCAGGCCTTCGATGCCGTCTTCGACGCGGACGAACGCACCGAACGGAACCAGCTTGGTGACCTTACCCGGAACAACCTGGCCCAGGGCGTGGGTGCGGGCGAAGGTCTGCCACGGATCTTCCTGCGTAGCCTTCAGCGACAGGGAGACACGCTCGCGGTCGAGGTCAACTTCCAGAACCTCAACGGTGACTTCCTGGCCAACTTCGACAACCTCGGAGGGGTGGTCGATGTGCTTCCAGGACAGCTCGGAAACGTGGACGAGACCGTCGACGCCGCCCAGGTCCACGAATGCACCGAAGTTGACGATGGAGGAAACAACGCCCGGACGAACCTGGCCCTTTTCCAGCTTGTTGAGGAACGTGGAGCGAACCTCGGACTGGGTCTGCTCGAGCCAGGCACGGCGGGACAGAACAACGTTGTTGCGGTTCTTGTCCAGCTCGATGATCTTGGCTTCGATCTGCTGACCGATGTACGGAGCCAGGTCGCGGACGCGACGCATCTCCACGAGGGATGCAGGCAGGAAGCCGCGCAGCCCGATGTCGAGGATAAGACCACCCTTGACAACCTCGATGACGGTACCGGTAACGACGCCGTCTTCTTCCTTGACCTTCTCGATGTCGCCCCAGGCACGCTCGTACTGAGCACGCTTCTTGGAGAGGATCAGACGGCCTTCTTTGTCTTCCTTGGTGAGCACCAGGGCTTCGACCTGATCGCCGACGGAGACAACGTCTCCGGGATCAACGTCGTGCTTGATGGAAAGCTCGCGGGAAGGAATGACACCCTCGGTCTTGTAACCGATGTCGAGCAGGACCTCGTCGCGGTCGACCTTGACAACGGTACCTTCGACGAGATCGCCGTCGTTGAAGTACTTGATCGTTGCGTCAATCGCGGCGAGGAAGTCCTCGGCAGTACCGATGTCGTTGATGGCGACCTGCGGGGTACCGGACTTCTCGTTGGTGGTGATGGTCATGTAGTTGGGACTCCGATGTGGAAGTTGTTTGATATTCCGGACTGGTTTCCACTAACCGGCGCCGGCCTAGCGGCCGCCGCAAGCAAGATACTTGCCCAAGTGCAGGCCCTAGGCGCTAAAAATGCCTCTGACACACAGCTTGTTTGTCCGGAGATGGACAGGATGGGTAATAACTCGCGCTATTACGCGCCCGATCAGTCTAGCCGGACGCGCCAACGCAGGTCAAAGGGGCCGGGCCAAAGGCGCGGCGCAGGACTACCCGGATCTTCGGCTTCGCGGCCGCAGCCCACTAGAAATGCGTGCTGCAGTATGGCGCCGGACCGCCGGTGAAGATCCCGTCCAGGACCTCCAGCGCTTTTTCCGGGGCCCGCACTCCCCCGGCGGCGGCCAGGGTCCGGCCGCTCACGGCTCCGAGATACAGCGAACCCAGCGCGGCAATATCCAGTACCGCGTGTGGATGGTCAGGGGATTCAGGTGCGGCACGGACGGTGCCGGTGCCGTCCCGCACTTCCACCAGCCAGGAGCCGGCGGCGAGGCCGAGGGGATCCACGATGTCCAGCACCACGGTGCCGTCGCCGGAATAGCCGCGGGCTTCCAAGGCGGCCTTCGGGTCCAGGATCCTCAACCACAGGACATCATCGACGGAGGTCGACGTGTACCGGCGCCGGTCCGCGAGCATCCACGGCAGCGGATCCTCCACCGGAGCGGCGCCGAAGGTCAGGCGGTCCACCAGGTCCATGGAGCCAAGGTAACGCCACAGCTCGCGGTAGGCTTCGTCGCTTGCAGCCACCAGGTCGGTCACCCTGACGGTGTGCGGCTCGGTCCGCCAGCCCAACGATTTGTACGCAGCGTAGCCGTCCGGCACGCCGTCGGCGTTGTACCGGATCACACCGCGTAGCATCTTGTCCGGTTCGTTGCCTTCCTCGCCCCATGCCCCCGAGGCCCGCAGCGCATAACCGTACTGCCGGCCCAGGGCACCGAAGGTCCGCTCCAAATGGGCCGCGTAAATCTCCGGCGCGAGGTCCAGCAGCTTGCCGCTCTCTGCAACGGCCACCGACCCTGCCCGCGGTGCAGTGAACTCCAGTGAACCGCGCGTATCGAGTTCGACGCCGGCCGTGGAAGTGGCGGCGCCGAAACCGAACCGTCCGTAAATGGTCGCCTCGGAAGCGGTCAGGGCTGCCAGGGCCAGTCCGGCCTGCTTGGCTGCAGCCAGGTCGGAGCTGATCATCCGGCGCAGGATTCCCCGGCGCCGGTGCGTAGGCCGCACGGTCACCATGGTGATGAGGTGCGCCGGCAGCAGTTTCCCGCCGCCGACATTCAGCCGGTTGACCATGGACGCATACGTACCCACCGGCATGGCAGGATCCGTGCCGTACTCCGGTACGTCGTCGTCGTAGACCCCGGTCAGTGTCCGCCCGTCACGAAGGTACGCGTCCACCATCTGCGGCACATGCTTCGGGTCCGTCCGTTCCTCGTGGAAACCCAGCTTGACGGCCTCGAACCAGCCCAGGGTGCGGGAATCCGCGGCGGCCGGATCGGCAGGATCCATCCCCGGGGGAAACGACACCATCCGCAGCCCGTCGGCAGTGCTTACCGTACCCATGCTTCCCCCTTGGTTTCCGGCTGAGGTTTTCAGCAGCGGTGAACTTAGTGCCCGGCCTCGTGCCAGCTGATGCCCTGGCCCACCGAAACATCCAACGGCACGGACAGGTCCGCGGCCGAGCCCATCTGGGCCCGCACCAGCTTTTCCACCGCGTCCCGCTCGCCCGGGGCCACTTCGAGGACCAGTTCATCATGGACCTGCAGGAGCATCCGGGATTTCAGGCCCTGTGCCTTCAGCTCCGCGTCCACCCCGAGCATCGCCTTCTTGATGATGTCCGCCGCGGAGCCCTGGATCGGTGCATTCAAGGCCGCACGCTCGGCCATTTCCCGCAGCTGCCGGTTGTCGCTGGACAGGTCCGGCAGGTAGCGGCGCCGGCCCTCGATGGTGGAGGTGAAGCCGTCCTTGCGGGCCTGCTCGACGACGCCGCGCAGGTAGTCGCGCACGGCACCGAACCGCTCGAAGTAGTCGCGGATCAGGGTCCGTGCTTCATCGACCGGGATGGCCAGCTGCTTGGACAGCCCGAAGGAGCTCAACCCGTAGACCAGCCCGTAGGACATGGCCTTGACCTTGGAGCGCATGGCGCTGGTGACCTCTTCGGGAGCCACGTTGAACACGTGGGAACCGACGAAGCGGTGCAGGTCCTCGCCTTCGCGGAAGGCGGAGATCAGCCCCTCGTCCCCGGAGAGGTGCGCCATGATCCGCATTTCAATCTGCGAATAGTCGGCCGTGAGCAGTTCCTCGTAGCTCTCGCCCACCACGAAGACCTCCCGGATCCGGCGGCCTTCTTCGGAGCGGATCGGGATGTTCTGCAGGTTCGGGTTGATGGAGGACAGCCGGCCGGTGGCGGCGACGGTCTGTGCATACGTGGTGTGGATGCGGCCGTCATCGGCCACGGCCTTGCGCAGGCCCTCCACGGTGGAGCGCAGCTTGGAGGCGTCGCGGAACGCCAGCAGCTGTTCCAGGAACGGGTGTCCGGTCTTGACGATCAGGTCCGTCAGGGCGTCCGCGTCGGTGGAGTAGCCCGTCTTGATCTTCTTGGTCTTCGGCAGGCCGAGTTCGTCGAAAAGGACGGCCTGCAGCTGCTTCGGGGAACCGAGGTTGATCTCCTTGCCGATGATGCGGAAGGCTTCGTCGCTGGCGTGGGTGATGGTGGCACTGAAATCGTCCAGCAGCCGGTCCAGTTTCTCCCCGGATACGGCGATGCCGGCCAGTTCCATCTCGGCTAGGACCTCGGACAAGGGCAGCTCCAGCCCGCCGAGGAGCTGGTTGGCGCCGCGCTCCACCAGCTGGCCGGCGAAGTGCTCGCTCAGCCGCAGCGCTGCGAAGGCCTTGGACACGGCGGGGGTGGCCGCATCTTCATCGCCGAGGGACAGTTCCAGCTGGTTGCTGGCTGCCGCGGCCGGGACAATGTTCATCTTCAGGTGGTACTGCGCCAGGTCCGCCAGCTCGTAGCTGCGCCGGTCCGGCTGGATCAGGTAACCGGAAATGGCAGTGTCATCGACTTCGCCGGCCAGGTGCAGCCCGCGGGCGGACAACGCCTTGTAGGCCTCCTTGAAATCGTGCACCACCTTGGGCGCATCCCGGTCCGCCAGCCAGGCCGCGAGGACCTGCTCGGCCTCGGCGTCGAGCTCCGTGAGCGGCACGTAGGCCGCCGAGGCATCCGTCACCAAGGCAATACCGACGACGTCGCTCGCCCCGGCGGTGCCCTCCGTCACCAACTGCACGGCGGTGCGCGCCTGGTTGGCGGCGCGGAACCAGCCGTCCAGGTCCGCGGCGGCCGTGATGATGCTGTGTTCAGGGGCCTCTACTTCTGCATGCTCGGCACCCTCGCCCTCATCTTCCCCGTAAACGTCGAAGAGCCGCTTGCGCAGGGCGTTGAACTGCAGTGCGTCGAAGAGTTCCTCAATCGCCTCCCGGTCCGGGCGGCGGGCGGCCATGGCGTCCAGGTCCACCGGCAGGTCCAGGTCCCGCAGCAGCCGGTTCAGGCGGCGGTTCCGCTTGACGTCCTCAATGTTCTCGCGCAGGGAGTCGCCCACCTTGCCCTTGATGGAGTCCAGGTTTTCGAGGATGCCTTCGAGGCCGCCGTAGAGCTTGATCCACTTCGCGGCGGTCTTGGGTCCGACGCCGGGTACGCCGGGCAGGTTGTCGGCGCTCTCGCCCACCAGGGCGGCGAGGTCGGAGTACTTGTCCGGGGGAACGAGGTACTTGGCTTCCACGGCTGCGGCGTCCATGCGCGGCAGGTCGGACACGCCCTTCTTGGGGTAGAACACGGTGACATGGTCATCCACCAGCTGGAAGGCATCCCGGTCACCCGAGACGACCATGACGTCCCAGTTGAGGGCGGATGCCTTTTCCGCCAGGGTGGCGAGGATGTCGTCCGCTTCGTACCCGTCCATCGACAGGGTGGGAATGCGCATGGCTTCCATCACCTTGATGATCAGGTCGATCTGGCCGTGGAACTCCTCGGGGGTCTTGTTCCGCCCGCCCTTGTACTCGGTGTATTCCTCCGAGCGGAACGTCGGGGTATCGAGGTCGAACGCGACGGCGACGTGAGTGGGCTTCTCCTCCTTGATCAGGTTGATCAGCATGGAGGTGAAGCCGTAGACGGCGTTGGTGTGCTGGCCGGTATCGGTCGAGAAGTTCTCCGCCGGGAGCGCGTAGAAGGCCCGGAAGGCCATGGAGTGGCCGTCAATCACCAGCAGCCGGTTGTGTCCCCCGGCATTCACGGTTCCCAGCGAAGCAGCTGATGTGCCGGGGGTGCCGCCGGCAGCCGGGGCGTTGCCGGCGCTGCTCTTGCTGTCGTCTTCCGTGGTGCCGTTATTGGTGCTGCTCAGGGGGGTCGTGGCCAGTTTGGTAGATTCACTCACAAATGCAAGCCTAGTTGCCATGAGCGAGATTTTCACGCCGGGCGCTGCCGGCCACGAGGCGGACACCAACCCCCACAAGCAGGAACTTATCGACGCCGGTGTGCCGGAGGAGATGCACGACTGGCTGTCCGCGCACGGTGTCGGGCGGTTGGTGGCCAAGATGGGCATCCGTTTCCTCGAGATGTCGGCTGAGCGGCTCGTCGCCACCATGCCGGTGGAGGGCAACGAACAAGTGGCGGGCATCCTGCACGGCGGCGCGCACCTGGTCCTTGCCGAGACGCTCGGTTCCTTCGGCGCGGGGATCCATGCCGGGCCGGGGCGGCATGCAGTTGGAATTGAAATCGGCGCAACGCATCACCGGTCCGCGTCCTCCGGGCTGGTCACGGGAACGGCCACCGCCGTGCATCTGGGCAACACCCTCACCACGCACGAAGTGGTCATGACCGATGAGGAAGGCCGCAGGCTGTCCACCGCCCGCATCACGAACATGATCCGCGACTCCCGCTAACCGGCGCGGCCGGAACGCGGCGTCTGTGACGCTTCCTATCAGGCCTCTGACCTGCGGGCCGCACAGCTTCCCGCCGAGTGGTGCCTCTGTGCCTGGTGGGACAACAGCAGTCACACCAGCCGCACTGTATGGGACAGCCTGTGCGATCCGGCGGCACGCCCGTCTTCTGTACAGCTGATGCGCTGCAGAGATCGTCTTCTGTACAGCTGATGCGCATTGGCGGTGCGTCAGACAGCATCTGTTGTACGGAAGGCGGAGTGCGGGACGCATCTACTGCACAGAAGCTGGCTGGCGGCAGCGTCTGCTGTACGGAAGGCAGAGGAGGTAAAAGGCAGAACCCGGACGAAGGGGGCAATGAGGAACAGCCCCGAGGGCGGGAGCGCCCAGTCCGGCCCCAGTCCGCCGCTACACAGCACAGGTCAACAAAGTCCCGCTTCCTAGGGTGCCCCCCGTGCACCGAGACCGTAGCAAAGCCGAACGCTGCCGTCCGCGGACTGGCGGGAGCTGAGCAGCAGCGCAGGCCGCTCCGCCGCCAGGGGCAAAAGCGGACGCCCGCGGCCCAACAGGACCGGATGCACCACCAGGCGCAGCTCATCCAGCAGCCCGTGATGCAGGTACTGGCCAGCCAGGTCCGCGCCGCGCAGCCATACGTCCCCCCCGTCGGCCGAGTCCGAAATATCATCCGCGAACTCCCCCACCGGACCCCGCAGGAACATGATGTCCGCACCCGGGACGCCGGGAAACTCGTGATGCGTGTAGACCCAGATAGGCCCGGGCGGACAGTCCCAGGCGCCGCCCTCCCCCAGCTGCCGCTGCAGCCGGGCATAGGTTCCAGCCCCCATCACCACGGCTCCTGCGTTTACCGGTGATTCGGCCACGCGGAACCGACTGTTTGGCCCCTGTCCGGCGTCGTCGTCGGCCGTGAAGCCGTCTAGGGAAACCGAGGCGTAGTACACAGTGCGCACCATTCCGCCATCGTAGCCATCCGGACGGGGCGGAGGTATGGGCTGCGCCACACTCGGCGCAGCCGACGGAATAGGCAACTGAGGCACCGGGTTGCCGCCTATGGAACCACTCTGCCGCTGCAGCCGCTGCCTTCGCAGGCGCAGGCAGCGGCGATCTATAGGAAGAGTTACTTAGTGAACCTGTTTTCCCCCATGACCGCGGGCAGCCTTGAACTGTCCAACCGCCTCGTAATGGCCCCGCTGACCCGCCAGCGCGCCGGACGTGAGGGCATCCCGGGCCCCATGATGGTCGAGCACTACAGCCAGCGCGCTTCGCTTGGCCTGATCGTCAGCGAAGGTACGTATCCCAGCCGTGAAGGGCAGGGCTTCCCCGGCCAGCCCGGGCTGGTGGACCCGGAGCAGCTGGACGGCTGGCGGCGCGTCACCGACGCCGTGCATGAGGCCGGCGGCCGGATCGTCGCTCAGGTCATGCATGCGGGCCGGGTAACCCACCCGAACATCAACGGCGGCGTGGACCTGGTGGCCCCGAGCGCCATCGCTGTGGACGGCATGTCCCACACCTACGACGGCAAGCAGACGTACACGGTGCCGCGGGCGCTGGAAACCGAGGAACTGGCCTCCGTGACCGCTGACTTCGTACGCGGCTCCCGTGCCGCTGTGGACGCGGGGTTCGACGGCGTGGAACTGCACGGCGCAAACGGGTACCTCCTGCACGAATTCCTGTCCCCCGCGGCAAACCAGCGGACCGACAGCTACGGCGGAAGCCCCGAGAACCGTGCCCGGTTCGTCATTGAAACGCTCACTGCCGTGGCCGCCGAAATCGGTGCAGACCGGGTTGGCCTGCGGATCTCGCCCGAGCACAACGTCCAAGGCGCACTGGAAATGGACCCGGAGGATGTTCTGGCCACGTACGGCGCCCTGCTGGATGCAGTAGCCCCGCTCGGCCTCGCGTACCTGAGCATCCTGCACCGCGATCCCGCCGGTGAGCTGGTGCAGGCCCTGCGCACCCGTTTCGGCGGAAAGGTCCTGGTCAACACCGGCTTCGGTCCCCTCACCACCCGTGAGGAAGCCCTGGCGATCATGGAAGACGGACTGGCGGACGCCGTCGTCGTCGGCCGTCCCGCCATCGCCAACCCGGACCTGGTGCGCCGGTGGCAGGAAGACCTGCCGCTGAACACTCCGGACGCCACCACGTTCTACTCGTTCGGGCCCGAGGGCTACACGGACTACCCGTTCTACGCGCCGGAAACGGCGTCGCAGAACTAGCAGCCAACGCCAAAAGGCCCCGGGACCAGCAACGGTCCCGGGGCCTTTTGCCTACCCTAGCTGTGCAGGGCAGGAACGATCAGGTAGATACCGAACAGCACCGCTGCGGCGCTGAGGGCGAAGCAAGCGAAGGCACCGGCCTTCGCCAGGGCGACACGGTTGCGCGGGGTGGAACCGGTTTCGGCATCCAGCGAGACCGCGTAGAGGCGTACCCCGAACGAATAGACGCAGACCACGGTCAATGCGGCCGCCAGGGTGACGCCGAAGACCGTAAGGTAATCCATCCAATGGATGTTCATTTGGAACCTTCCTTGACCTTTGCGGCGACAGCGCCGTTCTTACTGTTCTTGCCCGACTTGCCGTTCTTGCCGTTCTTCCCGTTCTTGCCGCGCCGCTTTTTGATGCGGACAACTTCACCGGCATTTTCAATGCCGCTGACCGCGTTGTCGTGGGTCACGGGGCTGCGGCGGGACCACAGGAACATACCCACGATGGCAAGGGTGCCGGCAACGGCAACCACAATCACGCCCGCGGTGCCCAGGGAGGCGATGAATGCCGCGACGGCGCCCATCAGGGCCGCAGCGGGAAGGGTCAGGAGCCAGCCGCTGGCGACCTTGCCGGCAGTGCCCCAGCGGACCTCCGCGCCCTTGCGGCCCAGGCCCGAACCGATGACGGAACCCGAAGCGACCTGCGTGGTGGAGAGGGCGAAGCCCAGGTGGGACGAGGCAAGGATTGCTGCGGCCGTGCTGGTTTCGGCGGCGAAGCCCTGGGCGGGCTTGACCTCGGTCAGGCCGCTGCCCATGGTTCGGATGATGCGCCATCCGCCGGCGTAGGTGCCGGCAGCAATGGCGATGGCGCAGGCAGCAACCACCCAGAAGACGGGGCCCGTTCCGGACTCCTGCAGGTTGCCGGCAACCAGGACCAGAGTGATGACACCCATGGTTTTCTGGGCGTCGTTGGTGCCGTGTGCCAGCGCCACGAGGGAGGAGGAGAAGATCTGTGCGTAACGGAAACCGCCGCGCTTGCGGGGCAGCTTGTTGCCCGAGTCCGGATCGTGACGGCGGGTGATCCGGTAGGCCAGCTTAGTGGCAAGGTAGGCCACGAAGCCGGCGATGCACGGTGCGATCAGCGCCGGCAGGATCACCTTGGAAAGGAGCACCGAGTAGTCCACGGAACCGAATCCGGCGCCGACAATCGCCGCGCCGATCAGGCCGCCGAAAAGGGCGTGGGAGGAGCTGCTCGGCAGCCCCTTCAGCCAGGTGATCAGGTTCCAGATGACCGCACCCATCAGACCGGCGAAGATCATCACCGGCGTGATCTGGATCCCGCCCTCGCCCTCCTTGATGAGTCCGCCGGAGATGGTCTTGGCGACCTCCGTGGAAAGGAAGGCACCTACCAGGTTCAGGACAGCCGCCAGGGCGACGGCGGTTTTCGGTTTGATGGCACCGGTGGCGATGGGGGTTGCCATCGCGTTGGCAGTGTCATGAAAACCGTTGGTGAAGTCGAAGAATAATGCCAGCGCGATCACCAGCGCGACCATGAGGGTGAGGTCCACCACATACCCTAACTAAAGACGAGTGAAAGAATCCGCGCCGCGGGTCCTGTCTCGACACGTGTTGAAGTGCCGACACCCGCTCTGCGCCAGATTGATCGTATGCGCTCAGGCAGGTACTGGCCAAAGTGGTGAATGTGCCCTTGATCTCCCGGCCCGGACTTAGGGGCCGGATCTAGCCCCGCGAGACGGGAACCTTGGTGGACGAGGGGCCGGACTCGGGGACCGGCACGCGGATCTCCAGGACGCCGTCGTTGTACGTGGCCGTGACGTTGTCCTGGCTTGCGCCGGAGGGCAGCGCTATATCGCGGGTGAAGGAGCCGTAATGGAACTCGGAACGGTATCCGTGCCGTCCCTTGTGCTCGGTGTGTTCCTTCCGCTCCCCCTTGATGTGCAGGACCCCGTCGCTGACAGTGACATCCAGGTCCTGTTCGGGGTTGAGGTTTGGCAGTTCGGCCCGGACCACCATGTCCGAGCCGTCCTGGTACTCCTCGACGGGGAATGCCGGAACCTCCCAGTCCCCCTCGAAGAACCTGCGGACCTGGTCCGGCAGTTCGAAACGCTCGCGCCGTGCAAGTGAAGCCATGGGAATCTCCTTCTCTCCTGCCCGTCCCGGCAGCCGTTGGGGTGCGGGTACAGGGTAGGAATCAGCGGTGCGGCAAGGGTACGTCCGGCACGGGCTGAGCCTCAATGAAAAACCGCAAAAACCGCGGACGGGCACTGTCTTTACAGCCACTTTGGGCCCTGAGCCGCGCAGGCCGGGGCGAAACCTAGTATCGGATTTTCGGCCCGCGTATAGTTTTTTGCGCGCAGCCCTGTGAGGTGCCTACCGCCGTTCACTACGGCCTGATGCCGGTAGGCACACCGTCGATGAGAGGCTTCCAAAATGGCGCAGAATAATCCTGATTCGCTTTCCGTCAATCCACTTTTTGCCCGGCCGGGCGAGGCGACGGCCGCCCCTAAGTTCCGGTTGAATGACAGTGAAATGCTGCCGGAAACGGCATACCAGATTGTCCACGACGAAACCATGCTGGACGGCAACGCCCGGTTGAACCTGGCGACCTTCGTCAGCACCTGGATGGATGACCACGCGAACCGGCTCTACAGCGAGACGTTCGACAAGAACATGATCGACAAGGACGAATATCCGCAGACTGCGCAGATTGAGCAGAACTGCTGGCGGATCCTCGCCGATCTGTGGCATTCCCCCTCCCCGGAGAACGCCATCGGCACCTCGACCGTCGGTTCCTCCGAAGCCTGCATGCTCGGCGGACTCGCGTTCAAGCGGCTCTGGCAGCACCGCCGCCGCAGCGAGGGAAAACCGGCGGACAAGCCTAACCTGGTGATGAGTTCAGCCGTGCAGGTGTGCTGGGAGAAGTTCTGCAACTACTTCGACGTGGAGCCGCGGCTGGTACCCATCAGTGAAGAGCACAAATGCCTCGACGGCTTCGAGCTGGAGAACTACGTCGATGAGAACACCATCGGCGTCGTGGCCATCATGGGGGTGACCTACACCGGCATGTACGAGCCGGTACAGCAGATCGCCGCCAAGCTCGATGAAATCCAGTCCTCCACCGGCCTGGACATCCCCATCCATGTCGACGGAGCGTCCGGCGCCATGATCGCTCCGTTCATCCAGCAGGATCTGGAGTGGGACTTCCGGCTGGAACGCGTCCACTCGATCAGCACCTCCGGGCACAAGTACGGGCTGGTCTACCCGGGCCTGGGCTGGGTGGTGTGGCGGGAGCGGCAGTGGCTTCCGGAAGACCTGATCTTCTACGTCAGCTACCTTGGCGGCGACATGCCCACGTTCGCGCTGAACTTCTCACGACCCGGTGCGCAGGTGGTCCTGCAGTTCTACTTGTTCCTCCGCCTGGGCCGGGACGGCTACGCCCGGATCCAGCAGTCCTCGCAGAATGTGGCGCTGCATCTGTCCAGCTCCATCGCCGAACTGGGGCCGTTTGAACTATGGAACGACGGCTCCGATATTCCGGTGTTCGCCTGGCGGTTGAAAGAAGGGCACACCGACAAGTGGAACCTATACGACCTGGCGGACCGGCTCCGGACCAGGGGATGGCTCGTGCCCGCCTATCCCCTGCCGGACAACCTTTCCAACCTGACGGTGGAACGGATTGTGGTCCGCAACGGGCTCAGCATGGACCTGGCGGACAGGCTGGTCGCGGATATCCGCCGCGAAACCACGTACCTGGAACAGCTGAGCGCTCCTATGCCCCGTGAGTCGGAGCATCCCGGATTCCATCACTAATCGAGGAGGTGGGCTGAATGAGCGATTCGAAGGCAGCATCTTCCGCCGCAGATCAGCAGCGGGCCAAGTCGAAGCAGAATGCCTCCATCACCATCGGCGCCCTGGCGGTGATGAACATTGTGGCGGTGGTCAGCCTCCGGGGACTTCCGTCGGAGGCGGAGTACGGCCTGAGTTCCATTTTCTACTACGTCCTGGCCGCCGTCGTCTTCCTCGTTCCGGTTTCCATCGTGGCTGCAGAGCTGGCCACCGGCTGGCCGGAAACGGGAGGGGTGTTCCGCTGGGTAGGCGAGGCCTTCGGACCCCGCTGGGCGTTCCTGGCCATGTTCATGCTCTTCATCGAGGTCACTATCTGGTTCCCCACCGTGCTGACGTTCGGCGCGGTTTCCCTGGCCTACACCGGGGAGAACCAGAACCTGGACTCGCAGCTGGCGGGCAACAAGCTTTTCGTCCTGGCTGTGGTCCTGGTGGTGTACTGGCTGGCCACGTTCATTGCCTTCCGCGGCGCGAAGGCCTTTTCGCGGGTGAGCCAGTGGGGCGGCATCATCGGCACGATCATCCCGGCGGCCATCCTGATTGTGCTGGGCTTCGCCTATTTCTTCGCCGGTAATACCCCGCAGATCCAGATGGGGTGGGGCGAACTCATCCCCGACTTCGGCAACTTCTCCAACGTGGTGCTCGCGGCGTCGATCTTCCTCTTCTACGCCGGCATGGAAATGAACGCCATCCACGTGAAGGAGGTCAAGAACCCCACCCGCGATTATCCGATAGCCGTGCTGACCGCTGCGGCAGGAACCGTACTCATCTTTGTGCTGGGAACGCTGGCCATCGCGTTCGTAGTGCCGCAGGCCGACATCAACCTCACGCAGAGCCTGCTGACCTCCTACAATGACATGTTCGAGTGGGCCGGCATTGGCTGGGCGGGTCCCATAGTCGCCTTCATGCTGCTGATCGGCGTGCTTGCAGGCGTGGTGACCTGGGTGGCCGGGCCGTCCACCGGCATGCTCGCCGTGGCGAAGGCCGGGTACCTGCCCCGCTTCTGGCAGCACACGAACAAGAACGGAATGGGAACCCACATCCTGTTCTTCCAGGCCTTCATGGTCACCGCGCTGGGGCTGACCTACGTGGTGCTGCCCTCGGTGCAGGCCGCCTACCAGATCCTGAGCCAGCTGACGGTGATCCTGTACCTCATCATGTACATGCTGATGTTCGCCGCCGCGATTTACCTGCGCTACAGCCAGCCCAACCGTCCCCGGCCCTACCGGGTGCCCGGCGGCGACGTCGGAATGTGGATCATCGGCGGGGTGGGGTTCCTCGGTTCGCTGATGGCCTTCGCCTTCAGCTTCATCCCGCCGGACCAGATCTCGGTGGGATCCCCGGCAGTCTACGTGGGCATCCTCGTGGGCGGCGCGGTGGTGATGGTGATCCTGCCGTTCGTCATCTATGCCTTCCGCAAACCGCACTGGCGGGACCGGGCCAGCGAATTTGTTCCGTTCACCTGGCAGATAGAACATACGCATCCGGGGATGGTCACCGAGTCCAGCATTTCCACCCAGCAGCTGACCCGGGAAGCCGAATCCTCCGGGTCCCCGCTGACCTATTCGCAGGACGGGGACGACGACGGCGGCGGGCAGGGGGAACCTGCAGCCGCGGCGCAGGCCCCGGTTCCGGCGGCGCCGTCGGGCCGCCGCCGTGGCAAGGGACGAAGCGGCGGGAGCTCGGCCGTATGAGACTCGAGACTTCCGCGATTGACGCTGCCGTGCGGACGGCCTATGCGGACCATCGGAACGATTCGGAGGGGAAAAACGCCGACTATATCCCCTACCTGGCATCGGTAAACCCGGACCTGTTCGGGGTATGCGCCATGACCGCCGACGGAGAGTTGTTCGAAGCCGGTGACACCGGCTTTGAGTTCGCCCTGGAGTCCATTTCCAAGGTGTTCTCCATGGCCTGGGCGATGGAGCAGGTGGGACTGGAAACCTTCCAGGAAAAGGTCGGAGCGGACCCTACCGGGGAACCGTTCAACTCGGTGATCTCGGTGGCGCTGCATGGCAACACTCCGGTGTCGCCGCTGGTCAACGCCGGGGCCATGTCCACGGTTTCCCTGATTCCCGGCGATAACGCCGAGGACAAGTGGGAGGCGATCCTGCAGGTCCAGAGTGCCTTCGCGGGCCGGCGGATCAGCCTGAGCGACGAGGTCAATGACTCCGAGCAGTCCACCAACTTCCACAACCGGGCCATTGCCTGGCTGCTGTATTCGGGCGGCACCATGTACTCGGATCCGATGGAAGCCTGCGACGTATACACCCGGCAATGTTCCACCCTCGTCACGGCACGGGACCTGGCCGCCATGGGAGCGACCATCGCCAACAAGGGAATCAATCCCCTGAGCGGCGACCGGGTGGTGCAGGCGGCGTTCGTTCCGGCCATACTCGCGGAAATGACCATGGAGGGGATGTATACCGCCTCCGGCGACTGGGCCTACCGGGTCGGGTTGCCCGCCAAGTCCGGGGTGGGCGGGGGCGTCCTTGCCGTCATGCCCGGGAAACTGGCACTCGCCGCGTTCGCGCCGCCGCTGGACGAGGTCGGCAACAGCGTCAAGGCGCAGCGGGCCGTAGCGCAGGTTGCCGCCGCACTGGGCCTGAGCATTTACAAGGCCAGCGAGTACACCGACTAACCCAGGTCCCGGCCTATCCGGTCCGCGGCGGCGCGCAGCGGCGGAATCACGGTCTCCTCCACGTGCTCGGAACTGTGCAGCTGCAGCGACACATTGGCGGCCGCTACCACTGTGCCGTCGCCGCGCCGGACCGGGACGGCCACGCCCCGCAGTCCGTCCTCCAGCTCATCCGCCACCCGCGACCAGCCCCGCTCGCCGGCCCGGTGCACCGCGTTACGGAGGTCCTCCACGGTGCGGACGGTATGGGCGGTGTAGGGCAGCAGCTCAACGGCGCTGAAATAGGCTTCCCGCTCCGCATCCGGCTGGGCCGCCAGCAGGACCCTGCCCATCGACGTGGCCCAGGCCGGAAACCGTGTCCCTACATTCACGGCAACCCGCACCAGCCGCGGAGAGGTAATCCTCGAAACGTAGACAATGTCGGTCCCGTCCAGGATGCAGAGGGAAGTCGTCTCGCCAAGGTCGGACGAGAGCTGCTTCAGATGCGGCTCGGCGACAGAGGGCAGGGAAAGATGGGACAGGAACGAGGCCCCGATATCCAGGGTTCGCGGGGCCAGCCGGAAGGTGTTCCCGTCCGAGTGCAGGTAGCCGAGGTCCCGGAGCGTGAGGAGGAACCGGCGGGCGGCGGCCCGGCTGATCCCCGCGGCCGCAGCGGCCGTGCTGACCGTATGTTCGGATACGTCCAGGGTGAAGGTGCCCAGTACGGCAAAGGCTTTCTCCACCGACTTCACGTAATAGTCGGTTTCCACTTAACCCGCCGCCCGTTTCGGATCCCGGGACGCGAGGTACTGGGAGGCCAGACGCACGGGCGCATTGGGGGCGCCGTACCCTTCGTAGCCGCCGCGCCGCTCCACAACTTCGAAGAACACGTTGCCCACGGTGCCTGTATAGAAGTGGAGGAACTCGCCGTCGCCGTCGCGGTCATAGAGCAGGTTCAGGTCCTGCAGTTCGGCCAGGAACGCCGGATCCAGCCGGTGGCGCGCCGCGAGGTCCTCGTAGTAGTTGGCCGGCACCGGCAGGAACTGCAGCCCCCGTTCGGCGGCCTGGCGGGCCGTGGCAACCAGATCGGTGGAGGTAAAGGCCACATGCTGCGGATACTCCGCACCCCCCGGCTCCGATTCCACGGCCAGCGGGGCAATGTTCAAGGCCAGCCGGACGGCACCGTCGGCGCTGCGCATCACCTGGCTGCGGACCAGCCCCATGGGACTGGGAACCTCCTGTGAGGCAATGGGATTCAGCGAAAGCGTGGATTCGTAGAAGAGCACGGCTTCATCGAAGTGCTGCCAGGGCTGGGACAGGTTGATGTGGTCAATGGCCGAAATCAGCGGCGGCGCGGGATCGGCGGCGGGTGCTTCCGCGCCTGCCTGCACCGCAGGTCCGAACTCGTCCGCCCACGCGGCCGTGCCGTCGGCGGTGGCTTCGCAGAGGAATACCTCCGTGGAGTCCGGCGCGAACACGGCCTGGAGCACCTGCTCGTCCGCCTGGCTGCGCCGGTCCACCGGCCTGGCCTTCAGCTGCACGGCGCGCGATGCTGCGGCCTGCGGGTCCTGCACATCCAGCCCCAGCGCCGAAATGCCCGGTTCCATGCCGCCGGCCTGCTGTCCGTTGATGATCACCCGCGCCGTCCCGGAGGTCCACAGCTGCACGGGTTTGGTCCGGTGCCGGCCCGCGAAGGTGAACCCCAGCTGGTACAGAAGCTCGGAGACCGTGTCCGGGCTCCCGGCCTTGACCTCGGCGAAGTTGAACCCGGTGGGCTCGGCTACGCCCGGCAGGGTCGCGAGGGACATCGGATAGGTCGTGCCGCCGTCGTGCCGGGTGAGGTAGGAGGCCGTACGTTCCTCCAGCCAGATCAGGGAGCGCATGGCGTCTACTGCGGTGCGGTCCTCGGCGGTCTGCCGGAACACGTCGTTGAAGATCTCCAGGGAGACGGGCCCGTCATAGCCGCTGCGGACCAGGTGGGCCATGAACCGCACCAGGTCGAAGGAACCCTCGCCCGGGAAGACCCGGTAGTGCCGACTCCAGGAGAGGACGTCCAGGGACAGTTCCGGCGCGTCGGCCAGTTGGACGAAGAAGATCTTCTCCGCCGGGATTTTTTCGATGGCGGCCGGATCCCAGCCGCGGGAGAGGATGTGGAAGCTGTCCAGGCAGGTGCCGATCTGCGGGTGGTCGGCCAGGTCCACAATGCGCTGGGCATGCTCGAAGTCATTCACGAAGCGACCCCAGGCGAGGGCTTCGTAGGCGACCTTGATCCCGTAGCCGGCTGCCAGCTCCCCCAGCCGGCGCAGGTGGTCCGCTGCGACTGCGTCGTCGTCGACCGTCGCCGTACCCACGTTGCTGCACAACAGCATGGTCCGGATGCCCAGCCGGTTCATGAGCTCGAATTTGGCCCGGGCCCGGGCCAGGTTGGCTTCCAGCTCGGGGGGTTCCACGCCCTCGAAGTCGCGGAACGGCTGGTACAGGTCCAGGGACAGTCCCAGCTCCTCCGCCAGGGCGCGGATCTGCTCCGGGCTGGACGGGGAGACCAGGAGGTCCGGTTCGAAGATTTCGATGCCGTCGAAACCGGCATCGGCGCAGGCCCGCATTTTCTCCTCGAGGGTCCCGCTCAGGCAGACGGTGGCAATTGACGTGCGCATGATGCTCCGGTTCCGGCCTTCAGCGGCCCTGGCTGATCAGTTCGTGGAAGTGCTCGAGCATCCGTGCCGCATCGGGCCGGATGCCGGTAATGAGTTCGAAGGCGTCCACTGCCTGGCCCACGGCCATCCGGCCGCCGTCCAGCACCCGGCAGCCCCGTGCCCGGGCTCCGCGGATCAGTTCGGTCTCCACCGGCCGGTACACGACGTCGGCCACCCACTGGGAGGGGTCGAGCAGGTCCAGGTCCACGGCCACGCCGGGATGGGAATGCATTCCGACCGGTGTGGCGTGGACCAGGCCGTCGGCCCCGGGCAGGACGGCGGAAAGGTCAGCCGGCGTACCGGCGGTGATCCGCTGGTCCGGGAAGAGCGCCGACAGCGCAGCGGCACGTTCCGCGGCACGCAGCGGATCCAGGTCCAGCAGGGTCAGCCGTCCGGTGCCTGCCTTAAGCAGGGCGTAGGCCACGGCCGCACCGGCCCCGCCCACACCCAGTTGGACCACGGAATTCAGGGCTGCACCCGGAAGCCCGTCGGCCAGTGCTCCGCCGAAGCCGGAGAAGTCGGTGTTGTCGCCGATAAACCTGCCGTCGCGGATCAGGACAGTGTTGACGGCCCCCAGCCGGGCGGCGTCCTCGGACACGGCATCCAGTTCAGCCAGGACCAATTGCTTGCAGGGGTGCGTAACGTTGAAGGCATTGAAGCCCAGGTCCCGCCCGGCACGCAGCAGCGCGCCGACGTCGGTTCCCGGCCGTCCCAGGACGGTGAGGTCTATGGGCCGGTAAATGTAGCGAAGGCCTTGATGATCGGCTTCTCTCTCATGCATGGGAGGAGTGAGTGAAGCAGTGATGCCTTCGCCGATCAATCCGACCACGAATGATTCCTCGGTGCCGCTCATGGTGCTGTTCCTTCCGGTGCATAGGTGGCGGGACGGTCTTCCTTCAAATTCCGGTGGCTTCCGCCACGGCTTGCCGGTCCCCCAGCTGTGGGCTACATTACTTCAAGCGTACGGAGAATGCACACAAGTGCGCATAGCGCACAGCTTCTGCGTCCGTGCAGTTCCGTAGGCAGCAGCCCTGCCCCCCACTTCCTCAGCCCATGTCAGGAGAGATGCAATGGACGCATCCGCCCCCGCTGGACCAGCAACGGGCACCAAGACCCCGCGCAAGGCCGCCACTGCCAGCTTTATGGGCAGTGCCGTCGAGTACTACGACTTCTTCATTTTCGGTTCCGCCGCTGCGCTCATTTTTCCGCGCGTGTTCTTCCCGGATGCCGACACCCAGGCCAGCGTCATGTCCTTGGCCACCTTCGGCTTCGCCTATATAGCCCGTCCGGTCGGGGCCGTCATCCTCGGCCACTTCGGTGACCGGGTGGGCCGGCAGAAGGTCCTGATGTTCACCCTGCTGCTAATGGGCGGGTCCACCTTCCTGATCGGCTGCCTGCCGGACTTCGACACAATCGGCTGGTGGGCGCCAATCCTGCTGGTCTTCTGCCGCCTGATGCAGGGCCTTTCGGCCGCGGGCGAGCAGGCCGGAGCCAGCTCCATGACTCTTGAGCACGCACCGGACAACCGCCGCTCGTTCTTCACGTCCTGGACGCTCACCGGCACCCAGGGCGGCCAGATCCTTGCCGCACTGGTCTTCATCCCCGTGGTCGCCCTGCCCGATGACATCAAGTACGGCATCGGCTGGCGCATCCCGTTCTGGCTGAGCGCCGTCGTTGTCATCGTCACCTACTTCATCCGCCGCTCCCTGCATGAAACCCCCACCTTCACCGAGGCCAAGGAACGCAACGAGATCGTGAAGCTGCCGGTGGGCGTCCTCCTCAAGGACCACTGGCGCGACGTGCTGCGCGTTATCTGCTGCGCCTTCATTGCCGCGGTCTCCACCGTGTACGGAACGCTGGCCATCAAGTACGGCACCGAAGTGGGCAACGTGGACGCAGACATCACGCTCTGGCTGGTAGTCGCCGGCAACGCCGTCGCACTGGTGACGCAGCCGCTGTTCGGCCGCCTCGCCGACCGGATCGGACGCCGCCCCGTCTTCATCTACGGCGCCGTGTCCAGCGCCGTGATTATGCCGTTCTATCTGCTGTCCATGGAGTCCGGCAACACACTGCTCCAGTTCGCTCTCTCCGTTGCCGTCTTCTCCTGCGGCTACGCTGCGGCGAACGCCGTCTGGCCGTCCTTCTACGGTGAAATGTTCAGCGCCAAGGTCCGGTTCTCCGGCCTGGCCATCGGCACGCAGCTCGGCTTCCTGATGGCCGGCTTCGCGCCGTCCATCGTCGCGGCCATCGGCGGCCTCGAGCCCGGCGGGTGGGCGGTGACGAGCATCTTCACCGCCGTCATCTGCGCCATCGCCGCGGTTTCCGCTCTCACCGCCAAGGAGACGGCCCATACTCCGACGGCGGAACTGGGCCTCGAGAAGGGCAGGGCGGCCGCCGCGGTGCGGCCGGCCGGGGCATAGGCCTTCCCTTCGGCAGTCCACGCAGAACCGGTCGGGCCGGGGCGGAGATTCCTCCGCCCCGGCCCTTCCTTTTACAGGCCCCGCAGCCGGGCCCGCCGTGACGCCCAGGCGATGTAGCCGCCCAACGCCGCCGTGGATGCCAGCCCCGCACTCATCAGCGGTGCCTGCCACGATTTCCACCGGGACGAATCCCCCAGCGTCAGCTCCCCCACACCGCGGATAAACGCCGAGGCAAAAATTGCCGCCACCAGCCGGTTACCCACCCGCTCCAGCCGCATCACCAGCGGCAGCAGTTCCTCGCCGCGGAGGTGGACTTCGACTCCCTCTATCTCCAGGGTGTTGAGCAGCCTGCGCGCCTGGTCCGGCAGTTCCGCTCCCAGCTCCAGCACCTCCGCCCCTGCGCGGCCGAGTTTGCGGGCGTAGTTCACGGGGTTCAACTGCTGAAAGGCCATCCTCCGGGCATAGGGGGCCAGGGTGGGGCCCAGCCGGAACCGGGGATCCAGCACTTCGCCCATGCCTTCGGTCATGATGAGCATCCGCAGCAGCATGGCCATTTCGCGGGGAAGCTGGATGTGGTGCGTCCGCAGGATGCCCAGTCCGGTAGTGATGATGGCACCCACCGGCGCACTGGCCAGGTCCTTCCCCGAATACAGGCGGATCAGCGGGCCCAGGTCCATCCGCAGCTTCACCCGGTTCACCCGCACCCCGGAGGCACTGATCCGCACCAGGGCATTGGCCATCCGTTCCGGGTCCTTGCGCACGATGCCGATGAACAGGGCCGACAGCTGGCTGCGCAGCTTCTCGTCCACCTCCCCCACCATCCCGAAGTCAATCAGTCCCACCCGGCCGCCGGGCTCCACGAAAAGGTTTCCCGGATGCGGGTCCGCATGGAAGAAACCGTCCTCGAAGACCATCTTCATTTCGACGCGGGCAGCAGCCACCGCGAGCGCCGGACGGTCGATCCCGGCGGCGTCCAGCGCGGCCACATCCGTAACCTTCATCCCCCTGAGCCGGTCCATGGTCAGGACGCGGGAGGTGGTGTGGTCCCAGTACACCCTGGGAATGGTGATGGCGGCATCGTTGGCGAAGTTGGCGGAGAAACGGTCTGCGTTGCGTCCTTCCTGGAGGTAGTCCAGCTCGGAGCGGAGGGTGGCGGCGAATTCGTCCATCAGCCCGGTGATGTCATAGTCCCGGGCCGCTTCCCAGCGCTTGCCGGCGGCATTGGCCAGGTTCTGCAGGATCTCCAGGTCCTGGTCCACCTGTGCGGCGACCCCGGGCCGGCGCACCTTGACCACCACCTCCCTGCCGTCCTTCAGTGTGGCGGCATACACCTGCCCGATCGAAGCGCTGGCCATGACGGCGGTATCGAAGGAGCCAAAGACCTCCAGCGGATCCCTGCCCAGTTCCTGCCGCAGCTCCTCGGCGATCTGCGGCCACGGTACCGCTTCGGCACTGTCCTGCAGCTTCGCCAGCTCCCGCTGGTAGCCGGGCGGCAGCAGGTCGGGGCGGGTGGAGAGCAGCTGGCCGATCTTCACATAGGTGGGGCCGAGTTCCTCGAGGGCCGAGCGCAGGTACTGGGGGCGGGTGCGCGGCCGTCCGGCCGGATCCGGGGCAGGCTCCCGGCGGAAGGGCAGCCTGCCCTCCAGGCCGAGGGCAGACACCAGGAAGCCCAGGCCGTTGCGGGAGAGGATCTCGGCGATCTGCCGGTAGCGGTCAAGCTGGCTGATCATGGTCTGCTCCGTCTCCGCGCCCGGGCGGGCCGCGTTACCGAAACACTAGCGGGCGGACGGCTTCCGCCGACAGGCCCGGTTCCGTGTACCGCCGCTGCACCAGGCCAGGATCGTGATGCTCTTCCGGCCGGTGCCGCCGCCCCCTAGACTCCGGCGCATGCCGAATTCCGAGCCTCCCCCGCCAAACGTTCCTCCGCTTGCGCAACGGGTCTCCGCGCTCCCGCCGGACGACAGGCCGGCACTGCTCTCCGGGGCGTCCTTCTGGACCACTGTTGCTGCCCCTGCAGCAGGACTCCGGTCCCTGGTCCTGGCGGACGGTCCGCACGGTGTCCGGCGTCCGCGCAGCGATACGGAGCCGGGAATCGGTGATTCTCTGCCGGCCACCTGCTTTCCGGCAGAGTGCCTTACCGCCTGTTCCTGGGATCCGGACCTGCTGGCCCGCCTCGGGGCGGCGACCGCCCGGGAAGCGGCTGCGGCACGCGTGGATGTTGTCCTGGGTCCCGGGCTGAACATCAAGCGCACACCCCTGTGCGGACGCAACTTCGAATACTTCTCCGAAGATCCGCTGCTGTCCGGGGCCCTGGGGGCCGCATGGACCAGGGCGCTGCAGTCCGAGGGGGTGGCCGCCTGTCCCAAGCATTTCGCCGCGAACAACCAGGAAGCGGACCGGATGCGCGTTGATGCCGAGGTTGATGACCGCACCCTGCACGAGATTTACCTCAGGGCGTTTGAAACGGTGGTCCGCACGGCACACCCGTGGACACTGATGGCGGCCTACAACAAGGTGAACGGCATACACGCCGCGGAGAATGCCTGGCTGCTGGAGACGGTCCTGCGCGGCGAGTGGGGGTTTGACGGCCTGGTGATGTCCGACTGGGGTGCCGTCACGGACCGCGCAGCGGCGCTCGGCGCCGGACTGGACCTGGAGATGCCGGCCAGCGGCGGCCTGGGGCTGGCCGAACTGCAGGCAGGCCTGGACGCCGGCACCGTGAACCGGGACATGGTGGATACCTCCGTGGCCAGGCTGCTGCAGCTGGCGGACCGGACGGCGTCACCGGCGGGCGGGCCGGTGGACCACGCCGGGCATCACCGGCTGGCACGGGAAGCGGCAGCGTCGTCCATGGTGCTGCTGAAAAACGACGGCGGCATTCTCCCGTTCTCGCCGCAGCTGCGGCTGGCCGTGGTCGGCGAGCTGGCACGCACGCCGCGGTACCAGGGAGCGGGCTCCTCACAGGTGAACCCCACCCGGGTGAGCGTTCCGCTGGAGGTCCTGGCGGAGCGGACCGCGGCGGCCGTCTTCGCGGCCGGCTACCGGCTCGACGGAACCCCGGAGCCGGAGCTGATCGCAGAAGCGGAAGCCGCCGCGTCAGCCGCAGACGCGGTGCTGTTCTTCCTTGGCCTGCCGGCGGATCGGGAGTCGGAGGGATTTGACCGCCCGGACCTGCGCCTGCCGGAGAACCAGCTGGCGGCCCTGCGCGCGGTGACGGCGGCGAACCCCTGGACAGTAGTGGTCCTGTTCAACGGAGGCGCAGTGGAAACGGGGTGGGCCGACCAGGTTCCGGCAGTGCTCGAGGCATGGCTGCCCGGCCAGGCCGGAGGCGAAGCGCTCGCCGACGTCCTGCTGGGAGAGGTCAACCCTTCCGGAAAGCTGGCCGAAACCTTTCCGCGCCGAATCGAGGACACCCCCGCGTATGGAAACTATCCCGGCGAGGCAGGCACCGTCCGCTACGGCGAAGGGGTGCTGGTGGGTTACCGGTGGTACGACGCCAGGGATATCGCCCCGGCCTTCGCCTTCGGACACGGCCTGTCCTATACCAGCTTCGAGTTCAGCAACCTGGTCCTGAATCTCACGGATTCGTCCCTGACGATCGAAGCGACCCTGACCAATACCGGGTCCCGCGCCGGCGCTGAAGTCCTGCAGCTGTACACAGGTGCGCCGGCCGGACCCGCGATCCGGCCGCCGCGCGAACTTCGGGCCTTCCGCAAGGTATTCCTTGAGCCCGGCGCTGCAGCTCCGGTTGCCTTCACCCTGCCGCTGACGGCACTGGCACGGTTCGACCCGGCGTCGCACCGGTGGGTCACCGACGCCGGCACCTACCGCATCGACGTCGGATCCTCCTCCCGCGACATCCGGCTCAGCGGAACGGTGGACGTGCCCGGCACGGACGGGGGCCCAGACCTCACCCTTGATTCCCCGATCGCCCAGTGGCTGGCGCATCCCCTTGGAGCGCAGCTGCTGGCAGGACCGGACCCGGAGCAATCCGGGCCCGGCGGCACGGCCGAGGCACTGGCAATGATGGGCAGCCTCCCCCTGCGCCGGCTGGCCCGGTTCCCCGGCAGCCCGCTCACGCCGGATACGCTGGCCGCCCTGGAGCAGGCGCTGCGGGCGGGCGCACCGGAGCAGGACGGTCCCCGCTAGAGCAGGGAGCGGTACATCGCTTCGTGTGCGGCGGCCACCTGCCGGCGCTCGGCGGTCCGTTCCTCCCGGCTCAGTCCGGGCCACAGCCGTGACTCGTGCACCTGCTTGAGTGCGTTGGCCAGCGACTGGGCGTCGATCCCGCCGTCGTCGTGGACGAACTCGGTAACGGCGGCCCGCTGCTGGGCATAGAAACCGCAGGAGGGTGCCAGGACATGGGTGCCCAGGTCGGTGCAGGCCTCCAGCCAGCCGGAGTGGGTGCCGAACCGGTACGGCAGCACGGACACGTCCAGGCTGGAGAGGTAGTCCCACAGTGCAGGTTCGTCGAAGTAGTCCCGGACCTGCAGCTCCAGCCGCCCGGCATCGGCTGCTTCGGTCAGCCAGCGGTACAGTTCCGGGCGGAACTTGTCCCCGCCGGGAGTGAGGATGTCCGGGTGCCCGTTGACCTGCAGCACGGCGCCGGGCAGCTGCTCCACGGCCTCGAGCAGGTCCGGCAGGATTGCGCCCTCCATCATGTTCGGTCGAAGGCTCTTCAGGTGGACCCCGACGCGGAACTCCTCCCGGGGACCGGCGGCGAGGCGCTGCGCCTGGCGGTGCGCGAGTTCCTCCAGCCCGACCACGTGCGGGTGCGGCAGCACCTGCGGGCGCCGGCCCCAGCGGCGTTCGACGACGTCGGCCGCCCCGGTGGTGAGCGTGACCAGCGCGTCCGCTGCGGGAATCAGCACGTCCAGCTGGGCGTCGTGCGCCTGAGGCGTGAGGTGGTGCGGATTGCGCAGGTCGTGGACCGTGTAGACCAGCGGTTTGCCCTGGGCCTTCAGCTCGGCGGTCACCGCCTGCAGGTCTCCGGGGGAAATCGCGTCAAAGCCGAAGTGGATGTGCATCAGGTCGAAGCTGGCCGCGTTTTCCCGGATCCAGCCGGCGTCCAGCATGACCGGCGGCCACCATGTCGCTTCGGTGGACTGGCCCGGGTTCCGGGGATCGGGGTCCGGCAGGCGCACTACCGGGTTCGGTTCCCCCGGGACGGCCCCGGTGTGCCGAATGTAGACCTGGCTGTGCGGCACCGATGCCACCCTGATGATCGAACCTTCCGGCACACCTGCTCCTTCTCCGCGGGAAAAACCTTCTTCAGTATACTTAGCATTTTGGGCGGCCAGAGCGGGCGCCCCCGGGCGAAGGGGAAGAATGCAGCTGCGGAAGACGCACTCCCGGCGGGAGTTTTCGGTCCTGATCATCAGCTCGGGACGGGATGCCCACCTGGCCAATGCGGTCCGCGGCATCAGCCGATCCACCCTGCTGCCCGCCGAGGTGGTGGTCTGCTACCTGAACCAGCCCCACGCTGTTCCCCCGCCCAGTGACGTGCCGCTGCGGGTGGTCCACGTGGATTCGGGCCCCGGAACGCCGCTGCCGCTGGGCGCGGGCCGGAATGCCGCGGCCGCCGCAGCCCGGTACGGGACGTTGGTCTTCCTGGACGTGGATTGCATCCCCGGACGGCAGATGTTCGAACACCTGCTGGCGGACCTGGACTCTGCCGGGGGCCTGGTGATGGCCGCTCCCCGGTACCTCACGGCGGACGCGGAGGTGCGGGCCTGGGTGTCCGACGGCGATGACGAGGTGCTGCTGCGCGATTCCGTTCCGCACCACGCACGTGCTGCCCTGGCCCCGCCACCGGGAATGCCGGCAGCGGCTTCTCAGGAGTATGCCCTGTTCTGGTCCCTGGGATTTGCGGTCCGCCGGGATGCCTTCGACCGGATCGGCGGCTTTGATGAATCCTTTGCCGGTTACGGGGGCGAGGATACGGACTTCTCGTTCACTGCCCGGCGCATGGGTGTGCCCCTGGCGTTCTCGGGCGCAGTGATGTTCCACCAGCACCACGGCGTGCACCGGCCGCCGCTGCAGCATCTGGAGTCCATTGTGGTCAACGCCGAGGCATTCCGGCGCAAATGGGGCAGCTGGCCGATGACCGGGTGGCTCGAGGCCTTCGCCCGGGACGGCTACGTCTCCTGGAACCGGGACGGCCGTGAGCTGCGGATTCTGCGCCGCCCGGACGCAGCGGAACTGGCGGGCGTCCGGGTCAACGCGCCGTACTGACCGCTTCCGGGTTCCCGACAGCATCCGCGTCTCCTGCGGCATCCAGCGCCGATTCCACGGCGGCCAGGAACCGGTCCCGGAAGTCGTCCACGGACACCAGCAGCGTCCGTGCCAGCAGCTCCGGATCCGTTTCCCGCAGGTCCTCCAGTGTGCGCTGCCAGTCCCGGACCGAAGCGAAGCCTGCCGCGGCGGAGGCGCCCGCTCCCGCCAGCGACGAGGCGAAGACAGCCTGTTCCCGGAACGGACGGTCTTCGGGGACCAGCAGTGCCGGACGCCGGGCGGCGGCTGCCGCGGCCACCGCGTTGTGCCCGGCGGAGGTGACCAGCACATCCGCCGCCGCGAGCCGGGGTCCCGGATCCGCGACCACGCCCAGCAGCGACACATTCGCCGGAACGTTTCCGGATGCACCGGCGGTGTGCCCCATGATCTCCCACTGCCATTCCGGTGTCTGCCGGGCCGCAGCGAGCACGTCCCGGAGCAACACGCCGTCACCGCCCAGGGACGTCTGCACCGCAACGGTCCGCGGCCGTACGGGGATGAGCCCCGGAAGCGGCACCGTGTCCGGGGCCAGCATGCCCAGATAGGTGCTCTTTGCACCGTAGGCCTGCAGATGCGCCGGGTCCTCGATGGTTTCCGGGTAGTAGGCGATCAGCCGGTGGACGGACTCGTAGGCCAGCCGGTGGGGCGGGTCCGTCCGTTCCCCGTGCATCCGGCGGTGGATCACCGGATAGCCGGCCAGCCGGGCAAAGACGGCGGCCTCCACGGACACGTCCACCACCACCACATCCGGGGAGAACTCCGCCCAGAGCCGGTGCAGCTCCCTGAACCGGGCCTGCAGTGCCGGGCCTGACGGGGCGTAGTGCAGGGACTCCCCCGGTCCAGGCGCGTAGGGTCCGCCGGGGCCGACGTCGGGCGGGAGGGCAGCGAACCGCGCACCGCCGGGCAGCAGGGGCTCCCCTGCGGCCGGGGCGGTACCGGTCACCAGCAGGTCAACCGCCCCGAGCCGGGCAATGTTGGCGGCATGACGCAGGTGGCCGGTGCCGTGGTGGTGGGCGTAGTAGGCGACGCGGGGCAGGCGCGGGGATGGCAAGGACGGCTCCGGTTACGGGACGAGGGCTTCGGCAGGGGCGGACGGCAGCCCGTCCGGGTTGAGCAGGGACCGGATCTGCTCCTCATAGGAGTCCACCATGGCTGCCGCACTGAAGCGGGCCGCCGACATCCGCACCCGGTCCCGGTCCAGGTGGCGGGCGGCCGTCACGGCGGCGGACAGCGCATCCGCCCCCAGGCCTTCGGCGAGCCGGCCGCCGTCCGCGTCAATGATTTCCGGCATGGCGCCTAGGGGCAGGGCGGCCACCGGGGTGCCGCAGGCCATGGCTTCGAGTGCGGTGAGTCCGAACGGCTCGGACCAGACCGGGGAGGCAATGAAGACCTCGCCGGACCCGAGGAAGGCGGCCAGGTCCCGGTGGTCAAGGTGGCCAACGTGGTGCACCCCGCGGCCCAGATGCGGTTCCACGGTGCGCTCGAAGTACTTCGCATCGCTGATCGGTCCGGCGAAGTGCAGCTCCATACCGGCTTCCCGCGCTGCGTCGATGGCGATGTGGAGGCCTTTTTCCGGGGTAACCCGGCCGGCCCAGACGGCTGTTCCGCGGCGGGGAGCGGTGCCGGCGGGCCAGGCGTCCAGCCGGATGCCGTTGTGGATGACGTGCAGGTCCGGCAGGTGGGGAGACCATCCGGTGGCGTTGCGGGCCGAAACACTGACAAACCGGTGCAGCGGCGACAGGGGCGCCCTTCCGTCGGCGACCGCGTCCACGATCCACGGCAGCGGCGGAGTGTGCAGGATGGTCAGCATGGGCACATCCGCGAGCCCGACATAGGGCAGCAGGCTCAGGGAATTATTGACGACGACGTCGAACCCGCCGTTCCGGACGGCGGCTATGGCAGAACCCAGCGCTGTGTCCAGGGTCTGCTGCTGCCGGCGCATCCCTTCGGGAGCCAGGCTGCGGCGGAAGTCGAAGCTTTCCGGCAGGACCTCCACCACCCGGGACCGGGATACGGAGCCTGCCTTGGCGAACAGCGTGACGTCATGGCCGCGGGCGGCACATTCGTCGGCCATCAGCGACGTGTGCATTTCCAGTCCGCCGAGGAAAGGACTGGAAATCGGGTGGTGCAGGTGGGACAGGATGGCTATCCGCAGCGGCTTCCCCGCCGCCGCGCGCCCCTGCGGCAGGGGAAGGTCGAGACTCATACTAGTAAGTATGCCTTGAAACCGGTGTCCCCTCCGGGACGACGCGGAGGGGTGGGCGGGCTGAAGGGCTAGGCCGTAAACGGCTCCGTGCCGAACGGCACCGGCGGGATGTGGTGGGACGGCAGCCGGTCGCGGTCGTAACTGATGGTGGTGTACCCGTGGGGTACGGGTTTGCCGTGCTCATCCAGGTTGACGAACACGATCTTGTCGATGGTCAGGATGCTGCGGCGGGTGATCATGTTCCGCACCTCGGCCTGCATCGTCAGGGAAGTCCGGCCGAACTTGGTTGCCGTGAGCCCCATTTCAATCAGGTCACCCTGCACCGCCGAGCTGACGAAGTTGATCTCCGACATGAATTTGGTGACGACCCGGCCGTTGCCCATCTGCAGGATGGCGTAAACGGTGGCTTCTTCGTCGATCCAGCGCAGCAGACTACCGCCGAACAAGGTGCCGTTGGCGTTCAGGTCCTCCGGGCGGACCCACTTGCGGGTGTGGAAATTGATGTTCTCGAGGGGCATATATTCAGCTTATCCACAGGTCTGCGGCCGTCCGGTCCGTTCCGTGGATGCCTTGGTCACAGACCGGTGTTAGCTGCCTGACCCCCGGCGGCGATGCTCCGGCTGCGGGGGCGTCAGTCCGGAGTCTCGTTGACGAGGTCTCCGAGGTGGGTCAGGTCCCCGTCGGGCGGTACCGCCATGGCTTCGAATGTCCCGGCCTGCAGGAGGTCGCGGATGAGTTCGGCCGACCCGCCCACGAGCGTGGAGTCGAAATCGATCTCCGAAGCGAGGAACCAGGCCCCGTCCTCGGGCCACAGCAGGTTGGGGCTCTGCAGCGGATCCCATCCGTTGCGCTCCTGCCACCGGGAGTCGGTGAAGACGGCGAGATCCGCGGAAAACAGCAGGTAGTCGCGGGTCGGCAGCTCAAGACGCGGAACGGAGTCCGCGGCGTCGTTTTCCAGGAGCGGCTGCTGCGGCGCGCCGGTCTGCCCGGGACCTGCCACCCAGCCCCATCCGTCCCACAGTCCGGCCAGGCAGCGGACCGGTGCCCGGGTGTGGCCGGCGAGCAGCCGCACCACTTCAACGAGTGTCCCGGCCGGCAGTGCACCGACCAGCGGGTCTTCATAGTGCCATCCCGGTTCGTTCCAGACCGGGTTCCGGTAACCGGCCAGGATCGAGGACCACTGCATCAGCGGGTGCGCCACGGTGCCCCGGATCCCGGCCAGTTCCTCCCAGCTCAGGGTCCGGGATTCGACGGTGACCGGCACGTCCCCGTCCCAGTTCAACAACTGCGCCTGAACCGGATGGAAGATCCGGGCGTAGGCGTCATACCCCTGGGGAACCGTGCCGGACACGGTCCCCGCCTCAGCCAGCCGCGGGGCGATCCACAACCCTGCCTGAGGGTCGGCCAGCGGTCCTTCCAACCTCGTCATGCGGCCAGTATGCCCTACCGTGCCCCCGTGCGTGCCCGGACGACGGTACTGCGCTACCGTCCGCCCGGTGTTTGCACCGGTCCGGCGCCATTTGGTGCGGCGGGAGGCAGGTCGCGCGCATCAACCGGTCCCTGGTCCAGGCGGAACGGCGGATACTCGTCGCGCAGAAGTGCGGTGTAGGCCAGCACCCGGTACGACCACCGCTGCAGGCCCATCACGAAGTCGAACAGGGCCCGCGGGTAGCGGCCGGTAAACAGCAGTGCCACGGCGGCAACCACCACCAGCAGCGTCAGCAGCGAGATACCTGCGGTCCAGCTGCCCACCGAGCGCACGCCTTCGGCGGCCGGGTCGGTTACCCAGTTCATGGACCGGCTCCATGCCCCGTCCGCCATGTCCGGATTTGGGCCTGCGAACGGGCCGGCCTGCCGCACCACCACATAGCCGGTGCCGCTGAAAGCCCCCACAATCAAGGCCTGCGGGAGAACCAGCAGCCACCACTTCACCAGGACCAGGCCGCGGGAGAGACGCTCCGGGTAGGCGACGTCGAAGTCGGCCGGATAGGCAGTCCGCTCGAGGCTGAAGGGCGGATACCGGTCCGTCCCCAAGACTCCGGTGGCGTAGAAGGCCACCCGCCAGCTCCACCGGATCACGCCGACGTTGAAGTCGAACAGCGCCCGCGGATAGCGGGCGGTGAACAGGACCGCGAAACCGGTAATGACGGTTACCACCCCAAACGCGATCCACAGGAAGGCGAGCAGGATGTAGTGCGGGATGGCCAGGAACCACTTCACCAGCCACAACCAGCGGGACAGCCCCGGGTCCAGCTCTCCGTAGAGCCGCGCCGGGTAGGGCGCCCCGCCGTCTCCCGCCCCCAGCGGCGCCGCTCCCGCGCCGGCCAGGCCCCCGGGCGCTGCTCCGCCCGCTCCGGGAGGGGATCCAGCGGACTTCCGGCCGGCCAGGATTCCGGCAAGGATCAGCGCCACGCCGCCGAGCACCAGGGCGACAGCACCGAGGATGAGCCAACGGGCGATCGGGCCGAGCAGGTCGGACCGGACACCTGCCTGCAGGTCAGCCGTGACTCCGGGCGCGGCGTCGGCGTTCATCACCGCCACAACCCATTCACCCTGCTCCAGCGGCCAGTCGATTTCCCGGGTTCCGGTTCCCTCGGAAGAAGCCGCCCAGAAATCCTGCTCCCCCGGCGGGGCCGGCACGGCCGTGCCTTCCGTCTCCTCGTACTTGACGCTGAAGGGATTGAACGTCACTGCGCCGATTTCGGAGGAGGCGACCCCGGCGAGGTAACGGTCGACGTCGGCCTCGGACGCAATCCCTATGAACAGCTCACCGTCCGGGTCCGCGCCCCGGACCTGTATCCGGTTGTCTCCGGCGTCGATCCCGGGACCCACCTCAATCGCATCACTGGTCAGGGCATACGAATCGGCGCTGTAGCGCTCTTCGGGGACGGACAGATAACCGTCATCCGACTGGGCGACGGCCAGGACGCCGAGGACCGCTGCGCCTGCCGCCGCCGCGAGTCCGGCGAGAACCAGGACGGACCCGATGATGACCGAGATGATTCTGCCTGGGTTCATGGCACTGCCCTTCGCTCGCTGGAAAGCGGGAACCTCGCAGAAAGGTGCGTCTTTCCAGCGTTCGCCGCGCCGGCGGCAGTGTCAAGACAGCGGGGTCCGCCGCCGGCGGGCGGGTCCGGACCGGGCTAGAAGTTGATCATGTGGCCGGTCAGACCATGGAAGGCTTCCTGCAGCGCCTCACTGAGGGTCGGGTGGGTGTGCACATTGCGGGCCAGCTCGTGGGCCGTCAGGTCCCACTTCTGGGCCAGGGTCAGTTCCGGCAGCAGTTCCGAGACGTCGGGACCGATGAGGTGCCCGCCCAGCAGTTCCAGGTGTTCCCTGTCCGCGACGAGCTTCACGAAACCGACCGGCTCGCCCAGTCCGTGCGCCTTGCCGTTGGCCGTGAACGGAAAGGTGCTGACGACGACGTCGCGGCCTTCGTCGCGGGCCTGCTGCTCGGTGAGTCCGAAACTGGCCACCTGCGGCTGGCAGAACGTTGCCCGGGGCATCATGCGGTAATCCCCCAGCGGCATGGTTTCCGCCTTGCCGATGGTTTCGGCTGCCACCACGCCCATGGCCTCCGCCACGTGGGCGAGCTGGAGCTTGCCGGTGACATCGCCGATGGCGTAAATGTGTCCCACGTTGGTTCGCATGAAGTCGTCGATGCCGATGGCTCCCCGTTCGGTGAGCTCCACGCCGGTCTTCTCCAGGCCGTAGCCCTCCGTGCGGGGGGCAAAGCCAATGGACATCATGACCCGGTCGGCCTCGATGCTGCCCTGCTGGCCGTTTTTATCCGTATAGGTGACAGTGACGGAAGAGCCGTTGTCCTTCACCGTTTCCACCTTGGTGGACGTGAGGATGGGGATGCCGAGTTTCTTGTACTGTTTGGCGATTTCCTTGGAGACGTCCGCGTCCTCGTTGGGCAGTGCACGGTCCAGGAATTCGATGATGGTGACGTCCACGCCGTAGCTGCGGTGCACGTAGCCGAACTCCATGCCGATGGCACCGGCACCGACAATGACGATCTTCTTCGGAAGCTCCCGGTCCATGATCTGCGCTTCATACGTCACCACGTTCTCGCTCAGGCCGACGCCGGGCAGCAACCGCACATACGTCCCGGTGGCGAGGATCGCGTTGTCGAAGGTGATGGTCTCGGACCCGCCCTTGGACAGGTCCACCTCGAGGGTATGGTCATCGGAAAAGACGCCGTGGCCGTCATATTCGGTGATCTTGTTCTTCTTCATCAGGAAGTGCACGCCCTTGACCCGGCCGTCCGCGACCTGCCGGCTGCGGTCGAAGGCCGCGCCGAAATCGAAACTGACCTCGCCGCTCATGCCGAAGGTCTTGGCCTGGTTGGTGAAGATCTGGGCCAGCTCGGCGTTGCGCAGCAGTGCCTTGGACGGGATGCATCCCACGTTCAGGCAGACCCCTCCCCAGTACTTTTCCTCCACAATTGCCGTCTTCAAGCCCAGCTGGGCCGCGCGGATGGCTGCCACGTATCCGCCGGGTCCGGCCCCGAGGACGACGACGTCGAAATGTTCGCTCATGGAACTGACTCTCCTTGCCTGGGTGGGGGAAACGCATAGCCGGATTAAGACTCTCACGGGGCGCCGCTGAGGGCACGGGTGCCGGAAACCTTCAGAGATAGCCCCGGTAGCCGGACCACGCCCGGCGGCGTTCCGGAAAAGGATCGGATTCGATCCGGTCGACCTTGTCGAACACCCGGGTGTGCCGGTGGGAGGCGTCGTACTCGGGCCATCCGCTGCCGGGGTGGGCGTGCCGGGCCAGGCTCAGCAGCGAACCCTGGAACCGTTCGGACAGGGCCTTGAGGTCTTCCGCACCACCGAGCAGGGTCAGTGCCCTCGCGGTGCCGGTCCCGATGTCACCGAACATCACCGGCACATCGAAGGAATGCGTGGCACCGAACCCCAGGGCGTTCATGACCGGGGTCGCATAGTCGTAGCGGTAGGACCATGTGGGAGAAATCCGCGAATGTCCTTCGGCTACCATCTGGGCCGGGTACCAGAACACAAGATCGCCGCTGATGTCCACGGAGCGCCGGCGGGAAGGGTATCCCGGATAGGCGGCCACCACCCGGTCCCGGGCGGGAGGATCCGTGCCGGCAAACATTTTTTCGATGCGTTCGGGTGTGGAGGGAAGGATGTTGGACACCTTGGCGAACAGAGCCCCCTCCCGGGCCATGGTGCCCAGCACGAGCGGAACCGGAGCGGATTCACCGGTCAGGAAGGCGTCGATCGGATGCCGGGGCAGGAATTCCCCGTCAATGACGGGAGAGACGCTGAGCGAACCGGGCTGTTTGACGGGGCCGATCTTTGTCGTCAGTTTTCGGGTTGCATTGACCAGCAGCGCGGCGTCCATGGTGCTCAGGGCTTCCGCGGCTGCGGAGGCCGGAACCCCCAGGATTTCCAGCAGATCCGCAGCCCAGGCCGCGTGCATGTCGGACGAATAGGCAGCGGAAGACGCCGGGCTTTGCGCGTAGGCCTGGTGGAACAGGCCGCGGGCTGCCGGAATGCACATCAGGGTGGTGACGGCGAGACCGCCCGCGGACTCACCGAAGAGGGTGACGTTGTGGGGATCGCCGCCGAAGGCTTCGATGTTCTGCTGCACCCATTCCAGGGCGGCGAGCTGGTCCCTCAGGCCCATGTTCGCGTCGAACCGCCGTTCCGCCGTCGAGTAGGCGCGGAAGTCCATGAATCCGAGCGCACCGATGCGGTAGTTGAGCGAAACGTAGAGCACGCCTCCGTCGCGGACCAGTTTCGTACCCCTGTACGTAGGCTCCGCTGAGGAGCCTGAGCTAAATGCGCCGCCGTAGAGGTAGACCAGGACCGGCAGCAGCCCGTCCTCCGGCTGCAACGGTGCGGAAACGTTCAGGGACAGGCAGTCCTCGTCCATGGCCACCCTGCGCCTGAGCCCGGTGAGGCTCGGACCCTTGGACTGCGGCGGGACAGGGCCGAAGCTCCCGGCGTGGCGGATGCCGCTCCAGCCCTGCGGCGGCTGCGGTGCCCGAAGCCGGAGGTCGCCTACCGGCGGTGCGGCGTACGGAATGCCCCGCCATGTGCGCACGCCCTCGTCCAGGACACCCTGCACCAGTCCGGTACTGGTCTCAACCACCAGCGACGCAACGTCAATTGCCACGGTCGACTCTTTTCAGCCGGGAAGCTCCCCTTGCGACTACCTACGATAGGCGTGCCCCGGTGGGGCCACCAGAGACGTGCCGGGTTGCCGCCCGTCCCGGGAGCACATCAGCTGCAGGTGCCGGAGTCCGGCCGGTGAGCCTACGCCGCGGAGACGAGCTGCCGACGGGCACTGCGCCGGCCATGCACCGGGCGTGACATCAGCCGTCGGTGCAGGAACACTTCCTTGAGGCACAGGCCGGCAACCACTGCAACGTTGAGGGCAATCTTGATGCCGGTGGACCAATCGGTGCCCACGCAGAGCATCCATACCAGGATCAGGGCCGGCACATCCGCCGACCGCAGCGCCTTCACCGGGCAGTCCCGAACGGCGCCCGCATGGCTGCCGTGAGCCCGTTACGGGCAAATAGTGCGCCGGGGCCGCCCCTACGGCCGTACCGCGCAGGTGTACTGCTCTTATTCATCCATGAAGCCATGAGGACACTTCTTCCGTGAAATCGCCCGAGACCTGCGTGCGGCACCTCCCAAGGGTGCCCCACAGCATACTTTGTATCACATCCGCCGTCCTACGAGGGGTGCGGCATCCCTGGGCTAGCCCTCGCTGAGCTGCCCGTTCACGACCTCCCAGCGGGTGTCGAGGCGGACGTTCTCCAGCAGCCGTCGGTCGTGCGAGACCAGCAGCAGCGCCCCGTCGTAGCTTTCGAGTGCCTCTTCGAGCTGCTCAATGGCCGGCAGGTCCAGATGGTTGGTGGGCTCGTCCAGGACCAGCAGGTTCACGGCGCGGGCCTGCAGCAGGGCCAGGGAAGCGCGGGTACGTTCGCCCGGGGACAGGGCGTCGACCCGGCTGGCCACCTGGTCCGCCTTGAGGCCGAACTTGGCCAGCAGGGTCCGGACTTCTGCGGAGGAAAATTCCGGTACGGCGGCCTCGAAGGCATCCCCCAGCGGCTTGTCGGCGGAAAGCTGTCCGCGCCCTTGGTCGATTTCCCCGACGGCAACGGAGGCACCCAGGGACGCCGTGCCGGCGTCGGGCACCTCCCGGCCCAGCAGCAGCCGCAGCAGCGTGGACTTGCCCGCGCCATTGGGACCGGTGATGCCGATCCGCTCCCCCGCATTCACCTGGACGGACACCGGTCCCAGGGTGAAGCCGCCGCGGCGGAGCACCGCGCCGTTCAGGGTGGACACCACCGAGCTGGAGCGGGGTGCGGATCTGATGCGCAGCTGCAGCTGCCATTCCTTGCGGGGTTCCTCCACCTCGTCCAGCCGGGCGATGCGCGATTCCATCTGGCGGACTTTCCGCGCCTGCTTTTCCGAGGACTCGGTGCTGGCCTTGCGCCGGATCTTGTCATTGTCCGGGTTCTTCTTCATGGCGTTGCGCAACCCCTGCGAACTCCATTCCCGGGTGGTCCGGGCACGGGACACCAGGTCCGCCTTCTTGTCCGCGAATTCGTCGTAGGCTTCGCGGGCGTGCCGGCGGGCGACGGCACGTTCCTCCAAGTACGCCTCGTAGCCGCCCTCATAGACCGCCACGCTGTTCTGCGCCAGGTCCAGCTCCACCACGGTGGTCACGCACCGGGCGAGGAATTCCCGGTCATGGGATACCAGGACGACGCCGCCGCGCAGTCCGCGCACAAACTGTTCCAGCCGCGCCAGGCCGTCCAGGTCAAGGTCGTTGGTGGGTTCGTCGAGCAGGACAATGTCGAAGCGGCTCAGCAGCAGGGCGGCAAGCGCCACGCGTGCCGCCTGCCCGCCCGAGAGTCCGGCCATCGCGGTGTCCAGGTCGAGCTGCAGGCCAAGATCCGCCAGCACCGCGGGGGCCCGGTCCTCCAGGTCGGCGGCACCGGAGACCAGCCACCGGTCCAGTGCGGCCGCATAGGTGTCATCGGCGCCGGGGAGCTCCGACCCCAGCGCTTCCGCGGCAGCCTCCATCGCTTCCGTCGCGGCTGCGGCCCCGGTGCGCCGGGCAAGGTAGGCGCCCACGGTCTCGCCGGGAATTCGTTCGTGCTCCTGCGGCAGCCATCCGACGAAGGCGTCGGACGGTGCGGTGCTGACCGTGCCGGCCTGCGGTTCCGCTTCCCCTGCGAGTAACCTCAGCAGGGTGGACTTCCCGGCCCCGTTTGCACCCACCACGCCCACGACGTCCCCCGGTGCGACAGTAAGGGAAAGATGCTCGAAAAGGGTGCGGTGGGCATGGCCGCCGGAAAGGTCCCGGGCGACGAGGGTTGCAGTCATGACCCCATTCTATTTTCCGCGCGCACCTGTTTCGGCCCGGTGGGGCGGCGGTAAGGTGGCAGTCTCCGCCGCAGCAAAGGACGATCATGACATCCATGCATCCAGCCGGTCCCGGGGCCCTTCGGTTGATCTTTCCGCAGTGGCAGGGCGCCGCCGGAGCAGGTGCCGTCGGGTCCCTGCCTGCGGGACCGCCGCATCAGACGCAGCTTTCCTATCATCTCGGCCCGGCCCTGCTCGAACTCCTCTCCCCCGCCCACGACGGTCCCACCGCCGTCGTTCCGGTCAGTACCGACACAGAGGCGGTGCAGACGGTGGACGGGATTTACGCGCGGGACGCGGTCCTGCGGCAGCTCCGGGACGCGGTCCGGGTGGTGTCCGACGCCGATCCCGAGTCGGTGGTCACCTTCGGCGGGGAATGTTCGGTCAGCGTGGCGCCCTTCAGTTACCTTGCGGCCAGGTACGGGCCGGATCTCGCGGTGCTGTGGATTGACGCGCACCCGGACACGGGCACGCCGGGTGACAGTTACACCGGGTTCCGTTCCATGTCCCTGGCCACGCTGGCCGGAGAGGGCGACGCCGAATTCCTGGCCGCGCTGCCGGCAGTGGTGCCGCCGTCGAACATCCTCCAGGTGGGCCTGCAGGACTGGCAGGATCCGGGCATTGCGAACAAGCAGCGGATGGGCATTTCGAGCGTGGGCATCACGGACACCCCGGAGGACACCCGCCGGATCCTGGAGTGGCTGGCGCTCACGGGGGCCACCAAGGTGGCTGTCCACGTGGACCTGGATGTGCTGGACCGGCGGGACTTCACCGGAACAACGGGCAACGGCACCCGGGGCATGCGTGTGCCGGACCTGCTGCGGATCATCGATGCCCTCGGTGACGCCGGCGGGATAGTCGGGCTATCGCTTGCCCAGCACGCGCCGCTGGAACTGATCCGCCTGGGCGGACTGCTGCGGGACCTGCCGGTCTAGGCCTCAGCGGTAGCCGCGGTACCCGTTCCAGGCCTCACGGCGGGCCTTCCACGGGTCCCGGACCACATGGTCGGCACTGTCGAAGACCTTGGTGGCACGGGAACCGGCGTCATAGGCAGGCCATAGTCCCGGGTTTCCGGTGCGGGCAAAACGGAGCAACGCGCCGCGGAACCTGTTGCTGACGGACACTGCGGTGCGCTTGCCGCCAAGCCGGGTCAGGAGCCGGCCCAGACCGCTGTCGTAGTTCCCGAAGACTGCCGGTATATCCAGGCCGTGGGTGGCGCCGATCCCCAGCAGATGGGCGGCGCGCGGCGCGTAATCGAACCGGTAGGACCAAGTCGGTGCGTGGGCGGAATGTGCATCCGCCACCTGGACACTGGGAAGCCAGAAGACGGCGTCGCCGCCGACATCCACCGCGGCGCGCTTTGACGGGTAGCCGGGGTAGGCGGCCAGGACCTGCTCCTTCAGCTCCGGTTCCGTGCGGTCAAACATCGTATCGATGCGTGCCTCCGTGGTGGGGAGGATGTCCAGCATCCGGTCGAACAGTGCGCCCTCCCGGAACATGGTGCCGATGACGAGCGGAATCCGATGGGCCTTGCCGGCCCGGAAGGCATCGAGCGGATGCAGCGGCAGGAAATCGCCGTCCACCACCGGGGCTACGGGCCGGGCCCCGGGCTCGGCGTCGGGCGCCACTTTCCGCGTCAGCCGGACGACGGCGTCCACCAGGCGCTCCGGCGGCAGAGTCGCCAGGGCGTTCCCGGCCTCCGCCTCCGGCACCTCGAGCAGTTCCATCAGCTCTCCGGCCCATTTTTGCGGCAGCTGCGGGCCGTACGCACTGGCCGCTGCCGGGCTCTGCGCAAACGCCTTGTGGAACAGGCCCGCGGCCGAGGGAACGCACATCAGTGTGGTGACGGACGTGGCCCCGGCCGACTCGCCGAAGACCGTGACGTTCTCCGGGTCCCCGCCGAACCGGGCAATGTTGCGCTGCACCCATTGCAGTGCCGCCACCTGGTCGGCCAGCCCGACGTTCGTGTCGAAGGGACGTTCGGGGGTGGAATACCTGCGGAAATCCATGAACCCCAGTGCCCCCAGCCGGTAGTTCATGCAGACGTAGACCACGTCCGCGCCCCTGACGAGAGTCCGCCCGTCGTAGGCTGCAGCCGAGGCTGCGCCCCCGGTGAAGCCGCCTCCGTAGAGGTACACCAGGACCGGCCGCGGCGGTGCCTTCGTGAGCGGTGCCGTGACATTGATAGTGAGGCAGTCCTCGTCCATGGATGACTTCCGGCCTGCACCCATGGAGAGCAGTCCCCGGTCCTGGGGCGGTGCCGCGCCGTACCGGGTGGCATCCAGCTCTCCCGCCCAGGGCCGGACAGCCTGCGGCCGGCGCAGCCGCAGCTCCCCGATCGGAGGGGCGGCGTAGGGAATCCCCCGCCATACCCGCACGCCGTTTATTTCGGTTCCCCGCACTGTTCCGTCAGCGGTTGAAACCGTGAGGTCCGGCTGAGCCGTAGTTGTTGCCACAGCGTTCCTTCCGAGGTTTTCGAGCCCAGCGCGATCATAACCACGCCCCGAAGGCCCCCGCTATCCCCGTCAACGCTATTGGCGCCAGCCGCTAAGCCCTTGGCGGAAGGGAGCGTCCTCAAACGGGCAAAAATTCGACAGCATGCTTATGGTGGAGGGACAGCCATCAACAGAAGGAGTCGTACATGTCCCGCATCGCCATTATCGGAGGTCACGGAAAAGTCGCCCTGCACCTGGCCCGCCGCTTGAACGGGACGGGTCACACCGTCACCTCGATCTTCCGCAACCCGGACCACGCAGCCGAGGTGGAACAGACCGGCGCGGAGGCCGTCGTCGCGGACGTGGAAAACCTGTCCACGGAACAGATCAGCGAGCTGCTTCGCGGCCAGGACGCCGTCGTCTGGAGTGCCGGTGCCGGAGGCGGCAGCCCCGAACGCACCTTTGCCGTGGACCGTGACGCTGCCATCCGTTCCATGGATGCCGCCGAGGCGGCCGGCGCGGACCGCTATGTCATGGTTTCCTACTTCGGCGCCGGCCAGGATCACGGAGTCCCCGAAGACAATTCATTCTTTGCGTACGCCCAGGCCAAGGCCGATGCCGATGAGCACCTGAAGGCCAGCCGCCTGAACTGGACCATCCTCGGCCCGAGCGGGCTGACCATGGATCCCGGCACGGGCAAGATCGAAACCGGCCCCGGCATTGAGGGTGGATCGGTCTCCCGCGAGGACGTTGCCCATGTAGCGGCCGAGGTCCTCGACCGCCCCGAAACGGCCGGCAAGACCATCGAGTTCAACAACGGCCCGACGCCGGTGGCAGAGGCCCTGGATTCCCTCGCCTAAGCCTGCGGCCTCACTGGCGCCGCGAAAGCAAGCCTACTTATAGTTACCGCACAGGCACTGCGTTACTGCATCAACGAAGGGACATTGATGAACCAGCCGGAACAGCAGCAGGAAGTACCCGGAACCCAGGCAGCCATGACGCCGGTTCCCGACTGCGGTGAAGACACCTACCGCGGAAGCGGCAAGCTCGAAGGGAAAGCCGCAGTCATTACCGGCGCCGACAGCGGCATCGGCCGGGCCGTGGCCATTGCGTATGCACGCGAGGGTGCGGACGTGCTGATCTCCTACTTGAGCGAAGACGAGGACGCCCGGGACACCGCGCGGCTGGTCGAGGAAGCCGGCCGCAAAGCCGTCCTGGTCCGCGGGGACCTGGACACTGCCGAGCAGTGCCGGAAGGTCATCGGCACGGCCGTCGAGGAATTCGGGAAGGTGGACATCCTCATCCACAATGCCGCGTTCCAGATGGACCACGAGACGATCGAAGAGATTCCGGATGAGGAATGGGAGTACACCTTCAAGGTCAACATCAACGCGATGTTCTACCTGGTGAAGGCGGCGCTGCCGCACATGGCTCCCGGCTCGTCGATTATCGGCACCTCGTCGGTGAACTCGGACATGCCGGTGCCCACGCTGGCACCGTACTCGGCCACGAAGTCCGCCATTGCGAACTTCTCCGCCAGCCTCTCCCAGCTGCTGGGCGAGCGCGGCATCCGGGTCAACAGCGTGGCTCCCGGGCCGATCTGGACTCCGTTGATCCCGGCCACCATGCCCGAGGACAAGGTGGCCGCGTTCGGGGAGGACACTCCGCTGGGGCGGGCGGGGCAGCCCGCCGAACTGGCGCCGACCTACGTCCTGCTCGCCTCGGATGACGGCAGCTACATCTCCGGTGCCCGGATTGCCGTGACCGGCGGTAATCCGATCCTCTAGCACCCCCGTCAGTGCAAAACGCCGCCGGCAGCTGCATCCGCCGGCGGCGTTTCCGATGCGTCAGCCGGTGATTTTGTACTTTTCGCGGTCTGCTGCGTCGAGGACCTGCTGCTCCTCCACGGCCATCGCACTGCCTCCCCGGCTCCGCGGCATCCACCACGCGCCCGGCTCGGGAGTTACGGGATAGGTATCGATGCAGTGGTCGATACCCGCCTGCAGTTCCTCCTGCAGGCGGGCGGTCTCCTTCGCCACGTCGGCATCCGCGCCGACCCGGATCATTTCGCCCACGTGCACCCGCACCGGGTTCCTCCATGCCGCCTTGAAGCTCAGGCCGTGCCCGCGGGTCAGCATGCGGTGGCCGCCCCAGACGGACACCGGAATAATCGGCACACCGGCCTCGGCGGCCATGCGCACGGCACCGGTCTTGAGCTGCCGCACAGTGAAACTGCGGCTGACCCCGGCCTCCGGCAGGACGGCAAGGTAGTCCCCCCTGCGCAGTTTCGCGACGGACTCCTTGTAGGCGGCCGCGCCGTCGGCACGGTCCACCACCACATGCTCACACCAGTCGCAGACGGCCTGGACGAACTTCTTCTTGGTGGCCTTCTTCGTGACGAGGAACCGCATGTGGACCTTCAGCTGCCGCCACATCAAAAGCTCCGCAAACGCAAAGTCGAGGTAGCCGAAATGCGTGATGGCCACCACCGCTCCCTTCCCCGGCACCACGGTGCGGTTCAGGCCGCGGATTACCTCGTCAGCCGGAAGGTTTTCCAGGCCGGAGGGAAGCACGGGAACCCGCAGAAGGCTTCGGGCGGCAAGGCCCGTAAAAACGATGCCTCGATAGACAAACTTGTTGGGGTTACGCTTTGCGGGCAACGTCGGCTCCTGAGTCGGGGGAATTTCGGGGCAGGCAACCAAATTCTACCGCGCTGGCCGGTCGCGGCCGGCCTGCCTGCCCGCGCGGCAGGAAATGACCGGCACCGCGCGCCGCAGGTCCGGGCTCGGCTGACGTGGACCCTTTCGGACGGCTATCTTGTGAGCCATGGTGATTCGCGGCAGGTTTGCCGGCCGGGGCCCCGCGGGGAGGCTGCCCGCCGAACCGGCTGTGCCGGCTGATCCTGCTGCCGCCCGCGATGCGCTGCTCGGCGACGTCGACTGGTCAGTCCTTCCGCCCGGGAGCACCCGTTCCCAGTTTCCGGCTCCCAGCGGGCCCCTGGCGGCCGTCAGCATGGGAAATCCCGGCGGGCCGGCAGTGGTCCTGGTCCCCGGCGTCATGGGATCGAAGGAGGACTTCTCACTCATGCTGCCGGAGCTGGCGTCGGCGGGATACCTGGCCTTCAGCTTCGACCTTGCGGGCCAATACGAGTCCGCAGGCGCCGGCCCCGAACACCTGGTGCCGCCGCGCCGCCGGTATGACTACGAGCTGTTCACGGAGGACCTCATCTCCGTGCTCTCCGCCTGCGGCCCGGCCCACGTGGTCGGCTATTCGTTCGCGGGAGTTGTTGCGCAGCTGGCACTGCTCCGGCGGCCCGACCTGTTCCGCAGCATCACCCTGCTGGGCTGCCCGCCCCGGTCCGGGCAGGCCTTCCGCAGCGTGAGCCGCATCGGCTGGGCTGCCCCGCTGGTCGGAGCCCGGATCAGCGCCAACCTCATCATCTGGGGCGTGCAGCGCAATTTCATCGGTGCTTCCCCCGGAAGGATGCGGCTTGTCGCCCATCGGTTCACGATTACCCGGAAAGAGTCCGTCGCAGACATAGTGCAACTGATGCGCCGTGCCCCGGATCTGCGGGCGGCCCTGGCTGCCTCCCCCGTGCCGAAATTCGTGGCAGTCGGCGAACATGATGTCTGGCCCACCCGGCTGCACCGTGAATTTGCGGACAGCATTGGCGCTTCCTTTGCCTCCTACGGCAGCGGACACAGTCCCAGCGAGGAATCGCCCCACCAGTTCACGCGGGACCTGCTGCACCTGTTCGACTCCGCCGGCTGACACTGCGTTTCCGCTCCCGCCGCCGCCGGCACGGCGGCTCCTGCGCAAAGTCGACTTTGAATGTCGTATAGGCCATGGCCACCCGGCGCCCCAGGCCCCGCAAGCTGTCAAAGGGCCGCGCAGACACTCCCACGCGCAGCTCCGGGTCCCAGCGGATCTGCATTCCCGGACGCAGCTGGTAACAGAGGTCCAGATCGTCATGGACCCGGGGAGGGCCCCGGTGCACCCGGTTCCTCAGGCGCAGCCACATGCCGGCGTGGAGGCCGAAATTGGACCCAAAGAGCGGCGGATGCCCCAGCAGCAGGGTCATGGACCACCGGTAACCGCCGATATAGAGGGTTTCCGCTATCCACCGGATCGCCGGGCCCGAGCCGTAGAACTCCCCCGGCCCGGTTACCGCGGTGTTCTCGCCCCCCGCGAGGAGCGCGGCTTCAAGCTGGGCCAGCCAGTGCGGCGGCGGCACCGAGTCCGCGTCCAGCCGGGCCAGCAATTCCCCGCGTGCCTCGTCAAAGCCCCGGAAGGTCGCGGCGGCAACCCCCACGTCAGGTTCGTAGATCCTGCGGACGTGCGCCGCACGGCAGACCTCTGCCGTTGTGTCCGTACTGGCGTTGTCCACGACCAGCACTTCGTCCGGTGTCCGGGTCTGCCGGGACACTGCCCGCAGGCAGGCAGCGAGCATCGCGGCGTCGTTATGCGCGGGGATGACCACTGAGATAGTCGACATTGCGTCCTGGCTGCCCGTGTCTGCTGCGTGCCCTCCGATTCTGCCACCGCGCCCCCTTCCCGGGCCACGGAACGGACGGCCTGCATCGAAAGGGGCAGCGAGAACTTTGACGCCCGGACAGGCCTGGAGTCCAGCCGCCCGTCATGCGGCTTAACCCGCGGACATGCGCGGCCATATTCCTTGGCGGCCGGAAACGGTCCCCGCTAGCGTTGCTCAACTGCGGCAGCCTGCCGCGGCACTCTTTATCTCTAGGAGCAGTTCCATGCTTATTTCAGGCCTGCTGGTCGGACTGGCACTCGGGTTCGTCATGCAGCGCGGACGCTTTTGCGTCACCGGTGCCTTCCGGGACGTCTGGGTCACCCGCAACACCCGGTGGCTCACCGCATTCCTGGTAGTGGTGGCCGTGCAGAGCGTCGGTGTTTTCGCGCTGGACGCCGCCGGCGTCATCACCCTGCAGGCCGACTCCTTTCCCTGGCTGGCCACCGTTGTCGGCGGCTTCATTTTCGGCTTTGCCATTATCCTGGCCGGCGGCTGCGCCACGGGCACCTACTACCGTGCCGGTGAAGGCCTGGTCGGCAGCTGGCTTGCGCTGATCTCCTACGCCCTCTTCGCAGCGATCATGAAGACCGGCCCGCTGGCCGGGTTCAACACCGCCATGCGGTCGGTCACCGTGGAGCAAAGCACCATCTACTCGGTCCTGGGCGTCTCGCCCTGGCTGCTGGTGGCGGTACTCGTAGCGGCAGTGGCCCTGGCCGTGCGGCACCACCTGGCCAAGCCGAAGTTCGCCATGGCAGCGCTCCCGGCGTCGAAAACCGGACTGGCACATCTCCTGTTCGAAAAGCCGTGGAACGCCTTCGCCACCGCCGTCGTCATCGGTCTTATCGCCACCGCCGCGTGGCCGCTGAGCTGGGCCACGGGCCGTGAAGACGGACTGGGCATCACCACACCGTCCTCCAAGCTGGTCAGCTACCTGGTTACCGGTGATGCGGAGCTCGTTGACTGGGGCGTGTACCTGGTCATCGGCATCCTGCTGGGCTCATTCATCGCCGCCAAGGGCAGCGGCGAGTTCCGGGTCCGGGTGCCCGATGCCGCCACCGCCGTGAAAAGCCTCGCCGGCGGCGCCCTGATGGGCATCGGCGCCGCGCTGGCCGGCGGCTGCACCATCGGCAACGCCATGGTGCAGACGGCACAGTTCACCTTCCAGGGCTGGACCGCACTGATCTTCATGATCCTCGGCACCGGCGTCGCCGCGAAGCTCACCATCATGAACCACCGCCCGGCGCCCGCCTCCGCGCGCGTCCCGGCCGGCGTCTAATCCCCTTCAAAGATAGAAAAGGAAACACACCATGGCACAGGTCACCCTGGAAACCAACGGATCCGTCTGCCCCTTCCCCCTCGTGGAGGCCAAGCAGGCCATGACCACGCTGACCGCCGGTGATGAGCTCGTCATCCACTTCGACTGCACCCAGGCCACGGACGCGATTCCCCGCTGGGCCGCCGAGAGCGGCTACCCGGTCACGGATTTCTCCAAGCGGGGTCCCGCGGAGTGGTCCATCACGGTGCAGAAGGCCTAGTCCTTCCGGCGGGCCCGGCTGGGCTGGACCCGCGGCGGCTCCCCCGGCATTTTCGGATAGTCCGGCGGGAAGGGGAGCTCCCCGAGTCCGTTGGCCAGGTCCCGTTCCCACCAGCCCAGCAGCACGTCGATGGACCCCGGACGGGCGGACATGTCTGCCCAGGGATCCCCGACCGTGCGCAGCCGCTCCGGAACGGTCTGCATGGTGAAGTCCGCCGGCCGCACCCGCTCCAGCTCATCCCAGGTGATCGGGCAGGACACGGGGGCGCCGGGCAGGGCCCGCGGGCTGTAGGCGCCGGCCATGGTCCGGTCGCGGTTGGCCTGGTTGAAGTCCACGAACACGCGTGTGCCGCGTTCTTCCTTCCACCACGCCGTGGTGACCTTCTCCGGCATCCGGCGCTCCACTTCCCGGGCCGCGGCGATGACCGCGTGCCGGACGTCCAGGAACTCATGGTCCGGACGGATGGGCGCGAAAAGATGGATACCCCGGTTTCCGGAGGTCTTGATGAAGGCGTCCAGTCCGGCCTCGGCAAGGATGGACCGCAGTTCCTGCGCCGGCCGGACGGCGTCGCCAAAGTCCGTGCCGGGCTGGGGATCCAGGTCGATGCGCAGCTGGTCCGGGTTATCGGTGTTTTCCGCCCGTGACGGCCACGGATGGAACACCACGGTGTTCATCTGCGCGGCCCATACAGCGGCGGCCGGCTCGTCCAGCACCACCTGCGGATGCGACCGGGCGCTGGGATACGTGACGGTGACGGAGCGCATCCACTCCGGCATTCCCCGGGGCGGGTTCTTGGAGAAGAACTCCTCGCAGCCGATTCCTTCCGGAAAGCGTTCCAGGGACACCGGCCGGCTGCCGTTGGCCCGGATGAAGGCGTCGCCGACGTCGGCAAGGTACCGGGCCAGATCGAGTTTGGTTATCCCCGGATCGGGCCAGATGATCCGGCCTGGACTGGAGATCCGGATCTGCCGTTCACCTTCCGGACCGGGGACGGTCAGGGTGGTTTCCTCGCGTGCCATGGTCCTGCTTTCCCTTGACGGAGCCGTGTGGGAAAGAGGCTACCGTGTCAGGCGGCAGGAACGCCCCGGGCCGGATCCACCGGTGCGCCGGGGCGGTAGTTCTTCCGGCCGTGCACGAAGTGGTACAGCACGGTGGACGCCAGCAGGACCGCTGCGAGCACCCAGTACATCCCGTGGAAGCCCGTAAGCGGCAGGAGCGCCCCCAGCAGCAACGGCCCGAGCCCCACGCCCGCATCCATGAGGATAAAGAAGGTGGAGGTGGCAAGGCCGATTCGGGTCGGCGGAGCCATGCTGACGGCGATGGCCTGGGCGCACGGCATCAGGGCCCCGAAGCCGAAGCCTACGAAGACCCCGGCCACGGCCATCACCGCGTCATTCGGTGCGTAGGCCAGCAAGGCGAGGCCCACGGCAAAGGAGACCAGGGTCGGGTACACCACGGCGTTGTCGCCGTGCCGGTCCTGGATGCGCCCCACAAAGAGCCGCGAAACCAGCACGACGCCGGCGTAGACCACGAAGAAGAGACTGGCACCGAGCACCAGCCCTTCACTCTGTGCGTAGGAGTTCAGGAAGGACAGGATTCCGGCGTACGCCGCTCCGGCAATGAACATGACCGAGGCGATGGCCAATGCGGACGGGTCAATGACGTCCGTCAGGTGCATCCGCCATTTGTTCCGCTGTTCCTCGGGTCCGGGTGTGCGTTCCGGCAGCCGGAGCACCAGGGACAGCACCAGTGCGACGGCGGCGCAGGCGGCCGCGAACAGGAACAGGGCGCGGTAGCTCACGGAGTCCACCAGGAACACCGCCAGGAACGGGCCGACGGCGGTGGCCAGGGTCGTGGAGATGCCGAAGTACCCGGTGCCTTCACCGCGCCGGTGGACGGGAATCAGCCCCATGACGGAGGCGGAGATACTCGTGCTTGCCGCACCGAATGCCATGCCGTGCAGGATCCGCACGGTGAGCAGCAACGCCAGGTTCGACGCCGGGATGTACAGCAGCGACGCGGCTACGAACACTGCCAGGCTAATCACCAGCAGCCGGCGCCGTCCCACGAAGTCCAGGAACTTGCCGGCGAACACGCGCGCCGCCAGCGCACCGAGGACAAAGGAACCGGAGGCGAATCCGGCGGCCCCGTCGGAGGCGGAGAACTCCTGCACGGCGTACAACGCCATGCTGGTCATCAGCAGATAAAACACCATTGAAATAAAGAGATTGGTGACGATCGCCAGCACGAATCCCCGAGTCCATAATTTCGAACCGCTGCCAGCCACTGCCCACTCCTGTTTACTTGACACTGCCGCCGTATTGAAAGGCTGCCTAACAACCTTACGCGCCGCCTGGACCGGATCGAAAATCCCCCAGGACGGCAACGGGACGGCTGCCTCCCCTGAGCCGGAAACGCTCCGGGACGGGCAACCTTGGCCGATTTCCGTGATCCCGCACTCATTTGGGCCCGTGGTGATGCTGATGATACGGATGGGACCACACCCGTCACTCCCGTTTCGACGGGAAGGTGTTCCGCTGCTGAAACCTGCCTCGTCCGCCCCCGGAGAACCGGCGGCTGATGCCCTTGTTACACATGGGATGGCTGGGAAATCCCCCGGCCGGCTTCCTGAAGGCGACACGCCCGGAGCGGGCCTGTTAAAATTGATGCTACTGGTACCCGAAGTGGCACATGAGGGGTAAATTCCCTACCATACCGCGGCCCCGCTCACACGCCCGCGAGAAGCAGATCACATAATGGTTATCCAACCGTAACTATCCAGTACGGTTATACCCATGCCGCTTTCTGATGCGGCTCCCCCGGGGCTTGTTACCTAGCTCTGCCGCTGGTTCCGGGGTCCACAGATCGCACTACCACGGCAGAGGCGGGGGAACCATTTACGGGTTCCTTGAATCCTTGGGGTTAAGCCGACCGGTTACCGCCGGCGGCCGGGTGTCTCCCATCCGCATCCGACAGCTCACCTCGCAGGTATCGGGAGAGGTTATTACATGACTTTCAACAAGACTCGTGGACGCCACCGCGCCGAGAACATCGCCGCCGCTGGCCGCGGACGGACCATCGGCAGTGCCGCTGCCGTAGTCGTCGCCGGTTCCGGCCTCATGCTCAGCATGGCAGCACCGGCCTCCGCCGGAGTAGTCGCCAACGACAACTACACGCCGTCGCCGGCAGTTGCACCGGCCGCTCCGGTCGCAGCAGCCCCCGTTGCAGCCGCACCGGCAGCTGCTCCCGCAGCCGCCACCACCCACACCGTCGCCTCCGGTGACACCCTGGGCCAGATCTCCGCTGCTTACGGCGTTGGCCTGGACACCGTCCTGGCGCTGAACGGCCTGGCCCTGGAATCCATCATCTACCCCGGTGATGTCATCACCGTTGCCGGCGAAGCTGCTCCGGCTGCCGCTCCGGCAGTTGCCGCCGCACCGGCTGCGTCCTACGCACCGGCCGCTGCCGCACCGGCAGCCGCACCGGCCGAGGCCGCCAACACCGGCGTCGTCACCACCCAGTCCACCAACATCACGCCGGCTGCCGCAACGCCTGCAGCCAGCGGCACCAACGCCATCATGCTGGCTTCGGCCCAGTCGCAGCTGGGCGCAGCCCAGGACTGCACCGTCCTGGTTGAGGTTGCCCTGCGCGCCGCAGGCCACAGCGTCGGAGACCTTGCTCCCGCACAGCTGGCAGCCTACGGCACCCAGGTCTCCACTCCGGAGCCCGGTGACATGGTCTACTACGCCGACGGCGGCATGGGCCTGGCCCACATTGCCATCTACATCGGCGACGGCCAGGCCATCCACAGCGGCTGGAACGGCAACCAGACCGTTGTCCAGTCCGTCAACGTCGGCTCCGGCCCCGTGTTCTACCGCGCATAAGGCTACTTAGCCCCAATACGCAAAGATGAGCGTCCGACCCCGCAAGGGGCCGGACGCTCATTGCGTTAAGCCCCCGGTGCGTTGGCCCGGCAGGCGCAGGAAGGGACTGCGCTAGGGCACAAAGCGGTACCCCATGCCGTGCTCGGTCAGCAGGTGCACCGGAGCAGCCGGGTCGGTCTCCAGTTTCCGCCGCAGCTGGCCGATATAGAGGCGCAGGTAGCCGGAGTCGGTGGTGCCCGGTCCCCAGACATTGGTCAGCAGCGTCTGCTGGGTGATCAGCATTCCCGGATGGGCCAGCAGTTCCGCCAGGAACCGCCACTCGGTGGGAGTGAGACGGATGTCCGAGCCGTCGTCGAGCCGGGCTATGCGCCGGGCCGCAAGGTCCACCCGCACCGCTCCGAACGTGATTTCGCTGGGCCCTGCCGCCGAGGGCGACCGGCGGGAGAGTGCGCGGATCCGGGCCAGCAGTTCCTCGGTGGAGAAGGGCTTGGTGACGTAGTCGTCCGCCCCGAGGTCCAGGGCCCGGACCTTGTCCGCCGGATCGATCCGTCCGGACACCACCAGGATCGGCACCGCGCTCCAGCCGCGGACGGCCTCAATGACGTCCATCCCGCTCAGCCCCGGCATGCCCAGGTCCAGCACCAGCAGGTCCGGATGGGTGTCCACTGCTTTGCGGACGGCGGCGCTGCCGCTTTCCGCGGTCACCACCTCATAGCCGTAGGCGCTCAGGGTAATCCGCAGCGCCCGGAGGATCTGCACGTCGTCGTCGGCGATCAGGATCTTCATCCGGCCACCGCCGGGAACTGCAGCCCGCCCGCGGGCACGCGGCGTGCAGCGGCCGGCAGCGAGAGGACCATGGTCAGCCCGCCGCCCGGGGTGTCTTCGGTTTCCAGTGTTCCGCCCATACCTTCCGTAAATCCTTTGGCCAGCGCCAAGCCAAGGCCCAGGCCGGTCGAGTTGTCAGTGTCCCCGAGCCGCTGGAAGGGCACAAAGATCTCGCCTTTCCTCTGCTCCGGAACGCCGGGTCCTGAGTCTATGACGCGGATTTCCACGCGGCCGGCAAACTCGCTGACGGACAGCACGCATTTGGTGCCTGCCGGGCTGAAACGCACCGCGTTGGCCAGCAGGTTGACCAGCACCCGCTGCAGCAGCACCATGTCCGCCAGGACCACGCGCGGAGCGGCGGGGATTTCGAGTTCCACATCCGCCGGACCCAGTTCCAGCTCCTCAAGTGCCGGCAGCACCGCATCCGCGACGTCCAACGGCTCCAGGCTCACCCCGATGACCCCGGCCTGCAGCCTGCTCACGTCCAGCAGGCTCGTGACGAGCCCGGACAGGGAGTCCAGTGATTCCTCGGCGGTGGCCAGCAGTTCATTCCGGTCCTGCTCGGACCAGGTGACGTCTGTCGCCCTTAGTCCGGTCACCGCGGCGGTGGCAGCGGTCAGCGGCCGGCGCAGGTCATGCCCGACGGCGGCCAGCAGCGCCGTGCGGACCTTGTCCGCCTCGGCCAGCGAGCCGAGTCCCCGGGCGGTTTCGGTCAGCTCGCGGTGCTCCAGTGCCGCCTCCAGCTGGGCGGCGATCACCGCCAGCAGGCGCCGGTCCGAGGCCGCCAGCTCCCGGCCCCACAAATCCAGGGAGCACTGCTCCCCCACCTGCAGGCGGGTAAACGCCGGGTCGTCGGGGCGGACGGAGGCGGGCCACTCGCCGTCCGCATACAGGTCCTCGCCGTTCGAGCGCAGCCGTGCGGCGCTCACGCTGAACGCCTCGCGGGTCCGGCCCACCAGCGCCCCGAGTGCGTCCTCGCCGCGCAGCACGCTGCCGGCCACCGAGGCGAGCAGTTCGGATTCCGACGCCGAGCGCCGGGCGGTGCGGGCCCGCCGCGCCGCGGCGTCCACCACGTAGCTGACCAGCAGTGCGTTGACCACGTACAGTCCCAGCGCCAGCATGTGCGAGGGAGTGGCCACGGTGACCGTATAGAGCGGGGAAATGAAGAAGAAGTCCAGGGTCAGGCCGGAGAGCAGGGCGGCGAACAGGGCCGGCCAGATGCCTCCGACCAGCGCGACCAGAATCACCAGCAGCTGGTAGCTGAGCACGTCTCCGGTGATGGTTTCGGCGCTCCTGGCGGAGACCAGCCCTGCGGTAAGCAGCGGCCCGCCCAGCAGGGCGAAGCCGAAGCCCAGCAGCCGCCGGCGCCTGGAAAGGGCCCCGCCGAAGCGGGGCAGCACCAGAGACCGGGCCGCCGCCGAGTGGGAGACCATGTGGACGTCGATGTCCCCGGACTCGCGGATGACCGTAGCGCCGATGCCGGGTCCGGAAAGGAGGGCGGCAATCCGCGGGCGCCGGCTGACTCCCACCACCAGCTGGGTGGCGTTGACGCTGCGGGCAAAGTCGACGAGGGCCCGCGGAACGTCGTTGCCCACCACCTGGTGGAACGTGCCGCCGAGTTTCTCCACCAGCATCCGCTGTGCGGCAAGTTCCCCGGGCTCCGGCCCCCGCAGGCCGTCCGCGCCGGAGACGTGCACGGCCAGCAGTTTGCCGCCGGCGGACCGGGCGGCAATGCGGGCACCGCGGCGCAGCAGGGTACGTCCCTCCGGGCCGCCGGTGAGCGCGACCACCACCCGTTCCCGTGCCTCCCATTTGCGGTTGATGCCGTGCTCGGCCCGGTAGCGGTTCAGTGCCGAGTCCACCTCGTCCGCCAGCCACAGCAGGGCCAGTTCCCTCAGGGCGGTGAGGTTTCCGAGGCGGAAATAGTTGGACAGGGCGGCGTCCACCCGCTCGGCCGGGTAGATCACCCCGTCCGCGAGGCGCCCGCGCAGGGACTGCGGGGCGAGGTCCACCAGCTCCACCTGTTCGGCTCCGCGCAGCACGGCGTCCGGTACGGTTTCCGCCTGCACCGTACCGGTGATCTGTTCGATCACGTCATTCAGAGAATCAATGTGCTGGATGTTCACGGTGGACAGGACGTTGATTCCCGCGTCCAGCAGGGCCTGAACGTCCTGCCACCGTTTCTCGTTCTTTAGGCCGGGCACATTGGTATGGGCGAGTTCGTCCACCAAGGCATATTCGGGGGCCCGCGCCAGGACGGCGGACAGGTCCATCTCCTGCAGTTCCAGCCCCCGGTGGCGCAGGACGGCCCGCGGGAGGGTCTCCAGGCCTTCGGCCGCGGCCGCCGTCCCGGCGCGCCCGTGGGTTTCCACCAGCGCGACGACGACGTCGGCCCCCTCATCCCGGAGGCGGCGCCCTTCTTCGAGCATGGCGTAGGTCTTCCCCACCCCGGGTGCCGCCCCCAGAAATACCCTCAGTTGTCCCCGCGTCATGGACTAAGTGTCCAGCTCCGCCAGCGAAATGTTCAAAACCACCACGTTGACGGTACTGCTGCCCAGGATTCCGGCGAAGGGAGCCTGCGTGGCGTCCTCCACGAGGGCCTGCACCTGTGCGGGGTCAAGTCCCCGTTCGGCGGCCACCCTTTCCACCTGCATCCGGGCATATTCGGGGCTGATGTGCGGATCCAACCCTGAGCCGGAGGCAGTGACGGCGTCTGCCGGGACATCCTCCGGAGCCACGCCTTCCAGGTCGGCGACGGCAGAGCGCCGTTCTTCCACGGCCGCTGCCAGGTCCTCATTCAGGGGTCCGAGGTTGGACCCGCTGGAGGCGCCGCCGTCGTATCCGTCCCCCGCCGCGGACGGCCGGGACTGGAACCACTGAGGCAGGGCCGCGCCGTCGGCGTCCGTGAAGGACTGGCCGATCAGCTTCGAGCCCACCTCGCTGCCGCCGCTGCTGACCATCGATCCGTTGGCCCGGCCGTGCAGGGCCGCCTGGCCGATCCCGGCCACTGCCAGCGGATAGACAATGCCGAGGAAGAGCGTGAACACCGCCAGGGCGCGGAGGGAGACGCCGAGCTGGCGCATGCTGCTGCGGACGGGGTTCATTTCCTGCTCCTTATAAGGGTGGTGCTGGGTACGGTGCGGATAGGGGTCGCCATGTCAGAACCCCGGAACCAGGCTGATCAGCAGGTCAATGAGTTTGATGCCGATGAACGGAGCAATGACGCCGCCAACTCCGTACACCAGCAGGTTGCGGCTGAGCACCGATGAGGATCCGGCAGCCCGGTACTTGACCCCGCGCAGCGCCAGGGGAATCAGCACCACGATGATCAGCGCGTTGAAGATCACCGCTGAAAGGATGGCCGAGGCCGGGGAATGCAGCTGCATCAGGTTCAGCGCCGCCAGGCCCGGGAAGATCCCGACAAACATGGCCGGAATGATCGCGAAGTACTTGGCAATGTCGTTGGCGATGGAGAAGGTGGTCAGTGCGCCGCGGGTAATGAGCAGCTGCTTGCCGATGCCGACAATGTCGATCAGCTTGGTGGGGTCCGAATCCAGGTCCACCATGTTGCCGGCCTCCTTGGCCGCGGAGGTGCCGGTGTTCATGGCCACGCCGACGTCGGCCTGGGCCAGCGCCGGCGCGTCGTTCGTGCCGTCACCCGTCATGGCCACGAGATGCCCGCCCGCCTGTTCCCGGCGGATCAGCGCCATCTTGTCCTCGGGCGTGGCTTCGGCGAGGAAGTCGTCCACGCCTGCTTCGGCGGCAATGGCCTTGGCGGTGTACGGGTTGTCACCGGTGATCATGACGGTGCGGATGCCCATGGCCCGCAGCTGGGTGAAGCGTTCCTTCAGGCCTTCCTTCACCACGTCCTTCAGGTGGACGACGCCGAGCACCCGGGTGCCGCCGTCGGCGTCCCGGACAGCGACCAGCAACGGGGTGCCGCCACCGGTGGAGATCTTCTTCACCTGGTCCTCAACGGCGATCAGGACGTCGACGTCGATGCCGCCGGATTCGGCGGTCCAGTCCAGGATCGCGGAAGAGGCACCCTTGCGAATCTTGGCTCCGTCGGGAAAGTCCATGCCGCTCATCCGTGTCTGGGCAGTGAAGGGAACACTGACGGATCCGGGCGGCGGTTCGGGGCGGCAGCCCTTCGCGGCGGCCAGGTCCACGATGGACTTGCCCTCCGGGGTCGGGTCACCGAAGGAGGACAGCACTGCGGCGTCAATCAGGTCGGTAGCTTCAGTGCCGTTGATGGGGATGAACCCGGCGGCCTGCCGGTTGCCGTAGGTGATGGTTCCGGTTTTATCGAGCAGCAGGGTGGTGACGTCGCCGGCTGCCTCCACGGCACGGCCGGACATGGCCAGGACGTTGCGCTGGACCAGCCGGTCCATGCCGGCAATGCCGATGGCGGACAGCAGCGCACCGATGGTGGTGGGGATCAGGCAGACCAGCAGCGCCACCAGCACGGGGATGCTCACGGTCGCTGACGAGTAGCTTGCCAGCGGGTTGAGGGTCAGCACCACCACGATGAAGACAAGGGACAGCGTGGCCAGCAGGATGTCCAGGGCAATCTCGTTCGGGGTCTTCTGCCGGGCGGCACCTTCCACGAGCCGGATCATCCGGTCCACGAAGGTCTCGCCGGGCTTGCTGGTGATCCGGACGACGATCCGGTCCGACAGCACCCGGGTGCCGCCGGTGACCGCCGAGCGGTCGCCGCCGGATTCGCGGACCACCGGAGCGGATTCGCCGGTGATGGCGGATTCGTCCACGGAGGCAATGCCGTCGATGATGTCGCCGTCCCCGGGGATGACCTGACCGGCTTCGACCACTACGACGTCGTCCAGTGCCAGATCCGCCGAGGGAACCTCCGTGAGGGCAACGCCGAGGGCAGCCGGATCCCGGCCTGCGTCATAGCCGTCCACCCGATAGGCAGTGGTGGTGGCCCGGCTGTTCCGCAGGCTGGCTGCCTGGGCCTTACCGCGGCCTTCGGCCACCGATTCGGCCAGGTTCGCGAAAATCACGGTGGCCCAGAGCCAGGCGGCAATCAGCCAGGAGAAGGCACCCGGAACTGCCGTGCCGCCGGAATCGGCGGGACCGCCGAGGAAGGGTTCGGCAACGGCGATCGCGGTAATCAGGACGGCGCCCACTTCGACAATGAACATCACCGGGGTGCGGACCATCAGCCGCGGGTCCAGTTTCCGGAAGGCTCCGGGCAGGGCGGCCGCAAGTGAACCGGCGGTGATGCCGCGCCGGGCGGGTGCCGGAGTTTCGGATGTTTCCGGCTCCAGGGGTTTGGTAAGTGTGGACATGGTTAGTGCAGTCCTTCCGCCAGGGGACCCAGCGCGAGTACGGGAAAGAAGGTCAGGGCGGTCACGATCACGGTGACGCCGCACAGCAGCGTGACGGACTGCGGCCGGTGGGTGGGCAGGGTGCCCGCGGACGCGGGGACCTTGCCCTGTTCGGCGAAGGCGCCGGCCAGGGCGATCACGAAGATCATCGGCAGGAAGCGTCCCACGAGCATGGCCACACCCAGCGCCGTGTTCAGCCACGGGGTGTTGGCCGTGAGGCCGGCAAATGCGGAGCCGTTGTTGTTGGCCGCGGAGGTGAAGGCGTACAGGACCTCGCTGAAGCCGTGGAGCCCGGTATTCAGGATGGAGGTCCCTTCGATGTCGGCGCGGATCCCGGGAACGGCGAAGCTCAGCGCGGTTCCGGCCAGGACCAGGGTGGGCATGGTGAGGATGTAGAGGCTGGCGAGCTTGATTTCCTTCGGCCCGATCTTTTTGCCCAGGTACTCGGGCGTGCGTCCCACCAGGAGTCCGGCCACGAATGCGGTGATGACCGCAAGGATCAGCATGCCGTACAGGCCGGAGCCCACGCCGCCCGGTGCCACTTCGCCGAGCATCATGTTCAGCATCGCCATCATCCCGCCCAGCGGGCTGAAGCTGTCATGCATGGCGTTCACCGCACCGGTGGACGTCAGCGTGCTGGTGGAGCCGAAGAGCGTGGAGGCGGCTATGCCGAACCGCTGCTCCTTGCCCTCCATGGAACCGGCTGTGCCGTCTGCGGCGGCGAATTCGAACGCGGTCATGGCGGCCAGTGACACCGTGAAGATGCCTGCCATGGCGGCCAGGATGGCGTAGCCCTGCCGCCGGTCCCCCACCATGGTGCCGAAGGTGCGCGGCAGGCTGAACGGGATCACGAGCATCAGGAAGATTTCGACCAGGTTGGTCCACCCGCTGGGGTTTTCGAAGGGGTGGGCGGAGTTGGCGTTGAAGAAGCCGCCGCCGTTGGTGCCCAGCAGCTTGATCGCCTCCTGTGAGGCCACCGGTCCGCCGGGGACAGCGGAGGTGCCGCCGAGCAGGGTGGTCACCGACGTGAAGCCGTTGAAGTTCTGGATCACGCCGCCGATCATCAGCACAACCGCGGCAAGCAGCGCCCCGGGCAGCAGCAGCCGCAGCACGCCGCGGGTCAGATCCACCCAGAAGTTGCCGATGGTGGCCGAATTGCGTCCGGCGAGTCCGCGCACCAGCGCCACGGCCACGGCCAGGCCCACCGCTGCCGAGAGGAAGTTCTGCACGGCCAGGCCGGTCATCTGCACCGCGTAGCCCATGGTGGTTTCCGGCGAGTAGGACTGCCAGTTGGTGTTGGCTACGAAGGACGCCGCAGTGTTGAAGGACAAGGCCTCGGGTACCGCCGGCAGCCCGAGTGAAGCCGGCAGCAGCGGCTGGAGCCGCTGGAGCAGGTAGAGCAGGAGCATGCTGGCTCCGGAGAAGACGAGCACCCCGCGCAGGTAGCTCTGCCAGGCCTGGCCGGAGGAACCGTCCACCCCGGCCAGGCGGTAAAAGCCGCGTTCCACGCGAAGGTGCTTTTCGGAAGTGTAGAGCCGGGCCATGTAGTCGCCGAGCGGCCGGTGGACCAGGACCAGCAGGACCACCAGGGACAGGATCTGCCCCGCCGTCACCCACCCGCCCATCAGAACCGCTCCGGTCGGACCAGTGCCACGAGGAGATACCCGACAGCGGCTACCCCCAGGCAAAGTGCCAGGACGTTGAAAAAGATCACAGCTTTTCCACCGCCCCGGCCATCAGGACAAACGCAGCGAAAAGCCCCACGAAGCCCACAACAAATAGAACATCAAGCACGGGAATGTCCCCCAGCCGGTCAGCGTGCTGCCCGAAGGCAGCACGGGCACACCTTGTGCCGCCTCTGATTAGATGCCCCTCGGCAGGGTGCCCGCCGCCATCCTCACGCTTTCCTCACGCAGGGCCGCCAAACACTTACGGAATGCATGTACGGCACACTTTGTGACGGCGTATTCCTGGCTTCGGTCTCGGTGGAACGCGCGAGGTATACACTGTAAACCGAATGCCTCCACCGGAAGGGAATCCCGTGCCCAGGAGCGCCCCGCTCACCCCCGCCGCTATTGCTGCCGCCGCCGTCGTAATCGCCGATGCCGACGGGCTCGACGCCGTGTCCATGCGCCGCGTTGCAGCCGGATTCGGCGTGTCCGCCATGGCGCTCTACCGCCATGTGGCGGACCGCCGGGCCCTGCTGCTGCTGATGGCCGACGCCGCCACCGAGGATTACGCGCTCCTGCCCGAACACGAACTCACCTGGCAGGAAACCCTCGAACATCTGGCGGACGCCCAGTGGCGGGCCTTCTCGGCGCACCCCTGGCTGCTGCGGATCATCCTCACCCCCCGGCGGCTCGTCAACATGGCCACGCCTGCCGAGGTGGAGCTGATCCTTACCCGCCTGCGCTCCGCAGGGCTGAGCGAAGACGAAGGCTTTGACTGCCTGCTGGGTATCTCGGCAGCAGTGATCGGCACGGCTGCGATCACCTCGGCAGCGACCGCGGACGCGCCGGGCGGCGCCGGCCGGCCTGCCGCAGGGCACCGCCGCTGGACCGCCGAAGACGCGGTACGGCACCCGCAGGCGGCCCGCTTCCAGGCCCAGGGCATCAGCCACCGGGGCTCGCGCCGCTCACTCGACTTCTTCGTCGCCAGCTTCATTGCCGGCGTCGAACAGAATCTCAACGAAGCTCCGGACACTGGCAAAGGGTCCGGTTTTACGGAAGGAAGAAAATGAAACTGCGCAATAAGACCGCGATTATCACCGGCGGCGCCGGCGGCATCGGCCAGGGCATTGTCCGCCGGTTCCTCACCGAGGGCGCCAACGTCGCGGTGGTGGACATCGACCAGGCCCAGGGCGACAAGCTCCTGGCCGACCTCGAGGGCAAGGGCGAGGTCATCTTCATCGCCAAGGACATCTCCAAGGCCGAAAACGCCGCCGCGATTGTCGCTGAAACCGTGGAGCGCTTCGGCGGCCTGGACATCCTGGTCAACAACGCGCATGCCTCCAAGCAGGCCCCCATCATGGAAACCACGCCGGAAATCTGGGACCTGTCCTTCAACACGGGCACCATGGCCACGTTCCACCTGATGCGTGCCGCCTACCCCGAGCTGAAGAAGACCCGCGGAAGCATCGTCAACTTCGGCTCCGGCGCCGGCATCAAGGGCCTGCCGAACCAGGTGGCCTATGCGGCCGCGAAGGAGGCCATCCGCGCCATCTCCCGCACCGCCGCCAATGAATGGGCCGTGGACGGCATCCGCGTGAACGTCGTCTCCCCCGTTGCCCTTACCCCGGGCATTGTCCAGTGGAGCAAGGCGTTCCCGGAGGCCTACCAGGAAGTCGTCGACGGCGTTCCGCTGGGCCGCCTGGGCGACCCCGAAACGGACATTGCCCCCATCGTGGTGTTCCTCGCCAGCGAGGATTCGCAGTACCTGACCGGCCAGACCCTGATGGCCGACGGCGGCACCATCAAGCTGTACTAGCCTGCAGCCGTCCCCAGGACGGCCCAGCCCTTGGCCGGCAAGGCCAGCCGCCCGCCCGGAACGTCCAGCCCGCCCTCGCCGGCCAGGACGTCCCGGGCCGCGGCGGGCAGCTGCACCGTGGCGGACGTGTCCGCAAGATTCAGCGCCACGAAGAGTGAACTGCCGGCGTCGTACACCTCATAGACCAGCTGCTCGTTGGCCAGCGAATGCACCCGGGTGCGCCCGGCGTGGACCCAGTGGTGCCGGCGCCGCAGGCCGATCAGTTCCTGATGCAGCCGGTAAACCGGTGCTCCCACGGCCGAGAGCTCCTCCGGGGACGCCGGGAACAGCGGACGGATGTCGTCATCCCCTCCCGCGCGGTCTTCCTTGATACCGCGGTAACCCTGCTCGTCGCCGTAGTAGACCACCGGCGTGCCCGGCAGCGTGAAGAGCAGCACGAGCGCGTGCGCCAGCCTGCCCAGCGGGTCCAGCCGGCTGGCGATGCGGGTCACGTCATGGTTGCCGATGAACGTCAACGGCACGAAGGTGTCCAGGAACGTGTTGTGCCGCTCGAGTGCTGCGGAGAGTTCGTAGAAGTTCGCATCAGCGAGCGAGCTCCAGATCCCCTTCCAGAGTTCGTACTGGGTCACCGAATCCAGATGGCCGGCAACCACGTCCCGCGGATAGTCGCCGTGGATGTACTCCCCGGTGAAATACGCGTCGGGGAACTCGCTGCGGACCTCATCCAGGACCTTCGCCCAGAACGACGACGGCACGGCGTAGGCCGCGTCGAGCCGCCACCCGTCGGCGCCGCGGCGCAGCCAGTGCTTCATCACGTCGGCCACGTAGTCCGCAACAGCGGGTTCGGCGTGGTTCAGGGACACCAGGTGGTGATGGCCCTCGAAATCCGTGTACTCCGGCTCGGTGCCGGGTGTCCAGTCCTCCGGCCAGCTGAAATCGAACCAGTTCGCCGTCGGCGCGTCCGGACCGTGTTCCAGCGCCTGCCGGAAGGGCGCAAAGGAACGGCCCGTGTGGTTGAAGACGCCGTCCAGGAGCACGCGTATGCCGCGCGCATGGGCCTGCGCCACCACCTCGTCGAAGTCGGCCTCGTTCCCCAGCCGGGGATCGATCCGGTAGTAGTCCGTGGTGTCGTATCCGTGGGTTTCCGAGGCAAACACCGGCCCCAGGGCGAGGCCGGATGCCCCCATCTCCAGGAGGTAGTCGAGCCAGGGCACCAGCTTCGTCAACCGGTGGGACACGGGGGCCGGCTCCGGGAGCGCGGCCTTTTCGGCTCCGGCAAACCCCAGCGGATAAACCTGCCACCAGATGGTGTGCTGTACCCAGTCCGGCGTCGTCATAGTGCCCTCTCTGTTGCCATTCGGTCCGGCTACCAGTCTGCCACCATCGGCACCCCGTCAGTAATCACCGGGAATTCCTGGAGCCCGGCAGGCGCTGAAGCAGGTGCAGGCAAGAACGAAAACGGAGGACCTCCATGGCACTGAAACAGATCGACACTCCACACGCCGGAACAGAGTCCGTGCAGCAGAAGGTGATCGACTACGTGCGGCGGTACGGCCGGGTCCAGCCCCAGGACGTGGCGGAGGAATTCGACCTCGGCGGAGTGCAGACCCTCAACGTACTGACCGGCCTTGAAGCCATGGGCGCGCTGCGCCTGGTCTCCGGCGGAGACGGTGTCTTCGCCGTCCCCACCGGCCAGTCCCTGTGCGATCCCTACACCGGCGCCTGCATCTAGCCCCTAGAGCATGCTGTCCGGAACCGAGGGGAATTCGTTCGCCTCGTAGAGCTTGGCGGCCGCGCTCATGTACTCGGTCCACTGCGCACCGGCAATGGCCGAACCGTCCACATAGGAACGGGTGACGCCGTTGATGGACTGGTTGTTCAGCGAAGAGTACGAGTTCCAGTTACCCACCCAGGACGCCGTGGCGATGCCGGTGGTGTAGCCCACGGTCCAGGTCTGCTCGGACATGTCCGTGGTTCCGGTCTTGGCCGCAGCCGGAACGCCGATCGGACGGATACTGCCCGGCGATCCGTCGACCAGCTTCTGCAGCGGCTTCGTCACGGCGGCAGCCACATCCGCGCTGATGGCCTGGGTGCATTCCCCGCCGGCGACCTCGTAATCATTGCCGGAGCCGTCGGTGACCTCGGTGATCGCGGTGGGCGTGCAGTACTCGCCGCCGCTGGCGAACGTGGCGTAGGCCGAGGCCATGGTCAGGGGCGAGACTTCCTGGCCGCCCAGGACGAAGGACGGGCTGGTGACCTCCAGCGGCTCCCCGTCGACTGCCCGGTGCACGCCCATGCGGGTGGCGGTGTCCCGGATATCGCACAGGTCGAGCTGGGCGGCCTGGGCCACAGTGGCGGTGTTGACGGACTGTGTCAGGCCTTCGGCCACCGTCATCTTCTTTTCGTAGCCTTCGGAGGCGTTCTTGAATTTCCAGGCGTCGAATTCGGCGTTGGCCCCGAGGCAGCTGGCCGTCCAGTTGAAGCCGGCCGGGTAGGACGTGCGCGTGGCGTCGATGGTGTCGTTCAGTCCGTGGCCGGCCGCCAGCCAGGCTGCGGTGGTGAACGGCTTCATGGTGGACCCGGGCTGGAAGCCGTAGGGGGTTCCGCCCATATCCGCGTCCACGTTGAAGTTCAACTGGGTTTTTCCGTCCCCCGGCTCAGGGGTGTATTCGGTGTTCTGCGCCATCGCCAGGATCTTGCCGGTGCCCGGTTCCACGGAGACGATCGCAGAGCCGGCCCCGGACAGATCCCCCACCGGCACCTGTGCCTCGATCTGCTTCTGCGCCTGGGACTGCAGCCGGGAATCCAGCGTGGTCCTGATGGTCAGGCCGCCCCGGGCCAGCAGCTTGGCACGGTCCTTGACGTCGGCGCCGAAGGCCTCGGACTGCAGGACCGTCTGCTCCACGTAGCTGCAGAAGTACTGGGCCATCTCGGCACCGGTGCAGCCGGAGGTCACCGTCTGCGGGTTCAGGTCCAGCCCGCTGGCCACTGCTTCGTCATATTCGGCCTGGCTGATCTTGTCGTTCTTCAGCATGGCGGCAAGCACGGTATCCCGGCGTGCCTGCGTTCCTTCAGGGTTGATGAACGGATTGTAGTGGCTGGGCGACTGCACCATGCCGGCCAGCATGGCCGACTGCGCGGGATTCAGCTCTGCGGCGGAGATGCCGAAGAAGCTGCGGGCCGCAGCCTCCACGCCGTACGTCTGTCCGCTGAAGAGCACGATGTTCAGGTACCCCTCGAGGATTTCCTCCTTGGAGTATTCCTTCTCCACGGCAACGGCCAGCTTGGCTTCCCGAAGCTTGTCCCCCAGGTCCTTGGTGCCGCTGAGCGTGAGGTCGCTGCCGCCCTTGCCGGAGGCGATGTCCCGGCTGATGAGCACGTTGTTGACGTACTGCATGGTCAGCGTCGAGGCACCCTGGGTGTCCGCACCGGACACGTTCGAGACGACGGCCCGGGCAATGCCCTTGAAGTCGATCCCGTTGTGGTCGTAGAAGCGCGCATCCTCAATGGAGACGATGGCGTCCTGCATGCTCTGCGACATCTCGTCCAGTTTCACCGGAACCCGGTTCTGGGCGTAGAAGGTGGCCAGCAGGACGCCGTCGGCGCTGTAGATCTTCGACCCCTCGTCAAGGGGACCCGTTTCCAGCTCATCGGGCAGCTGGTCCAGCACTCCAACAGCCATATCCGTCCCCGTGGCCGCCACTGCAGCTACGGGAATCAGGGTGCTGGCCGCCAGCACACCGGCCAGCAGGCTGACGAGGAAGAACGCGGCTATCCGTGCGGGCACGGATAGCCTCTCGAGGAATGGAGATTTGGGGGGACGCATCCGCTTAATTTAGCGACACTGCCTGAGAACCCTCTTGACCGTGCCGGTACCGAAAGGTATAAGCCGGGAATGTATGCATGGCCGATTGAGGCCGGGAAATCCGCGCCGTTGCTGGGGAGAGGAGCATTCCTCCGGCGGGCCGACGGGGACCGATCGGGCGCGGGACCCGTGTGAAGCGGAGAATAAAATCACACGAAACCGGTAAACCAAAGGGAGGGGCCGCCGTCGTAAATCCGACGGCGGCCCCTCCCCTGGCATGAGGCCGGAGCCTCACATTGCCGCCTCCTAGGCGTCTACGACGATGGAGGTGATGGCCGGAGTGCGGTTGTAGAAGCGGCGCATCCAGTTGGCAACGGCGCGCTCGATGACGTCTTCCAGGTCCTCGCCCTTCGGGCCGCGGCGGCTGCCGGAGGCAGCGTTGGCCAGGGCCTTTTCCACAGCCTCTTCTGCCTTGCGCAGGTCCTCGGACTTGATGGTGAAGCCCTTGGTGAAGAACTCGGCCGGCTCGGCAATGGTGCCGGTGTCGGCATCGACCAGGGCCAGCACCGTCACGGCGCCTTCCTCGGCCAGCTGCATGCGTTCCTTCAGGGTTTCCTCGGTGGTGTGGCCGACGCTGTCACCGTCCACGAAGACCAGGTCCACCTGGTGCTTGCCGGAGATCGTCGCCCGGCCGCGGCGCAGGTCCACGGTCATGCCGTTCTCGGCAATGACAACGTCGCGGGGATCCATGCCGGTCGCCTCTGCGATGGCTCCGTTGGCCTTGAGGTGGCGCCATTCGCCGTGCACCGGCATCACGTTGCGCGGCTTGACGATGTTGTAGCAGTAGGCGAGTTCGCCGGCGCTGGCGTGGCCGGAGACGTGCACCTTGGCATTGCCCTTGTGCACCACGTTGGCGCCGATCTTGGTCAGGTTGTTGATGATGCCGTAAATGGCATTCTCGTTACCCGGGATCAGCGAGCTGGCCATCAGCACAGTGTCACCCTCGTGGATGCGGATCTGGTGGTCCTTGTTTGCCATGCGGGATAGAGCGGCCATGGGCTCGCCCTGCGAACCGGTGCAGATCAGCACCACCTTGTGGTCATCGGTGCGCTGCAGCGCCTTGAAGTCCACCAGGATGCCCTTGGGGATGTTCAGGTAGCCCAGTTCCTCGGCGATGGTCATGTTGCGGATCATCGAGCGGCCCACGAAGGAGACCTTGCGGTTGTAGCGGGACGCCGCGTCGATGACCTGCTGGATGCGGTGGATGTGGCTGGCGAAGCTGGAGACGATGATCCGGCGCGGCGCGGTGCGGAACACGGTGTCGATCGCGGGGGCCAGTTCCTTTTCCGAGGCCATGAAGCCGGGGACTTCGGCGTTGGTGGAGTCGGTGAGGAACAGGTCCACGCCTTCCACGCCCAGACGGGCGAAGCCGGTGAGGTCGGTGATGCGGCGGTCCAGCGGGAACTGGTCCATCTTGAAGTCGCCCGTGTGCAGGGCCATGCCTGCCGCGGTGCGGATGGCGATGGCCAGGCCGTCGGGGATGGAGTGGTTCACGGCCAGGAATTCCAGGTCGAACCCGCCGATGGTGCGGCGGTCGCCTTCCTTCACCTGGATCAGCTTGGGCTTGATCCGGTGCTCCTTGAGCTTGGCTTCGATGAAGGCGAGGGTCAGCTTGGAGCCCACGATGGGGATGTCCGAACGCTCGCGCAGCAGGTACGGCACGCCGCCGATGTGGTCTTCGTGGCCGTGGGTCAGGACTACGGCCACCACGTCCTGCAGGCGGTCACGGATGGCGGTGAAATCGGGCAGGATCAGGTTGACGCCCGGGTGTTCTTCCTCGGGGAAAAGCACGCCGCAGTCAACAATCAGGAGCTTGCCGTCGAATTCGAAAACGGTCATGTTCCTGCCGATTTCGCCGAGGCCGCCGAGGTTCATGACGCGCATGGTTCCCTTGGCGAGTTCCCGGGGGGCTTTCAGGACGGCAGGTGTTCTATTCACGGATGATGGTTCTTTCGTCGGGGATGGGATTGCAGGGTGGAACGGCAGCCGTACGGCGGCATTCCGGAAGTCTGTGGTGCGGCCAGAACAGGGCCTGCGGCTGTTGTGCTTCTTTCATTCTATTGACTTTTCCGGCGCGCCGGGGACAACCCGCTTTTCCCGGAGAGTCCGGGGCTGGTCCGGAGCTGGTCCCGAGGGCCCGTTCAGGCCCGCTGGAGGGCGTTTTTCTGCGAGCGGCTGATCCCCGTGCTGCGCCCGCAGTTGGAGCAGGTGAAGGCGTAGCGGCGGCTGGTGGTGAGTACGGGGATGAAGAAGAGCGTCAGGCGGTTGGCTCGCTCTTCGACATGCTGCTCTGCGTAGGCGCCGCAGTACTGGCAGGTGGCCGGGCGGGAAAACAATGAGCGGAGTACGGTCTTGAATCCAATGAGCACGAACATCCGTCTACCCTATGCCGCGGTGCCTGCCCGGACGATGCGCCACGCGGAGTTAACTAAGCTTGCTTACCAATCTCCCGGTGGATATCTTCTGGGGCATGGATGACCGCCTCCCACTCGATGCCGAGTACCTGCTGCCGCTGAAATGGTCGGAGGACTCCGGCCATGACGGGCTGGTGGAGTATCTGGAGATGCTCAGCACGCACCTCAGGGTCCTGGTGGTGGACGGCTCCGGTGACGAGGTGTACTCCCGGCTCCAGCGGGCCTTCCCGGCCGGGGTGCTCCACTGCCGGCCGAAACACCCCGAGTGCAGCAACGGCAAAGTCGATGGCGTCCTCACCGGAGTCGACCTGGCCGAGACGGAGCGGCTCATCATTGCCGACGACGACGTGCGTTACACGCCGCAGCAGCTGGAACGGATCTGCGGGCTCCTGGAGGAGGCCGACGTCGTGCGTCCACAGAACTATTTTTCCTCGGCCTCTCCCCTGCCCTGGCACGCCAGGTGGGATACCGGCCGGACCCTCCTGAACCGGGCCTTCGGTGCCGATTACCCGGGAACGCTGGCGGTGCGGACAGCGGTCCTTCGCCGCGCTGGCGGCTACAGCGGGGACGTGTTATTTGAAAACCTCGAACTTCTGCGCACCGTCCGGGCAGTCGGCGGGGTGCAACTGCGTGCCGACGACCTCTTTATTGCCCGGCTGCCTTCGTCCACGGTCCATTTCTTTCGACAGCGGGTGCGCCAGGCCTACGACGATTTCGCGCAGCCGCTGCGGCTGGCCGCCGAACTCTCCCTGCTGCCGGTGTTGTGCTGGGGTGCCCGTCGCCCCCTGCGGCTGGCGGCACTTGCCGCTTTCGCTGCGGCAGCGGCGGAGTACGGGCGCAGGCGGGCCGGCGGCCGTTTTGTGTGGGGCCCGACGTCGGCCCTGTGGGCACCGTTGTGGCTGGCCGAACGTGCCGTGTGCGTCTGGCTTGCCCTGCAGTGGCGGCTGCGCGGCGGCATCCCCTACTCGGGGGCACGATTGAAGACCGCGGCGCATTCGGTACGCCGGATCCGGCGGTCGCTTCGGGGATGATTGCCGGCGGTCGGTGATGTAGCCGGCGCTCCGGGGAGGGCCTGCGAGCGCGGGACCGCTGCGGACAGCCCCTGGAACCGCTTCCTCCGGCCCTCAAAAGACAGGTAGTACTTCAGGTACTTTCCTCCTTCCTTCTCCTCACTCCGGCGAATAGACTCGAACACATGTTCGAATATTCCCCGCGGGAGCGCCACCTGGAAGCTGAGCCTTCCTGTGTCAGCAGCGCGTCGGTCAACGCCTGGGTGAAGGTGCTGACCGAGGAAAGCGAGGCGGACCTGGGGCCAGATGCAGACCTCATCGACAGGATCCGTGCCCTTGAAGAGCTGAAGGCCGCCGCTGCTGCGGCGCAGGCCCGGGCATCCGCAGCGTTTGATATTTCCCAGCGCCGGAAACAGGCGGTGCAGGGAGTACCGCGGGAAAAACAAGGGCTGGGGGTCAGCTCGCAGATTGCCCTGGCCAGAAGGGAATCTGCGAATCGCGGCGGGCGTCTGCTGGGCTTCGCCAAGGCACTGACTCGGGAGATGCCCTGCACTCTTGACGCCTTGAGCCACGGAAGGATCAGCGAATGGCGGGCGACCCTGCTTGTGCGGGAGACCGCGTGCCTGAGTCTCGAAGACCGGCAACGGGTCGACCAGGAAATTGCCGGGGATCCGGAGCTGCTGGAAACCCTGGGAGACCGGCAGCTGATATCCCGTGCCAGGAGTGCCGCTTACCGGTTGGACCCCCAGGCTGCAGTAAACCGGGCCGCCAAGGCCGCCTCCGAACGTTTCGTTTCCTGCCGTCCGGCTCCAGACACCATGACGTATCTGACGGGACTCCTCCCGGTGGCCCAGGGTGTGGGCGTGTATGCGGCATTGTCGCGCGAGGCCGACCGCCTGTCCGCTGCAGGGGACGGTCGCACCCGTGGACAGATCATGGCGGACACACTTGTCGGCCGGATTACCGGCCAGACGCAGGTGGACTCCATGGACGTGGAAGTCCAGCTGGTCATGACCGATCGAGCCCTGCTCGAAGGAGAGTCCGACCCGGCGTTCGTCCCCGGATACGGTCCCGTCCCTGCCCAATGGGCCCGGGATCTGGTCTGCAATCGGGACGGGGCCAGTGGTGGGGGCAGCGGTGGGGCCGGTGGTGGGGGCAGGAGCGCTCGCAGGCGAGCGCAGGGCGGTGAGCGTAAGGACGCCTGCAGCCAGGTGGCGGACGGTGAGCGTAAGAACCTCCACAGCCGGGTGGACGGTGAGCGCCGAGAGAACGGTAAGACCGAGGAAAACGGCAAGACCCGAGAAACCGGCGGGCGTGCGGGACCTGCCAAGGATGGCCGGATCTTCATCCGCAGGCTCTACACCGCTCCGGAGACCGGCGAGCTGGTTGCTATGGATGCCCGGACCCGATTGTTCCCCACATCCTTGGCCCGGTTCATCGCCGCACGGGACGCTACCTGCCGGATGCCGTGGTGCGGCGCCCCGATCCGGCACTTCGACCATGTCCTGCGCTACAGCAACGGAGGTCCCACCACGGTCGAGAACGGACAGGGACTCTGCGAGGCGTGCAACTATGCCAAGGAAGCGCCGGGCTGGTCGGCCAAGGTAGTCAAACCTTCGGGATGGCCCAGTGCCGGCCACACCGTAGAGACCTCCACGCCCACCGGGCACCAGTACCGTTCCACAGCGCCGCCCCCGCTGATCGGGGCGCCGACCGAGCCGGAATTCTCACCCGCCGAAAGGGCGGTTGCGGACCTGATCCGGGCTGCCTAGGGTAACGGCGCTCGCCGGTCATCAATCTCATCAAGTGCAGTCAGTTCCATCAGTCCCGCCCAGGTCCCCCAGTCCCGGCCGACGATGTCCACCGGTAGGCTGTGGGGATGGCCAGATACTTTGATGTACACCCCGAAAATCCGCAGCCCAGGGCCATCAGCCAGATTGTGAACCTGCTCGAGTCAGGAGGGCTGATCGCCTACCCCACCGACTCCTGCTACGCCTTGGGCGTACAGCTGGGCAACCGCGAGGGGCTGGAACGGATCCGCAGGATCCGCCAGCTGGATGACAAGCACCACTTCACCCTGGTCTGCCGGGACTTTGCCCAGCTGGGACAGTTCGTCCAGCTGGACAACTCCGTGTTCCGCAGCATCAAGGCCGCCACACCCGGCAGCTATACGTTCATCCTCCCCGCGGTGAAGGAAGTCCCCAAGTGGCTGCTCCACCCCAAGAAACGGACAGTAGGCGTGCGCATCCCGGACAATACCGTGGTGCAGTCGATCCTGGAGGGCCTGGGCGAACCGCTGCTCTCCAGCACCCTGCTGCTGCCCGGCGATGAGGATCCAATGACGCAGGGATGGGAAATCAAGGAACGCCTGGACCACCAGGTGGACGCCGTCATTGATTCGGGCTTCTGCGGCCCCGAACCCACAACCGTCATCGACTTCTCCGGAGACTCCCCCGAAATCGTCCGGCGCGGCACCGGAGATCCGACACCGTTCGAGTAACCCCCGGAGCCGGCGGACCTTTATCGACCCCTGCGGTTGACTCCCCTCTGGCGTGCGCTGAGTCTGGCACGCGTCAGGGGGAACCATCGCTAAGCACTCGCAGGGGATTCGACATGAAGAAGACGGCCACAACACTATCGACGGCGATATTGAGTATCTGCATCCTGGCGGGATGCGGCGTAGGGTCCGGACTTCCGGGCGTCATTGGCGGAACCGGATATCCCACGGATTATCCCGGACCCACGGAGACCCCCACGCCAACACCCAGCGCGTCCCCGTCGGCCCCGCCGACGACGACGCCACCGGCACCCACGCCAACGCCAACGCCAAGTCCGACACCCACCGACGGCGGCGGGCACGGGAACGACGACGCCGTCAACGTGATCCTGATGGTCGGCGACGGCATGGGCACCGCACAGCGGGACGCCATCCGGCTGGCCTCGGTAGGGCTCACGGGGGAACTGGCCATGGACACGCTCCCCGAAGTGGGACGCGTCCACACCAACTCCGCAGACCCCGGCACGTTCGTCACCGACTCCGCCGCTGCTGCCACAGCAATGGCCACCGGAGTGAAGACCTACAACGGAGCTATCGGCGTCGATCTGCAGCAACAGCCGGTCACGACTGCACTGGAAGTCGCCGAGCGGCTCGGCAAGTCCTCCGGACTGGTCACCACCGCACAGGTCACTGACGCCACACCCGCAGCCTTCGGCTCCCATGTGCTGGACCGGGATGAGCAGAGCGCCATCGCCGCCCAGTTCCTGCGCAGCTCCCACCCGGAAGTCATCCTGGGCGGCGGCGAGGACTACTGGTACCCCGCAGGCAACCCGGGCCGGCTTCCGGACAATCCGGCAGAGGACGAATCCGAGGAGAGCGCCGGCACCGAGGGGAACCTGGTGGAAGAGGCGCAGGAACAGGGATACGAATATGTCTGGGACCTGCCCGGACTGCAGGCAGCGCAGGGAGACATGCTGCTCGGACTCTTCGCCAACGAGGAAATGTTCCAATACGGAGACGACGTCGAAGAGGTCTACGACCCCACGGTTCCGCTGACCGAAATGACCGGGAAAGCCATTGAGGTCCTGAACAGCAACCAGGATGACAACGGATTCTTCCTCATGGTCGAAGAAGAAGGCATCGACTCGATGAGCCACGTCAACAACGGGGCGCTGACCATCGAGTCCGGCATCGAATTCGACAAGTCGGTGGCCCTGGCCAAGGAGTTCGCCCAACAGGACGGGAACACCCTGCTGATCACGGTGGGCGACCACCAGACCGGCGGCATGACCATCGAACCCCTCGGGGACGACACCAACCCGGACAGTCCGGTGCAGGAAGGGCCGTTCGACGTCGCCGGCTCGGACCAGCAGTACCGGATTGACTGGACCACCGGCGGCCACACGGGCGACGACGTCCCGCTGACCGCCATGGGCCCGGGGGCGGAAATGCTGACCGGAGTCTACGAGAACACCCGGATCTTCGATGTCATGGTTTCCGTGATGCGCTCGGGTACCGATCGGGACTTTGACCTCCAGGCACACCGGGGCGGACGCGGCGAACACACCGAGGAATCCCTCGCTGCTTTTTCGGCCGCACTGGAACTGGGCGTCACCACGCTGGAGCTGGACACGCACCTGACCGAGGACGGGCGGGTGATCGTCTGGCATGACGACCTGATCCTGGATACCAAGTGCGCCGATACGGCCCCGGCCACCGCCGGGGACCCGGAATACCCCTACGTGGGCGACCCCGTGGCGGAACTGAGCCTGGTGCAGCTCCAGACCCTGGACTGCGGTTTCCAGCAGCTGCCGGGCTACCCGGAGCAGGATGTGGCGGAGGGCAACCGGATAGCCGAGCTCAGTGACGTGTACCGGCTTGCCCGGGAGTACGACGCACGCAAGATCAGGTTCAACGTCGAGACCAAAGTCGAGGACGGCCAGGCCGGCGGGCCGCGCAGCGTCGCCCTCACCGAGGCAGTGGTGGACGTGGTCCGCGATGCGAACCGCGAGCGCCGGACCACCATCCAGTCCTTCGACTGGTCCACCCTGAACCTATTGGAGCGGATCGCCCCTGAACTGACCCGGGTGGCCCTGGCGAGCACGCCGGAAGACCTCGGTGTGGGACAGCCGGGCGCAGCACCGCAGCTGGGCGGAATCGACATCGATGACTTCGGCGGGAACGTTGTCCTTGCCGCCCACGCCCAGGGCTACGACGTGCTCTCCCCGATCTACACCAGTGTCACGCCGGAGATGGTGGCCGAAGCCCACGAACTCGGCCTGACGGTCATCCCCTGGACGGTCAACGAGGTGGCGGACATGCACCGCCTCATTGACCTGGGCGTGGACGGGATCATCACCGACTACCCCACCCGGTTGCGGACAGTGATGGCCGAGCGGGGGTTTGACCTGCCCCGGGCCTATCAGCGCTGAGCCGCGCCCACGGGCTTATCCGCGGGCCGGGTAAGCGTCACCGTGTCGGGACCGGTGCACCGGTCCCGACACGGGTTCGGTACCGGACCGCCGCCAATGGCATGCTGAGGGGATGCCCGGTCTCTATATTCTTCCCTCCAGCTGGCTGCTCGATGCGACCCCGGATGCAGTCTGGGAGACCGTCGCCGGCCCGGACATGAGCTGGCCCCGCTGGTGGCCGGGCTGCACGCTCCGGGAACTTGCCACCGATCCGTCCATTGAGGACCCGGTGGCACGGCTGCTGGCCACTACCGCCCATCTGCAGTTCCGCGCCTCCCTGGGCTACCGCTTATCCGTCACCATCCATCCGACCTCTGCCTCGCGGCCCCGGACCATTGAGTTCGACGCCGGCGGGGACCTGGCCGGCACCGGCCGGATCCGGCTGGTGCCGGTCTTCTCCCGTGCCGCGGGCACGCCGGCGCAGACCCGGATGGAGATCGACTGGCGGGTCCGGCCGACCCGGCTCTGGATGCGTGCCCTCACCCCTGTTGCACGGCCGGTCTTCGCAGCCGCCCACTCGCTGCTGATGCGCCGGGGTGAACGGGGCCTGCGCCGGGACCTGGCTCAGGCCACCCTCCGCGGGCGGCCGAACACCGTACGCACCCCCGGAGAGTAATGCACCGTGTCCGGCGGCCCTTCGACCGGAAGCCCCGCCGCCGGCACCAGCTCGTCGTAAAAGCGGGTGAGGCGGGCCGGATGCAGCGGCCACGGCCGGTGCGAGTTGGGTATGAATACGGTCCTGCCGCCAATGAGCGCGTGCAGCCCGAAACGCGCCGTGAGCAGGATGGACAGGTCGTCGTCTGCCTGCCGGGCGAAATCCGGTACCACCGCGAAGGATGAACGGGCCTGCCTGCCGAAGCGTTCGACGTCGTACCCCAGGCCCCAGCCGGAACGCCGGGGGCGGCAGCGGGACCACACATAGGGGATGCCCAGCGAGCGGGCTGCCAGAACCGGCACCAGCCGGGAGGCATCGAGGCTCAGGAACAGCACACCGCGGCTGCCGTCCCGGCCCCGTGAGTACAGGCGCACGTTGATTTCAGTGAAGGAGCCGAAAAACGGCACCGGAACCCTTGCCACGTGCGTCGTAGGGGCCCGAAAACCGATGAGTCCCACCCATGTGGACCCGGAGAACACATCGGGTTCGACGCCGGGCGGCATGTAGGGTGCCGCCAGGGATGGGTCGATGCGCCAGTGCAGGAATACGGCTGCGGCCCAGGTCTGGGCCATCAGGACCGGCGGGGTAACCCTTGGTCCGGCGGGCCAGGGGTCAGAGGTGCGGCGTACCTGCGCATCCATGGCACCAAAGTAGCAGGGCGCCCGCGGAGCGGACAGGGCACCGGAGGAGGCGGAGAGCTAGACCGCAGTATCCGGCCGTTCCTCGCCGAAACGCTCCAGTGCGGCCTTCCGGCGGATGCGGTCGATCCGGTTCATCACCGGTGCCGCCGTGATTCCGTGCAGCACGATGGAGGAGGCCACCACCAGGCCGACCAGTCCCCAGAGCTGCTCGGCACCCTCGAAGTGTCCCTTCCCCAGTGCGTACCCGAGGTAATACAGCGAGCCGATGCCACGCACGCCGAAGAAGGCGATAGCCCGGCGTTCGCGGGGGCCGGGCCGCCCGCCCAGCAGGCCCAGCCAACCCGCGAGCGGACGCACCACGAGCAGGAACGCCGCGGCCACCGCCGCTTCCCGCCAGCCGATCCCGGCCAGCAGCCCGCGGGCAATGGCACCGCCGAGCAGGAGCAGCAGCACCACGGTGAACAGCCGTTCCAGCTGCTCCACGTAGCTGTGCAGCACCCGGTGGTAGCCGTGCGTCCGTTCGGCAGCCCGGATGGTGACGGCGCAGACGAAGACGGCGACAAAACCGTAGCCGTCCAGCATCTCGGTAATGCCGTAGGCCAGGAAGGTAGCGGCCAGGGCCACGAAGCCCTCCGAGTGGTTGGACAGCCGGATGTTCTCCAACCGGGCGGAGAAGAACAGCCGGCTCAGCAGCTTGCCGACCAGGAAGCCCAGGAGGACGCCCATCCCGACCCGCCAGAGAACGTCCACAGCAATCCAGTGCGGGAACCAGTCCGAGGGCGCCGTCCCCACCAGGCTCATGGCGATGGCGAGGTACACGAAGGGGAAGGCCAGGCCGTCATTCAGGCCCGCTTCGGAGGTCAGCCCGAAGCGGACCTCGTCCTCGGCTTCGCCCTCCGAGTCCTCGTCCTCGTCGTCGGCCGGTTCGCCGACCTGTACCTCCGAGGCCAGGACCGGATCGGTCGGAGCCAGCGCCGCGGCCAGGAGGACGGCTGCCGCCAGGCCGATACCGAGGACCCACAGGTTCAGCAGGGTCAGGCCCAGCAGGCTCAGCGGCATGGCGATGCCCAGCATCCGCCAGGTGGTGGACCACCGCCGCCACCCGACCGGCCGGTCCAGTGCCAGGCCGGCGCCCATGAGGGAAATGATCACGCACACTTCGGTCAGGTGCGTGGTGAATTCTCCGTAGCGCACCGGATCCGGGTCCGGCAGGTCCTTAAGGAGGCTGAATGCCAGGATGCCCGCGCCGAGGAAGACCATCGGCATCGACACCGGAACATCGCGGAGCAGCTTGGGCAGCACGGCGGCAAGGAAGACTGCGAGGCCGGCGGCGAAGAACACGAGGCTGGGTCCGTCAAACACGCCCCGACATTACCGGCGCATCGGGCGCCTCGACAGGTGGCGCGCCGAACTGGCGGCCCCGGCCGCTACGCCTCGCGGATTTCCACCTGCCCGGGCCGGGCGCCGCCGGCACCGAAGACGAGCCACCGGGTGGCGATTTTCTCGGTGAAGAACCGGTCGTGGCTGACCACGATGACGGCGCCGGGGAAATGCAGCAGGGCGCGTTCCATCACCTGGGTGCTGGACATGTCCAGGTGGTTGGTGGGCTCGTCCAGCAGCAGCACGGGCGCACCGGAGAGCAGGCACTGGGCCATGGCAACGCGGGCCCGCTGGCCGCCGGAGAGGTTCCCGATCTTGGAGGTCAGGTCCGCCTCGGAGAACTGGAACATGGTCAGGAAGCGGTTGACGGACTTTTTCGTCGCGCTGAAGGCGAGGGATCCGGGCAGTGCGTTCACCGCGTGGGTGACGGTGTCGGCGTCGTCGAGCTCGGCGAGCATCTGGTTGTAGGAGACCATGGCCGGCCCCTTGGGCCAGGCGACGTCGCCGGCGTCGGGCTGTTCCTCGCCGGTGAGCACCCGCAGCAGTGTGGTCTTGCCGCTGCCGTTGGTTCCCGTGACGGCGATCCGGTCGCCCTTGTTCACCTCGAAGCTGAGGTCCTCAAAGAGCAGTTTCTCGCCGTAGGACTTGGACACGCCGCGCACGCGCCCCAGGACGTCCTTGACGTGCAGGCCGTCGTAGATGCCGGTGATGATTTCATCCACCGGCCGCGGCGCGCGGGATTTCTTGATGCGGGCCAGCTGGGTGCTGAGCCGCCCGCCGGCCTTGGCGGCCTCACGGCGGTCCGCGATGCCTTCGGCTTCAAAGGCCAGCAGTTCCGCCTCATGCACGAACTGGGCCTGGAGGTTCTTCAGCCGGAACTGCTTCTGCACCACGTACTCGGCAAAGTTGCCCGGGTATTCGTGCAGGTGGAAGTTCTCCACCTCGACGATGCGGGTGACGACGGCGTCCAGGAACTTCCGGTCGTGCGAGACGATGATGGCCGCTCCCCGGAAGTCGCGGAACCAGCCCTCGAGCCATTCGACGCCGGCCACGTCCAGGTAGTTGGTGGGCTCGTCCAGCAGGAGCACGTCGGGCTGCTCCAGCAGGATCTTGGCCAGGGCCGCACGGTTGCGCCAGCCGCCCGACAGTGCGTCGATGGGGCAGATGCGGTGCGCGTCGGTGAAACCGAGGGTGGTGAGCACGGTGTCGATGCGGCGGGGATAGTCCCAGCCGTCGAGACGGTCCATGGTTTCGAACAGCTCGGACTGGCGGCGGATCAGCCGGTCCATTTCCTTGTCTGCGGGATCGGAAGCAAGGGCTTCGTCGATTCCGGCCAGCTCGGCTTCGACGTCCTTGATCCCGGTGAAGACGGCATCCAGGACCTCGGCAATGCTGGCCTGTCCGTCCAGTTCGGAAAACTGTGAGAAGTAGCCGATCTTCACGCCCGGCTCCACGGTGACCGTGCCTGAATCCGGCTGGACCTGGTCCAGGATCAGCTTCAGGATGGTGGACTTGCCGGAGCCGTTCCGCCCGATAAGCCCGATGCGGTCCTTGGGGTCCAGCCGCAGGAATGCTTCACGCAGGACCTGCTTGTTCTCGAAGGACGTATCGACGTCCTGTAGCCGGATCAGGCTCATGGTGTCCTCTCAAAGGGGTTGGTTTTCCTCGCCCCGCGGGACAACGACCATTCATCCTACCGCCGGGGACCCGGGCCCGCCGACGCGGGGTACCCCGGGAAATCCGGGACCCGCAGCGGACGGCTGTGCCGCTAGCCGCACAGGGTGTAGGTGCCCTCGGGGCGGCGGTTGCGGTACGTGGAGGTATCGACGTAGCTTCCCAGGTTCCGCGGCCGGGTGGCTGCGCGGCGGCCCGTGGAAACGTAGCTTCCGGTGGGACGGGGGGCTCCCTGCGGACGGTCATAGCTGGTGGTGTAGGCACCCAGGCGGCGGGGCCGGGCGGCCGGGGCAGCCGCAGTGCGGCCGTCGGGTGCGGTGCATTCAGCCGGGCGAGTGGGTCGGTTCATCAGGGCGGTCATGGTGTCTCCTCAGTTGACGCTTGGGGTGAGACTCGGGCCACCACGGCGACGGGTTTTGGGCAGCGTTGAGCCCGGTAGGTGTCGTCGTTGAATAGTGCCCGCCGTGGTTAATGGCGGTAATGCGCGTTCTAGCCGGCGGAGGTTTCCGCCTGCTGTGCGCAGGTGCTGCAGATACCGCTGAAGGTTACTTCGGCGGCCAGGACGGTAAAGCCGGAGTCGTCGGCGGGGGTCAGGCACGGTGCCTGTCCGATCACGCAGTCGACGTCCCTAATGGCTCCGCAGCGGATGCAGACCAGATGGTGGTGGTTGTCCCCCACCCTGGACTCATACAGTGCCGGTGATCCCGCAGGTTCAATCCGCCGGGCCAGTCCGGCTTCAGTGAAGGCGGACAGGATGCCGTAGACGGCCTGGGCGGAAATACCCGGCAGCTCCGTCCGGACGCAGGCCAGGACACGTTCCGCACTGGAGTGCGGTGCCTGCTGCAGCGTCGCCAGGACGGCAACGCGCTGTGACGTGGATTTCAGCCCCGCTGACCGGATGTGTCCGGCCAGGGTTTGTGCTGTGTCCGCCGCTTCCTGCATACGAAAAACCCTATCAGTTGTTTTGAATCGCTCAAGACAACGGAGGGCCATTTGCGCTGTGATTCCGGACGCTGTGAGCGGGGCCGCAGCGGCGAACGCCGACGTCGCCCCCGCACCGCCGCGCGAACGCTGCCTCGGATGGGGGACGATGAGAAGGGACATACGACATCGCTGAAGGAGAAGGACCATGGGCACGATGAAAGAGCAACTGCAGGCCGACATGAAGACGCACATGAAATCGGGGAACCGGACCGCCCTGACCACCGTGCGCAACGTACTGGGTGAAATCACCACCCGGGAAAAATCGGGCAAGACGCCGGTGGAGCTCGACGACGTCCAGGTCGTGGCGCTGCTGCAGAAGGAAGCCGCCAAACGCCGCGACACCGCGCGGATCTACAGCGAGGCCGGGGAAGCCGACCGTGCTGCGGCTGAGACGGCCGAGGCGGAGGTCATCGAAACCTACCTGCCCGCTCCCCTCTCCCGGGCCGACGTCGAAACGATCGTGGACGAGGTTATCGCGGAACTGCGCGCCAACGGAGAAGAACCCACCATGCGCCAGATGGGGCTGGTGATGAAGCCGGTCACCGCCAAGGTGGCAGGCCGTTTCGACGGCAAGGAAGTAAGCGGGATTGTCCGGTCCCGCCTGGGCTGACCGAAGCGTGATGCTCCGCTGTTACTCTGGTCACTGAACGCTCATTCGGCAACGTATCGGAGGTACAGGTGCCTGCAACCGGCACGGGCCAGCGGCTGCTGGATTCCGCCACGGAAGCCTTCGCGGCCAAGGGGTTCCACGGCACCACCACCCGGGACATCGCTACGGCCGCGGGTGTCACGCCTGGCGCGGTCTATGTGCATCACCGCTCAAAGGAAGAGCTGCTGTACAGCATTTCCCGGGTGGGACACGAACGCACCCTGGAGCTGGTGCGCAGCGGGGTGTCCTCGAGTACGGACCCGGTAGAGCAGATCCGGACCATGGTGCGCGATTTCGCCGCGTGGCAGGCAGCCAACCGCACCAAGTCCAGCGTGGTGAATTTCGAGCTCGCTGCCCTGACGGAAGAGCACCGGGCCGAGGTCCTGGAAATCCGGCGGTCCGTGGATGCGGAGTTCCGCGCCGTCGTGGACCGCGGGCGCCGGGAGGGGGCGTTCGACGTCGAGGACACGGGCCTGACCGTCCTGGCCCTGCTGTCCCTGTGCGTGGACGTGGCCCGCTGGTACCGCGGTCAGGGCCGGCTGAGTGCAGCGGACATCGGTGAACACCACAGCCGACTGGCGCTGCGGATGCTGGGTGCGGCGTCATCTTGACCGCCCCATAGTCCGGGAGACTGTTGTCCGCTCCGGCGTGCGCGGCATACTGGAAGCCTGGTCCCCGGAAAGGGAGGTTCGGCATGACGGAACCCGTGACGCTGGTCTCCGGGATCGGCATGGGCGAATCGGCCCGCTGGCATGCAGGCGAATTCTGGTTCGCGGACTGGATGGCCGGGACCATCTCGGCGCTGGATCCGGCCGGAAACGTACGGCGGGTAACGGCGGTCCCCTCGTTTCCCATCAGCTTCGACTGGCTGCCGGACGGCCGGATGGCCGTAGTCTCCGGAACGGACGGAACGGTCTTGGTGGAGGTACCGCATGCCGGACTGGTCCCGCATGCGGACCTGGCTGGACTGTCGGACCACCCCTGGAACGAGATCGCCGTGCATCCTTCCGGGAACATCTACGTCAACGGCCTGGGCCGGGACTATTCGGATGCCCCGCAGGCCTCCGGGCTGATTGCGCTCATCCGGCCGGATGGTTCGGTGGAACGCGTCGCGGACGGCCTCGCGTTCCCCAACGGCATGCTGGTGTCCGACGACGGCGGGACGTTGGTGGTAGCCGAATCCAACGCCGGCTGCCTGACGTCCTTCACCGTCCTCGCCGACGGGAGTCTTGCCCGCGCCGGGGAATGGGCCGGAGTTTCGGGCAGCGCACCGGACGGCATCTGTTGGGACGGCACCGGAGGGATCTGGTTCGCGGAGGTTCCCGGCGAACGCTGCGTCCGGGTCCGTGCCGGCGGAGCGGTGGTGGAGACCGTGATGCTTAAGCAGGGGTGCTTCTCCTGCGCCACCGGGGGCGGCGACGGCGGCCTGCTGTTCATGATGACCGCCCGGTGGCCGGAGGCCATGGATCCCGCAGCCCCGGCCACCGGCGAGGTGCTCGGGCTGCGGGTCCGCTGACGGGCGCCGGCCTGGGCCGGCCTTCCCGGATCGGGCCTAGGCGAACGCCGACAGGCCGGTGATGTGCCGGCCCAGGATCAGTGACTGCATGGTGTCAGTGCCCTCGTAGGTGAACACCACCTCCATGTCGGTCAGGTGCCGGGCCACGTGGTTTTCCAGCAGCAGGCCGTTGCCGCCCATGATGTCGCGCGCCTCGGAGCAGACCCAGCGGCCCTGCCGGGCGGCGAACATCTTGGCCATGGAGGCCATGGGCCCGGTCATCTTGCCCTGGTCGCCGAGCTCGTTGAGGCGGAAACACGTCAGCTTGATTGCGGTGACCTGGGCCAGCATGTTGGCCAGCTTGTTCTGCACCAGCTGGAACCCGGCAATGGGCCGGCCGAACTGCACCCGGTCCTTGGCATAGGCCACGGCAATCTCGTAGGCAGCCACGGCGTGCCCCAGGGCTTCCCACGCGACTCCCCCGCGGGTGGCGGCCAGCACCTTGTTGACGTCCTTGAAGGAGTTGCAGTTCTCCAGCCGGTTCCCTGCGGGAATGCGCAGGTCCTCGATGACGATGTTCGGCTGCAGCACCGCGCGTTTGCCCATCTTTCCGGTGATCACGTCCGCGTGGTAGCCGGCCGGGTGGTTGCCGTCGGCGTCCTTCTCCATGACGAACGCCTTGACCGCACCGTCGGCCTCGTCGCGGGCATAAATGATCACGATGTCTGCGAAGCTGGCGTTGCCGATCCAGCGCTTGTTGCCGTTCAGGACGTAAAAGTCGCCGTCGCGGCGGGCGGTGGTTTCCAGCGATACGGAGTCGGACCCGTGCAGGGGCTCCGTCAGGGCAAACGCCCCGATCTTCTCGAACCTTGCCATGGCGGGCAGCCAGCGCTGTTTCTGTTCCTCGCTGCCGAGCATGTCGATGCTGCCCATGGCCAGGCCGGAGTGGACGCCGAAGAACGTGTTGATCGAGCCGTCGCCCCGGGCGAGCTCCGCGGCGGCGGTGGAGGCGGCCATCCGGCTCATCCCCGGGCAGCCGTACCCCTTGATGGTGCCGCCGGCAATGTTCAGTGCGGCCAGCTTGGGCACCAGCTCGTACGGGACCTCTGCCCGCTCCCAGTAGTCGTTGATGACCGGCAGCAGATCGTTGTCAACGAACGCCCGGACGCGGTCCCGTACGTCGCGGGCCTCGTCGTCCAGGAGCTCGTCGAGGAGGTACAGGTCGGCATCGATGCCGTCCAATGCCGTGGGATCGAAGGCGGGACGCGCGGACTGGGTAACGGTCATGGGGCTCCTGACGCAGCGGCTACTAACTAATCGTTCAGTTAGTATGACTTGCGTCTCACCCCGGGTCAAGGGTCAGGTGCGGCCTCCGTCGGGGCCCCGGAACGGGCGGGAGGCCGGCCGCCGTCGGGCCGCAAAGCGACGGCCGACGGCGGCCGCGACAGGGCACGGAAGTCCCTGTCGCTTGGGAACATCCTTAGTGGATGACCGTGCCTTCGGGCAGCTCGTTGGTGGGCCGGCGCACGAAGAACGACGCCGCCAGCGCGACAAGGGAGACCACTGCGCCCCAGAAGAACGCCGTGTGCACACCCGACGCGGCTGCAGAGACCGCAGACGCGCCGTCTGCCAGGGCCGACGTCGTACCGGTGGTCATCAGCGTGATGAAGACAGCCGTGCCGGCGGCACCGGCAAGCTGCTGCAGCGTGTTGATGATGGCGCTGCCGTGGGAGTACAGGGACTTGTCCAGCGAACCCAGCGCGGAGGTGAAGAGCGGGGTGAAGATGAAGCCCAGGCCCACGTTCAGCAGGCAGTGCAGGCCGATAACGAGGCCGACCGGGCTGTCCTCGGACAGCAGGGTCATCCCCCACAGCGCTGCGCTGAGCACCACTGCACCGGGAACCACCAGCGGGCGGGGACCCACCCGGTCAAACAGGCGGCCGACAATCGGTGAGATGATCGCCTGGATCACACCGCCGGGCAGCAGCAGGAGACCGGTGTGGAGCGTGTCCAGACCGAGGACGTTCTGCAGGTACAGCGGCAGGATGATCAGGCAGCCGAACAACGCCATCATGGACACCAGGACCATGATGATGGCCACCACGAAGGGCCTGCTGGTGAAGGTGCGCAGGTCCATCAGCGCCCGGTCGGAGCGCTGGAGCACCAGCTGGCGCAGGATGAATCCGGCCATGGCCAGCGCACCGACAGTGAGCGGGATCCACAGCGGCATCAGTTCCTTGCCCTGGGCCGCTTCGCCGATGCTGCTGAGGCCGAAGATCAGCCCGCCGAAGGCAAAGGTGGAGAGCACAATGGAAAACGCGTCCAGCGGCACGCGCTTGGTCTCGGTCAGGTTCTGCACCTTCATTGCGCCCAGGCCCAGCGACAGCAGGGCGATGGGAAGGACGAGCCAGAACATCCAGCGCCAGTCCAGCGCGTTGAGGATGATGCCGGAGACCGTGGGGCCGATGGCCGGAGCGACTGCGATGACGATGGAAATGGTGCCCATCATCTGGCCGCGCCGGTGCGCCGGAACGGCATTCAGCACGGTGGTCATGAGCAGCGGCAGCATGATGGCCGTACCGCCGGCCTGGATGATGCGGCCGCCCAGCAGGGTGCCGAAACCCGGCGCCAGCGCGGCCAGCAGGGTTCCCGCGCTGAACAGGGACATAGCCGTCAGGAACAGGCCGCGCATGGTGAAGCGCTGCAGCAGGAAGCCGGTGGCGGGAATGACCACGGCCATGGTGAGCATGAAGCCGGTGGTGAGCCACTGGGCGGTGCCGGCAGTGATCTCGAGGTCGGCCATGAGCCGGGGCAGCGCCACGCTCATGATCGTTTCGTTCAGGATGACCACGAAGGAGGACACGAGCAGCAGGCCGATGACGGTCTTGGTCCGGGGATCGAGCTTGTCCTGGGGGGCCGTCGCGGCGCGCGGGGAGGACCCGGCGGAGACAGGTGGTGCGGAGGGGTCGGTACTCAAGGAGGAAAAATCCTATTCATGGTGCGTGGGTGCGCCGCAGCGGATACGCAGGGGCGCGGGGACGGACGGCACTTCAACGGGCCCGGCCTGCCATCCTACGTGGTTGAAGGATCAAGTGTTCCCGATATTCGCCCACCGCAGAAAGCCGCCGAACGTCAGAACCCGGTGACCAGCAGTCCAAACCCCAGCACGAAAAGCACCACCATCGCGCACCCGCCCGCGATGGCGGCGGCAGCAGAGAGAACCAGCACCACCCAGCTGCGCCGGAACCGGCCTCGGATCCAGTCGAAGAAAAGCGGGGCGGACACCAGCAGCATGACCGCCGACGCCAGGATCAGGGCCAGCAGCACCACCGCCTGGACGGTTTCGGGAAAGATCCAGAGCTGCAGCACGACGACGGCGACGGCCAGCACGGCGGCCGCGGCGGACTGCACCAGCCAGGCGACACCGAGATGCGGCCAGGATTCCACGTTCTTGCCCATGTCGAGGAAGTCTAGTGCCGTTCCGGTCGGTCCATGGTGACGGTGCGCAGATCCAGGCGGCGCAGCACCCGGTCCACGGCCTCCGGATCCATGCCGCGCTGCCGGCGGGCATCGAGGACTTCCCGCCGCGCCGCGTCCAGGGCCTCGCGCTGGACCGCGTCCATGATCTCCAGGGTCGCCTTCCGGTCCAGCATCTTCTGCGATTCGTCCTCTTCGTCACTCTCCAGCATGGAGTGCAGGGAGGCCATCCGCTTGGCCAGTGCCGCCCGGCGGTCCGGCGGCAGCTGCGCGATGGCAGCCGACCGCTTCATCGTCTCCACGGCCACCCGCTCGGCCCGGAGCGCGAGTTCGCGTTCCATCCGGTCCGCTTCTTTCGAGTCGTTGGGCAGCTTCAGGACGCGCATCAGCCACGGAAGGGTCAATCCGGGGATCACCAGGGTGACCACCAACACAGCGCAGGCGCAGGCCACCACGAAGTTGCGTCCCGGCAGCGGCTCCCCCGCCAGCGTGGTGCCCGGCAGGGCCAGGGCAAGGGCAAGGGTCGCCAGTCCGCGCATGCCGCACCAGGACAGGACAAGGACCTCCTTCAGCGAACCCGGCACATGGTTCTTTTCCGTGCCTCCCATCCGGTAGATAGCCATCATCCAGAGGAACCGGACCAGCAGCACCGCGGCACAGACGGCCAGGATGCCGGGGATGAACGTCAGCAGCTGCGCACCCTCGTCCTCGATGATGTAGCGCATCTCGATGCCCACCAGGCCGAACGCGGCTCCCGTGGTCAGCAGCTCCACCACGTCCCAGAAGGCCGTGCGGGTCAGGCGTTCCTCGGAGTCCTGCGGGCGGGCACGCCGGCCCAGCTCCAGGGCGGTAACGACGACGGCGACGACCCCGGAGAAGTGCACCTCTTCGGCAAGCAGATACACCGCGAAGGGGGCAACAAGCGTGGATGCCGAGCGCGCCACCAGGTTCGGTACGAACCGGTTGACGCTGCCCACCACCCAGGCCATGGCCAGGCCCAGCAGCACCGCGCCGGCAGCTGCGATGAGGAAGTCCGGCACCACGTCCCACCCCACGTGTCCCCCGCTGGTACTCGCCGCCACGGCTGCCTGGAAAATGACAATGGCGATGGCGTCGTTGAACAGGCCCTCGGTCTGCAGGACGGTGATGAGCCGCCGGGGCATCCGGACCTTCCCGGCGACAGCTTCCACGGCCACCGGATCGGGCGGGGCAACAATGGCTCCCAGGGCAATGGCGGCGGGCAGGCCAAGGGCCGGCACCATGGCCCAGGAAACACCGGCCACCACAGCCACAGTGACGGCCACCAAAGCCACGGCCAGCAGCACCAGTGAGCGCCAGCGCAGCCGGAAGACGGACCAGGAGCTGCGCTGCGCCGCGGCGAACAGCAGCGGCGGCAGGAACAGGGGAAGGATCAGCTCCGGGTTGATGTGCACTTCCGGGATGATCGGCAGGAACGCGATCAGGGCGGAGAAAACGAGCATCAGCACGGGATACGGCAACCGGATGCGTTCACCCACACCGGCGGCCAGTACGGTCCCGAACAGCAGTAAGACGAGGAGTATCAGGAAATCCACGGCCTCAACCGTCCGCGCAAAGCTTGCCGGGGACCGATTGTGCCGGGTATTCCATGTCCGCACCTACTTCTTCGATTCGTAAGTATTTCGTTAATTATTGCATTGAGTGCATCGAGGGCCGGAGATTTCTGCTCCCCCCGGCGCGGCACGTCCCGCCTGCCCGAGGTGGCCGGGGACACTTTCCTGGGTGGCTGAAATCATGGGAAAGCGAACGCCGCTGAAGCTTCGCGCCGCACCCGAAAACCGGTAAAATCGAACGGAAATCTTTTCATGCGTCCCTGGAATCCGCTCCGGCGGCCGTCAGCGATAAAGCGCAGAACCTTGGTGAACCGAGTTGAAGCCAGCCTCCTCCCACCTTGCAGCATTGATCCCTTCTGACCTCCGGAAGGAGGCGCTGCTCCCATGACTGCCATTTACGGCCGGGTCACGGAAGTCCGAGGTTCCGCCTCGGCGGCTGCTGATCTTCCTGCTGCTCCGGCACACGGATATCCGGACCGGCAGGAGGCTGCGGCGGCAACCGGCGCCGTCATCACCTGGGATCCCGACGATCTGCCCGGAGCCCTGGAACGGCTCATGGCCGCGCATCCGGAGAAGTTTTCCGGCCCGGATGCGTTGCCCGCCCGCCCGGTGCCGTTCCGGATGCATGTCCGGGACGCAGACATTCCGCCGCCGATCCTGCTGCACCCACAGCCGGACCAGGCGCTGGCCGGCTACGTACGGGAACAGACCCGGGGGGTGCCGCTGAGTGCCGGTAACCGGAACTATAAGGACCGGTACGCCAAGTTCGAGGTGGTTGTTGCCCTGACCCGGCTGCGGGTCCTGTCCGGACTGCGCAGCCCGGAGGAACTGCGCGCCATATCGGCCGAACTCGACCTGCCCTGGCTCCGGACCGTGCTGACTTTCCACCATGAGACACCCGCGCATGCCGTCCTTCGCATGAACTCGTCCGAGGTGGCGCGGGCGCTCCGGGAAACGAGCACCGCTGCCGCGGCAGCCACGGAGCCGGACGGATTGGCCGCCCAAACGGTTGCGGTGGTGCGGCGGTTGGAACAGCTTTTCCCCGGCGACCGCGGGATCCTGCTTGCCGTCTGCATGAACCTCATCGAGTTGGAACCCGGACAGGCCATGGTTACCCCTGCCGGCTGTCTCCATACGTATCTGTCCGGGCAGGCCATGGTGGTCATGAGCATTTCGGAAAATGCCCTGAAGGCGGGGCTGACCAAGGGATACGTGGACGTTGCCGAGCTGCAGCAGATACTGGCGGCCGGGCAACCCGGCCCGGCGCCTTTGCCGGTTGTGCGCGTGGACGAGTTCCAGGAAAGCATTCCGCTGTGGAGCGAGGATCTGGGCCTGCGCCGGGTTGTGGTCGACGACGCGGCCGCGTCTGTCCCCCTGGAACGTTTCACCGTGGTGCTTGCCGCCCTGGGTGATGCCCGGATCACGGTAGGTGATGTGAGCACCAATCTCGAGCAGGGCGCCAGCATGCTCTACCTTGGCGAGCCGACCGTGGCAACGGTCCAGGGGTCCGCCCAGCTCTTCATCGCATCGAGGAGCTGACCGCCCGTCGCCTCCCGGCATCGGTAGTGGCGGCTATGACCGCCACTGCGGCCAGCACCCCGATGGTTATGTCCACGGCCCGGTCCACCGCCAGCTCCAGCACCGGTTGGCTGGCCATGAAGCCTGTCATCAGCAGCGCCACCGGTGTCAGGAACACCATGGCAAGGCCGTAGTGGCGCACCACGTAAATCTCTCCGCCCAACTGCAGCAGGGCCAGCAGCACCGCGAGCTGGACCGGGGACCACGCAATCTGGAGAAGCGCCGCCGAGACCAGCACACCGGCGTAGGTGCCCAGGACAAAGTGGACGGCACGCACCATCGCCTTTGCAGCATCCGCGGCGGCGATGGGGGCGCAGGCTCCAAGCATTGCCCAGTAACCGTGTCCGAGCCCCAGTCCCGCCGACACGGAGCCGGCGGCGGCGACTGCCAGCACGTACCGGCCGGAGTGGCGCAGGATCCTCCCCCACGACGGCGGCACATAGGGCGGCAGGCCCCGCGGCGTATGCAGCCGGGCATGGAACCGCCCGGCGAACCCCAGTGCGACGGCCAACAGCGCACTGCCCAGCACGGTCAGCGCCGCTTCCCACAGATGTCCCTGGAAGGGAGCCGCAGCCGTGCTGGTAAACGCAAAGATATAGGTAAAAGGGCCGGCCGGCCGGACCCTGAAGTAGCCGGCGGCCATGGCAGTCACGCCGGCCACCGCTGTTCCCGCGGCGACAACCGTCCAGGGTTGCGCGGCGGAGAGTGACAGGAAGACCCCGGCCACCACCGTCAGCACCATCAGGAATCCCGACATCGACTGGTGCTGCAGCCTCCGCCAGTGCACCTCCGCGCGGCCGAAGACCCCGGTCAACGAGCCGAAGACGGCACACATGGTCAGGTCGGTGCGTCCAAGCAGGATCAGGACCAGCAGCGGCACGAACACGCCCAGCGCCACCCGAACGGCAGGTACCCGGTGGCCGCGCCCGGAGGGAACGGTGAGGAAAGTACGGACAACGTGCTGCACAGGTGAAACAGACCTCTCACTGCGGCGGTAGAACCAAATGGCCGCAGTTCCAGCCTAGAACGCATGTACGACGGCGCCCCGCAGCTTTCCGTGTGACCGTCCTCCCACCGAAGGGTTGCACCTGGACAGCTACATGCGGGCCTTCGTCCGGGCAGTGGCCTTCGCGGACCACGGATCTTCGGGCCACGGGTGCTTGGGGTACCGCCCGCGCATTTCCGCCCGGACCTGCGCGTAGGTGCCGGACCAGAAAGACGCCAGGTCATCGGTAACAGCCAGGGGCCGGCCGGCCGGCGACAATAGATGGAACAGCACCGGCACCCTGCCATCCACCAGCCGGGGCGTTTCCGCCCAGCCAAAGCACTCCTGGAGCTTGACCGCAACCACGGGCCGGCCGCCGTCGTCGTCCGCCGGCGGGTAGTCAATGCGGACCCGGGAGCCGCTGGGCACCTCGAGCCGCTCCGGGGCAAGACTGCCCAGCCGGGATGCCTCCGGCCAGGGCAGCAGCCGCCGCAGCGGATCGGTGAGGTCGATACTTCCGGCGGAGGCCCCGCGGGCCAGTGCGTCCAGTTCAGGACCGAGCCACTCCGAGAGCCTGCCCAGCAGGGCCGTCTCACTGACATCCGGCCACGGTTCCCCCAGTTCCCTGTGGAGCAGGGCCAGGCGGCGGCGCAGGGCATCGGCTGCTGCGGAGAAGCCGATCAGTTCCAGGCCCTGAGCCGTCAGGGCGCGGGCGACGGCGGCACGCGCCTCCTCGTCGGAGGGACGCACCGGGGTGGAGCCAAGCAGGATGGCGCCCAGCCGGCGTTCCCGTCTGGCGGACACCCGGCCGGAGGCGAACTCCGCCTCCACGGTGTTTGTCAGGAGATGTTCGGCGGCAGCCTCCGCCGTCGCCAGGCCCAGCGGTGCTGCGGCGCGGATTACGGCACCGGTGCCGGCGGCATCGCGGCCCTCCGCCCGGGTGACTTCGGCAACGGCCAGCCAGTCCGCTCCGGTCAGCGGGCTGCCCGACGGCAGTCCGGCTCGGGTTCCCGAGGCGAGCAGATAACGCTCGGGGCCGGATCCGGGAACCCGCCGTGCAATGCGGTCCGGGAACGCCAGGGCAATGACATACCCGAGGGCGTCCGTTTCCGGAACCTTCGGGGACGAAGGCCGTACCGCCTCCCGGCGGGCCAGCTGCTCGAGCCGCCTGGCGTCGGAGGACCAGCGGCGCTCCCTCGGATCGCGTCCGTTCCGCAGTCCGGTGAGCTGCCGGGCAAGGTCCGCACCCGGGGCGCGGGTGTCGCCCGAGAGGACGGCAACCACCTCGGCTGCGGTCCGGGCGCCCACTGCCCCTGCGCCGTCCAGGAGGGCCCGGGCCAACCGCGGGTCCGCGGGGACGCGCGCAAGCGTCTTGCCCCGCGCCGTCGCCAGTCCTTTGCCGTCCACGGCGCCGAGCCCGCGCAGTACCTCGACGGCCGCCGCCATGGCCGCCGGCGGCGGCGCATCCGGCAGGGACAGCCCCTCCCCGGCCGGAGCACCCCAGCAGGCCAGCACCAACGCTGCCGAGGTGAGGTCGGCCACGGCTATTTCCGGCGTCTGGTGTGCCGGGGCGGCGCCGTATGCCCTGTCGTCGTAGCAGCGCACCACCGTCCCCGGTCCCTGGCGGGCGGCGCGGCCCGCCCGCTGTTCCGCGGAGGCACGGGAACACGAGACGGTGACCAGTCCGGACATTCCCCGCATGGCGTCCCGGCGGGGTTCGCGGGCCAGCCCTGAGTCGATCACCAGCCGAACACCGGGGACCGTCAGAGAGGATTCGGCCAGCGACGTGGACACAATGATCCGGGAGGGCTCGCCCGGGGCGCGGCCGGAAACTGCCCGGTCCTGCTCCGCCGGGCCGATCTGCCCGTGCAGCTCCAGTACTTCCGTTCCGGCCGGAATCCGCGAACGCAGCCGGGCTGCAACGGCGGACACCTCGCGCGCGCCGGGAACAAACACCAGGGCATCTATGTCCGGGTCGGCTGCAACGGCACGCGACTGTGCTGCCAGGGCCGTGTCCGCGACATGGTCCAGGAATCCCCGGGTCACACCGCGATCGTCGAACCGCGGCACCGGCGGGGGTGCCCACACGGTTGTCAACGAATGAAGCGCTGACGGGCAGCCGATCACGGGAGCCGGCCCGCCGCGGTCGGGCCCTCCGATCAGCTCGGCGAATCGCGGTGCGTCCAGGGTGGCGGACATCGCCACCAGGACCAGGTCTTCGCGCAGCTGGCGGACTTCGGTCAGCATGCCCAGCAGCAGGTCTGTTTCCAATCCGCGTTCGTGGACCTCGTCCAGAATGACTGCGGATGTTCCTTCCAGTCCCGGGTCCGCCAGGAGGCGGCGGAGCAGGATGCCCGGGGTCACGAATTCCACCAGGGTCCGGTCACCGGTGCGGCTCTCACCCCGGACCGTGTAGCCGATCCGTTCCCCAAGGGCGGTGCCGTCCAGCGCTGCCAGCCTGCGGGCAGCCGAGCGGACGGCCACGCGGCGCGGCTGGGTGACCACCACCCGCGGAGGCGTTCCTCCTGCGGCGAGGACGTTTGCCACGAGCGGCGGGACCAAGGTGGTCTTTCCGGTTCCCGGCGGGGCCTGCACGACGGCGGTGCCGCCGCCTGCCGTACCACCCCTCGCCGAACCGCCGCCTGCTGGACCGCCGAGAACCGCGGCAAGGTGCGGTACCGACTCGGCAAAAACCAAACCGTTACCGATGCTTGCGATGTCGAAGGGCGGGTCGGTCGGGTGCGTGGAGGACGGAGAAGTCACCTCTCCATTCTGCCTTGGCCGGGACGCGGTAAAATGTTAAGAGTCTCGTCACCGCCCCTGCCCTTCCACGTCCTTGGAGGTAGCAGTTGCCCTTTTCCAAAGGCCAGGTTCTGGTCCATCCCCATCATGGTCCCGCCGTCGTCAGCTCGTTCCAAACACATCCCCGCATGCAGAAGGACTGCATTGTCCTGGAAGTCCAGTCCTCCCACCTGATGGTCTGGGTGCCCGTGGACCAGGTGGACCACGTCGGCCTCCGTCCGGTCCTGGACCGCACCGGGCTCGACACGTTATTTGGCATCCTTCGCGCACCCGCCGACGAAGAGGACCCACAGTGGTCCCGCCGCTACAAAGACAACACCGAGAAGCTGGCCACCGGCGACCCGATGGTGATTGCCGCCGTGGTCCGCAACCTCATGCTGCGCGAGGTGGACCGCGGTCTCTCGCAGGCGGAACGCGAAATGCTCCGGCATGCCCGGCGGCCGCTGCTGACGGAGATCTCCCTGTCGCTCGGGCTCTCTGAAGGGGAGGCCGGGGAGAAACTGGACGCCGTGTGGCGTCCGTCCACCGCCGTCGCCTAGGCGTCGGGTCCGTTACCGAACGGCATGTCCTGCGGGACGTGCCGTTTCCTGCTGCCCGGCACGCATGGGTGTGAGCGACATCACTACCGGCGCTGCCCCCGTTCCGCATACCTTCGGGTTTACTTGAAGCGTCAAGTGTCTGGAGACACGAACCGTTACCCCAAGGAGGTGTGCTGCGTATGAACGACGGCACTCTGGAGTCCATCCCCGCCATCGATGCCGCAGCCCTCGGCCTCCTCTTCCGTGACGCACGCACGGTCTCGGAATTCACTACGGATACTGTCACGGACGAGCAACTTCAATCCATCTACGACTTGACCAAGATGGGCCCGACGGCGATGAACATCCAGCCGCTGCGGATCACCTGGGTGCGTTCTGCCGCGGCTCGGCAACGGCTGGTGCAGCACATGGCAGAAGGCAACAAGGCCAAGACTGCTGCGGCGCCAATGGTTGCAGTCCTGAGCTTCGACCGCACGTGGCCTCAGCACTTCCCCACTGTTTTCCCGCCGGCTCCGCAGCACGGTGCAGTCTTCGCCGCCAACCCGGAACTGAGCGCCGTGATGGGCAATGACAATGCGCATCTGCAGGCCGGATACTTCCTCCTGGCAGTACGTGCACTGGGCATGGCCGCGGGACCGATGGGCGGTTTCGACGCCGCGGGGCTGGACGCCGACCTGCATGCAGGCCGAAACCTGCAGTCCTTCCTCGTCGTCAACATCGGCGTTCCTGCCGACGAGCCGCGCCACCCGCGGCTGCCTCGGCTGGATTACGCGACGGCGACCACGGAACTCTAGGCTCCCCCACAGAGCAGGTGGTGCCAGCTGTCGGCGAGCACCTCGAGGGCGTGCTCCCGGTTCGGTTCGAACTTCCGGCGCGTCCACAGGGTTGCGACGTAATCCAGCTGCGTGAAGGCAAGCGTTCCGCGGATATGGCGGGTCTCTTCGGTGTAGCGTCCGGCCAGCTGCATTCCGGTCACGATGTCGGAGATGACCTCCTCGTGCCATGCATCCATGATTTTACGGATTTCAGGATCTGCGACCGCCGCTTCGTCCAGGACATCAAGATAAGGCCGGAACACCGGCCACAGAGCGGCCCTTGATTCAAGCCAGGCCAGGATCCCGGACAACTCGCCGTCACGGACCACATCAATGAGGTCCGCGGCAGTGGACGTGCTGTCCGGCCCGGTAGCACGCTCCAGGACCGCGTTGACGCGGCCCATGAAGTCCTTCATGAGATCGGTACGCGACGGGTAGTAGGCGTAGAACGTCACGCGGGTAGTCCCGGCGGCTCCGGCAATTTCGTCGATAGTTGTTGCCGCGTATCCCTTGGTCGTAAAAAGCTCCAGGGCGCAGTCGACAATGCGGTCCCTCGTCAGTTGTTTCTGGGCTTCACGGAGCGAGGACATGGCTCCACCCTAACAGCGGTCAAAGCACCGCCGGCGCCTGAAGCCGGGGTGCACCGGGGCCGGTGCGGGCAAGGCGCCGCAGCTTGGGGATCGGGATACGGTAGTTGACCGCTACGGATGTCCCGGAGCCGTCCGGATGAGCCCATCGCAGGAGCTGTGAGTGTTCCCCGGCGCCTGCTTCGCAGTACTCCGGCAGCCCGGACAGGGGTGTGAATCCGACCGATTTGAGGGACACGCCAAATCCTTCCGTCCAGAAATACGGTTCGAAATCGAGTTCAGGGGAATCATCGCCGCGGAGCAACCCCAGGGCGGCGGTTTTTGCCTGGTCAATGGCGCTGGTCCAGAGCGGGATCCTTGCCATACCCCGGCGCGTGGGGAAGCAGGCAACATCACCTGCGGCAACGACATTCGACCGTACCCGCCCCCGTGAATCGGCGTGCAGCATGCCGTCGGCAGACAGGAGCCCGGATCCGACCAGCCAGTCCGTGTTCGGCACGTCGCCTATGGCCGTCACCACGAGTTCCGCTTCCAGGACCGTGCCGTCTGCCAGCACTACACGTGTCCCGGTGCCCGTCGACACAACCGTTGCCTTGCCGCCGGGGGCAAACCGCAGGCCCCGGCGGGTTGCCGCGGCAGAAAAAATCCCCGACAGGTAGGAGCCGAGCTGGCGCATAAGCGGCGGACCGTCAGAGACGAGGGTGACCTGGCAGCCGGCTTGCAGGCACCCTGACGCCACTTCCATGCCAAGCGCGCCGCCGCCGATCACCAGGACCGACGGACGGGTGGCTATGCGCTCTTTGAGGGCAACGGCGTCTTCCAGGGTGCGCAGGGTCAGTTCCTGCGCGGGCATACCTGCCTCGGCCTCCGGGGTAAGCCGCCGTGCCCGGGATCCGGACGCGATCACCAGCCCGTCGTACGGCAGTGTTCCTCCCCCTGCCAGCCGGACAACCTGCATCTCCGGATCCAGGCCCGCCGCCCTGACACCTCTCAATTCGGTGGCTCCATGCGTAGGGTCCGCCAACTCGTGGGCAGTGCTGCCGCCCTCACCGTGCAGCAGTGCCTTCGACAGCGCCGGACGGCTGTAGGGACTGTGCACTTCGGCACCCACTACCGTCAGCTCGCCGTCATACCCCGCCGAGCGAAGGGAATCGCAGGCCGTCAGTCCGGCAATACCGTTGCCGACGACGACGATGCGGCGCATGCTCACGAGGCCAGCCGCAGTGCCGCTACGGGACAGATCCGGACCGCGGCCCGCGCCGTTCCCGCATCTCCCTCGTCCACTTCGGGCACATCGATGACGAGTTCACCGTCGTCATCCAGGTGCATCAGTTCCGGGGCCACCTCTTCGCAGAGTCCGTGGCCTTCACAGCGTGGTCGGTCCAGTTCGATTTTCATGCTGCCTCCTCGATTCTTACCTGCAGTTTTTCCAGGCTGCGGGTCATGTTGCTCGGAATCCGTGCCTCCGAGTCCACTGTCAGGACCTCCGCCCGGCGGGCCAGGGCAGCAACGATGGCGTGTCCTTCCAACCGGGCCAGCCCCTGCCCTGCACAGCCGTGGGGTCCATACCCGAAGGACAGGTGGTCCACCGGGTTACGGGTCACGTCAAAGGAATCCGGGGTGTCATAGTGCCGCGGGTCGCGGTTGCCCGCTCCGAAGAGAATGCCGACCTGCGCGCCCTCAGGAAGAGTTACGCCGTCGACGTCGACGTCCCGCGTTGCCCGCCGCCCCCAGACGTGGATGGGAGGCCAGTAGCGGAGCACTTCGGCAAAGGCCGACGGCACCAGGTCCGGATTCTCCCGCACGAGGGCGAACTGCTCCGGGTTCCGGCCAAAGAGGGCCACAATGTTGCCGATGGAGGCGATGGTCGTATCCACGCCGGCGCCGAGGTACTGGTGGATGATATTTCCGGCGTACCCCTTGGGAATGTCCCCGCGGGATTCCGCATCGAAGATGCCGCGGCCTATCGAACCGGGTGTCAGGTCTTCGGCAGTCACCGAAGAGCACCATTCGTACAGCTCGCCGGCAATGGGAAAGCTCTCCTGTGTGCGCTGGTTCAGCGGTCCCAGCACCTGCATGGCGGCCTGTCCCCAGCGAAGCATGTTGTCCTTTACCTGTCCGTTGAAACCGATCAGATCGGCAACGATTTCCAGGGGGAAGGCGCGGGCCAGGGAATCCACGGCTTCGAAGCTTCCGGTGGCGGCCAGCTCGGCCACCAGCTTGTCCGCCTTTTCGTCAATGACTACTTTCAGGCCGCGCAGAGCCCGGGGCGTGAGGTTCTGCGAGAGCGTGGCCCTCAGCTGGGTGTGCAGCGGGGGGTCCGAAGCCAGCGAGGTGCCTTCGAGCGCCTCGTTCACCATCGGATTGAAGCCTATGGACGTGGAGGAAAAGGTTTCCGGATCTGCAAGCGCATCGCGGATCAGGTCATACCTTGTCAGGACGTAGACGTTGTTCGCGGGCAGGTACACCACCCCGGCCTGCTCGCGCAGGGCCGAATACGCGGGAAACGGATCGGTAAGGACGTCATCGTCCCAGAGGTCAATAGTGGATTCGGCGGGTGGTGTCCTCACGACACTCTCCTGTCGGTAGATGGGTGGTCTGCGATGGAGCCGGTGGCTGCGCGCTGGCATCCGCGGGTCGGTGCCGGCATTTCTCAGACAGTGTGACCATAAGGTTTACAGTGTGTCAAGAATCACAGATGTCCGCCTGGCGGGCAGAGTGGTGCACTTCAACACCGGGGCAAAATACTTGACAGCGTGTAAAGCAAAGTGGAAAGCTGGCCACTTCACATCAACTCCGAGTGACATCGCTCACGCGGAATCCCTAGCTTCAAAGGAGAGGCAAGTGAGCCACTTCGCAGGCGCCGACGCCGCGTCCACATCCTCCGGCGCCGCCGCCCATCACCCCGGGGCTGCCTCCGGAGCCATGGCCAACACCGTCCTGGGTCCCGTACCCATTACAGAGCTGGGGGTCGCCGCGGTTCACGAATCGCTGCTCTCCGTAGTGCCCGGCGCGGAGCATGCGCCGGATATCAGCATTGACCGGGCCGAAATCTTCGACATCCTTGCCGCAAAACTCACGGATTTCAAGGAACACGGCGGCGGGACCGTTGTCGACAGCACGGGCATGTTCCACGGCCGGGACCTTCCACTGTATGAAGCCCTGTCACGGGCAACCGGCGTGCACATCATTGCCTCCACCGGCATGGGTCCGGAGGAAATGCTCGGCGGATACTTCCTTACTCCCCAGACCAACCCGCCCACGCCCTGGCCCGCGGACAGGTTCGCTGACCTCTTCTCGAAGGAGGTTGCCGACGGGATGGTGGTCCCCCGGGTGGAACGCCGCGGAGCCGCGGGCTTGGTCACCACGGCCGCCGCCCGCACCGGCATCACCCCCACGGAGGAAAGCCTGTTCCGCGGCGCCGCACGAAGTTCCCTGGCGACCGGCATCCCGGTATCGATCCGCTTCGGCGCGGACGCGGTCCGTGAACTGGACCTGGTCCTGGCGGAAGGCCTTCCGGCGGAGCGCGTGCTGGTTGGCGGACTGGACCGCAGGGACGCCGCGGGTGCCGCCCTCGAGGTGGCCGGCCGCGGCGCGTTTGTCGGCATTGACCACGTCGGTTCGGCAGACGGGACCTTCCTGGACGATGAGTCCCGCGCGGCGCTGGTGATGGAACTGGTGCAGGCGGGCCACGCGGACCGGATCATCCTCTCCGTCAACGCACTAGGCGTGGCCAAGGGCCAGCCCGATTACGACATGCCGTACAGCTACGTCCTGTCCACGTTCATGCCGCTGCTTCGGGCCAGCGGCCTCGGCGACGAGGATGCACAGCGGCTCCTGACCGGCAATCCGCAGTCCCTGTTGTCCGTGCACTAGCCCTTCGAGGCTGCGAACAAACCATAAGAGTTTCTATTTTTGAGGTGTAGGTGTTGGCAAAGGTAAATACAGTACTGGGCACTATTCCGGCTGAAGAGCTGGGCATCGTGGCAGTCCACGAACACATCGGCTACGGCATGCCGGGCAGCGAGCTGGACTCCACCTGGTGGAAGACCCCGGAGCAACGGTATGCGGAAACGGTGCCGAAGCTGCGGCAGTTCCATGACTACGGCGGCGGAACGTTCGTGGATGCCACCGGCATCTGCAACGGCCGCGACGTCGATTACTACAAATCCCTTTCCGCCAAGACCGGTGTCCATATTGTGGCCTGCACCGGCTTCGTAGGCGGAGATACGGCGCTTCCGCACTTCGCCCGGGCCAGCGTGGAGTACCTGGCTGAAGTCTTTATCTCCGAAATCACCGTCGGCATCGGCACCACTGGCAGCAAGGCCGGCGTCATCAAGGTGGGCGTGAGCCGCGGCGGACGCATGACCGAGCTGGACAAGCGCATCTACCGTGCCGCAGCCCGCGCCTCCGCAGCCACCGGCGTCCCGATCCTCACCCACCTGGCCATCGACCCCCAGCCCGCCATCGACATTTTCGCCGAAGAGTCCCTGCCGCTGGACCGCGTCTTGTTCGGGCACGCCGACGACGGCCTGAACGCGCAGAACACCCCCAGCGAATGGATCATGGGCCAGGGCGGCCGGATTGGCTTCGACACCTTCGGCTACGAAACCGAACTTCCGGATCCGCCCTTCTGGGCCCGCCCCCGCAAGGAGCGGCTGGACCACTTTATGTCCCTGGTGGAAAAGGGGCACCTGGACCAGCTCCTGGTTTCCGCCGACGCCAACTGCAGCCCCCTGGGCTGGCCCGGGGTGAAGGGCCACACGGTCAACTACATCTTCGAGGACCTGATCCCCGACCTGCGCAGTGCCGGCATGGATGATGCCGCCCTCCAGACGCTCTTTGTCGACAACCCCGCCGGATTCCTCTCCATTTCCTCCTGACCTCCCCTCCGCCATATCCCGGCGCATCGGCGCGCCGGATACAAGAAAGCGAAACCACCATGCAGATTTCCGAACTCAAAGACCTGAAAATTGCCATTGTCGGCGGCGGCTACGGCGGAGCTGCCGCAGCCATCGCCCTGCGGAACATCGGCGCCGCGAACGTCCACGTCTACGAGCAGGCCCCGGCACTGGGCCAGGTCGGAGCCGGCATCGGCCTGCGACCGATCACGGTTGAACTGTTCCGCCGTTGGGGCATTTTCGAGGAGATCGCCGCTGTGAGCTCTCCGAGCGACTACCTGGAAATCCTCAGCGCCGACGGCCGGCGCGTCTATGCACAGGAGGTCTGGCCCCAGCTCAATGACTTCGAGGTGCCCAACCACACCCGCATCATCCACCGGGGGGACTTCATTGACGCGCTCCTGGGCGTCCTGCCCGCCGAGATGGTGCACATCGGGCACAAGCTCACCGCCATCAAGGACGACGGCGAGACGGCGTCCCTGACGTTTGAAAACGGCACCACTGTCACCGCTGACCTGGTGATCGGCGCCGACGGCATCCGTTCACTGGTCCGCAAGGAACTGTTCTCCGACCATGAGCCGATCTTTGCCGGGGAGCACGCCTACCGGGCCGTCATCTCCGCGGACGAAGCCTTCGGGCTGGGGGTCGAGGACGATAACCCCCGCTTCTACATGGGCGACAACGGCACCATTGCCTACAACCTTCCGCTACGCCACCGCAACCAGCTGTCCTATGACATCACCACCCGTTCCGACGACGGATCCTGGGCGCCGGTGATCACCAATGACTACCTCGTCTCCCTTCTCGAGGGTTTCGACGAACGCATTGTGGACATTGCCCGGAACCTGGATATCAGCCAGGTCACCAGCCGGTCCGTGTTCGATATCGATCCGGTGGACAACTGGCACACCGACAGCGTCGCACTGCTGGGCGACTCCGCGCACGCCATGCTGCACCACCAGGGACAGGGCGCAAACTCGGCCATCCAGGACGCTGGTGGACTCGCCGACGCCCTGCTGCAGGCCGACACCGTGAAAGAGGCACTGGCCCTGTACCAGGGCATCCGAAAGCCGGTAACCGACGAGCTGCAGCGCCTGTCCCGCCTTGGCTGGAACCCGGGATCTGTGGAAACGGCCTTCCCCGAGCAGACCCCGGCGAAGTAACCCGGCACTTCCCTCCAGCTTCCCCACTGACGCAACACAGCAAGGACACCCCCATGACCATCCACCCCGAAATCGCCAAGGTACTGAGCAGCATTCCCGCCCCGGACGGTTCGCCGCTGAACCCGGCCGCCATGCGCGTCGGCGAGGCCGCACAGGTACCGCCGCTCGAGGACCGGATCCCGGTACACGCCGTGGAGGACACCGTTGCCTCCACCGACGCCGGCGAGATTCCGGTGCGCATCTACACTCCGGCCGAGGCCGAGTCCTACGGCCTGATCGTGTACTTCCACGGCGGGGCGTTCTTCCTGGGCAGCCTGGACACGCACGACCACGTGGCACGCTCCCTGGCCAGGGAAACAGGCCATAAGGTCATCTCGGTCGGCTACCGGCTGGCACCGGAAGCCGCTTTCCCCGCCGGACTTGCGGACAGCTATGCCGTTGTCCGTTGGGCAGCCGGCCAGGGGCAGGCCCTGGACTGGAACGGCGGCACCCTTGCCGTGGCCGGTGACAGCTCCGGCGGGAACTTCGCCGCGGCGGTCACCGCCATGGCACGCGAGGACGGCTTCACCGGCATTACGCACCAGATCCTGTTCTATCCGTCGCTGGACCTGGATTTCGACGTCGACCGCTACGGCTCGCTGCGGGAGAATGCCGAAGGGTACGGCCTGGAAACCGCCGGGCTGAAGCCCTTCAACGCCTTCTACCTCGACAACGGCGCCGACCCGTCGGACCCTCTCGTCTCCCCCATCAAACGCGAAGACCTCAGCGGCCTGCCGAAGGCACTCATCCTCACGGCCGAACACGATCCGCTGCGCGATGAGGGCGAACTGTACGGCCAGCGGCTCACGGCCGCCGGAGTGGACGCCACCGTCCACCGTTACGCGGGAGCCAACCACGGCTTCGTCGCCAACTTCTCCTGGCTGCCGGAGTTCTACCAGGCCTTCCGGGAAGCCGGCGAGTTCCTGAACGGCTCCCCGTCCGACCGCCCCGCCTGAGGGAGGCACCCATGAGCAAAGCCACGGTGCACCCGCTGGTCTCCCCCTGGGGCCGCTTTGGCCTCTACAGCTACTTCATCGACGCCCCGGAACCGGCGATCATTGACACCGGCATCGGTTCCTCTCCCGCGGAAGGGATGGTCCCCGCACTGGAGCAGCTGGGGCGGAGCATCGACGAGGTCCGCTGGATCCTGCTGACCCACGGCCACATCGACCACCTCGGCGGGGCAGGGGCCCTGTGGGAACTGACCGGCGGGAAGGCGAAGGTTGTCATCCATGAAGCCGACGCCCACCTGCTGCGTTCCCGCCAAGCCCATGTGGAGGAGTACGTGAACGGGCGCAGCAGGTACCTGAACGCTCCCGACGGCGCCGCGGCGCAGGCCCGGTCGGTACAGGCGGTCGTATCGGGGGAAATGGAACCGTCCGTGCTGGTGCGCGGCGGTGAGAAGCTCTCCCTCGGCGGGGAAGTCACCGTCTCCGTGCACCACGTTCCGGGCCACACCCCCGGGTCCGTTGCCTATGAACTGGACGGCGCCGCTTTTGTCGGCGACGCCGTCCAGATCCACGGGGCAGCCAACCGGTTCCCCGGCTACGAGGACCCCGATGCCTACCGTTCCAGCCTGGAGTACCTGCGCGACGTCGTCCGTCCGGAACGCCTTTACCTCGGCCACCCCTACCGCCGGAGCGACGGCGAGGCCTACGGCGTCGAACTCGACCACCGCCAGGCACACGAGGCGCTCCAGGAAAGCCTGGACATTGAGGCCCGGATCCGCGGCGTCGTCGGCGGCTATCTGCAGGACGGTCTCGAGGAAACCGATTCGGTGTACTCCCCGTTCGCACGGGTGGCCGGGGAACTCGACTACCAGGGCGATCCCACGCTGGATCCCTCCCCTTTCTTCACCACGCTGCACGGGTACCGCACCCGCTTCGGCAACGCTTAGCAGAGGAGCTACGCACTCATGGCTACTAACACCACAATCGATGCCGGCGGGCAGGCGATCGCGGTCACCAAGGATCTGCGCGTGCCGATGCGCGACGGCGTCGAGTTGGCTGCCGACGTCTACTCCGGCACCGAGGACAAGCCGCGGCCGGCGCTGGTCGCGCTGAGCCCCTACGGCAAGGAACTGCAGGCGCTGGCCCTGACGCTGCCCCCGCAGCGCAGGCCCAGCCCAATGTGGGACGGCTGCATCGAGGCAGGCGACATTGCCCGCATCGTCAAGGAAGACTACGCGCACGTGATCGGGGACCTGCGCGGCTCCGGAGCCTCCGGCGGCGAGCACATCGGCAACTACAACGCCGGCGGAGTGTCCCTGGGCCAGGACGCCTACGACTTCATTGAATGGGTTGCCGAACAGCCCTGGTGCGACGGCAACGTGGGCATGGTCGGCATTTCATACTTCGGTTCCATGCAGGTCCTGGCCGCTGCCGAACGGCCCCCGCATCTGAAGGCCATTTTCGTCTCCGGCGGACACTACGACTTTTACGAAACCACCTACCACGGCGGCGTCATGTGGTTCATGCCGCGCGCAGCCCGCGAAGGCCGCGGCGGGGACTCCGGCTGGGCCTTCACGGACAACACCAAGTCCCGGATGCTCGAGACCTATCCGTCCGGCGAACTGCAGAAGCTTGTGGCGGCACGGCTGGCCGACCCGGATGTGGCGGCGTGGCCGAACCTCGTGCACGTGCTGAACTACCCCAAGCACCATGAAGCGTGGTTCGACATTGTGATGAACGAGCTCGACGGCGACTGGTACGAGGAACGCAATCCCATCACCTTGGCACCCAATATCGACATCCCGGTGTACCTGCAGATCGACCAGGGCCGTGGCTGGACCATGGACGGGACCATCGAGCTGTTCGAGGCATTGAAGGGACCGAAGAAGCTGGAGATCGGCTCCTACCCGCCCATGCAGTCGCGCCCGTTCATCGAGGAACACGACAAAATGTTCCGGTGGTACGACTACTGGATCAAGGGCATCGACAACGGCGTGATGGATGAGCCGGAAGTCAGCGTGTTTGTTGAAGGTTCCCGCGAAACGGTTACTGGCAGCTCCTGGCCGCCCAAGGACGTGGACTACCGGCCGCTTTACCTGCGCCCCCGGCGGAAGCTCTCGACGGAGCCGGAACCGATGGGCCCTGAGTATGCAGCTCCGGACGGTTTCTACCAGGCGCCGCTGACGGTGACCGACAAGGTGGAGATCCTGGACTGGAGCACTGATGTGTTCGAGGAGCCCACCCAGCTGATCGGGACCGGCGCGGCCCACATCTTTGCCGAGATCGACCAGGAGGACACGAACTTCATCCTCCGGCTGTGGGACAACGCTCCGAACGGAAAGCGGCAGCTGGTGACGACCGGCTACCTGAAGGCGTCCCACCGTGAACTCGACGACCGGACCACCGAGGGCAACCCGTACCACCCGCATACCCGGTCCGTTCCCGTGGATCCGGGGACGATCGAGGAGTACGTAGTGCGGCTCTACCCGTTTGCGGTGACGTTCCTGCCCGGGCACCGGATGACGGTAGAGCTCTCCAACGACGAACCGCTGGCGGATGAGCACAATGCGCTGCTGCCGCCAGACTCCTTCCATTTGCCCGTGGGTCGTCCGGTGACGCACAAGATCTACCGGGATGCCGCGCACCCGTCCCGGCTGGTGCTGCCGTTCACGCGGCGGTCGGCGGGGTGAGCGGGCGTTACGGGGCTTAACTAGGTTTACGGGCCTTAACTACAACAGAGGGCGGACACCGTGGAGTGTCCGCCCTCTGTCGTTTGCCAAGACCGGTCGTTTGCTAAGACCGGTTGTTTGCTAAGACCGGAACGTTAGGAAGCCAGCGCCGGGATCTTCATGCCGTGCATGGTGACCAGCAGATCGCGGGCAAACTCCACCTGGCGGTGCGTCTCGGCGTCGTCCCAGCCCAGCTGCGGGGCCAGCAGCTCAGCCAGCTCGTTGAGCATGGCCTCGGACACCAGGCCGCGGAAGGCCAGCGAGGTGCGGCGGATCAGGATGTCGGCGAGCTGGGTGATCTGCTCGTTTTCCACCATGTAGGTCAGTTCGCGGGTGCTGAGCTCGTTGGTGGAAGCCAGCAGCTGGTCGCCGCCCTGGGACAGGAAGTCCATGACGTCCACGGCGCGGGTACCGTAACGCGTCAGCAGGACACGGACGCGGTCCCGGTCGGCCACGTCAGAGGCCATGCGGTTGACCCACAGGCGTTCCTCGGCCTCGGTGCGCGGGAAGTCCTTTCCGCCGCCGATCTGCAGTTCCGCCGTCGTCGTCTTCCGCGGCATGCCCAGAGCAGTCATTGCCTCGGTTGCCAGCGTCTCGGACAGGGCACGGAAGGTGGTCCACTTGCCGCCGACCAGGGACAGGCTCGTGACGTTCCTGCCGCCGCGGTTGTCCGTGCGCTTCTCCACGCGGTAGTCGCGGGACACGAAGCCGGGCTGCGTGTCGTCGTGCTTCGGCAGCGGGCGGACACCGGAGAAGGTGTAGACAATGTGGTCGCGGCGTACGTCGACGGTCGGGAAGACATGGGCGATGAGTTCGAAGAAGTACTCGATCTCTTCGTCCGTGCAGACCGATGCCTCGCGGATGTCGGCGTCAATGTCCGTGGTGCCCACCAGGACGCGGTCGCCCATCGGGTAGATCAGGACGATGCGGCCGTCGGTGTGCTCGAAGAACATTTCGCGGCCGGCGCAGGCTTCCAGCAGTTCCGGGTGGTCCAGGACGATGTGCGAGCCCTTGGTGCCGCCCATGAAGCTGGTGCGCTTGCCGAAGGCGTCGTTGGTCTCGTCGACCCAGGCGCCGGTGGCGTTGATGACAACGTCTGCTTCGAAGACGAACTCTTCGCCGGTGACCTCGTCGCGCAGCACGGTGCCGGCGTCGGTGGTGCCGACGGCACTGACGTAGTTGCTGGCGCGGGACTGCGGGTTGGCCTCGAGGCCGTCGCGCAGCACGTCAAGGGTGAGGCGTTCGGGGTTGTGCACCGAGGCGTCAAAGTACGTTGCCGTGTACTTTACGTCCGGACGCAGCTTCGGCAGTTCCTGCAGGGACTTCTTCTTGCCGACGAAGTTGTGCTTGGGTGCCACGCGGCCGCCGCGGGAGAAGAAGTCATACATCATCAGGCCGGCCTTGATCAGGACGGCGCCTCGCTCGTGCGGCTTGCCCGGCTTGTGCGTCAGGAAGCGCATCGGTGCGGCGGTGATGCCGGCGAAGGTAGTGGTGATGGGAATGGTGGTCTGCAGCGGCTTGACGTAGTGCGGGGCCAGGCGGAGCAGGGCGTTACGCTCAACGACGGATTCGTGCACGAGGCGGAACTCGCCGTTCTCCAGGTAGCGGATGCCGCCGTGGATCATGTGGGAGGACGCACCCGAGGCGCCCTGGCAGTAATCCCCGCGCTCCACGAGGGCTACATCCACGCCCTGCAGGGACAGGTCCCGGAAGGTGCCGACGCCGTTGATGCCGCCGCCGATGATCAGCACCGAGGCCTTGGGCCGGTCCTTCAGCTGCTGTACCACCGGACGGGTCCGGGCGGCGGTCTTTGCCTTGCTGGGGTTCACGGAATTGTCCACGTATCTCTCCAAACGCTTCTGTGGCTGCATTGCCATATCTAGTCAATCGTCGAAGCCCTGACCCTTCAGGACCCAACCAATGCACATACGTGCACCCTGCGATAATGGATTCATGGAGTACGCAGCAGTGTCGATGGACAGCAAATGAACATTGGTGTCAGTGGCAGGTCCGCGGACCCTGCCGGTGCAGGACCGGCGGCCTCCGAGAAGGAGAGCCGTGACCGGGATGCACTGAGGGCTGCGCAGATGTACTACCTGCAGAGCCTGACCATGGAGGCGATAGCGCGTGAGCTGCGGATTTCCCGCTCCACGGTGTCGCGCCTGCTCTCCTACGCGCGCAGCACCGGGCTGGTCCGCATCGAGATCCGCAACCCCTCGGACCGGGCACCGGCGCTCGAACAGGAGATTGCGTCCCGCTTCGGCATTCAGGCACATGTGGTCCCCGTAGCCGAGACCGTCTCCCCCGCGCAGGCCCTTCAGCGCGTCGCCGTGCAGGCAGCCCACCTGATCAGTCCGCTCATTGATTCGGATGCGATCATCGGTGTTGCCTGGGGTTCGACGTTGACGGCCGTGAGCCAGCATCTGCCGATCAAGAACACCCATGACAGCACGATTGTGCAGATGAACGGGGCCGGAAATTTCCGCACCTCAGGCATCACATACGCCAGCGAAATCCTGCAGCGCTTTGGCCACGCCTACGGCGCCCGGGTGGTCCAGTTTCCGGTTCCGGCCTTTTTCGATCATGCCGAGACCAAGGAAGCCATGTGGCGCGAACGTCCGGTCCGTCGGGTGCTGGACCTGCAGGCTCGCATGAACACGGCCATTTTCGGGGTCGGGTCCATGGAGGCGGGGGTGCCCAGCCATGTCTATAACGGTGCTTACCTTGACGAGGAAGACGTGCAGGAACTCATGTCCGAGGGCGTAGTAGGCGACGTCGCCACCATGTTCTACCGGGCTGACGGCACCTGGGACGGGATCAAGCTCAACCGCCGCAGTACCGGTCCCGACCTGTCCACACTGAAGCAGGTCCCCCGCAGGATCTGCGTTGTCGCCGGGGAAACCAAGACGACCAGCCTGCTTGGTGCCCTGCGTGCCGGTCTGGTGACGGACCTGATCCTGGACGAGAATTCCGCCCGTAGGTTGGCAGCCAGCTAATCCTTGTATCCTTCCTGCACGTATCCTTCCTGCACACCCGACCAAGGAGGCAGCCACATGGACAGGGAACCCGCTCTCCGACTGGAACAGATGCAGGCCGGTACCGATGCTGCGACGGCTTTGGCGTTCTTTGATTCCCTGCCTGCGGTGCAGGTCCAGGAGTTGTACGGTTCCTGGCGGGGCTCCGAAGTACCCACAGGACATAGGCTGGACGGCCTCCTGGAACCGCTGGGGTGGTACGGGAAACGGTTCGACGGTGCCGACGAGGTATTCCCATTGGTCTTTTCCATGGGCGACGGCGGTGTCTTCAACATCAATCCGGCACTCGTTCCGCTTCCTTCAGTGCTGCGCTTCGCCTCCTTGCTCCGCAATCCGGAGCTGCTGCGGCGGATCCGTCCAGCCCTGCGGTTGACCAGGACCCGGCGTGTTGGAGCTCGGGCACGAATGACGGAGTACCGGGGAGTGTCCTCAGCCACGATGATCTATGACGCCCTTCCGGTCATGGACGTTTTCCGCCGTGTCGATGCCGGAACCGTACTTGGGGCCATGGACCTGCGCGGCCATGCGGCGCCGTTCTTTTTCGTCCTGCGGCGGGACTCACCGAACTGACCGTGCTGAGGGGACTGAACTCACCGAAACTCACCGAACTCACCGAACTCACCGAACTGACACGGTGCGGTTTGCTTGAGGATGCTGGTCACCTCCATCGGATCAGAACGGCGGTCGGGCGTCGTAGGTGGTTTCGGTTGTGTTGTGGTCCCTGACTTCGCCCATTGCTTCGTCTCCGGCTCCTGTCGCCGCTTCGGGCCTGGCTTCGACCGTAGCTTCGGCCCTGGCTTCGACGGCCGCTTCACTCCTTGCTTCATCCCCTGCCTCGACCGTGTCCGGGGTTGGCTGCACCGCCCGTGGGCTACCAGCTCCAGGAACGGTTCAGTGCGGTAGGTCCGTCCGGTAGGTGAGGTCCACTCGATCACCCCCGGCTCGGGTTGGCAGGCTTTCCAGTAGCCAAGGGTCTTGAACCGGTGGTGCCTTCGGCACAGGTGTTCAAGGTTTCCGTGCTCCGTAGGACCGCCTTTGGCCCAGTCGGTGGTGTGGTCGATTTCCGAGAGTGCGGTGCTGACCCGGCAGCCGGGGAACCGACAGGTTCCGTCCCTCGCGCGCAGCCAGCGGGCCAATCCTGCCGGAACTTTCCGCCGCCGACCGACACCGAGGATTTCTCCGGTGTCCGGGTCCCGGGCCAGTCCGGTCCAGTGGAGGGCGTTACGGGCCAGACGCCGTGCTGCCTCTGCACTGATGGGTCCGTAGCCGTGCAGTTCTGCGGGCTGCTCGTCCGCGCCGAAGAGAGTCTCGGCGTTGATCAGGACCATAATCTCAGCCCGCGGCAGGACACCGAGGCCATCCTCACGATCAGGGTCACCGCCGGGCCCACCGGGTCCGCCGTGCTCTTCTGGTTCTCCGGTTCCGCCCGTTCCGCCCGTTCCACTGTTCCGGCGCCCTCGGTCTCGGCTATCTCCTTCGGGCCCTGTCCCGGTCCGGCCGCTCCCAGTTCCGGTCCTTCTGGCCGTACTGCCGGTTCCACCCGCCCCATGCGATCCGAGGCCGCCCATCAGCAGCTGGGTCAGGATGTCCGCGCGCAGCTGGTCCCGGGTCCGCGGGTCCCCGTCGGCTTGCTCACCCTGGGCAGCAGTACTCAAGGCCGTATAGATCTGCTGTGCTTCGGCCGCCCGGAGGTGGGCAGCCAGCCAGGACATCCCGTCCTCATCCCGGTCCAGGACCACCCGGCGCTTCTCGAAAGCACTCGAATGCCGTTCCGGGACGGTCTCCGGGTACCGGTTCTCCCGCAGATGCCGGGCCTTGGCAGAGAACTGGCCCCGGGTCTTCCCCGCAGCAGCCGTGAGCAGGTCAGCCTCGAACCCGGGCAGCACCTCGGCGGGAAGGTTCTGGGTCTGGTCCAGCACCACCTGCGCATGGCCGTAGCTCAGCTGTCCTTCTTCGAGGCGGGCCAGGGTGGCGGTGTGCGTGTCACAGAGCCTGCCGGCTTCGGACATCATTCCCTGCGCGGTGGTCTGCGGAACGTTCAGGATGGTCGCGCATTCACAGGACGCCAGACTGAAGGCCATGCCCGGGTCCACGGTGAGTACCGTACCGTCCTCGGTCTGGACGCTCTCGAGGAAGAGTTCCTCCATCCGGTGCATCAGCCTCACTTGCTGGGCCTGGGCCCACCGGATCAGATGCGCCACCCGGGCGAGGGCATCACCGGTGGTGTGTTCGTCGAAGGCTTCCAGGTTCTGCAGGGCCAGCACCCCGGTAAAACCGTCCGGGAATACCTCTGCCCCTGCCCCTGACTCCGGTGTAGTTCCATCTCCGGCGGACTCGGAAGGATCACATGGGACGGCCCGGTACACAGCCAGAGTGTGGGCCGTCTCCGCCTTACCGGCCGACTCCCCCGGCTGGCCTTGGCTGCTGTCCTGCTCTTCGGTTATCCGTTCGGTGTTCCCGAGCTGATCCATACCTAAGGATTTCATCCAGCACTGACATTTTTGGGCCGAAATCCGGCCCAAACGGACCACTTGAAGACACCAAAAATACCCGAGTTTTCTCCGGAATTGCTTACCCCAAACGCAACTACCGAACCCGGCACGCCCGACCGGGCAACCCCGCTCCTACCTCAAGGCAATCGCGGCCAACGGACGGTATGCCTCCCAAGCTTCAGGCCGCCGACGGTATCAATACCCAGGGCACCCCGCCGTCGTCCATTCACCTGTCCGTGCACCTATCCGCAGAACTGCGTACCCGGCTCTACTGGAATAGCCTCGATCACCTTGCCGGTCGCCGTATCGATAACCACAGCCGAATCGGCAGGCCAGGTATCGTCACGGACGGGATCGTAGCTAACGTCGGAGATCTCCGTAACCTCACCGGCGTCATTCCGGGCGCGGTTGAAAGCGTCAATGGTCCTGCCCGTAGCGGTATCGACCGTCACGGTTTCCTCCGGCAGGCCGCTCGTATCGCCGTTAGCCGGCACGGAGTTCCACCAGCCCTCAAAACCGCCCGTGCAGCCCTCGTCCTGCGCACCAGCTCCAGCACCGGCACCAGCAGCCGCACCGGCACCGGCACCCTCATGCCCGCCGTCGTGCCCTCCGCCACCGCAGCCCGCGAGCGCGATCCCCAACACCAACAGTCCTGCTGCCGTAATCTTCTTCATGCCCCTGCTCCCCCCGGGTAATCCTGAGGAAGCCTAGCAGGCGGCTCCGGGGCTTCCGGCGAAGCGATCTATCAGCCGGCGAGCATGGCAACGGAACGGTTCCATAGGCCCAGAGCGAGCGCGGCATCGGAAGCCTGCTTGTTGGGACGGGCAACCTTGCTGCGCGCAAAGTACTTGCCGGTGGGATAGTCGCTGCCGGGAGTTCCCTCGGCGAGGAAGATCAGCGTCCGGGCCCCCTTTTCCGGCGTCGGAAGCAACCTGCGCAGCAGCGGAGACTGGTAGACAGCACGCATTGCCGAGCCCTCGGCGCTGGAGAAGCTGGACCCGATGACTCCGGGGTGGAACGCAGTGGAGGTCGCACCGTGCGAGCGGTAGCGGCGGTCGAACTCTTCGGTGAACAGGATTTGTTCGAGCTTCGAGGTTCCGTACGCCTTGGTGGGGTTGTAGCCGTCCTCGTTCTCCAGATCCTCCAAATCCACCCTGCCGAACCGGTTGGCCATGCTGGACGTGTTGATTACCGTCCCCTTGGATTCGATCAGCCTGTCGGTCAGCAGCTGTGTCAGCAGAAACGGTGCCAGGTAGTTCACTTGGAAGGTCATCTCGTGTCCGTCCGTGGTGACCTGGCGATCGTTGCCGAAAACCGCACCCGCGTTGTTAGCCAGGACGTCGATGTGCGGGTAACGCTGAAGCAGTTCCGAGGCCAGGTTCCGAACGCTGTCCAGGTCTGCGAAGTCGGCAAGGAAATACTGGCCGCCGGTGTCCTCGGCGACGGCAACGGTCTTTTCCCGTGACCGTCCCACCACCACTACCCGGTGGCCGTTTTTCGCCAGCTGGCGCGCGGCTGCTGCCCCGATTCCGTCGCTGGCACCAGTGATCACAATGGTCTTGGAAGACACAAAAGCCTGCTTTCTTCGATACGGTGCCGGCATGGCGGCAACACCGTTCCACCTTAGCCGCGGGGGCTGCGGAATCTAGCCCTGCAGCCTCGCCAGCTTGTCCGGATTGCGCATCGCGTACACCGCCTGGACCCGGCCGTCGACCAGTTCCAGCTGGAACACGGTAGTCACCGCCCCGTCTTCACGGAAGGCCACCGCGGGCAGCCCGTTCAGCTCGATGAACTCGGGGACGGAGCCTTCGCCGTACTTCTCCGCCAGCCCGATCATCAGCCGGGCCACCTTCTCGGGACCATGGACCGGGCGCAGCGCGGCACTGGCCTTGCCGCCGCCGTCGGACACCAGGACCACATCCGGAGCCAGCACGTCCAGCAGGGACTGGACCTGCCCGGTCATGGCGGCAGTCAGGAAGCGTTCGACGGCGGCACGGTGCTCGCCGGTGTCCGGCACGCGGCGTGGTGTTCCCGCCCTGAGCCTGGTCCGTGCCCGGTGGATCGTCTGCCGCACGGCGGGCTCGGCCATCTCCAGGGACGCTGCAATCTCCGGATACCCGAAGTCGAAAACCTCGTGCAGGATGAACGCGGCACGCTCCGGACCGCTGAGGGTCTGCAGCAGGACCAGCATTGCCGTGGACACCTCAACGGCTGTGAGGGCAGCCGCCTCAGGATCCGCTGCCGGCCGCACCGGTCCGGTGAGAAGCGGTTCGGGCAGCCACTCGCCCGGATAGTCCTCCCGCCGCCGCGACACGGTGCGGAGGGAATTCAGCGCCTGGCGGGAGGCGATGCGGGCCAGGTACGCCCGAGGGTTGTCCACCTCTTCCGTTACCGGCCGCCACCGCAGATAGGTTTCCTGCACCACGTCTTCGGCATCGGCAACGGTCCCGAGGATGTCGTAGGCGATGGTGAACACCATTCCCCGGTGCTTCAGGAATTCGGCGTCGCGGTGCGGCGCGGCGCTGCCGTGCTCCGGGTCAGCGGGGCGGGATCCGGCGCCGTCGCCTTCGCTGCGGGCACCGCCGTCGTCCCGTCCCCTGCCGCCCCGCGCACCGCCGTCCCCTTGCCCGCCTGTGGACCTGTCGGCCATGTGTATGCTCCGCTTCGCTTCACTTCACCGCGGATCCACCGCAGCGTCATCCGGCAGATGATCTCCTTCTGCACCGCAGCGGTCCTGCCGTGCAGGTGGAAGCGGGTCGGGGAATCGTCGGCAGACAGGAACTGGACCGCCCCGTCACTGCGGCCCAGACTAATGCACACGCCCCGGAATCCACTGTCGTGCCGCACTCCCGCCCTGCCGTCGAGGGCGCGCAGGATATTGGCCGCCGCATCTGCGCCCATGGCAGCGCGGCAGCGCAGCACATCCGCAGGTAGTCGTAGAACGGTTCGCCGATCACGGCTGCATCACCGGCACCGAAGAGCCGTTCGTGACCCCGTACCCGCAGGGTCGGGTCGAGCAGAAGCCGTCCGTCACCGTTCACCGGAAGTCCACTTGCTCCGGCCAGCGCGGGCACTCCGAAGCCGGCACACCAGAGAACGACGTCGGCAGCCAGGGCGGTGCGCACGTCCCCGTCGGTAGGCACTGGCGCCCCGGTATGCAGTTCCACACCGGCACGGTGCAGGCTTTTCTCGACAGCCCGGCGCGTCTGCACGCGCAGCCGCGGAACCAGGGGGCCTGCGCTGTGCAGGCACACCTGCAGCCGTCCGTGGTTACGGGCGGTTTCCGAAGCCGTCTCCACGGCAGTCAGCCCGCCGCCCACCACGGCGACGCGGGCACCGGCGGGCAGCGCCGCCAGCATCGTGCGTGCTGCGGAGGCTCCCTCCAGATGTTCCATCCGCACGGCACCGCTGGGCGCCGCCGCAGCGCCCGAGCCGACGGCGTACACCAGATAGTCATAGGCGAGGATGCTGCCCCCGGCCAGGTGGACGGTCCGCATGTCCGCCCGGATCCGCACCGCCCGGTCCCGGATCCGGCGGACCGCCGGGTGCAGGACAGCATCGAAGGCAACGGTCGGGTCCGCACGCGTTCCAGCCGTGTATTCGTGCAGCCGGATGCGCTCCACGAACCTGGCGTCCGGAGCTACCAGCACGACGTCGAGTCCCGGCCTCCCGCTGGCAGCCAGCCGGTTCGCCGCCATAACCCCTGCGTATCCTCCACCCAGAATGAGTGCTGTGGTGCCCATGATCCGCTCCCTGTCCCTGACGTTGCCTCCGGCTTCCGTGCCGGCTGCACATAGGACACCGGTGGATCAGGGTTTGTGACCGGTGAGGGAAAGGAACTTAGGGCAGGGGTTCCGGTGTCTGCCGTGACGGCGCCGGCGGCTTCCCCGGAGGATCGTAGAGTCCGGCGTATTCTTCGAGCGTGATGCCGGCCCCATGGATCGCCGCGGCCGCGGCCGGTCCCAGATACCGCAGGTGCCAGGGTTCATAGGCGTAGCCGGTGACCGCCTCGGCGCCTGCGGGGTATCGGATGACGAAGCCGTACCGGTGCGCATTGGCCGCTGCCCAAGCCCCGGCACCGGTGCCTTCGAAGCATGCCTGCAGCGAACAGGTCCCGTCGGCAGCACCGATATCCACTGCCAGCCCGGTCTGGTGCTCGCTGTAGCCCGGCAGGGCCGACACCGAGTCGGCAAAGGCGGATCCATAGCGCCCGGTGTATTCGGCGTGGAGCGCACCCTGGTCCTGCGCGGTACGAAAGCCGCTCACCGGAGTGATGACAACTCCGGCCCCGGCGGCCTCGGCGGCCATCTGCGCGAACGCGTCGGCAGCCTCCGGTCGCAGGGTGACACCGCCGACGTCGGCCAGTTCCGCGGGCACGTAGGCAGGGTCCTGAAGCGGCCGCTCCTTGTTCACCACCACGGACACGCTTCCCGGGGAATCGAAATCCTGTCCCGACGGTGCCGTGCCGGCAGACACCGGCTGGTCGAGGTAAAAGAGGTAAGCCTGCAGGCCCAGGCACACGCTTCCGAGGAGGGCGATGTGCGCGGTGATGTGCTGGCGCGGCATAGTTTTTCCCTCCCCTTTCACTTTCCCATAGCACCGGCGCCTCCGGGAGGCCCGATGCGTACGTTCCGCGGGAACCGCAGCTGCCTCGCAGGCACCAAACCGGCACCGGCGTAGCCCTTGTTTCCGGTAGGACCGAACGATAAATTGAGGCGGCCGTTTGCGTTTCCCGTTCCATTGCGCCGGAAGGACCATCATCAGCGACGCCCGGAAAAACAGCTCCACCTTATCCGCTCTTTGGACAATCCAGGCCATTTTGGCACTTATCGGTTCCGCTTCTTCGCTGGCTGTTTCCCTGGTGCTCTTTGAAATGTCCGCCAGTGCTGCCGTCCTCGCCGTTTCCACGTTCCTTGGAGCCGCGGCCGCAGTGTATCTGGCCCCGCTGATCGGCGGGGTGACGGACCTCTTTTCCCGCCGCGCCGCCATCTGCGCCGTCAATACAGCCAACGCCGGTGCCATGGCGGCCATGGCCTGGGCGACCACCGTCACCTCCAACATGGCACTCATGCTGGTTTTTGTTTTTGTCACGGCTCTCTGTTCCACGGCCCTGGCCCTGACCCTGCAGGCGTCGGTCCGCGTGCTGCGGACGGAAAAGAACCTCACCAAGGTCAACGGACTGCTGGGGCTCATTGATTCGGCGCCGGTACTGGCCGGTCCGCTGCTGGGCGCAGTCCTGTATTCGCTGGAGATTCCCGTGGCGGTTTTCCTTGCGGATGCAGTATTGAGCCTCGCCGGTGCGGGCCTGGTGCTGCTGCTCGCCTGGCCCGCGGAGGAAGCCCGGGAACACAAGGTGCAGCATTTCGGCGGCAATGTCAGGGCGGGGTTCCGGTTCCTCAGTGAGCGCCGTGATTTGCTGCGCCTCCAACTCGCCTTTGCCGTGTATAACTTCGCCGGCGGGCTTTGCGTGCCGGTGGTCATTGTTTTTGTGCTCTCCTTACCGGGCACCGGGTCCCCGGAGTGGAATCTTTCGGCCAGCAACATGGCCGGCGCCCTGGGATTGGTGGCAGGTGCCGCCCTCATCGCCAGATTCGGAACCTCGATCTCCCGTGCCAACCTGGTCTGCGGCTCCACGTTCCTGGGCTCGCTGTTCGGACGGGCCCTGGTGGTGCTGGCCCCGACTCTCTGGCTGGTCATTCCGGGAATGTTCCTCCGCAACGCCATGGTCCAGGCCACCAACGCCGGGCTGTCGGCGCTGTGGCAGGAACGGACTCCGGTGCAGATCCAAGGCATCGTCTTCGGCTGCCGGCGCCTCCTGGGGCAGGGCCTCTTCCCGGCGGCGATCCTGCTGGGCGGGCTGCTCGTCGATGCCCTGGCAGCGGCCGGCATGGACCAGCTCAGTGCCGCACAATCCGTGCTGCTGATCGGCGGCGCCCTCGAAATCGCCTGTATTGCCTACATCCGCTTCTCACGCACCAGCCGTGTCTTTGAACCGCTCCCCGAGCCCGCAGAAGAAGCTGCGGTGAAAGCTACGTAAGCCGTGTTTTCCGGGAGAAAACTTTCTGCAGCAGGATGAACAGCAGCAGGAGGGCGCCGATCACAATCCGTGTCCACCAAGAACTCAGGGTCCCCTGGTAGGAGATGAACGTCTGGACAATGCCCAGGACCAGCACCCCGGCAAGCGAGCCGATAACATACCCGTAACCGCCGGTCAGGAGGGTCCCCCCGACCACCACCGCGGCAATTGCGTCCAGTTCCATCCCCTGGGCGGCGAGGCTGTAACCGGACAGGCTGTAGAAGGAAAAGAGGATGCCGGCCGTGGCGGAACAGAACCCGCTGACCGTGTACACCAGCACCTTGGTCCGCGGCACCGCCAGGCCCATCAGCTTGGCTGAGGATTCTCCCCCGCCAATCGCGTAGACCGTCCTGCCGAAGCGCGTCTGGTGAAGCACGTAGAACGCAGCGGCAACAAACAGCAGGGCAATGATGACGCCGGGTGAGACGAACATGTCGCCGGGAAGCCGGATCCGCGCCTGCGCCATGGAGGTAAAGAACGGATCGGTGACCGTGATCGCGTCGAGGCTGATGACGTAGCAAAGCCCGCGGGCCAGGAACAGTCCCGCCAGGGTGACGATAAACGGCTGGATTTCGAACACCTGGATCACCAGGCCCATCGCCAATCCGAAGAGGGCCCCGGTCACCAGTACGAGGCCGATCACGGCGAAGGGGTTCCACCCGGCCTCCAGCAGCGCGGCCGCAATCATCATCGACAGCGCGACGACGGACCCCACCGACAGGTCGATCCCGCCGGTCAGGATGACAAAGGTCATCCCGACCGCCAGCACGATGAGGAAGGTGTTATCGATCAGGAGGTTCAGGAACACCTGGCCGGAAAGAAAGCCCGGATACATCACGGATCCCGCTGCGAACATCGCCAGGAACAGTACGACGGTTGCCGCGGTGGGCGCGTATTTGGCCTTGCCCTGCAGCCGGCTGATCCGTTGCCGGGTGGCAGGAGCGGAGGGACTGGTGAGGACTGACATCAGAGCGCCGCCTTGGTTTCGGGACGTGCGGGCACCGGGCGCCTGCGTTGCCGCAGCAGCGTCCGCGCTTTCGGGGATTGAAGCAGGCACACCAGGAGAACCACGAGCGCCTTGAAGACCAGCGTCACCTCGGGCGGAATACCCAGCGTGTAGACGGTGGTGGTGAGGGTCTGGATGATGAGGGCGCCGATCAGGGTGCCGACCAGGCTGTACCGTCCACCGGCCAGCGAAGTGCCTCCGATGACGACGGCGAGGATCGCGTCCATCTCGATGAAGAGCCCGGCGTTGTTCGCGTCCGCCGCAGTGACGTTCGAGCTGATCATCAGACCGGCCACGGCTGCGCAGAAGCCGCTGAAGATGTACACGATCCACAGGATCCGGCGTGCGCTGAGTCCGGCGAGCCGGCTGGCCACGGGATTGATGCCGACGGATTCGATCAGCGTTCCCAGTGCCGTCCGCCGGGTGAGCAGCGCCGCACCGGCAAACGCGATGGCGGCAATCAGGATGGAAATGGGCAGGGTGAGGAAGAACCCGGCTCCGATCGCGTGGAAGGACTCGTTGGACACCGAGATGATCTGCCCGTCGGTCACGAGCTGGGCCAGGCCGCGGCCGGCCGTCATCAGCACCAGCGTGGCAATGATGGGCTGGATGCCGACCACGGAGACCAGCAGCCCGTTCCAGGCGCCCAGCACCAGCCCGGCCGCCACCGCGAGGGCGACGGCGGTTGCCGCCGTAGAGAAGGAGCCCGGGTTGTCCGAGGTGTAAATGTAGGTGCAGGACACGGCGCCTGCAATGGCCACCACCGCCCCCACCGAGAGATCGATTCCCCGGGACGCAATGACGAGTGTCATGCCAAGGGCGATCAGGAGGGTGGGTGCGCCGTTGCGCAGGATGTCGATGAGGCTGCCGTACAGGTGGCCGTCCTGAACGCGGACCACGAGGAAGTCGCTGCGGTAGCCCTGGTTGAGCAGCAGCAGCAGGACCAGGGCGAGGACCGGCCACATCAGCCGGTGCCGCAGCACCCCGGTCATTCGCTTGTCCCGGCAATAATCGTCATGACGTCCTCCATACTGACTCCCTGGTTCGGCAGGTCGGCAACCATCTCGCGGTCTTTGAGCACGGCAATCCGGTCGCTGAGGCGCAGCACTTCCTCAAGTTCCGCGGAAATGAAGACAATGGACATGCCCTGGTCAGCCAGCTGACTGATGTGCATCTGGATCTGGGTCTTGGCTCCGATATCGATGCCCCGGGTGGGCTCGTCGAGAATGAGCAGCGCCGGGTTGGTGATCAGCCAGCGGGCCAGGAGCACCTTTTGCTGGTTGCCGCCGCTCAGGTCCCGGATCAGCGCGTCCTTGTTCGCAGGCCGGATGTCCAGCGCCTGGATGAACTTTTCCGCCAGCTGGTCCTGCTGCTGGCGGGGTATTCTCTTCAGCCATCCTTGCTGCGCCTGCATGGCAAGGACCATGTTGTCCTTGACGGACAGATCCCCCACCAGTCCTTCTTCCTTGCGGTTCTCCGAGGAAAAACCGATGCCTTGTTCAATGGCCGCGCGGGGGCCGCGAAGCGACCGCTCCGCCCCGCGGATCCGGAGCGTCCCCAGGTCTGCCCGGTCCGCACCGAAAAGCAGCCGTGCCGTTTCCGTGCGCCCGGACCCGAGCAGGCCGGCGAGGCCGAGGATCTGTCCCGGCCCGATCGAGACCGTGATCTTCTCCACCGACCCCTTCCGGCCCAGGTTTTCCGCCTGCAGCACGGGCACGCTGTCCACCTCAGCGGCCGGCGTCCGGGAGTCTTCGCGGTCGAGTTCCTCCAGGACTTCCAGGTCCTTGCCGATCATCTTCTTAATCAGTTCCATGCGGGGCAGCTCAGCCGTCCGGTACTCCCCCAGCAGCCTGCCGTTCCGGAGCACCGTCATCCGGTCGGAGAGCTCGTAGACCTGCTCCAGGAAGTGCGAAACGAACAGCACGGCCACACCGCTGTCCCGCAGTGACCGGACCACGCCGAAGAGCTGCTGCACCTCGTCCGCGTCCAGGCTGGAGGTGGGTTCGTCGAGCACCAGGACCTTTGACTCGACCTGGACGGCACGGGCAATCGCCACCAGCTGCTGGACGGCAATGGAGTGGGTGGACAGCACGGACCCGGGATCGATATGTCCGAGTTGCAGCTGTGCCAGCACGTCACGGGCTGTCCTCCGGACCTCCTTCCACGAGATGCGTCCGAATCTCCGGGGTTCACGCCCCAGCAGGATGTTCTCTTCGACGCTCAGGTTCGGACACAGGTTCACCTCCTGGTAAACGGTGCTGATTCCTGCTTCCTGTGCTGCGGACGGCGTGGCGAACTCCCGGGGCACGCCGGCAACGGCAATGGAACCGCCGTCCGTCCGGTACACCCCCGTGAGGGCCTTGATCAGGGTCGATTTCCCGGCCCCGTTTTCACCCATGAGGGCGTGGACTTCGCCGGGAAAGAGGCGGAAGTCCACGCCGTCGAGAGCCTTGACCCCGGGGAATGCCACGGTGATCCCGCGCATTTCCACCACGGGAGAGGTCTCTTCCATGGGTCAGTACTTGCGGCTCGGCAGGGCTGCCTTCGCCTGCTCGGAGGTGAAGGCCGTCTCTTCAACCACTACGCGGTCAGGCACGTCTTCGCCGTTGACCACCTTCTCGGCGAGGTCCATCAGCTGTTCGCCCAGCAGCGGATTGCACTCGACAATAAAGTTGATCTTCCCATCGGCCAGGGCGGTCATGCCGTCCTTGACCGCATCCACCGTAATGATCTTGATGTCTTCGCCCGGGACCATGCCGGCAGCCTCGATTGCCTCGATGGCACCCAGCCCCATGTCGTCGTTATGGGCGTAGACCACGTCAATGTCCGGCGAGTTCTTCAGGAAGGCTTCCATGACCTGCTTGCCGCCGCTGCGGGTAAAGTCCCCGGTCTGCGACTCCACGATCTTCAGGTCCGGATCGGCGGCGATGGCCGTTTCGAAGCCCTCCTTCCGATCGAGGGCAGGTGCGGCACCGGTGGTTCCCTGCAGTTCCACGATATTCACGGGACCTTCGGTGGCCGCACTTTCCTGCACGAGCCATTCACCGGCTGTCTGGCCTTCTTTCACGAAGTCCGACCCCAGGAAGGTGGTGTAGAGGGACGTGTCTGCGGAATCGATGGCCCGGTCGGTCAGGATCACGGGGATGTCGGCGTCCTTGGCCTCCTTCAGGACGGTGTCCCAACCGGATTCGACCACCGGGGAGAAGGCGATAACGTCCACCTGCTGCTGGATGTAGGAGCGGATGGCCTTGATCTGGTTTTCCTGCTTTTGCTGGGCGTCGGTGAATTTCAGGTCAACGCCGGCGGCCTCCGCCGCTTCCTGCACGTCCTTGGTATTCGCCGTCCGCCAGCCGCTCTCCGCACCCACCTGGGCAAAGCCCATGGTGATGCCGTCCTCCCCGCCGCCCCCGGCATCGGAGCCGCCTCCCCCGCCGCAGGCGGAGAGCGCGAGTGCTGATACAGCCAGACCTGTCATAAGGGATTTCCGAAACACTGCTGCCTCCTGGAACTCAACCGCAGCCAGGAAAACGCACCCTCATCGCTGCGCGGGCACCATGCCCTGCCAGCATTGTGACCGTTCACATACGGGCGGTCAAGGGAAATTTCCGCGGGTACCGTGGAGCGCTGCACGGCGGGAATCCTTGGAAGGCGGAAGGCGGCACGAAAAAACCGCCGCGGGCCGCCGCACTGCAGCGGCCCACGGCGGTTTCCCTGCGGCAGGTCAGGCGGAGACCGTTTCCTTTTCCTGTACGGCAGCGGCATCGCCGTCCACCGGGTATGCCTCGGTGCGCGCCGGCTTGAAGTGGTCGATGACCGCTACCACGGCAAGGGAAACCGCACCCCAGATGCCCAGCGTCAGCAGGTGGGCTCCGACCGTGTCCGAACCGAAGTACAGGATCGAACGGATGGATTCCACCGCAGCGGGCATCGGCAGGACGTCGTGCAGGAAGCGGAAGATTTCCGGTTCCATGTAGATGGACATTGCGGCGCCTGATGCCGGCACGCCGAGGAACATCAGGATGCCGATGGCCGGAAGGATGGCCAGCATCCCGATGAGCCGTTCGAACACCGCCGTGAACATGGCGACACAGAAGATCGCCACGGCGCCGGCGCCCCAGAGCGGCAGGAAGTGCCCGTCGATGGCGCCTACGAAGACGTCGGCGATCACCCAGAGGAAGGCGGACATTCCGACGGCCCAGGCGGCCACGATCGGAATGAGCTTACGCAGCGGCCGGCTGGCGGGAGCCGCCGTCGAACCTACCACGATGATCATGAAGCCGGCCATGATCCAGCCCATGGCGATATACATGGTGGCCATGCCCATGGAATCGAAGTCCCGGAGCGGGGCCACGTCCTCGCGTGTCAGTTCCATCTGCTGCCCGGCGGCGACCTGCCCGAAGACGGACTCGACCACCTGCTGCTGGCTCATTCCGCCGGCCTGGTTGGTAAGCAGCGTGGCGCCGGGATTCTCGGCGGAGGGCAGGACGTAGGCGGCCACGACCGTCCGGTCCTGCACCTGGCCGCGGGCTTCGTCGGCGGAATCCAGTGCCGTGAGGTCGAAGAGTCCGGACATGTTTTCGTCGAGTCCGGCAACGGCCTGTTCGGCCTGTTCCGTGGTGGCGCCGACGACAGCGACGGGCATGTCCCGCGGGGTCGGCTGGTACATGGCCCCGAGCATCATCGAGAGCATCATGGACACCATCGCCAGCGGGAAGAAGGCCAGGGTGGTGTAGCGCCAGCGGCGGCGCTTGGGGCGGGGTCCGCCGTGCAGTGAGGCGACGTTGATGGCCGGCGGGGCGGCGTTCGGGTTGCGGCGCCGCTTGCGTGCATCGACGGCCAGGGTCAGCAGCAGGCCCGCCGCGGCACCGATCACAAGCACCATCAGGTGCCGGGCCGCACCGTCTCCGCCGAAGAACAGGACGGAACGGAGGGCTTCACCGGTGGCCGCTGCAGGCAGGAAGCCGTGCAGGGACTCGTAGATGCCCGGCAGGGTGTACACGGACATGCTCATGTTGGAGGCGGGGACGCCCAGCACCATCAGGAACAGCATGCCCACAATGACGGCCATGGGGCCGAAGATGCGGGTCAGGAACAGCTGGACGCTGCCGATAGAGAAGACCGCGAGCCAGCTGATGCCCAGCACGGCTGCCGCATGCCCTTCGACCACCCCAAGGATGGGGCTGACAACGGTCCAGACGAGGGCGGCAATGAGCGCCGACCATCCCGCCAGGAGCGGTACGAAGCGGCGGAAACGCAGCAGCTCCGGAGAGTTGGACAGGACCAGGCTCAGGGGCATGTAGCCGGCGAGGATCAGGGCCGTGGTCATGAACATGGCACCCAGACCGGCCATGTCGTTTTCCGGCAGCGGTGCCAGGTCCTCGGTCTCCAGGACACGTCCCGTTTCGAGGATCTGCGGAGCCAGCAGGGCGTTGACCGTGCTGGACTGGGACGCCCCGGCTCCGCCTGCCGTGTAGATGGTGGCGGCACCGTCGCCCAGGGACACGGCGCCGGATACTTCGCGGTCAAGAACGAGCTGGCGCGCTTCGTCGGACGAGGCGACCACGCGGACATCCACGGCGTCCGGGTCCGCTGCCTCGAGGGCACCGGCGAAGCGGTCGGCCTCCTGCGCCGTGCCGCTGACGGCAATGGGCATGTTGTTCGGCGCCGGCGCGTGCATTGCCGCCAGGTAACCGCCGACAAGCATGGACACCATGATGAGCGGCATCAGGAACATGGCGACGTAGCGCCCGATCTTCTCCGCCTTTGCACGCTTGAGCGCTTTGGCTTCGGCCTGGTCGTCCGCCTCCGGGTCCGGAACGCCTCCTGCGGGATCCGTGTCCGGCGGAGAACCTGGGGAGGTCGGGGAAATGCTGGTCAAAGACGTGCTCCTGTAGCTGAAGTTATCGGTGGATGGGTGCGAGATGCGCGTCGGCGCAGTGCCGATGCGGGCCCTGAAGGACCGACTCGTCAAAATTACGCCATGTGGCGTAAAATCGGTAATCCACCAGATCTCCAGCCAACGCGAGGAAGCACCGCATGGGACAACACGGCGTGAAGGCACGCGAAACCCTGCTCGACGCGGCGGAAGAGCTGTTTGCCGGCTACGGCATTGACGCCGTGTCCAACCGTCGCATCGCGGAACATGCGGGCACAGCCAACCATTCCGCCGTCGCCTACCACTTCGGCGGCCGGGATGAACTGCTGGAGGCGCTGATAAACCGCCATCATGAGGACACCCGCCGGCGCCGTGCCGAGCGGGTTGCCGACCTGCGGGACGGCGCCGGGCTCAGGGACCTGCTGGGCTGCATGATCCTTCCCTGGGTCGACCATCTCGCTTCCCTGCCGGTGCCAAGCTGGCGGGCACGCTTCGTCCACCAGATCCGCGCCGTTCCGTCGATGCATGAGCTGCTCAGCGGGTCCATCCGGGCCGCCGCCGATATGGAAGAGCTGGTGCGGCGGACCCATGCCGCGGTGGGCGAGCTGGATCCGTCGGTCCTGTACGGGCGGTCCTCGATCCTCGGGAGCATGGTCCTCGGGGTCTGCGCTGAATACGAGGCCCGCCTCCAGGACGGAGTCGAGGAACCCAACTGGACCGGGGTGGGCTACTTCCTCATCGACGCAGCCGCTGGCATGCTGGCCGCGCCGGTGACCCACGCCGGCGACTTTATTGCCCAGCCGTCCTCGGTGTACCTCCTGTAGCCAGGGCCCCGGACGCGGTTCGGCCCGCAGGGCGGACGCGCGCACCTGCGGGCCGGGCCGGTCCGGCTGTACCGGTTTCCTAGTACATGGCGATAAAGCGTCCGACGACGCCGCCGGTGCGCAGCTTGTCGATCGCCTCCGGGATTTCCTCCTGCCGAATGTGGTTCATCGGCGGGTTCAGCTTGCCCGAACGCATCAGCTCATACAGTGCCTCCAGGTCTTCCTTGGTACCTGACTTGGAGCCCTTGATCGTGAGCTGGTTGATGATGATCGGATAGGTGTTGACCGTCGCTTCCAGGCGGCCCATTCCCACCTGGACCAAGGTGCCGAACTCGGCCAGGGTCTCGATGGCGGCGGAGGTGGTAGTGCCGAACCCTGCGTAGTCCACAATCAGGTCAAGGCCCTTGTCCTTGAATTCCGTGATGGACTCCGCCACGCCGGCCAGGCCGATCTCATCGGCAAGAGCGCGGGTTTCGGCGTTGATTTCCGCCCCGTAGACCTCGGCGCCGGACAAAGCGGCCACACGGGCACCGATGTACCCGAGCCCGCCGAGGCCGATCACGCCCACTTTCATGCCCTGCTTCGCTCCCCCGACCGTCATGATCGCGTGGTAGGCGGTCAGGCCGGCGTCGGTGGCCATCGCAGCGAGGTCGAAGGGCACCTCGTCCGGAAGCTTTACGAGGTTGTCATCGGTGGCCAGCAGCTTGGGCCCGAACCCGCCGTCCCACTTACCGTAGCCAAGGGCGTCGCCGTCGCTCATGACGGGCGCGAGGCCAACCCGGTCTCCGACCTTCCAGTGCTCCATGCCCTCGCCCACTTCAGTGATCACGCCTGCGTTCTCGTGGCCCATGGTGCGCGGGAGCTGGAAGAAGAGCGGCATCCATCCCGGGTCATCAAGCGCGGTGACGTCGGAGTGGCAGATCCCTGCCGCCTTGACGTCCACCACCACCTGTCCGGGCCCGGCGTGCGGTTCGGGGACTTCGTTGAGTTCGAGCGGCTTATTGGTTCCGTTGAACTGCCATGCCCGCATGGGAGAACCTCCTTTGGTGGTGCTTATTCCTGCCTATCCAGCATATCGGCCCCGGCTGGCAGAGAAGGCTTCCAGGTCCCGCCGTTCAGGCGTTCGATGCCGTCGTCTGTCCGAGACCGCGGCGGCCGAAAGCCCGGTCATAGACGGCGGAAAAGACCATCGCCACTGCCACGGCTATGAGGATCAGAATCAGCATGCCGATGATTCCGCTCTGCAGCCCGGCGTCGGCATCGGCGTCGAAATACAGGACCGCGCGGTTCGCCATGGTCATCTGGTAGAGCGGTTCCCCCCGGGCAATGAAAGTGAAGAACCCGGGCAGCGCCTCCAGGGGAACCACGCCGCTGGCGGCAGGCAGGCCCATGAAGACCACGTAGATCAGTGAGAGCACCATGCCGATGCTGCCGAGCAGGGTGATCAGCGCAGTGGTCACCGCAGAGACCGTGACAATGGACAGCCATGTCGTCAGGAAGAACCAGCCGCCGTGCGGGATGGGCATGCCGACGGCGGAGGCGACCCACATCATCAGCCCTGCGGTCGGCAGGGCGCTAAGGACAACGATGCCCCACTTAAGCAGGTACGTTTTCCAGCGTGCCGGCTGCACCCTGGGCCCCAGCGAAAACCGCGGTCCCATCTCGACCGGCGCCACCCCGAGCCGGGAATCGACCAGGAAGTGGATGGCCACGGAACCGCTGACACCCACCACCATCAGCAGCACGGAGTAGAAGAACGCCCCCATGCCCAGGGCGGAACCTTCCGGCGGGGTTTCATAGGCGGTGGTGGTGACCGAGATGGGAGCCTGCAGCAGGTCTGCGGAGGTCCCGTCCACCGTCGGTGCCACCTGCTGCTGCACCTGCGCCGGCAGCCCGAGTTCCGTGAGCTCGCGCTGCTGCTCGGCCTGCGCCGCGGCCTGCGCTTCCTGTGCCGCCTGCGTGAGCTGCTCCCCCAGACTGGTATTGGCCCGGGCCAGTGCCGGGTCGATGGCGGAGGTCGCCAGGCTGCTGGCCAGGGGTCCGGCCAGCGGGTTCGTGTAAACGGTGACGGACGGCCGCGTCACGTCCGAATCGGTCAACGCGCCCCTCACCAGTCCCAGGGCGTCCGCAGAGAAGGATTCCGGGATAACGACGGCGGCATGGATCTGCCCCTTGCGCAGCTGGTCCTGGGCGTCGTCCCAGGACAGGACGCGCAGGTCGATCTCATCGTTTCGGTCGAAGCCCTGCTGCATCTGCTCCGTGATGTTCTGCCCAAGGTTCTCCGGGCTGCCGCCGCCGGCCGGCGTCGCGCCCCTGTCCTCGTTGACCACGGCCAGCGGAAAGTGCTTCAGGTGGTCCCCCGGGCTGCCGAGTCCGCCGATATAGAGGGCCGTGCCGGCCCCGCCCAGCAACAGAAGCACCAGCAGCGGAAGAAGCCAGAACCGGGGGGACCAGTACCGGTGCCTGCCCTGTTTGTGCCCCTGGGAGGCGGAATCGGAATCCAGCGTATGTGCGGGCATGGAAATGCCTCCCAGCTGAGCCTGAGTCGGGATCCGTCCTACCGTTCGAGGGTAGCCGTCGGGCGGGCCCGCGGATATAGCAAAGCGCCCGGCTGCGTCAGGATGGCCGATACCCGTGCCGACGCTGTCGCGGCTTCCCGCCCTTTGGTACTCCTGTGGCGGAAGGGTCACTCCCTGCTCATCAGTCAGGGAGCGTGGGACTCTGTGTGCTACAAACTGCAGACGGGTGCGCTTAGCCCCGTCGCTGTACAGATGACGGGGCTAAGAGCACCGGATAAGCCCGTCATCTGTACACCGGGCACTCCGCAGCACCGGATAAGCACGTTATCTGTACACCGGGCACCAGGCCGCGCGGCTAAGACCCGCAGGCTAGCTCCCAGCCTCCGCCAGCACGCGGCGCAGCGCATCCAGCACCTGGGTCTGCCCCTTGACGAGCTTCGTCCGTGCCACGGACTCCGGAAACCAGCCGGCCCGGTCGATCTCCGGATACTCCCGCATCCTGCCCGAACCCCTCGGCCATTCCAGCAGGAAGGTGTTGCTGGCAATCCGTTCCGGCGCAAACTCCGCCTCGGCCGTAAATACCGTGATGGTTTTCTGCGACGACTGCCGGAAGCTGCCCAGCAGCACATACTCCGCCGAGGGGGCCGGAGTTCCCATCTCCTCGGCAAACTCCCGCAGTGCAGCTGCCAGGGGTTCTTCCGGCGGCAGGTACTCCCCCTTGGGAATTGACCAGGCGTGCTGCTCCTTGCGCGCCCAGAACGGTCCGCCCATGTGCCCGATCCAGACCTCCACCCCCTCCGGAGCCTGCCGGTACAGCAGGATCCCTGCACTACTGATCACGGCTGCATCCCGTCCACGGTGGCGGTTTCCGCGAAACCGAAGGCGACTATGGGAGGCAGGCCCGCACGGAGCCGGTCAAAAACGTACCTTTCATGCGGTACGACGGCGTCAGGCAGGTCATCGAGGGAGAACCATTCCAGCCCGGCCGCCTTTTCCGGTTCCATGATCCGCGGTTCTCCCAGCCATGCACTGCACAGGAAAAAGAAGTCCACGCGCTCGTCCACGGCCTGGCCGCCGCCGTTGCTCCGGTGCATGGCGGTCAGGGGTACGACGGCGTCGGGTGCCACCTCGATCCCCAGTTCCTCCCGCGCTTCCCGCACGGCCGCCTGCAGCGCAGACTCCCCTGCTTCCACATGCCCGGCCGCCGCGGTGGCCCAGTAGCCGTCCAGGTAGCCTGTTCCCTGCCGCAGCTGCAGCAGCACCCGGCCGCCGCGCTGAAACAGGAGGTAACTTGCAGGCACAACGCGGAACCGGTCGGTCATGGCAGTTGACTCCTCAGTAGGACGGGCGAAGCTTCAGCGTAACCGGAGCGTCGGCCGGCCGCCGCTGCACGACTGCCGGTTCCGTGCAAGGATCGGCCCTATGACCCAGCGCCTGATGCTTCTTGACACCGCCTCGCTGTACTTCCGGGCCTTCTACGGCGTCCCGGACACCATCCGCCGGTCCGACGGGACGCCGGTGAACGCGGTGCGCGGCCTGCTGGAGATGATCGCCCGGCTCACCGCCGACTACGAAGCCACGCACCTCATCGCCTGCTGGGATGATGACTGGCGGCCGCAGTGGCGGGTGGACCTCCTCCCGACCTACAAGGCCCACCGGGTGGCGGAGGAAGTAAGCGGAAACCCCGACGTCGAAACCGTTCCCGATCCTCTGGAAGCCCAGATTCCGATGATCCGACGGACGCTGGAACTGGCGGGCATCGCCGTCGTCGGCGCCGCGCACCACGAGGCCGACGACGTGATCGGCACCTACGCCTCCACGGCGTCCATGCCCGTGGACGTGGTGACCGGGGACCGGGATCTGTTCCAGCTGATCAACGACGACGCCGGCGTCCGGGTGATCTACACCGCCCGCGGCATGAAAAACCTGGACGTCATGACGGAAGCTTCGGTGGTGGCGAAGTATCGGGTGCTGCCGGAACAGTACGCCGACTACGCGACCCTGCGCGGCGACGCCTCCGACGGCCTGCCCGGCGTGTCCGGGATCGGCGAGAAGACGGCGTCGTCGCTGCTGGCCGAGTACGGCACCCTGGACTCCCTGCTGGCCGCCGCCGCGGATCCGGACAGCGGGTTGGCGGGACCTGTGCGGTCTCGGCTGGCCGGGGCCGCGGATTACCTGGCCGTCGCGCCGAAGGTGGTGAAGGTTGTGCGCGATCTGGACGTACCCTCGCCGGCCAAGGCCGGGGCCGAACTGCACGCGGTCACCGGAACGGACCGCACCGAACTGAAGCGCCTCGCGAAGGACTGGAACCTGGGCGGTTCCGTGAAGCGGCTCTTGGATGCCTTCGACCGGTACGTGTAGTCAGCAAGCGGTGGGCGGCCCCTCCGGCCGGGACGATTTGGCAATCAGCCAGTCCCCGCCGTGCATCTCCAGGGTGTATTCCAACTGCCAGTCAGAGCAGGTTTGTCCGCCCTCGGGACCATCGTCTTCATTCTGGGTAGTGCGAAGGTCCACGTCGGCCACCAGCTCCGCGCCGGCGGCCCTGACGTCCGTAATGGTGACCTCCTGCCACAGCGTGGTTTTGAGTCCCTCGCTCCATTGCGTCACCGTGCCCATCTCCGCTTGGAGTTCCGGGGTCAGCAGTCCATAGGCGGTGGCATAGTCCGAGGTATTAATGCCCAGTCCATGCCGGCTCAGCACATCCCCGGCCTCGTCAGCCAGCGGATGGGTGGACTCGATGTAGACATCCACGTCCGTAAAGCTGCCGGAAGGGGACCCGGCGTTCAGGCACACCGGCCAGGACACGGGCTCCGGCTGCACCTGCCACCGTTCCGCCGCCATTGCCGCGCGTTCCCCGGATACGGCCCAGCTCGTGCCTTCCGCACTGTAGTCGAACGTGTCGTTCACCCAGGCACGTTTGGCTACCACCACCCCGGCCACTTTCCCGTCCATGGTCAGCAACGGGCCGCCGCTGTTACCGGGGTTGATGGCAGTGTCGGTTTGGGTGATATTGGCGATGCTGTAATCCCCCACGGTGACCGTGCGGTCCACGACGCTGACCTTGCCGGAGGTGAACGTCAACGGCGCGTCGAGCGGATAGCCCAGCGCGGCAACTTCCTCGCCGACCGCCGGCTGCGTCTCGCTGAATTCGAACAGGTGGCCGTCCAGGCGGTTGTCGATCTGCAGCAGGGCCAGGTCCTGGGCCGGGTTGCTGCCGATGATGGATGCCGTGGTCGTTTCCTCCCTTATCGACACTTCGAGGGAGGTGGCACCGGCAACCACGTGCGCCGCTGTCATGACGATGTCGTCATCAAGGAGGAAACCGGTGCCCGAGTAGGCGCCGTCGCAGGTCTCGCTCCGGATGAAAACCACGCCGGACTTCACCTGTTCGTACGTTTCCGCCCAGGAAGCGGGGTCCGGTGCTGCCGTCGGAGGTGAAGAGACGGTGCCGGAAGGGCCCGAGTCCCCGGGCACACGCGGCGCCTCCTGCGGCTCGGGAGGAGGATCCGGCTCCTCCTCTCCGCCCGGTGACAGGAAACCGCACGCGGAGAGCACGAGGAGAACCGTGCTCAGGGATGCCGCTCGGACAACGGATGCAGTGCCCATGGAACCCTCCCACCATCCAACGGTTGCCAGGCGCCTGGGCGGTCCTGCAGCAACTGCCATCAAGCTAGTTCCCGGAAAACAGGTTTCGGAAGACCGGGTACCTCTATACGTGCGTTTATGCAAGGAATATCCGCAAAAAGAAAAACACCCCGGTCCGAAGACCGGGGTGTTGCCGCGACTCAAAGAAGTCCCGGCCCATCGCAGCGGTGCCCGAAGTGGGACTCGAACCCACACACCTTTCGATACTGCATTTTGAGTGCAGCGCGTCTGCCAATTCCGCCATTCGGGCGTGCCCTGCGTCACGAAGTACGAGTACTTACCGTGTTGGGCGCAAAACAACTGTACATGCGGATACGCTGAATGTGTGAACTGTCGGTTTGCCGGCAGGAGAGACCGTATCTGAGGAGCATCTGTGTCTGAGTCCCCCGAGTCCGCGCCCGTCGAGTCATCCAACGCCGCGCCCTCCAACGCTTCCAACGGCCCGGCCCGCCGTGTACTCGTCGCCGAGGACGAGACCTTGATCCGCCTGGACATTGTCGAGATCCTCACCGGTGAGGGCTACGACGTCGTCGGCGAGGCGGACAACGGAGAAAAGGCCGTCCAGCTCGCTAAGGAACTGCAGCCGGACCTGGTGCTGATGGATGTGAAGATGCCCCTCATGGACGGCATCACCGCGGCCGAGCAGATCGTCAAGGCCCGCATCGCCCCCGTGGTGTTGCTGACCGCCTTCAGCCAGAAGGAACTGGTGGAGCGTGCCCGCGAAGCCGGCGCCATGGCGTACGTGGTCAAGCCCTTTACCCCGGCGGACCTGATTCCGGCCCTCGAGATCGCCCTGTCCCGCCATGAGGAGATCAAGGCGCTGGAGGAAGAAGTTACCGACCTGAAGGAGCAGTTCGCCACGCGGAAGCTGGTGGAGCGCGCCAAGTCGCTGCTGACCACCAAGATGGGGCTGACCGAGCCGGAAGCTTTCCGCTGGATCCAGAAAACCTCCATGGACCGCCGCCTGAGCATGCGCGAAGTTGCCGAGACAATCATCAACCAGGTCAACTAAACACCCCGGTTAACGTCCAACAGGAAAGGTCCCGTCCAATCGGACGGGACCTTTCCTGTCGGTATCGGGAAAACCGGAACCTAGATGGCCTTGGCCTGGCCCTTCTTGCTTTCCTTGACCGGCCACGGGCCGACCTTTTCCTTGACCCGCTCCTGACCTTCGGCACGCTGGCCTGCGTCGGTAATATCGCCCACGCGGTGCACCTTGATGCTGTTGGTGGAGCCGGCCTGTCCGGGAGGCGAACCGGCCGCAATGACGACCAGGTCGTTGTCTTCGACCAGGCCCTCTTCGAGCAGGGTGCGGTCCACCTGGGCAGTCATCTGGTCGGTGTGCTCGGCGAACTCGACGAGCATGGGTGCGACGCCCCAGAACAGGGTCATGTAGCGGTAGGTCTCCTCCACGGGGGTGAAGGCGAACACCGGCTTGGAGGGGCGCAGGCGGGACAGGCGGCGGGCGGAGTCGCCGGACTGGGTGAAGGTACAGATGTACTTCGCATCCAGCTGATCCGAGATCTCGACGGCTGCGCGGGTGATGGCGCCGCCGCGGGTCCGCGGCTTGGAGCCCAGCGGCGGAACACGGTTCAGGCCGTGCTGTTCGGTGGACTCGATGATGCGGGCCATGGTTTCGACGGTTTCGATGGCGTAGCTTCCCACCGAGGTCTCGCCGGAGAGCATCACTGCATCCGCGCCGTCGAGCACTGCGTTGGCGCAGTCCGAGGCTTCGGCGCGGGTCGGGCGGGGGTTGTCGATCATGGACTCGAGCACCTGGGTGGCCACGATCACGGGCTTGGCCCAGCGGCGTGCCAGCTCAATGGCGTTCTTCTGCACGATCGGGACCTCTTCGAGCGGCAGTTCGACGCCGAGGTCACCGCGGGCAACCATGATGGAGTCGAAGGCGTCGATGATTTCTTCGAGGTTCTCCACGGCCTGCGGCTTCTCGATCTTGGCGATGACCGGCACGCGGCGGCCTTCCTCGTCCATGATCTCGTGTACGCGGGAAATGTCTCCGGCGTTGCGCACGAAGGACAGGGCAACCATGTCGACGCCGCGGTTCAGGGCCCAGCGCAGGTCGTCCTCATCCTTGTCGCTCAGGGCCGGAACGTTGACGGCGACGCCCGGCAGGTTGATGCCCTTGTTGTTGGACACCTTGCCGGGGACTACCACCTGGGTGACCACGTTGTTGCCGGTCACGTCCACGGCACGCAGCTTGACCTTGCCGTCGTCGATCAGCAGGAAGTCGCCCACCTTCACGTCGCCGGGCAGGCCCTTGTAGGTGGTGGAGCAGATTTCCTTGGTGCCGGGAATATCGTCGGTGGTGATGGTGAAAGTATCGCCCACGTTCAGGAAGTGGGGTTCCTCGGTGAACCGGCCGAGCCGGATCTTGGGGCCCTGGAGGTCCGCGAAGATGCCCACGGGCATTCCCAGCTCTGCGGAGGCCTTGCGCACGTTCTCATACGTGGCGTTGTGTACGGAGTGGTCGCCGTGGCTCATATTCATACGGGCGACGTTCACGCCCGCGCGAAGAACCGCTACGGTATTTTCATAGCTGGCGATCGCTGGTCCAAATGTGGCAACAATCTTTGCGCGTCTCATACTTCTAGCCTAGTCTCCCTTGGCATTTTGCGCATGGAAACAGGCCGTCGGTCCCTGCAGAACCGCCCCGGGAGACTCAGCCAAGCACTTCTTTACCGCCGCCGGTAGGGGGATGGCCTGCACAGATTCCCAGAAAGCAGGGAAACCCCGGGTTTTGCGGCTGCTCGGCTTCGCCCGGGTGACGCAGGGATGGGAATCTGTGCACGGCATCTCCGGCCGCGGCACGGGCCCTACGCGGACGGGACCGCCTCGGCGAGCACGCAGTGGGTTTTCCCGTACACGGTGAACATGCACTTGTTGCAGTGGATGCATAGGCCGGGCTTGGCGGAATCCTCAGCCAGCCGGTTGATCAGGTCCGGCTCGCGCAGCAAGGCCCGGCCCATCGCGGCAAACTCGAACCCCTCCGCCATGGCGGTGTTCAGATGCTCCATATTGTTCACCCCGCCGAGCAGGATGAGCTTTGCGTTCTTCACCACGGGACGGAACTGGCGGGCGGCCTCCAGCATATAGAGATCGTAGTAGGGGTACTCCCCCAGGATTTTCTTGCCCAGCACCTTCACACCGGTCTTGAACGGCTCCTTCATGACGGCTGCCATGCCATCCACCGGCACGTCTCCGCGGAAGAGGAACATCTGCCGCTTCACGGACGAGCCCATGGTCAGCTCAATGGCATCCAGGACCGCGTCAGAGTCCAGCAGCTGGGCCGATTGCAGGGATTCATCCAGCCAGATGCTTCCCTTTATGCCGTCGTCCATGCTCATTTTTGCAATGACGGCTATGCGGTCGCCGACCGCTTGCTTCACTGCCTGCGCAATCTCCCGTGCGAAGCGGGTGCGGTTCCCGATGCTGCCCCCGTATTCATCCTTACGCTTGTTGATCCACGGACTCATGAAGGAGCTGGGAAGGTAGAGATGGCCGAAATGGAGTTCGACTGCGTCGAACCCCGACTCGGCCGCGATGAGTGCCGCGTCCCGGAACTGCCCGACGACGTCGCGCATCTGCCCGCGGGTGATCTCCCGGCAGACCTGGAACGACGTCGGGTTCATGAAGGTACTGGGTGACAGGGCGGAAACGCCGGTAACCGCTCGGCTGGCGACGACGCCGGCGTGGCCCAGCTGCGCGGAAATAGCGGCACCTTCGGCATGGACGGCCTCGGTCAGCCGCAGCAGTCCCGGCACGGCTTCAGCGGACATGATGATCTGCCCCGGGGCGCTGCGCCCTTCCTGCGCCACCGAGCAGTAGGCCACGGTGGTCATGCCCACGCCCCCGCGGGCAAACCCGACGTGGAAGTCGATGAGGTCCTGGGTGACCAGCCCGTCGGGCGACCTGCCCTCGGAAGTTGCGGCTTTGATAATGCGGTTCCGCAGGCGGACCGGACCCAGGGCCTGGGGGGACAACGGTGACGGTACGGGCGGACGGGTGCCAAGGGTGACGTCGACGGACATTGCAGGAACTCCTTCTAGGCGGGGGCGGCCGGCGTCGTTGCCGGCAACCGTGGTGCATCAGCCGGGCGGCCTCCCCCTAGTGCCCTGGAAGGTGAAGCCCAGTACCAGGAACTGTAAACCAGGGTCGGCGCGGTTTAGTTCGCCCCGCGCCGGTAGAGGGCAGCGGCGACGGCGTAGGCGGCGCCGAGTATGCCTACCAGCCAAAGAAGCGCCGTGACGAAATCCCTGCCGACGGGTTCCTGGGCAAGCAATGCCCGCAGGGTATTCACCACGGAGGTCACGGGCTGGTTCTCGGCAAACCAGGCCACCGGTCCGGGCATGGTGCTGGTGGGTACAAACGCCGAGCTGATGAACGGCAGGAAGATCAGCGGGTAGCTGAACGCACTTGCCCCTTCCACGGTTTTCGCACCCAGTCCGGCAATCACGGCAAGCCAGGTCAGGGCAAGCGTGAACAGGGTGAGGATGCCGGCGACGGCGAGCCAGGCAAGAGGCGACGCACTGCTGCGGAACCCGGCGATCAGGGCCACACCGATGACCAGCGCGAGCGAGACCAGGTTCGCGGACACGGAGGTGAGGACGTGTGCCCACAGCACACCGGACCGTGCAATCGGCATCGACTGGAACCGTTCGAAGATCCCGCCCTGTCGATCCATGAAGAGCCGGTAGGCGGTGTAGGCAACACCGGAGGCGACGGTGATCAGCAGGATGCCGGGCAGGGTGTAGTTGATATACGGCTCCCCTGATCCGGTGCTGACCGCGCCGCCCAACACGTAGACGAACAACAGCATCAGCGCGACCGGGGTGACCGCCGTCGTCATAATCGTGTCCGGGCTGCGGAGGACGTGGCGCAGGGAGCGGCCGGTGAGGGCGGCCGTGTCATGGAACGTTTGGGTGGTCATCGGTTTTCCTCTTTCTGCGGTGCCGGAGGACGGCTGTCCCGTGGTGCGGCGCCCTCGCCGGTATCACCGATGAGCGCCAGGAACACCTCCTCGAGGGAAGGCGGTTTGGTGACATACCTGACCGGCGGCAGGAGCTGCTGCAGTTCGGCGAGGGTCCCGTTGCGGATGATGACGCCCCGGTGCAGGATCCCGATCCGGTCCGCCAGCTGCTCCGCTTCCTCGAGGTACTGGGTGGTCAGCAGCACCGTTGTTCCCGACTCGGCGAACTCCCGGACTGTCTGCCACACCTCGTTGCGCGCCTGCGGATCCAGGCCCGCCGTGGGCTCGTCGAGGAAGATGATCTTCGGCTCCCCGACAAGGCTCATGGCGATGTCGAGCCGGCGGCGCATCCCGCCCGAGTAGGTTCCAGCCCTGCGGCTCCCCGATTCTGCAAGGGAAAACCGGGCCAGCATGTCATCCGCCACCGCACCCGGATCCGCCTGGTGCCGGAGTTTTGCTGTGAGGACCAGGTTCTCGCGGCCGGTCAGCACTTCATCGATCGCAGCGAACTGGCCGGTAAGGCTGATCGACCGGCGTACCTCCGCCGGGGCGGCGGCAACGTCCACCCCGTCCACCGCGGCCGTGCCGGCGTCGGCCCTCAGCAGCGTGGACAGGATCCGCACCAGTGTTGTCTTGCCCGCGCCGTTGGAGCCCAGCAGCGCGAAGATACTGCCGGCGCCCACTTCAAAGTCGACGCCGCGGAGCACCTGCAGCTCCCCAAACGATTTCTCGATGCCCTGGACCCGGATGGCGGGTTCCACGGACGGATTGGTACGCATGGGTTTCTCCGTTTCCGGTAGCTAGGTCTCTTTGACGGACCGGTCGATGGTTTCGATGAGGCGCCTGCGTTCCCTGTTGATCCACTGGCCGTCGGAGTAGTTGGCGATGAAGGCCTCGGCGAACTCCACCGGATCCTCTCCGACAACGCTGCGGATGGGGGTGCCGTTGACGGCGGCACCTTCAAGGAGGTCCGCGAGGTCTTCGAGCATCTGGACGTACACGTCGCCCTTGGCGATGGGGCCGGAGTACATGAAGTAGCGTTCGAGGCCGTCCATCGCTGTCCGGTAGCCGGTGGGCAGCTGTTCCTTCCGTCGCTTGAACCGGCGCCAGCGCTTTTTGTCCTCCAGCGGTCCCGTGACCAGTTCTATCCATTTGGCGGTCATGGCTTCTCTCCTTCATGCGTGTTGTGGACGTGCTGTTGGAGGTGTTCAATCCGGGATGCGAGGAAGCTCCAGGTGCCCCAGAACTCGTCGAGGTACTCCGTGCCCGCGGCGTTCAAGGTGTAGACCTTCCGAGGCGGGCCCTTTTCGGAGGGAACCTTCTCGACGTCGACGAGTCCGCGCTTCTCGATGCGGAGCAGCAGTGCGTACACGGTCCCCTCGGCAATGTCGGTGAATCCCTGCTCGCGCAGCCGAGCCGTGATGTCGTACCCGTAGGCCGGAGCCACGGCGAGGATGCCCAGGATGATTCCTTCGAGGGTGCCCTTGAGCATTTCCGTCATCTGTTTGCCCATGGCCTGCCCCTCTCTACTCAGCGTTACTGACTACCGCTAGACAGTAACACTAAGTACCGAGGAGGGAAAGGGGTTTTGGGCACAGCAGAGCCCGGCGGCCAACGGGCCGCCGGGCTCTGCATCGAGGATGCCGCTACCGGGTTCCGGAACGCTTGCTGCCTATAGCACCGTGATGGCCCGGTCCGTGGGCGCCACGGGTGCAGGCAGGCGGGTGGAGCCCATCAGCCACTGGTCCACGGCGGCCGCAGCAGCACGGCCCTCGGCAATGGCCCACACGATCAGGGACTGCCCGCGTCCGGCGTCACCGGCCGCGAAAACGCCGGGCGTGCCGGTCATGTAGTAGCCGTCGCGGACCACGTTGCCGCGGTCGTCGAATTCCGCGGAGACCTGCTCGGCAAGCCCGGCGGGCTCGGGACCGGTGAACCCCAGGGACAGGAACACCAGGTCCGCCGGGATGATCCGTTCGGTGCCGGCCTTCGGGAGCCGCCTGCCGTCCACGAAATCGGTTTCCGCAACCTTCACACCCGTGAGCTTTCCGTTCTCCCCCACGAATTCCACGGTGGACGCCAGGTAGGTGCGTTCTCCGCCTTCCTCGTGGGCGCTGGCCATCTCGAACAGGGTGGGGTACATCGGCCAGGGCTGGTGCGCGGCCCGCTCGGAGGGCGGCTGCTGGCCGATCGCCAGGGTGGTTACCGACGCGGCCTGCTGGCGGTGCGCGGTGCCGAGGCAGTCGGCACCGGTGTCGCCTCCGCCGAGGATCACCACGTGCTTGCCTTCGGCGCTGATCTGGTTCTTCACGGTGTCCCCGGCAACGGCCTTGTTGGACTGCACCAGGTAGTCCATGGCGAAATGCACGCCGGACAGGTCCCGGCCGGGGATCGGCAGGTCGCGGGGCACGGTGGCGCCGGTCGCGATCACTACGGCATCATAGCGGCGGCGCAGCTGTTCCCAGCTGATGTCCTTGCCCACTTCGACGCCGGTGCGGAAGCGGGTGCCTTCGGCACGCATCTGCTCCAAACGGCGGTCCACCTGGATTTTTTCCATCTTGAAATCCGGGATGCCGTACCGCAGCAGCCCGCCGATCCGGTCATCGCGTTCGTACACGGCCACGGTGTGTCCGGCACGGGTGAGCTGCTGGGCCGCGGCCAGCCCGGCGGGGCCGGAGCCGACGACGGCGATGGTCCGGTCGGTCAGCCGCTCCGGCGGGTACGGGGTGACCCAGCCCTCGCCCCAGGCTTCGTCGATGATGGAGACTTCCACCTGCTTGATGGTGACCGGCGGCTGGTTGATACCCAGCACGCAGGAGGCCTCGCAGGGTGCCGGGCAGAGCCGGCCGGTGAACTCCGGGAAATTGTTCGTGGCGTGCAGCCGTTCAATCGCCTCGGCACCTTTGTCCCGCCACATCAGGTCATTCCACTCCGGAATGAGGTTGCCCAGCGGGCAGCCCTGGTGGCAAAACGGGATGCCGCAGTCCATGCAGCGTCCGGCCTGTGCCTGTAGCACGCCCTTCTCCTGCGCTTCATAGACTTCCTTGTAGTCCATGATGCGCACGCTGACCGGGCGCCGCGGCTGTGTTTCGCGATCGCGTACCTTCAAGAATCCGCGTGGATCAGCCACCGGTAACCTCCAAAATCTTGTTCCAGGCCTCGGCGCCGTCGGGATCCAGTCCCGCTTCGGCAGCGGAGGCGCGGGCGCCGAGTACTGCTGCGTAATCCCTCGGCAGCACCTTGGTCATACGGGACACAGTGTCCCCGAAGCTTTCCAGCATTTTCTGGGCCAGGTCGGAACCGGTCTCCTCGTGGTGCCGGATCAACAGCCCGCGGATAATGTCAATGTCTTCGGCGTCCGGAGCTTCCAGCCGCAGCTCGCCCCGCTCCAGCGACTCCTTGTTGACGTTGGCCGGGTCCAGGTCCACTACGAAGGCGGTGCCGCCGGACATGCCGGCGCCGAAGTTGCGGCCGGTGGGTCCCAGGATCAGGGTCTGCCCTCCGGTCATGTATTCGCAGCCGTGGTCGCCGATGCCTTCGACGACGGCGGTGGCCCCGGAGTTGCGGACCAGGAAGCGTTCGCCCACCTGGCCGCTGAGGAACATCTCCCCGCTGGTGGCCCCATACCCGATCACGTTGCCGGCAATGACGTTCTGTTCGGCGGCGAAGACGTTGCCGCGGTCCGGGCGGACAATGATCCGTCCGCCGGAGAGGCCCTTGCCCACGTAGTCGTTCGAGTCCCCGAACAGGCGCAGGGTGATGCCGGCCGGCAGGAACGCGCCGAGCGACTGGCCGGCCTGCCCGGTGAGGGTGACGTCGATGGTGTCCGGGGCGAGCGTGTCCACGCCGAAGGTCTTCGTGACCGTGTGTCCGAGCATGGTGCCGACGGACCGGTCGGTGTTCACCACGTCCAGCGCAATCCGCACCGGCGCCCGGTTCTGCAGCGCGTCGGCGCTCATCTCGATGAGCTTGTTATCGAAGTGCAGATCCAGTTCGTGGTTCTGCCGGACCAGGTTGCGCAGCGGCGCGCCCGGATCGACTTCCGGGCCCCGCAGGATCGGTTCCAGGTCCAGCCCGTCGGCCTTCCAATGGTCGATGGCAGCCTGTGTGTCCAGCAGCTCGGTGTGCCCGATGGCCTCCTCCAGGCTCCGGAACCCGAGTTCGGCGAGGATCTCGCGGATCTCCTCGGCAATGAATTCGAAGAAGTTCACCACGAATTCGGGTTTGCCGGTGAACCGCTTGCGCAGCTCCGGGTTCTGCGTGGCCACGCCCACCGGACAGGTGTCCAGATGGCAGACCCGCATCATCACGCAGCCGGAAACCACCAGCGGTGCCGTGGCGAAACCGAATTCCTCGCCGCCCAGCAGCGCCGCCATGACGACGTCGCGGCCGGTCTTGAGCTGTCCGTCCACCTGGACCACCACGCGGTCCCGCAGGCCGTTGAGCATCAGGGTCTGCTGGGTTTCGGCCAGCCCGAGCTCCCAGGGTGCCCCGGCGTGCTTGAGCGAGTTCAGCGGCGAAGCGCCCGTGCCGCCGTCGTGCCCGGAGACCAGCACGACGTCGGCCTTTGCCTTGGTCACGCCGGCCGCCACGGTGCCGATTCCGGCCTCGGACACCAGCTTCACGTGTACCCGGGCGCTCGGATTCGAGCGCTTGAGGTCGTAGATCAGCTGGGCGAGGTCTTCGATGGAGTAGATGTCGTGGTGCGGCGGCGGGGAAATCAGCCCGACGCCGGGGGTGGAGTGGCGGGTGCGGGCCACCCAGGGGTAGACCTTCTGGGCCATCAGCTGGCCGCCCTCGCCGGGCTTGGCGCCCTGGGCCATCTTGATCTGGATGTCCTGCGCGTTGGTCAGGTACAGGCTGGTGACGCCGAAGCGGCCGGACGCCACCTGCTTGATCGCCGAGTTGCGCTCGGGGTCCAGCAGGCGTTCCGGATCTTCGCCGCCCTCACCGGTGTTGGACTTGCCGCCCAGCCGGTTCATCGCAATGGCCAGCGTTTCGTGGGCTTCCTGGGAGATGGAGCCGTAGCTCATGGCGCCGGTGGAGAAGCGCTTCACGATGCTGGAAACCGGTTCCACTTCGTCCAGCGGCACGGGGGTCCGGTCCCCGGTGCGGAAGTCCAGCAGGCCGCGCAGCGTCATGAGGTTCTTCGACTGGTCGTTGACGCCGTTGGTGTACGCCTTGAACACGTCGTAGCGGCGTTCCCTGGTGGCATGCTGGAGCCGGAACACGGTTTCGGGGTTGAACAGGTGCGGGGGCCCTTCCCGGCGCCACTGGTATTCGCCGCCGTTGTCCAGGGCGCGGTGGGGTTCCTCCACGCCGTCGCTCGGGTACGCCTCGGCATGCCGGGCGCGTGCTTCGGCAGCGATGATGTCCAGGCCGACGCCGCCGAGCTGGGTCTGGGTGCCGTGGAAGAATTCGTCCACCAGCTCCTGGCCCAGGCCGATCGCTTCGAAGGTCTGCGCGCCGCAGTAGGACGCCACGGTGGAGATGCCCATTTTGGACATGATCTTCAGGACGCCCTTGCCGAGGCCCTTGATCAGGTTGGCCACGGCCTCTTCGCCGGTGACACCGGTGATGTCTCCGTTGCGGACCAGGTCCTCGCAGCTTTCCATGGCCAGGTACGGGTTCACGGCCGAGGCGCCGTAGCCGATCAGCGCAGCCACGTGGTGCACCTCGCGGACGTCGCCGGCTTCCACCAGCAGGGAAATCTTGGTCCGGTTGGCGCTCTTGAGCAGGTGGTTGTGCACCGCGGAGAGCAGCAGCAGGGACGGGATGGGCGCCCACTGGGCGTTGGAGTCGCGGTCCGAGAGGACAATGTACTGCACCCCGCGGTTCACCGCCCCGGAGACCTTTTCGCAGATCTCGCTGATCCTCGCCCGCAGTTCGGCTTCGCCGCCCTCCGGACGGTAGAGCCCGCGGACCTTCAGGGCGATGCGGTCGCCGTCGTCGTCGGTGAGGTTGGCGATCTTGGCCAGTTCGTCGTTATTGATCACCGGGAACTTCAGCGCCACCTGGCTGGTTTTCACCTGCTTCAGGGACAGGAGGTTGCCGTTGGGGCCGATGGAGGCCTGCAGGGAGGTGACCAGTTCCTCGCGGATGGAGTCCAGCGGCGGATTCGTGACCTGTGCGAAGGACTGCACAAAGTAGTCGAAGAGCAGCCGCGGGCGCTTGGAAAGAACCGCGATGGGGGTGTCCGATCCCATGGCGCCCAGCGGTTCGGCGCCGGTGCGCGCCATCGGGCCCAGCAGGATCCGCAGTTCCTCCTGGGTGTAGCCGAACGTCCGCTGCCGGCGGTTGATCGAGGCCTTGGTGTGCAGCACGTGCTCACGCTCGGGCAGTTCCTCCAGGCGGACCTGGTTTTCCTTCACCCACTCGGCCCACGGGTTTGCGGCGGCAACCTCGGCCTTGATCTCTTCATCTTCGATCAGCCGGCCCTCGTTGGTGTCCACCAGGAACATCTTGCCCGGAGAAACGCGGCCCTTGCGGACCACCCTGGCGGGATCAATGTCCACCACGCCCACCTCGGAGGCCAGGACCACTAGGCCGTCGTCGGTCACCCAGTAGCGGGCGGGACGCAGTCCGTTGCGGTCCAGCACCGCTCCCACCTGCACCCCGTCGGTGAAGGACACGGCGGCGGGGCCGTCCCACGGCTCCATCAGCATGGAGTGGTACTGGTAGAACGCCCGCCGCGCCGGGTCCATGGTGGCGTGGTTTTCCCAGGCCTCCGGGATCATCATCATGATCGCGTGCGTGATGGGCCGGCCGGAGAGCATCAGCAGCTCGGCAACCTCGTCGAAGGACGCGGAGTCGGAGGCGCCGGGGGTGCAGATGGGGAAGAGTTCTTCCGGGGTCTGGCCCAGCAGCGGGTTCTTCATCTGCGACTGCCGGGCGCGCATCCAGTTCCGGTTGCCCTTGACCGTGTTGATCTCGCCGTTGTGCGCGATGGCACGGAACGGCTGGGCCAGCGGCCAGGACGGGAACGTGTTGGTGGAGAAGCGGGAGTGGACAATGCCCAGCCGGGTCTTGAACCGCGGGTCGGACAGGTCCGGGAAGAACGGTTCCAGCTGTGCGGTGGTCACCATGCCCTTGTAGACCATGGTGCGGGAGGACAGCGAGGGGAAGTACACCCCGAACTTGTTCTGTGAGCGCTTCCGCACGCGGAAGGCACGCGCGTCCAGGTCCGAGGTGCCGGTCCCCTCCTCGGGGGCCAGGAACACCTGTTCGAAGTGCGGCATGCAGGCCCGGGCCATCGCCCCTACAAGTTCCGCGACCACGGGCACCTCGCGCCAGCCCAGCACGCGCAGGCCCTCACTGGCAGCAATCATCTCGACGCCGGCGCGGGCGGTCTGCTGCTCGCGGTCCTCGGTGGGCAGGAAGGCGGTGCCGACGGCGTAGCCTCCGGCTGCAGGAAGTTCGAAGTCCGCGACTGCGCGGAAGAATTCATCCGGGACCTGGGTCAGGAGGCCCGCGCCGTCGCCGGTGCCTTCATCGGCGCCCACGGCACCGCGGTGTTCCAGGTTGCGCAGGGCGGCAAGGGCGGCGTCGACAATCGCGTGCGTGGGTTCACCGCGCAGGGTGGCAATCACGGCCAGGCCGCACGCGTCCTTCTCATTCTCTGCGCGGTACAGGCCCGCGTCATCCGGAAGCGCGGCAAAGCGGGTGAAGGGCGACACGACAGTGTTCGGGTATGCAGACAGGGAATCAGCCATAAGAAGTGAGTCCTTCCCCCTTGTAGAGCGTTGGGAGGGGACAACGCTGGCCCCAGCGGGATCCCCGAGGGGCGCTCCGCGGCATTGATTGATTTTACGGCTCACTTCACCCTCGTAAACCCGGAAACAGATCCGGTTTTACGAGGAATTCGGGTGCCGGCAACCGCCGCTTTCCGGAAGGGGTGCCCCGGTGCTGCAGCGTGTAGGCGCCACGTCTCTGTGGCTCCGCCTGCAGCACCGGGAGGGTAACCCTGGACTCAGGCAGAAGGCCCGTTTTCTTCGGGCCGGCGAGGAAGGGACTCCTCGGTTTTTGTCTCTGCGAGATTAGCACGCACCGGGCGTTCATTTGACGCCGATTGCGCTTTCCCGGCTTCTGTTTCGTTCTTGTTATCCGCGGCCGGAATACCGTTTTCCTCCGCAGGTTCGCGGCCCGGAAGGTACAAGGAGCCCTCACGGCCCTTGCGGGCCTTCAAAGTCAGGTAAATGAACATCGCGACGGAGAAGGCCAGGATCAGCAGACTGGTCCACACATTGAGGCGTTGTGTGACGCCGAGCAGCGTAATCATTTCGGCGTCGTCAATGCGCAGCAGTTCAATCCAGAGCCGTCCGGCGGTGTAGAAGGCGGCGTAGATCCAGAACAGGCGCCCGCCGCGGAGCCGGAACCGGCGGTCCAGCAGGAGCAGCAGGGCGACGCCGGCCAGGTTCCACAGCGACTCATACAGGAACGTGGGGTGGAAGGTGGTGCCGGGAACGGCGTCGGCGGGGAAGTTGGCGTTGTCGGCGTCGATTTCCAGTGCCCACGGCAGGTCCGTTTCAGAGCCGAAAAGCTCCTGGTTGAACCAGTTGCCCCAGCGGCCCACGGCCTGGGCCAGCAGCAGGCCCGGCGCGGCGGCGTCGGCAAAGGTGGAGAGCTTGATGCCCGCACGCCGGCAGCCGATCCAGGCACCGACGGCGCCCAGCGCCACGGCGCCCCAGATGCCCAGGCCGCCGCGCCAGATCTGCGGAATAAGGGCCAGGTCACCGTCCGGGCCGAAGTACGCATCCGGTGAGGAGAACACATGGTAGAGCCGTCCGCCGATGATGCCGAACGGGATGGCCCAGATGGAGATGTCCCAGACGGCGTCCGGGTGCAATCCGCGGGCCTTCCAGCGGCGGGCGGTCAGCCAGAGGCCCAGCATGATTCCGGCCAGGATGCACAGCGCGTACGCGTGGATGGTCAGCGGCCCCAGCGAGAAGCTGCTGAACTCCGCAGGCGGGCTGGGGATGCTGGCGTACACGGGAAGCGGGTTCATTTGCTGGCCTTCGGGGTTCCGGTACTGAGCTCACGGGCGAGGGTGGCGACGGCGTCCGTACCGCCGTCGCGCAGGGCGGCCACCAGGGCGGTGCCCACAATGACGCCGTCGGCATAGGCGCCGATTTCGCGCACATGTTCGGCTCGGGAGACACCCAGTCCGACGCAGACGCGTTCCGCGCCGGCCCTGCGGGCAGCGCTGACGACACTCTGGGCGGCGTCGCTGACACTGTCGCGGGCGCCGGTGACACCCATGATCGAGACCGCGTAGACGAAGCCGCGGCTGGCCGCCACGGTGCTCTTCATGCGTGCTTCGGTGGAGGACGGGGCCACCAGGAAGACCCGGTCCAGGCCGTACTTGTCCGAGGCCTCCAGCCATTCGGAGGCTTCATCCGGGACCAGGTCCGGGGTGATCAGCCCGGCTCCCCCGGCTTCGGCCAGGCGCCGGGAGAACTCGTCCACGCCCATCCGGACCACGGGATTCCAGTAGGTCATCACGAGCACGGCGGCGTCGGTGGCTGCGGTGATGCCGGCAACCACGTCGAACACCTGCGCCACGCGGAAGCCGTCCGCCAGCGCCCGCGTGGTGGCGGCCTGGATGACGTGGCCGTCCATCACCGGGTCGGAGTACGGGATGCCGATTTCGATCAGGTCCGCACCGTTCTCCGCCAGGGCGATGCCTGCGGCGATCGTGGCTTCCACGGTCGGGAACCCGGCCGGCAGGTAGCCGATGAGCGCGGCACGGCCGGCGGCGGCGGCCCGGTCAATCGCGGCCGCTGACTTGCTCTGCAGAACCTCGGTGCTCACAGCTGTTCCCCTTCCTTGCCGATCTCTGCCTCGGCTGAGCGCTCGTCCAGCAGGTTGAACCATTCGGCGGCGGTGGCCACGTCCTTGTCCCCGCGTCCGGACAGGTTGACCAGGACAATCTTCTCCGAAACATCTCCGTCGGAGCCGGCCTCCGCGGCGAGCCGCCGGCCCACCTTGATGGCGCCCGCCAGGGCGTGGGCCGATTCGATGGCGGGGATGATGCCCTCGGTGCGGCAGAGCAGCTGGAAGGCGTCCATGGCCTCGGCGTCGGTGATCGGTTCGTAGCTGACCCGCCCGATGTCGGCCAGGTAGGCGTGTTCGGGTCCGACGCCGGGATAGTCCAGGCCTGCGGAAATGGAGTGCGATTCAACCGTCTGGCCGTCGTCGTCCTGCATCAGGTAGGACCGGGCGCCGTGCAGCACACCGGGGCGGCCGAGGGTGATGGTGGCGGCGTGGCGGCCGGTTTCGACGCCGTCGCCGCCTGCCTCGAAGCCGTAGATCTTCACTTCGGGATCATCCAGGAAGCCGTGGAAGATGCCGATGGCGTTGGAGCCGCCGCCGATGCAGGCGCAGACGGCGTCCGGGAGCCGGCCGGCCTGCTCCAGCATCTGGGCGCGGGCTTCTTCGCCGATGACCTCGTGGAAGTAGCGGACCATCGCCGGGAAGGGATGCGCACCGGCGGCCGTGCCGAGCAGGTAGTGGGTGGTGTCCACGTTGGCCACCCAGTCCCGCAGTGCCTCGTTGATGGCGTCCTTGAGGGTCCGGGAGCCGTTGGTCACCGGAATGACCTTTGCGCCCAGGAGTTCCATCCGTGCCACGTTCAGGGCCTGTCGGCGGGTGTCTTCCGCACCCATGTAGACCACGCATTCCAGGCCGAGCAGGGCGGCAGCTGTGGCGCTGGCCACGCCGTGCTGGCCGGCGCCGGTTTCGGCGATGACGCGGGTCTTGCCCATCCGTTTGGCCAGCAGGGCCTGGCCCAGCACATTGTTGATCTTGTGCGATCCGGTGTGGTTGAGGTCTTCGCGCTTGAGGAAGATCCGGACTCCGCCGGCGTGCTCCGAGAAGCGCTTGGCTTCGGTGAGCAGGGACGGGCGGCCGGAGTAGTTCCGGTTCAGGTCCGCGACCTGGGCGGTGAACTCCGGATCGGCTTTGGCCTTTTCGAAGGTTTCTTCCAGTTCATCCAGCGCCGCGATCAGGGATTCGGGCATCCATCGGCCGCCGTACTCGCCGAAGTACGGACCGGAGGCGTGGCGCAGGGAGGACACTCCCCCGTTCAGGAAAGCCTCCGTGACGCTTCCGCTTCCGGTTTCCGCGGCAGCACCTGCTGCCTGGGCCTGTTCCGACTTCCCGATCATGGGCTCTGTGTCCTGTCATGCTTGGGCCCGGGCCTTGCCAGCCCGGACAGGGGGTTGGTGCTAGGGGTCAGCTTTCACCGCGGAACCGGGCACGCGCGGCCAGGGCCTTGGCACCGGCTGCGGTGAATTCGCCGATGGTTTCCGCCGGAGACGCGTGCTTTACGAGGGCTTCGCCCACCAGCACGGCGTTGGCTCCGTTGGCGGCGTAGTGCTCGACGTCGGCGGCGTCGCGGACACCGGATTCGGCTATGACCACCGGGCCGGCGGGAATGCTGCCGGCGAGGGCGGCGAACACCGAACGGTCAACGTCCAGGGTCTTGAGGTTGCGCACATTGATGCCGATGATCCGTGCCCCCAGGGAGAGGGCCCGGCGGACTTCTTCTGCGGTGTGGGTCTCGACGAGCGCGTTCATGCCCAGCTCGTGCGTGAGGTCCAGGAAGCGGCGCAGCTGTTCGTCCTCCAGCGCCGCAACAATGAGCAGGATCAGGTCCGCGCCGTGGGCGCGGGCTTCCCAGATCTGGTACTCATCGACGGTGAAATCCTTGCGGAGCACCGGAATGCCGACGGCGGCGCGGACGGCGTCCAGGTCCTCGAGGGAACCTTTGAACCGGCGCTGTTCGGTGAGCACGCTGATGACGGCGGCTCCCCCGCGCTCATAGGCTGCGGCCAGGGAAGCAGGGTCCGCAATGTCCGCGAGCTCACCCTTGGAGGGGCTGCTGCGTTTGACCTCGGCGATGACCCGCAGCGCGGTCCGGGGTTCGGCGGTTCCGCCCAGGGCCGCGTAGGCGTCCAGCGCAGCCGGTGCCTGCCGTGCCAGCCCTTGGACCTGCTCGAGCGGGACACTTTGCCGGCGTTCGGAAAGGTCTTCCCGAACGCCGGCAATGATGTCATCGAGAACGCTCACTCAGTGGCTGCTGTTCTTCAGCTTCGATCCGTTGACGCCGTAGCCTGCCTTGCGCATGATGAAGCCGACCAGCAGGCCGACCAGCATGACGCCGATGCCGGCGAAGAAGCCGACGTAGCTGGCCATGATGTAGGCAACGGAGGATACAGCGGCGCCGACGATCATGATGAGGACGCAGGTCCAGGCGGCGGGGGTGTTGCCGTGCCCGATGGTTTCATCGTGGATGCTGGCGTGGCTCTTGCCTTCGTCTTCCTGGCCCGGTCGCAGGTGCTGGTCTGTGGCGTTTGTGCTCATGATGAATCTCCTCGTTAACGAATCCGGTTTCCATTCTGCCATTACTGGGCGGAAACCCTTTCACACATTGAGCCGGTGTCCGGCGCAATGTGGTGGCCTGTGCGGGAAAGCTATTTGGTGTCGGTCGGGTCCTCGCCGCGCGTGAGCCGGTCCCAGCTGTCGATTTCGTCGGCCGGCGGGCCAGCCTCGGCGTCCTTGGAGCCTCGCGGCTCCGACTCCGCGGCGTTGCCGTCGGTATCCGTGGCGGCTGCGGCGGTGCCGGCCCCGTGCCCTGCAGCGGGAGCGTAACGGCGCGACGTCGTCCAGTGGCGTCCGGCGAGGGCAAGCCACATGCCGGCGAGGGCAATGAGGATGCCGATCGCCAGTGCCGCGTAGGGCATCACCGTCAATTCCGCCTGCGTGCCTTCGGCTGAGCTGACTCCGATGGCTTTGCCGATGGCGCCGGAGGCACCCTGCAGGGGGTCGGCGATGATCCGCGAGCTGGCAACGGCCACTCCTACGCCGGACACCACGATGATGGCGCCGATGATCCAGCGGGCAATCCGGCCGGCAATGGCCGCGGCCAGGGCGGCGGCCACACCCACCACGGCAAACGCGGTGACGGCGGTGGCTGCGTCGCTGCCCGAGACGGTGACGTCGGGCGTGACGACATTCGTGGCCGGTAGGGTGACGTTCAGCCAGGTGCGCGTGGTGGTGCCGAAGGCGAGGGCCGCCAGCAGGACGGTCGTCATGATGACGGTGCCCTTGCGCTGCCAGCGTGGGGTGGTGGTGCTCACTTGTCTGCTTCCTGCTTGGTGGTGCCGGTGGGAGGCGCAGCAACGGTCTCCAACGATCCGGCGAGGAGGGCGGCCCGCAGCGGAGCGGCCGCCTTGTTGACGGTTTCCTGCGCTTCGGCGTCGAGGTCCGAGTCGTTCACGATTCCGCCGCCGGCCTGTACATACGCCTTGCCGTCGCGCAGCAGCGCGGAGCGGATGGCGATGGCCATGTCCATGTCTCCGGCGAAGTCGAGGTAGCCCACCACGCCGCCGTAAATGCCGCGGCGGTGCGGTTCCACTTCGTCGAGGAGGCGCAGGGCGCGCGGCTTCGGAGCGCCGGAGAGGGTTCCGGCCGGGAAGGTCGCGGCGAGCACGTCGTAGGCCGTGGACGCGTCAGCGAGGCGACCGACGACGGTGGAGACCAGGTGCATGATGTGGCTGAACCGCTCCACCTCCATGAACTGGGTGACGTCGATGCTGCCGGGGCGGCAGACCTTGGACAAGTCGTTGCGGGCCAGGTCCACCAGCATCAGGTGTTCGGCCCGTTCCTTCTCATCTTCCAGCAGTTCCTCGGCCAGCGCCCGGTCCAGTTCGGAAGTCTTGCCGCGGGGCCGGGAGCCGGCGATCGGGTGGGTGATGACGTCCCGGCCGGTTACCGTGACCAGGGCTTCCGGCGAGGAGCCCACCACGTTGAACGGGTTCCCGTGGGCGTCCTCGAAGTTGAAGAGGTACATGTACGGGCTGGGGTTGGTGGTGCGCAGGATCCGGTAGACATCCAGTGCCTCGGCCCGGCACTCGGCCTCGAAGCGGCGCGAGATGACCACCTGGAAGACCTCGCCGTCGACAATCGCCTGCTTGCCGCGCTGGACGGCGCGCGTGTATTCGGGCTTGGGCCAGCTTTCCTTCACGTTGGCGGCGACGCCGACGGCGGTTCCCGGCGCGAGCACGGAGACGGGCTGCGGTGTGGGGGCAGCGAGCCGGCCGAGCATTGAACGGACGCGGGCCACGGCGTCGTGCCAGGCCTCGTCCACGCGGTCGTCGGAGCCGTCGAAATTGATGGCGTTGGCCACCAAGGTGACGGTGCCGTTGCTGTTGTCGTGGATGGCCATGTCCGAGACCAGGTTCATCGCGATTTCGGGCAGGTCCAGGTCATCGACCGGCGGGGAAGGGAGCTTCTCCCAGTGCCGCACGCTCTCCCAGCCGACAAAGCCGACCATGCCGGAGGTGAACGGGGGCAGCTCGTCGAACCGTTCGGTGGCCAGCAGGTCCACCGTGCGGGCCAGTGCCTCGACAGGGCTGCCGTCGACGGGCACGCCTGCGGGGGGCTCGCCGAGCCAGTGTGCCTGCCCGTCCAGCGTGGTCAGGGTGGCGCGGGAGCGGGCGCCGATAAAGGAATACCGGGACCAGACGCCGCCGGACGCGGCGGATTCCATCAGGAAGGTGCCGGCCTCGCCGTCGGTGAGCTTGCGGTAGATGCCGATGGGGGTGTGCGCGTCCGCCAGGACGGTCAGGCGCACGGGAACCACCCGGCGTTCTGCGGCCAGGGCCCGGAATTCGTCCAGGGTGGGGCGGATGACTCCTAGTTCCTGCATGGTGTTATTCCTACGTCTTCCCTGCGTGATGGGTGGAGCGGGTGGTCAGGCGGCGCCGACGACGGCGGGCAGCTCGCGGCCGTCGAAGCAGGTGCGGGTGCCGGTGTGGCAGGCGGCGCCTACCTGGTCAACGCGGACCAGCAGGGCATCGCCGTCGCAGTCCAGGGCCACGGACTTCACCCACTGCACATGCCCGGAGGTGTCCCCCTTGCGCCAATACTCCTGCCGGGAGCGGGACCAGAAGGTCACCCGTCCCGAGGTCAGGGTGCGGTGCAGTGCTTCGTCATCCATCCAGCCAAGCATCAGGACCTGGTTCGTGTCGTACTGCTGGATGACGGCAGCCACCAGCCCGGCGTCGTCGCGCTTTAAGGACGCGGCGAGCTCCGGATCGAGGGAAGCCTGCGGATTCGAGGGGGAAGGTTGAGGAAGCATCGGTTCCGATTCTACTGCCCGGGGATAAATCGCCGCCTTCGAGGTCGGTTTGGGTCCGCAACTCCGGCGGAAGCGGGGGTTCCATGCTAGTTTCAGCAGTGATGCATTTTGTTGACCCGTCCCGTGAAGTCCTGGCCGAGACGCTGCTTGCAGCCGGGCCCAATGCACCCACGCTTTGCGAGGGGTGGCAGACGAAGGAGCTCGCAGCTCATCTGTACCTGCGCGAGCACCGTATGAGCGCTGCCCTGGGCACGTTTATCAAGCCACTTGCCTCCCGCACCGACAAGGCGCTGGCGGAAACGGCGCAGAAGGCGTCCACTACGGAGAGTTATGCCAAGCTGGTCCGCGCCTTTCGCGCCGGCCCGCCCCGCCTCTCCCCCATGCACCTGAAATCCGTGGACAACAGCGCCAACCTCAGCGAGTACTTCGTGCACACCGAGGACATTCGGCGTGCTTCGGACCGCTGGGCGCCGCGTGCGCTGGATTCCGATTATTCCGATGCCCTGTGGGCCGAGCTGATCAAGCGCGCTGCCATCCTGTACCGGGGGGTGGACCTGGGCATTGTGCTGGTCCGCCCGGACGGTCCCCGGCACGTGGCCAAGCGTGCTCCCGTGTCGGTAGCGATTGTGGGCGAACCCTGCGAGCTGCTGCTGCACGCGCACGGCCGTACCGGGCACGCGCTGGTCATGTACGAAGGCCAGCCGGACGCCGTCGCGCTGCTGGAGAGCGCCGACATCGGGTTGTAGGTTCTAGCTATAACTGGAAGGGCGCCGCGGGGCGTCCGACACGCAGGGAGCCCAGCCATGAGCCGTGTCCGCGTCGACCTCAATATCTCACTCGATGGCTTCGCCACGACGACCGACAAGACTCCGGACAATCCGTTCGGCCACGACTGGGCGCGTCTGACCGCCGCGTATGCCGCGACGCGCACTTTCCGGGAACGGGTGCTGCACGACGAAAGCGGTGAGGGAACCACCGGCGTCGATGACCGCTATGCCGCCCGCTATTTCGAGGACATCGGTGCGGAAATCATGGGCGCCGGCATGTTCGGTCTGCACGCAAACCCTGACGACGCCGACTGGCGCGGCTGGTGGGGCGAGGATCCGCCCTTCCATGCACCGGTTTTTGTGCTGACGCATACGCCCCGCCACACCCTGGAGATGGCAGGCGGCACCACCTTCCACTTCCTCAGCGCAACGCCGGAGGAAGCGCTTGATACTGCAGCCGCGGCATCTGCCGGCGAAGACGTAAGGGTCGGCGGAGGCGCGGCAACGGTGCGCGACTTCCTTCGGGCCGGCCTGGTGGACGACCTCCACGTCGGGATTGCACCTATCATCCTCGGCCGCGGCGTCCGGCTGTGGGATGACCTGCGGGGCTTGGAGGCGGACTGTCAGGTCACGGCGGAAGCGGCACCTAGCGGCACCACCCACGTCACTTTCCGGCGCAGGGGACGGTCCTGACACTGCCCCAGCTGCTCCCCGGGCCGCAGGACCTCTAGGTACGCAAAAGGGGCGGCACCCTTAGCAAAGGGTGCCGCCCCCGGGATCGGGGTAAGGGTTAGCCGGCGGGGTCGGCGTCGGGTTTCCCCTTGCCGTGCCCGGCTGCTGCTGCCCTCGCGTCGCCGTCCTCATGTCCGTCCTTCTTGCCGAACGGCAGGACCTTCATCAGCGGGTGCAGAACGGCCATGATCACCAGCCCCCAGGCGAGTCCGACCACTGCCGAGCAGAGCGTGTTGACCAGCCAGCCGAGGAATCCGCCCACCACTGCCAGTCCTGCCACGGGGTGTTCCAGGGCATGGACCAGGTCATAGGGGGCGTGCCAGCCGAGGTCGGAGACGCCCACCAGCATGATGTGGCCGCCTACCCAGAGCATGGCGATGGTTCCGACAAAGGTGATGGCCGCCAGCACTGCGGGCATGCCGCGAACCAGGAGCCCGCCGAGGCGCTTGGAGCCGGCTGAATCCTTTTTGGTCAGGTGCAGGCCGATGTCATCCATTTTGACGATCAGCCCAACGGCACCATAGACAAGGATCGTGATCGCAATGGCCACAATGACGAGGATGATCGCCCGCACCCAGATGGACGCGTCGCCCACCTCGTTCATGGAGATAACCATGATCTCGCAGGAGAGGATGAAGTCGGTGGTGATGGCTCCCTTGACCACCTTGGACTCGGCGTCGGGCCCCCGCTCTACCGCCGGTGCCTCCTTGTCCTCGTGGTGGCCGAAGAACTTGTGCCAGACCTTCTCTGCACCTTCGTAGCAGAGGTACGTGCCGCCCAGCATGAGAATGAAGGGGATCACGCCCGGGATGAAGGCGCTGATCAGCAGCAGGGCCGGCAGGATGAACAGCAGCTTGTTCCGAAGCGAGCCCCAGAAGATCTTCTTGATCATCGGGAGTTCACGTGACGGGTCGGCGCCGGAGACGTACTGGGGCGTCACGGCGGCATCATCGATGACGACGCCGGCGGCCTTGGCTCCTGCTTTCGCAGCTCCTGCGGCGATGTCATCCACCGAGGCGGCTGCTATGCGTGCCAGCGCGGCGACATCGTCCAGCAGGGCGACGAGCCCGCCGCTCACAGAACGGCTCCATACTGGTGCGGGACGGACAGTTGCTTATAGATGCCACCCTCGGGGCGCGGATATGCCATAAGGGAATTATAGGTGGGCCGGGACGGGCCTGAGCTCGGACGCTGTGTCTGGAGCAGGCATGTCACCGGCACGCGCCAGCCCGTATCCTGTCCCGACGCATCCTAGGCCGAATCGCCTGGCCCCGATTTTCAATCGCCGAAGAGCTCCGCGCTGGTGACGATATCCCCTGGCCGGAGGCCATCGTAGTACTCCGCCCAGGGCTCCAACCCAGCGTGAGCCCGGATAGCGCTGTCAAAAATTGCGGGCTTGCGTGTCTTTCGATGAGGAAGCATCTCCCTCTCCACATCCGTGGCAGGGCGCCTCCGGTTTCCCCAGAAGTCCACGACCATGCACCGTGACGGGATGTGGCCCCCGAGTATGTATGCCGGAAGGAACTTCCGACCGTCTACCGGCCTGTTTTCGAGTACCTGCCATCGCCCAGGGCGAAACAATCCATCAAAGGTGAGTCCAGCGAAGAGAGGCTCAGACTCGAGCGCCTCAGAGACCAGGGTCGGCACCTCTTCCTCCGCTGCAATGAAATCGAAAATCAGTATGTAATAGGTGCCAGACACGTACGTGGAAACAACCTGGCCCTGCCGTCGACCAGAGGGATCTTGAAGACGTCGCCGTCATTCAAAGATGGCCACTCTTGCTTACTCACTGCGGATCACCCCCTGCTGATAGCTCGCATCATTAGTCCTTTCCGACAGACACGATGCGGCTGGGTCAGACATGGAGCTTGCGCCATGAGGGGCCCCTGCCGAGACGTCGTCGGCTACATTCCCTCGGCTTAGGTTTCTCTAATCGCCAAAAAGGCTCGCACTGGTGATCACGTCTCCGACCCGAATGCGTTCATATGATTCGCTCCAAGGCTCCAAACCTATGTGGGCTTTCATAGCCTTTTCGAAGCGGATCGGTGAGGTCATTTCTCTGAAGGGTATTAGTTCTCCCTCCAGTGCGGTGGCGGGTCGCCACACTTCCCCCTTGAAGTCCTCGACCATCACGTTTCCTAATTCGTCAACCCCGGTCTTATATGCCGGCAGAAACTTCTTACTGTCCACGGGCCTATTCTCCACAACTTTCCAGTGCCCATGACGAATGAGCGCGGCAAAGGTCAGTCCTGCAAGGAAGGGCCTGGATCGCAGTACCTCAGGGATTCGTAATGGAATTTCATTTGCCAGCAGAGTGCATTCGAATACGACTATGTAATACGCGGCGTGAAGAGGGGAGATAACTTGCCCCAGCGCAACTCGGTCATCATCTAACGGAATCGTGAAAATGTCGCCGCCTTTCGGCGCTCGAACTCTTCGATTCTTGACCATGGGGCTCCTCCTGAATCTTCGTATCTTCTGTCGCTCATTTGGTGCCGCTTATTAGAAAGAAGCCCATCTGGATTGCTCTTATTTGTGGGACCACCCAGATCTCTGATGTGGTATTCCTCCAAGCGATCCAACTCCAAACCAGGGTCCGCACGGCCAATTATATCGAAGTTAAAATCGGCGGAAGGATGTGCATCCTGGTGTTCGTCTTGTCGCGCCTCGAACCGTTCCAAGCTCTTCGACTGCCCCACGTAAGGCTTCATGCCGCCGGTCTCGTCCGTCCGGAGGTAAACCACCCCGTCCGGAACGGGTTCAAGGTCGCCTAGCTTTCCTGTTGGCGAGGGATTCGAAACAGCTTTTGGATCCGGTCCAAAAATTTGCTCTCCGAGCTCCGTAACCGCCCATTCGACCGTGTCTTCCACGACCTCGCGCACCAGGGGGTTGCGGAAGACTCTGGCTGCAATCGCGCCTACACCGAAACCCACCAGGTTCAGGCCGGCCAGAAGCCAGTCCACCTCGCCCGTGGTGGCCTTCTGGACCACCACGTCGGCACCGAACAAGATCAGCGATACACCGATGCCCTGGCCGCCGGGCACGAACAGCAACGCGATACCACCAACAATCGCCACACCGCCGACAACGTATTCCCAGTTATCCGCAAACCAATCACCGGCGGCAGCCAACGCGCCGCGGTGGGCCGCGTCGTATGCCTTCAATTCCTCGTCCGTCAGCGGACGCAGCCCGGTTGGGTCGCTGGCGTTCAGCGGGTTATTCCCCGCATACGCGTAGGGGTTGCCGTCCCAGCCCGCCCCCAGGACCGGTGACAACGGGTCGGTGGAGAGGAAACCCCGGGCGGCCGGGTCATACGCCCGGGCTCCCATCCACTCCAGGCCCGCAACGTCCAGGCCGCCGTTACCGGTCAGGCCGATCCCGGTCGGCAATCCACCCGACGCCCCGGATACCGCGCCGGGTTCCGGGATGACCGACGCCCCCAGTACTGCCCACGGATCGGTTTCATCAGTGGGGCGTGCAGCACGCCACCCCGGAGCTATCCAGGCCTCACCGATACCAGTGACACCGCCGGGCAGGGACAACACCTGCTCGTCCCCGACGCCGGCCAGCGTGGGGATCGGACTTGCGGTGTCCCACCACACCGGACACCCGTCCACGGACGCCAGCTCGCCCAGAGCGTCCACCCACAAGCTATGCCGGGAAGTCTCCGTCCCGTCGGGAGTCCGCTCGACCGTGCCCTGCAGGTACCCGGTCTCACCCCAGGCGTATTCGGTCCACGACCCGTCGGCGGAGATCAGCCGAGACCGCCGTCCGAGACCGTCATAGACGTACTCCGTCCGGGACCCGTCCGCCTCCATGACGGAGACCAGCTGTCCCGCCGCGTCATAGGCATAAGCGCGGGGCCCAGCCGGGGTGTGTTCACGGACCAACCGGCCGCCGGCGTCGTACTCCCACTCCGAGACCTGCGCCCGGACGGTCGCAGCAGCATCCGACGCATTCAAAATCGTGGTCGCAGCCGCGATCATCTGCCCGGCGCCGTCGTACCCGTACCGAGTCACGGTGCCCGCGCGGGTCAGGCCGGTGATCCGCCCATCCCCGTCCCGGCCGATCAGGGTGATATCCGGACCGTCGCCGGTTGCGCCGTTGGTGCGGGAGTGTTCGGCCAGGTACCCGTTCCGATATCCCCATTCCTGGACCAGATCGCCCGCGGTGACGGCAGTCAGCCGACCTGACGCGTCATGCCTGAACTGCGCTTCCCCCAGTCCTGGGTTGTGCACGGCCGTGACCCGGCCCGCGGCGTCCCGGGCATATGTTGTAGTGGTTCCGCCGGCATCGGTGAACCCGGTGCGGTTGCCGTCCGCGTCGTATTCCCAGGACATCCCCTGAGCGCCGCGGGTGCGGGAAATCAGCTGGTTACGGCGGTTGAAGCCGAGTTCATGTTCAACGGCCAGTCCGTCATCCCCGGTGAAATCGGTGATGACTACGCGGCGGTTCTGCCGGTCGCGATCCACCGAGGAGAGCAGCTTCCCGTTATAGGAGGTGCTCTTCTCCCGGCCTGCCGCATCAAAGGTCCAGGTGGTGGTGTTTCCATCAGGATCCGTCTGTGAAAGCTGCCGGCCCGCCGGATCGTAGGTTGCGGTGGTGACCCGGCCCAGCGGGTCAGTGACCGAATCAACCCTGTCAGTTTCCGTGTAGGTGCGGGTGGTGACTCCGCCGAGTGGATCGGTGATCCGGATCAACCGGCCGCGGACGTCATACTCGAACCGGGTCCGCCCGCCCACACCGTTGACCGTTTCGACCAGTTCTCCGGCTACGTTGTACATGAACCGCCGCGTGCCGTACCAGGAGTCCTGGGAGAAACTCAGCCGGCCAACCTTGTCGTACCCGTACCGGGCGGTCCCGTTGCCGGGGCTGATACGAAGGACCAAACGGCCGGCCGCGTCGTAGTCAAAAGTCTCGGTTTCACCGGTCGGCAGGATCCGGGTGGTAACGCGCTGGTCGGCGTTGTAAGCCAGCTCGGTGACAGCACCCAATGGGTCGATCGTTTTCCAGGGACGTCCGCAGAGGTCGTACTCGTACCGGGTCACCGCGCCCGAAGGGGCGGTCACCGAGATGATCTTCCCGGACACATCCCGTTCCAGACGGGTCAGTCCACCTTCGCCGTCAATGAGCTCAACCGGGTTGCCGGCCGCGTCGTAGGTGGTCAGTTCCGCGGACCCGTCTGCCGCTTCTGCCCGGACCGGGCGGCCGTATTCGTCGAAACTGTAGGTTGCGGAGGAGAACGCGTCCGACACGGTGGCGGTGCCCGCCCCGCGGTCCATAGCGGCCTCCGACCGGACCCCGGTCGGGTCAACGACGGCGGTAAGGTTGCCGATTTTGTCGTATTCGCGGATCCAATCGTGGCCGGCCGGATCGGTGATGCCGGTCAGGCGGGAGAGGGTGTCGTGGCTGAAGCCCCAGCGGGCGCCGTCGGGGAGCACTGCCGCGGTGACGTTACCCAGGTCGTCGAAGATCCGCTCGGTGGCCCTGCCCAGCGGGTCAATCCTCCGGACCGGTTCCCCGTTGGCGGCATATTCCAGCCGGGTCCGGCCGCCGTCGGGCGCAACCGATGCGGTGAGCCGCCCGGCGGCGTCGTACTCAAAGGACCAAATGGCCCCGTCGGCTTCCTCGCGCCGGGTGAGCAGGCCGGCAGTGTTGTAGGTGAAGCGGGTTTCGGCCCCTGACGGGCTGATGGCAGCGGCGGGCCGGCCGGCGGCATCGCGCACAATCCGCGCGGTGTCCCCAAGCGCGTTCCGGGTGGCGACCAGATCCCCGGACCCGTCGTAGTCGAAGTCGACGGTCACCCCGGCGGGGTCGGTGACGCGGGTCAGGAGCCCGTTCTGCCAGGACAGTTCGGTGCGCCCGCCCAGCGGATCGACCACGGCCGACGGGTCCCGGGTGAGCTCATCACTGTACTCATACGCGACGACGGAACCGGATTCGGTCACCAGGGTGGTGATGCGGTCCTGTTCGTCCCAGCCGTAGGTCAGGTCCGCCCCCTCGGGGGTGACGGTCCGGATACGGCGGCCGCGTTCGTCGTAGGCATGGACCGTGACCGATCCATCGCGTTCGGTGAGCGAGACCAGGTTGCCGTGTTTGTCGTAGGCCATGGACTGGCGGTGGTCGTGGGAATCCAGCACGCCGACCAGACGGCCCTTCGAGTCCGCGATCCAGGAGTTGGAGCGGGTGCCGTCCTCATCCGAGACAACGGTGACCCGGCCGGGAAGGTAGGCGAACCGGGTCCGGCGGCCGTGCTGGGTGACCTGCAGGACCACCCTGCCGTGCTCGTCGTAGGTGTTCTCCGCTTCCAGCACCCCGGCGGCGGAGTACACGGCATCGACCAGGCCGGCGTCGTTCCAGCGGTAGGACCGCGTTCCCGTTTCGGTGGTCACCGAGACCAGCCGGCCGTCGTCGTACCCGTATTCCACCCGGCGTCCGTCGGAGGCCCGCACCACGGCGGCGAGGCCATCCACGTAGTCGATGTCCAGGAACCGGCCGCGCACGTGGGAGAGGCGGGTCACCTGGCCGGTGCCGTCGTCGTCGGTGTTTTCCCGGTGCACGGACACTGTCCGGCCGGGACCGGACCCGGTCCCGAGCCAGGCTCCGGCCAGGGTGTAGGCCCACCAGGAGCCTTGGTTGTCCCGGACCACGAGCAGATCGGTACTGCCTTCGGGTACGGAGGCCAGTTCGGTGAATGCGGGTGCGGCGGCGGGCTCGCTGGTCAGCCAGTAATTCTCCCCCACCGCCCGGCCCCAGGACTCGCCGTCGCGAGGGAAGTCCACGGCGCGTCCGTCGGCCAGGACCCAGCGGACGCCCTCGTCCGAGAGCACCAGGTGCTGGTCCAGGACCGAGGCCCAGCCCGGGCCGAACACACCCGGGGTTTCCAGACCTGAGGCCAACGAGTTGTACATCCGGGAAAGCACCAGATTCGACGCTGTTCCCGCGAAGCCCAGGTCCGTTTCCGGTTCGATGAAGTTACCCGTGGCCGTATTCACCGGGTCATTGGCGTAACCGGTGGTGGGAATCGCTCCCGCGGCGGTGGGCGGATCAATCTTGAGTGCGTCACGGGTCTCATCCACCCCGGCGGCGGCCAACGCTGCGGCCAGGGCAGCGTCTGACACCGTGGAGACGTTAGAGTCCCCGCCGGCGGCCGCGAAGGCATCTGCGACGGTAACCGCCCAGCGCGCATCATTCTCATTGGCTGCCAGATAATCGTGGTAGGCCCGCATCACCCCGGATGCCTCAATAGTCCCCCAGGTACACAGAGACGCGAACGAGGACAAATGCCCTTCCAAGGTGCCCGGAACAGTGGTCAGCTCCCCGTCCAGACCACGGGATCCAGCCGCGAAGGAACGAAGGTTTACCGGCCGCGCCGAGGACGTTCCGCCGCCATGTCCGCTGCTGCCGGGCGGTGGTGTGTCCCTGTCCCCGCTGACCGCCGTCGCCGGTTCAAACGTCGGCGCCGGACCGCGGTCTTCGTTCGGACGCTTTCCCTCTCCCCAGATCCAGTCCCCGATCTCTTCCAACATGGTGCGGTTGTTGTGCCGGTAGACCCACTCATTGTTTTCCCGGCGGCGGTCATCTTCGTCGTGGCCGGCGTCGATCATCTGCCCCGCGTACTTGGCCACTGTCCGCAGCGCCTCGGCCAGATTCCCCGCGTCGGCGGCCGCGACGGCGGCGTTCTCCTGGAACTTGTTGGCGAAGTGCCCGTTGAACTCCTGCTTGCCTGTGGACACGTAAGAGGCCCGGGATCCGGCCTGGCCGTCGAGGCGGGAGGCAGCATGTTCAAAGGCGGATTTCAGCCCCTCGGCCACGGAATAGACAAACCGTCCCCGGGAGTCATCCGGCAGCAACGGCACCTCAACAAAAGTTTCAGAATCAGACATGCTTAATGCCCCCCACTAAACAAAGCCGGAAAAGATCAACGAAGACGCTGCTGTCCTGCACCGGGACATAACACCGAGGCACAAAACGGCAGAAAAGACTGTTAAGAAGAGAAACCCGGAGACCGGCCGAAAAACTCGTGGCGGTCAAGATAAGGGTTCGAGGGCCGGGTAGCCGCCCGCTGCAGGGGTGCGGCTACCCGAGCCATTGCAGGTAGAGGACCGGCAAGGCGCTTAGGCGCCGCCGCCTGCAGAGAAGATGTTCTGCGAAATCTGCTCGAGCTGGGTACGCAGCTGCTCGAGTTCTTCCTTGGCCTTATCCAGTGCGGCTTTGGTTTCCGGCCACACAGACCCGCGGAACTGCGATGCCAGCGGACCATCCCAGACGTTCGGGTCCGACAAAACCTTGCCCTGCGCATCGAGCGCGGAGATCTGGTCCGTGAAACCGCCGTTGATGATGGATTGGACCTGGCCGATTGCGGTTTTTGCCTGCTCGGTAGACAACACACGTGACATAAGAATTCCCCCGTAATTGAAACTTATCCACCGGAACCAGAATCACCAGTGGACCGACGGTGGTGACCCTACCAACGCCCCACGCATTCAACAAGGGTAAAAATTTTCAGCGGAAGGAGATTCCCGGCGTAATTACTACCCCTTTCCCGCAATGCAACTTGGTTCATCCACCCGTGAACGAAACTCATGGGTAGGACGATATGTGCACGCCGGTTTCGTGCATTCTTCTGTGCACACCCCATCCACGGAACCTGGCGGATGTGTCAGTTTTCGAAGTCGACTGCACAGAATGTCCAAAGTCGTCTGCACAGCCCGCCCGTTGGGGATCGTTTCGTGCACCACACCGGACTGGGCATGAACATAGTTAGCCCGGGCGTAACGAGCCCGGGGGCCCCTCCCGAATATTCCGCAGCACTGCTCCCGTGGAACCGTTCCCTACCTACCTTCTTGCAGGGGAAGGGAGATGGCGGCGCATCGAATAGACGGAGGGTCCACCTGGAATGTGTGTAGCCGCGGTCGTGGCGAATCCATGGCGTTCATATAGCTGCACGTTCCGTTCGTCAGAAGTCTCCAGCCCTACCGAACCAGGACCACGAATTTGACGAAGGCCCTCGGAGATGATCGCGGACCCAAGGCCTTTCCCTGCGCTTCCGGGGTGTACGCCGAGTGTCGCTAGGGTCCAAGCGCCAGTGGGGAGACTAGGAAGCTGCAGGCCCATGACGCTCTCCAGCCGGTCGCCCAGCAATTCCGCAATGCGTTCCTGTGTGTCCTCGCCAGGCTCAGGGGCACCAGGCGGAAGGAAAGCCCCTACCCCTTGTACCTCCTCGTCGACTAAGACGAGTCCGTGGTCCAGAGCATGCTTCAAATAGAGGGACTGCAGTTCCTCTAGACGCGCCTCGTAATGATTCGCCGGGATAGACCACCGGGTCCAGGGGTAGGGATCGAATGCAAGAGCAAGTGTGCGGGCCGCTTGGGGAAGATCGCTTATGGTCGCAGAACGGACAGCATGGTTCATACCACCGACCATACCCTTGGTGATTTATGTTCTTTTAGGATCCTTCAGAGGGCAGCTGAACTCGTGTGGGCGTGATCATCTACCTTGAGCCACTTAGCCCTAACCTGAACGTCTGAGAGCTCGTATCCGAGCTGGTCATAGAACCCGATAACCGGGCTGTTGTCGCTGCGGATCATGAGCTGCACTTTTACTGCACCGCGTTCAATCAACCATTGTTCACAGGCCTCCATCATCAAGCACCCCAATCCGGATTTCTGCCTGTCTGGGGCGACCGCGAGGTAATAGACCCAGCCTCGGTGCCCGTCGTGCCCTACCATCGCGGTGGCGACCAAGTCTCCGTCCAGTGAGTACCCAAGGACCGTGGATGTCGGACCGTTCATCGCACGGAGGAGGTCGTCCATTGGATCGTTCCACGGGCGTGTGAGACCCGTAGTCGTCCACAAGGAAATAGCGCTGTCGTACTGGTCTTTTGTAAGGGGGCGAGCATTCATTCTGCCGATTGTAGGACCTCATGGGCTGCCGACCACATTCCAGCGCCAATGCCAGACCGTTGAAGAAGCCGCTGACGCCCCATCGAGGGATCCTTTTCCGCGTCACATCTCGTCAGATCCGGGGGAGACTTATATAGGCCAGAGTTAATCCGTGGTCACGTCCAGCACGAAGACGAGCATGTCCACAACCGGTCACTCACCGCGAGCTCTTTCGACCTCGGCGTATGCTCAGTCACCTTCGTATACGTGCTGGGCGCCGCGGGCTTATGGGAGAACTGGTTCGTTATGGTCAGTTTGCACTAGTAGGTTCGTCAGCCCGGGAGGGTGCGTGGCCGTCAATGATGGATTGGATCGCGTGCCCGTAAATTGCGGTTACCTCAAGCGGGTCCGCTGATGCCAGCACCGGGTCGGCCGCGATGGCTCCTGCATGCATGAGGCCGCTGAGAGCAGCGGAAACGAGCTCTGCTCTTAAGTAAGCATCGGGTAACGGAATGCGGGGCGCCAGATGACTCACGAACGAAGCCCGCATGGCATCCCGGAGTGCTTGCCTCACATTCTCGTGGTCAGATGCGCGGACGAGGGCAGCGAATGCAGCACGCATCCGCGTGCTTTCCGGAGCAAGGACATAGGCGGCCAGACGCTGGCCGATCTGATCCTGTGGGACGTCAATAACGGCTTCGAGATGGGTATCGAACACGGTGACCTGAACGAACAGTTCCTCCTTGGACCCGAACAGTCGAATAACAGATGACGCTTCGACTCCCGCCTCGGCCGCGATCGCCCGAACCGAGACCCCACTGAAACCATCCTTCTCGAAGAGCCGCTTGGCGACGGCCGCGATGTTGGCGCGCGTGGCCAGGCCGGCAGCGTTGGGAGAGCGAGGTTTCATCTCCTAAATATAACAAAGACAACAGTGTTGACGTGTTACTCGGCATGATGGAACACTGGGGGATCATCTATAGCAACAGTGTTGCTTTTATTTAGCCAAAGTTTCTAGGAGTCCTCACCGCATGAACGTGCAAACTACTGACACTTCGAGCGACTCAGCACCTCCGGTGTCGATCGGAAGGGGGCGGGTCTGGCTGTTCTTCGTGGCGTTGGGCGCCCTGGCTGTCTCGCTCTCGCAGTCCATCCTTGTTCCGGTGCTGCCGGTACTGCCGGCTGAACTGGGAACATCGGCCGAGTCGACCCAGTGGTTGCTGACGTCAACCTTGCTGGTTGGCGCGATTGCTGTGCCGTTCGTCGGCAAGTTGGGCGATATGTTCGGCAAACGCCTCATGTTGCTGGTCGCCCTCGGCACCCTGGTCGGCGGGTCAATCCTGACAGCTGTCACCTCAAACATCGCCCTGCTCATCATCGGGAGGGCTGTACAGGGGGTGTCTCTCGCCGCGATTCCCCTTGGTATCAGCTTGTTGAGCACACTTCTTCCCCGGGAACGCGCAGGATCAGCAATAGCACTGATCAGCGCCATGCTCGGTGTTGGCGGCGCGCTCGGCCTGCCATTGGCGGGCCTCGTCGCGCAGAGTTCGGACTTTCACATCCTGTTCTGGATCACTGCGGCCGCAGGAATCATCGCCTTCTTCGGGGTTCTTCTCCTAGTTCCTGAATCACCGAGCCGCACCGGCGGCCGCATCGACTTCCTCGGCGCATTACTGCTCAGCCTCGCACTGGTCTCGCTGCTCCTGCCACTGGCGCAAGGCCGGACGTGGGGATGGGGATCATTCCTGGTCATCGGGCTCTTCGTCCTTTCCTTGATCCTGTTTGCGTGCTTCGGTTGGTGGCAGACCAGATCCGCCGATCCGCTCGTGGACCTCGCCGCGCTGCGCAGGCGCCCGATCCTGCTGACGAACATAGCCTCGCTTCTGTTTGGATTCGCGCTCTTCGCATCCCTCATCGGCACTTCCTCCTACGTCCAGGCGCCCATCGAGTCCGGCTACGGATTCGGGTCATCGATGCTTGTCGCCGGGCTCGCAATGCTCCCGAGTGGTCTGTGCATGCTGCTGCTATCACCGGTCGCAGCGAAGATGGTATCCGTCATCGGAGCACACCAAACCCTTGCTGTCGGTGCCGGCGTTATCGCTCTGGGCTGGATCCTGCGGATATTCCTCACCGGCTCCCTAACTCAAGTGATCATCGGCACGACCATCGTTGGCATTGGAACAGGAATCGGGTACGCCGCGATGCCGAGCCTCATCAATACCTACTCACCCCGAGAAGAACTCGCCTCGGCGAACAGTATCAACTCGCTGCTACGGTCCCTCGGAAGCTCCATCGCCAGCGCGGTCGGAGGGACCATCTTGGCCTCCTTCACCATCGCCCTCGGTTCCGCCGCGCTCCCTTCGCTCACCGGATTCCGGGTGCTGTTTATCATGTGCGCCGCTGCAGCCATCGCCTCGGTGATCGTGTCCCTGCTCATCCCAGGACGTAGGAACGAGTCCGTCGAACCGGCGTAAGACAGTCGGCCAAACTCATCGGATCATGATTCCGATTGGACTATGGGCCCGGGGTGCGGTCACCCCGGGCCCCTTGAACGTCACCTAGCGCGTGCTCACCGACCGCTGCGCTGAGGGCGCCGAGTCCACCACGGAAGTCCTGATAGAGGTCCAGCTTAAGATGGGTCCGGCGGGAGTGCCCGGAAAGTCTTTCAGCAGCACATCCTGTTCCCCGATCACCAGTCCCGAAACAGGATCCATCAGCGGTTACAGCTTTGCAGTGTTAGAGCGTTGGCAGTGGTGTCTCTGTAGCGGGCTGGTTGGGCCACGCACGTACTGCCGCGAAGGTGTCGGGGTCGGCGAGGTGGCGAACCAAATATTCAACCCATGCCGGTTTGTAGATGTACTGTTCAAAGGTTGCGTTGTAGTAGCAGAAGTCGGGTTTAGTTTCAGTCTTGTTGGTGGCACTGTTGCTTGGGCGGACCTTATAGAATCTCCAGGCCTGGGTGTGCATATGCATGTTGAAAGAAACGTCTAGCCGGGCATCAACCTGTTCAACTACTTCGCCAGCCTTCAAGCCGTTTAGATCCTCCACAGGAACATGCTTGTTTCGGATGATCGTCTGTACCTGGTCAAGCAGCGCACGCTGTTCGTCGGTCAAATCTTCATCTCGGACGAAGGTCATCGAGGCATCTGCCTCTGTCTTCGGCCCCTTGTGCGGCACCATGTAGATGCTGAAGTCATACTGCTGATCGGCGCTCAGCCCTGCTTCGAGGCTGGCATCAAAATCTTGTACCCAATCCAGTACGCCACGCGGTATCTGTGCTCGTATCTTTTTGAGTGCGCCGACCGCATCCTCAGTGATGGTCGATACGAAAAGTGGGAAGCGCAGCTCCGACCCTAGAGCCTCGCTCTGCCCGAACCATTCGACCAGCGTCTTCTCGTAGTTAATGAGAAGAGCCTGTGTCCGGCCGGCAACCAGTGCGGCGATGCGAGCTTCGTGGCGATGTTCGATCTGATTGCGCAGGCCCATGAAGAAAGTGATATTACTCAGTCGTGGATCGTTGGGAACGAAAAGCTCTGCCAGCAAAGTACGAAGTGCTTTGAAGAGGTATCCGCCCTCGGGGTGTTTTTTTCGCCATCCTCGCCAATCTCGCTCGATGAGATCCCCGCCAGTAGCCTCGACGCGCGCCTGCAGAAGCTTTGTCCATGCGAGATTCATATGAACGATGAAAGCCTCGAGCTGTCGCTCGTTTCCCGATCGGTTGTACAGATCAACGGCAAGTCGCGCCTCCGCTTTCGAAGCCTGCAGTATGTGCCACCATTTTGAACGAGGAGCCATATGTCGACGATATATCGATGCACCCGGCCAACGTGTTAGGCCCGACCTAGCGACCTCGGTCGTGAAGGCTCATTACTGATAATGATGGTGACGGCCAGGTGGCACCCGCAAGCCGGTCGCCTACCGGCCGTCCCCGTGGCCTTCCTGCTGATTTAGGAGACCCGTGTCATGACGGCTCCGGATGATTCCCGTATGACCTGCCTGAGAAACTACCCAGTGTGCGTGCGACAAACGGACGCACTACCGTGAGAGGAGCTTTTCACCGTCGGGGCGCAGTTCCCCGGTGGGTGAGACGTGGCGGTAGAGGGTTTGGCGGGTGACGCCAAGTTCGGCGCAGAGGTCGCTGACCCTGGTTCCTGGTTTGCCCATGGACGCCATGGCGAGCCTGAGTTTCGCCGGGGTCATCTTGTAGGGGCGTCCGCCGTTCCGGCCGCGGGCCCGGGCGGAGGCGAGCCCGGCCAGGGTGCGTTCGGAGATGAGCTCGCGTTCAAATTCGGCCAGGGCGGCGAAGATCCCGAAGACAAGCTTCCCGGAAGCGGTGGTGGTGTCGATGGCCGCACCCTGGCCGGTGAGGACTTTGTGCCCGATGCCTCGTTCGGTGAGGTCGTGGACGATGTTGACCAGGTGGCGCAGGTCCCGGCCGAGCCGGTCCAGTTTCCAGACCATGAGGGTGTCGCCGTGGCGCAAGGCCTTGAGGCAGGCAGCCAGCTCGGGTCTGTCGTCCCTCTTCCCGGAGGCACGTTCGTCGTAGAGGGAGTCGGCACCGACGCCGGCGGCCAGGAGTGCGTCGCGCTGCAGGTCCGTGGTCTGTGACCCGTCCGTCTTTGAGACGCGCATATATCCAACGAGCACAGCCGTAACCCCTCATCATTTATACGTTCGTTTAAGTGACAGTCTGATTCCAGATCAGCCCGGAATCGAAATATGTCACTTAACGCGTTATTTATTCTAAGTTATGCAAAGGGCTACTGATTCTCTGTTTGTGACAAGAAGTCCAGGGGTATCTGAAGCTCGGCGAAGGTTTGCCGGAGACTGCGCACGGATTCTTCACTCCGGCATCCATACCGTGCGAAATCGTAGAGCGGCTGCGCGACGACTGGGTCTACTTTGGCTGCTGCGATGCAGACTTCCAGTGCATCCGTTGCCTGCTTCCAGAGCTCATCGAGGGTCCGCTTCTCCTGAGCGGTTGCTGTCAGTGGTCCACGCGGGGTTCCGTCGCTGATCCGGGGGTTCGGTTCCGGGCGCAGGAGGTACGCGGTGGTTCCCAGCGCGGTCAGTGCGCCGGCTTCAATCAGTTCCATCGCGGCGGCGGCCGCTTCGAGCAGCTGCTGCTGGACGGGCCAGTGGAGGGTCTCGAACGGCTGCCACGAATACAGGCCGGCCCTGAACGGGTGACCGCAGTGTTCCCAGACACGACTCACGTCGTCCAGTTGCCGCCCATATCGTCCCTGGGCTGTGGTGAGTTCGTCCAGGATGGTCCGCAGCAGCCGGAACCAGATGCCGGCGTGAACCGGATATCGGGGCAGGTCCACGGAGCCAGTGGTTATCGCCTGCCACGTGCGCCTGTCCATGAGGGACAGCGACTCCGGCAGCGGCCGCTGGTCATGGGCGGGAGTTGCCCACAGATTGAAATCAGTAGGGTGTCCTTCGTAGGTTTCGAGCCGGCGCCCGTGTGCCAGGCAGCTGGCCATGAGCGGCAATTGCCAGAAGAGCAGTATCGCCGGGCTTGATGCCAGGCAGTCCGGGCATCCCCGCCGTGCCCCGGTGACCGACAGCCATGGCACCCACTTCTGCGGGGCGTAGATATTGCGCCGCTTCGGTGGCAGGAGCACGGAGAGCTGGTGCACATAGGTTTCGTAAGCGCCGGGCGCAGGGCTGAGGCTGTCAACGAGCCATGGCACCCATCCGGCCATGGTCATAGCATTCACGCGGTGTTGATCAAGACCGGTGCGCTTGGCGAGCTCTTCAAGCAGATCCGTCGGCGGGTTCAGATCCAGCTCGGGGTCGCTCAGTTCCCTTTGGCCAAGTCCGTGTTCGAGGAGCTCGTAGGAGTGCATGTCATAGCTAGAGGCAATCCGCCGCAGCCAAGAAGACAACGATTCCATTTCCACTGGAGCCGGGTGCAGGGGCCAGCGTTCCGGCGGTCTCACATTAGTTCGCGTTCGAACAAGCGCCGCCGTTCGGCGGGTCCTGCATAGTCGGCCATGGCCAGGGTGCGGCGATTGATGCGTTCTTCCCCGCTTTCAACGGCGGCGATCGCCGCGGTCGTCAAGAGGCGGGTGAGTTCGCCAATGGTTCCCTCGCTTCGGGTTAGCAAATACTGCGCCATATCGGAGGTGGCGATGTCCGAGGGGCGCTGCAGCGGCAGGGCTACGGCGAAGCTGGCCAACAACGACAAGGTGTCCTCACCCATATTCCACAGGGGAAGGACGATGGGTTCGAACCTGTTCTCCAACTGATCATCGGATCTGACCGCAAGATACGCTTCCCGTGTTCCGACGCCGATGATCGGCATGCGCAGCTCGTTGCCCAGGAATCGCAGGAGGTTGAGGAACTCCCGGCGGCTGTTGCCCTGCCCGGCGAGGACATTGTGCAGCTCGTCGATGACAAGCATCCGCACTCCCGTTGAACGCAGCAGCTTCAGCGAGATCTGCTCCACGTCAGCCAGACGCCGGCGTGGCTGAAGAGGCGCACCCAGCGCTGCCAGGAGCGCGATGTAGAAGCGCAACACGGACGGCTCGGACGGCATCTGCACGCACAACACCGGAGTGTTTTCCCGGTTTGCCTCGGTCACAGGCAGGTGCCCCCGGCGAAACTTTTCCACGATCATCGACTTGCCGTTGTTCGTCGGCCCGATCACCAACAGGTTCGGCATTCGCTGTTTGTCCGGCCAGCACAGCAGGGTCTCCAGGCGGGCCACCGCCTCCACTGCGCGTGGGTAGCCGATCCACCGGTCGGCCCGGATCAGTTCAACCCGTTCGTTCGCAGGCAAACGGGCCGCGTCCCGCATGCTCGGGTGCAGGTGGGACAACTCGGGTGCCTCGTACTCGGGCATGGTCACCACTGCTCGATCTGATCGAATCGCGCCACTCTGGCCGCGTCCGAGACCGTGTCCGGTGCCTGATCAGCAGGGGCTTCCCGCGGGAGTGAAGGGGCTGGTATCCCAGCGCGCCGCGTCGTCGCTACATTGCGGCGCTCGGCGTCGCGTCGCATGCGCCTGGTTGTTTTCGACGCAGTAGTCGCGATCTCTCGCATCTGCTCGATCGTGCGGAACAACGCCGCCTCATCCACTTGCGCTACGCCTCGCTCGTGTAGCCGCGCCAAGGCATGCCTGTGCTCCCATAGGCTCACAGACGGGTTCGCCATCGTCCGGTAAGGAACCTCCACATAATGAACCCCCTCTGGTTCCAGCACCCAGATTCGGCTGATGTCCCGGGGGTCCCGACGGATCAGAAACGGTCCAAGCCTGTCGCGCCGGCTGATCCACGGCTTCAGCGCATTCGAGAAATAGTGGACATGGTCGATGACGAATCCCGTCCGCGTCAGGGTGCGGCGCACGACAGGAAGGAAGTCAACCAGGAACGCTGTCGGGTTCGAGGCAACCGCCGGCAGCCCCTGGTCCGCCACTCCTTCTGCCCACCGACCGGTGGGAGTCTGCGCCAAGGTCCTGTGGATGGTGCCGTGGTAGCTGGTCATGGCGAGGGTCATCCATTTCTCCAGCTCTCGCAGCGTCAGCGCCGCCTTCCGGTCCGAGTCATACCGGCCCCGTTCAACGGGATTGGAAAAGGTGGTTCCGGGGAGTTCATGGATTTGCTGCATCGCGGCGCCAATCACCCGTTCCACGATCCCGCCATAGTGAGGCCGGCCCGGCGGGCGGTAGGCCAGCTCGATACCGTGTTGCTCGCATCCGCGCCGGAGCGCCTCGCTCTTGAATTCGCTGGCGTTATCCAAGTGCAGCTGCCTCGGCTTCCCGCTCATGGGCCACTGCGCCTCAATAGCCAAACTCTCAAGCCATGGCCTTTTGTCAGTGCTGGCATGCGCCAGGCACAGCCCGACCGACACTGCCGAGGGAGCCTCCAGAGTCACGACCATGCCAATAATGCATCGGCTGTAGACATCGATCGCGACAGTCAGATAAGGGCGGCCGATCGGCTGGCGCTCCCGTTCGTCCACGACGATGACGTCAATGACCGTGTGATCGACCTGCACCTGTTCCAAAACTGTGGCGACCGCCGGCACCTCGTCCCCAGCTGACTGCAACGGCCGTACCGCATTCGCACCACCCCTGCGCCGGCCTACCTCAACTGGATCCAGCGTCCGGATTCGCCGCTCGACCGTGTTCCGGGCCGGGACAGGGAGCTGTCGTTCGCGGCACGCTGCAGCGATGTCGCGATACACCGCTGCCAAGGTCCGCTTCTGCCGAGTCAGGAACTGCTTCCGCACGATCTGTTGGACGAGGTCTTCGACCTCGTCCAACAGACGCGCGGTTCCTTTCCCTCCAGAGGAGCGGCCCGGGGCCAAATCCGTCAGCAACCCAGACCCGGCGCGATGACGTTTGATCAGCACGTAGACCTGGCGTTGCGATATGCCCAACGCCAGTGCGGCTGCATCAACTGCCGCCCTGCCGACAACCGCTTGCGCTGCCAAGGGCGTGATCACCGCCGACATTGACTTCATTCGGTCCCACAGAGCATCTGGCATGGTCAACGTGCCCGGCTCACGAACGTATGTAGATTCTTCACCCACTCCGCTACCTCCCTTGGTGTGCAGAGGAGTAGTAAGCAACAACGACGTTAGTGCAGAGGAGTGCGGAAAAACCAGTGCTCAGCACTCGTCCGCACAACTGCGAGAACAGGCGGCCAGTCGTGCAGGCGAGTAGGGAAAATGACAGGATGTTTGGAACACGCACCGCGAATAGATCGTGTGCACGGAAACGGTGGTGGTCTCAACCGGTCAACGCACCGCCCGTGATCGGATATGAAAGTGATGGGAATGGTGCGTGATTATGGGTTTACTGCTGAGCAGCAGGATCAGCTATGGAAACACTGGCGACGTGGAGACTCTCTACGGTCGATCGCCAGGAACCTGGGTACGAATACTCAACGAGTAAGGAGCTTCCTGCTGCAGTCCGGTGGTATCCGGTTGCCGGCATCGAAGCGCAGTGACAGGCACCTGTCGATGGCTGACAGAGAGGAAATATCCCGGGGTATCGCCGCCGGCCACTCAGCCGCCGTCATCGCGGAAAGCTTGGGGCGTGCGGCCTCAACGGTGTCGAGGGAGATTCGCCGCAATGGCGGGCGTGAGAACTACCGTGCTGTGAGCGCCGATCAGCGCGCGGTGTTGCTGGCGAAGCGGCCAAAGCCGCAGCGCCTGGATGTGAACCATATGCTGCTCATCATGGTGGCCTTCAAGCTGGGGCAGGACTGGTCACCAGAGCACAGGCTCCTACGCCAATATCTGCCCAAGAACGGTGACCTTCGTCAGTTCAGCCCGCAGGACCTCAGTGAGATAGCAGACAGGATCAACACAAGACCACGAAAGGTACTGGACTGGGGAACGTCCTCAGATGCGTTCAATCCCTCAGTAAGGCCCGCGACTCCAGCCCTATAAGCGGATCCCTGACCGGACACGTAACCGGCTCGTTTGGCACTCCCAACTTTCCATGGCCCGGTCTCATGCTCGCCGATCGTCGCTCCACCATACGTATAGAAGCCAGACCGCCAGGACCCAAAGGAGTACCGCCAAGATGATGGTGGACGGCGACGGCCCACGACTGCATTCACCCGCCACGGCAACAAAATCAGTACAGGTTCCCGACCGCCAGAACATCGCCACAACGCCTGCAATCGAGGTCGCAATGGCAGCAAGTAGCCAGTTGAAACGACGTTTCCCCCGCTTGATCACGATTTCCTCCCGATGAGGCCTGCCGCTTTGACCTTGCTGTCCGCACAGTACGTTGTGCCACGGGCGGGGCATGTGCAAACTCTCAGTGCCGGCAGCGACATGGCGACGGTCCCTGAGGCGAAGCGGTGGCAGCACGTCGCGCTGAAGGACCGACTTATGAGACGTTCTTGTTTCGAAGCTGAGCCGGGGCGTGGTTCGGGAAGTCCTGCCCTCCGATTCTTCCCGGCTCGCAGAACGCCGTGATGAACCCTTGAACTTCAGAGATCAATTGCTCATGAGTCATCTGCAGCGTCGGCTCGGCAGGGGCGGACTCTGACCCCGCACCAAGTCGGCTCACAGCGAAGCCGTAGGATCCGGCGGCGGGGCCGTTCAGCCAGGAGAAGTGGTAGCTGGGCCTCCCGTCGGGTTCCATGGTCGGTCACTAACCGCTAAAAAGACCGGGCCATTTCTTTCTACGGTTCACAGGTTGCGGGAACGGCAGGTGTCGTAGATGTGGGACCAGGGCCGTAGTTTTTCGTATGCCCCGCTGGCGGCCAAGACATCACCGTCACCGTATCGACGGCCCTGGATTTGCATCCCCACCGGGAGACCGTCTATCAGGCCTGCGGGAATCGAAGCCGCCGGATGTCCGGTGTAGTTGGTGACATAGGTGGGACACCAACCGATGTACGGATCGACCTCTATGCCTTCCACTTCGGCGGGGCCGACTGTGGTCCCCGGATCTTTCGCGTTTAGAACCGGCATCGCGCTAAGGGTCGGAGTGACTAGGAGGTCGAAGTCTGTATAGACCGTCTGCACCGCGTCGTAGACGGCCGTGCGCATCACATAGTCCTCGTTGACCTCGGCCGTCGACATCCCATACACATGGTCGACCCAGCGCAGGTAACCCTCGGGGAAGTCCTCGCGGTGATTAGCCAGGAGGTCGAGACCGTTGCGCTTGAAGTTCTCGAAGGTGTCAATGTTGACCAGCATGATCTGCCTGCACCACAGATCGCTGAGCTGTTGCTGTTCGTATGGCATATGGAAATCGATTTCCTCCACTATCGCTCCGGCGTCGCGGAAAACCTGTACCGCCTGGTCGATGGCCTCCCGGATTCGACGGTCGACGGGGAAAACCCCAAGGTCAGGGCTGTAAGCGATCCTCATCCCTGTGATATCTCTGCCCACATCGGTCGTGAAGTCGTGCGGACCATCATCGAGACTGAAGACGTCGCGCGGGTCATGGCCGGAGATGGCGTTAAGGACGAGAGCAGCATCCTCAACATTGCGGGTGAGTGGACCTTCGAACAGGAACGGCATGGTGCTGCCAAAGCCATTGGGTCGCACCACCGAGGGGACCCTGCCGAAGGACGCCTTGTAGCCGTAAAGCCCGCACCAGGCGGCGGGAATACGTATGGACCCTCCGCCGTCCGTTCCCTCAGCGAACGGCAACAACCCGTCAGCCACCGCAGCCGCGCTACCGCCGGAAGACCCACCTGTGTTTCTGGAAGTGTCGAAGGGGTTACATGTGGCACCAAACAGCGGGTTGTCGCAGGTGCCGCGGTAACCCATGACCGGGGAGTTCGTTTTACCCACGATGACTGCTCCCGCGGTCTCCACCCGTTCTGCGAATAGGCAGTAGGTGTCCAGCGTGAAGTCCTTTAACGCACGTACCCCTCCAAACGTCGCAGGCCAACCAGGCTTGAAGTCAAACAGGTCTTTGATGGCGGTAGGCACGCCGTGAAGTGCACCCAGTTCGGCACCGGCTAATACTGCCTTATCCGCTTCCCGGGCGGCTTCCCTCGCATCATCGAAACCCTTGTACACAAAGGCATTGATACTCGGATTGCGCTTCTCTATACGGTTGATGCACACATCGATGAGCTCGGTCGAGGTCACCTCTCGCTCCCGGACGCGTCTTGCGAGTTCGGAAGCACTGACGTAGGCAAAATCGGACTCCGCGAGCATGGTGCCTCCTATAACGTGACGGCGTTGTCGCTCGGCATCCTATATGGGGCTTTTGTCATTATCTAGAAAACAAGATCCGGGTGGCGGCAAAGAGGTGGGGCCACCGTCGAGCGCACGCACTGATGCCCGCGTCCGGCGCATGTGCCTATTTCGCAGGCGCTGCAGCCGCGGTCTTCGCAAGTGAGGATCCTTCAGAGGGCAGTTAAGCCTGTGTTTGCGTATTCATCTGCGTTGAGCCACTTAGCCCTCACGTGAACGGCCGAGAGCTCGTATCCGAGCTGCTCATAGAACCTGATAACCGGGCTGTTGTCGCTGCGGATCCTGAGCTGCACCTTTACAGCACCACGTTCAATCCAATGTTCGCCGGCCAGCCGCAATCTAGGCCAGGGCCTGTTTCCACGCGTCCTGGTTGCGTACGACATAGTCAGCCGCAGAGTGCCAGTGCGCGCCGTGTCCGTTGACGTACATGTCGGCCCAGGGCTGGAATCCGGTTTCATGTGAGGACTTCAGCAACTCGTGCATCGCCGCCGTCCTCTTTCCCAGGGCCTCGGGCAACGCTTCCCGTAGGATCTCGTCAGCCCCATAACCGTCGACAACAGCGCGGAGCCTGGCAGCTGCCTCTGGAACCGGTTGGCCTTCAACGAGCATGCCAAAGGACTGCGCTGCATATGCGAGGTCCCAGAGGCGCGTGCTCGGACCCGCCGCGTCCCAATCTATGAACACCCATCGTTCACCCATAACGAGGTTCCAGGGAGCCAAGTCGTTATGGCACATCAGGTTCGGATTCTCCGCTGGAAGCAAAACGTTCCATCCGGTCGTATCCGGGAGTTCAAATCCTTCGCTGGCATCGTGAATCCGGCGAATCAAACGTCCGACCCGCACGAGGTCATCTTGTCCCAGGGGCAACCGGTTCATCGCAGAGATGCCCTCAACGTACTCGGTGACCTGCCGCCCAGCGTGATCCTTGCCCAGGGGTTTGGGAACATCAACGCCAGCGATGCCTAGAGCCTTCAGGTACTCCTGGACAGTGGCGGAGTTTTGCAGCCACGGTTTGCGTACCGTATCCCCAACACGAACCACACTGCCGGAAGCGTTTCCGCCTGCAAGTTTTTCCGCTTCCTCATTCACCAGAAGAACACTACTGGGTGCGGTTCACTGCCGCCTACGCTGCCACGCGGACGTTCCGGGAGCGGGTGATGCAGGACGAGAGCGGCGAGGGAACCACCGGCGTCGACGACCGTTATGCCCAGCGCTACTTCGAGAACATTAGCGCGGAGATCATAGGCGCCGGGATGTTCGTTCTGCACGCGAACCCGGACGACGCGGTGGTGACGTACGTATCGGGGACGGCCTTAACGCAGGAACGCCCCGCCAAACGGCGGGGCGCTCCTGCGGTCACGAACGGACTAGATGGTTGCCGCGTCAATAACGAAGCGGTACCGCACGTCCGACTTCAGCACACGCTCGTAGGCGGTGTTGATGTCCTTGGCGTCGATCAGTTCAACCTCGGGGGCAATGCCGTGCTCGGCGCAGAAGTCCAGCATTTCCTGGGTCTCGCCGATACCGCCGATGTTCGAGGCTGCGTAGGAGCGACGCTGGCCCATCAGGTTGAAGACGGAGATCGGCAGAGGTTCGGGCGGAGCACCCACGCTGACCATGGTGCCGTCCAGGCGCAGCAGCGAGAGGTACTGCTGCAGGTCGATCGGGGCGCTGACCGTGTTGATGATCAGGTCGAACGTGTTCTGCAGCTTCTCGAACGTGCTCTCATCGCTGGTCGCGTAGTAGTCCTTCGCACCGAAACGCAATCCGTCATCCTGCTTGCTCAGCGTCTGGGACAGGACGGTCACGTCGGCGCCCATGGCGACGGCGATCTTCACGGCCATGTGGCCGAGGCCGCCCATGCCGACGACGGCGACGCGCTTGCCGGGTCCGGCGTTCCAGTGTGCCAGGGGCGAGTAGGTGGTGATGCCGGCGCAGAGCAGCGGGGCTGCTGCTTCATACGAGATGCTCTCCGGGACACGAAGCACGAAGTCATCGTTGACCACTACAGAGGTGGCGTAGCCGCCCTGGGTGATGGTTCCGTCAACGTCCTTGCTGGCGTACGTGCCGACGTTGCCGTTGAGGCAGTAGTTCTCCATACCGGCCTTGCAGTTTTCACACTCGCGGCAGGAGTTGACCATGCAGCCCACGCCCACGCGGTCGCCGACCTTATGCGTCGTGACCTCTGCACCCACCTCGGCTACAGTGCCGACGATTTCGTGCCCAACAACCTGCGGGTACGCGATGGGTCCCCATTCGCCGCGGACGGTGTGGATGTCCGAGTGGCAGACACCGGCGTAGGCGATGTCGATGAGGACGTCATGCGGGCCGACCTCGCGGCGTTCGATCGTGGTGGGGACCAGCGGATCGGTGGCGGATGTGGCTGCGTAAGCGCGTGCGGTAGTCATATTTCTCCAAGCTGTGGGGGAACAGTGCCAAAGGGCACTTAAGGCATAAGTCCGATCCGGCGTCGTTTATTTCCGCTGGAAGCGGACGACGGCGTCGGGCCGCTTCGGTTTCGAGCCCAGCCGCCGGTACGCCAGGCCGATGCCGGCGCAGATCAGGTAGGCGGCACAGATGGACAGCCACCCGGAGAGGAAGCCGCCGGAGAACTGGAGCAGCAGGCCCATGCCCAGCGGACCCAGTGCGAATCCGGTGTACATGCCCAGCGACACCGCTCCCGACGCCGCCCCCACCCGCTCCGGGGGCACTTCGCGGAGCACGCCGGCCATCACCACTACGTTCACGCCGAGCACGGAGGCGCCGTGGAAGACGACGCCGACCCAGAGCAACAGCGGCGCGCCGGTCTGTCCTGCGGCGAGGAGCAGGGTTGCGCCGCAGACCGCGCCGGCGGCCAGGATCAGCAGCAGGGTGGAGGCGCGCACGCCGTCGGCCATCCGCCGCCCCCAGAGCACCCGGGAGGTCACCCCGACGACGCCGGCCACCGCCGCGGTGACGCCGCCCATCAGGAGCGAAAAGCCGATCTCGCGCTGCGCAAACAGCGGCAGGTACACGTTGGTGGCCTGCATGCCCGCACCGGAAAACAGGGCGAACGCCGCCAGCAGCCAGACCGATGCGGGGAATTTCCGGTCCGCGGGTTGCCGGGGTGCCGTCGTTGAGACCCGGCGCGGTTCGGGCGGAAGCCTAAACCAGGCGTAGGCCAGCAGCAGGAACAGGACCAGAACGGCTCCGACGGCGGCCCCGCGCCATCCGGCGACCAGGGCCGCCGCCGGGAAAAAGAGGCTGGAGAAGAGCTGGCTCGCCTGCACCCCGGACTGCTTGACGCCCATCCAGCCGGGCCGTTTGCCGGGTTCCACCGCGTGGATGATGATCCGGTTCGTCGTTGGGTTGGAGATGGCCTGCGCCGGGCCGGAAAGCAGGACGGCGGCCAGCAACCACAGGTAGTTGCCGGACAGGGCCGCGAAACCGAGCGCCAGCCCGGTGCCGCCGAAGATGATCAGCAGCTGGGACCGGGCGCTGATCCGGTCGCTCAACCGGCCCAGCCACATGGAGGACACCGCAGCTCCGGCGAAGCAGGTGGCCGCCAGTACCCCGAACTGCGCTTCGCTGATCCCCAGGTCCGCCATGATCAGCGTGCTTGTGGCGGAGAGCCCGTAGTTCATCATCGGGCCGGCGCCCATGGCGCAGACCAGCACAAACAGCAGGCCCGGTCCGGCGGTGGAGCGCACGCTTATCCCTTCGTGGAGTGACACGGACCATTGTGGCCTGAGAACGGTAAAGTTACCGACTGCGACCGCCGGGACGCCGGATATCATTGGTGGGCGCAGTATCTCCTTCTGCCGGCTGACGCCCCCCACTTCACCTCAAGGAACCCGAACCCGTTGAACAGGAAATCACTCTGAACAAGAAATCACTCAAGGCCAACGGGTTCACCGGATTCCGGCCCATCGACGGCCTGGACATCAACCGGATCCCGCAGCGTCAGGGCATTTTCGCCGTGCTGCGGCCCGAGGGGTTCGAACTGCGGTTCCTCAAGGAAAGCACGGCCGGGGTGTTCAAAAAGAAGAAGCCGACCCTGTCGCGGGAGGAGCTCGCCGCCGAGTGGGTGGCGGATGCGGACGTGCTGTTTCTCGGCAAGGCCGGCGCCGGCAGCCAGGGCAACCGCGGTCTGCGCCGGCAGATCTCCGAATTCGTGGACTTCGGCAGGGGAAAGCCGCCGGGGCACTGGGACGGCCGGCTGATCTGGCAGCTGGCCGATGCAGAGGATCTTCTGGTGGCCTGGAAGGAACTGCCGCCCGAAGAACTCAACACCACCCTCGCGGACTGCCAGGCGGAGTTTGTCCGTGTGTACGGCAGACTCCCCTTCGCCAACCTCGTCCAGGCGAGGGCCTAGGAGCTGTCATTCCTGCCTGGAGATGGGTGCCAGCTCGGCTACAAGCACGGAGAGCCTTCCCGCCGGGACCGCACGAGCTCCTCGGCGGGAAGGCCTACAATTAAATGAACCGGTGGTGTGCCCGGCAGGCCCTCCGGTTCCAATAGGTCCGTCTTTCTCCCATCCTGGTGATGTAAGTGACCCTCGTGCGTACTGATTCTTCCTACTCACGGTCCGTAGCACCCGCTCGCCGCCTTTTGCCGCTGTCCTCGCGCGGCCTGCTCATTGACTGGGATCCCGCGACCTACCGCCAAACGCTGGAGCGGTTTGCCGCGGACCGGCCGGTCGCAGTCCCCCACCCGGAGGCCGGTACGGGCTCGCCGTTTCCCTTCCGCCTCTGGGTTCTGGGCGCCGATGTTCCGCCGCCGATCATGCTGCACCCGCACTGGGAGCAGGCACTGGCGGGTTTCATCCGGGAACAGGCCCGGGGGTGCCGCTGGGTGCCGGGAACCGCAACTACAAGGACCGCAACCCGAAGTGTGAGGTCGCCGTGGCGCTCACGCACCTGCGCGTGCTTGCCGGGGAACGGAGCCCGGAAGAGCTTCAGGCCATCGCTTGCGGGCTGGAACTGCCCTGGCTGCGCTCCTATCTTTCCTTCCGCCATGAGACTGCTATCCATTCCGTGCTCCGCATGACGCCCTCCGAAACCGCAGCTGCACTGCGGGAAACAGCCGACGCCGTGGACCGGGGCCAGCACGCCGAGGGGCCGGCGGCCCAGGCGGTCGCCGTAGTACTCCGGCTGCAGCAGCTTTTCCCCCACGACCGCGGCATCCTGCTGGCGATCTGCATGCAGCTGATCGAGCTGGATCCCGGGCAGGCAGCAGTGATACCCCCGGGGTGCCTGCATACCTATCTGTCCGGCCAGGCAGTGCTGGTGACGGGCACTTCCGACAATGCGCTGCAGGCCGGCCTGGCCAACGGGTACGTGGACCTCTGCGAACTGCAGCTCCTGACGGGCGCAGGACAGCCGCAGCCTTCTCCCCTTCCCGTGCTCGAGTCCAGCGAGGGCGAGCAGCGCATTCCACTCTGGGGCGAGGACATGGACCTGCGGCGGGTAGTAGTAGGCGATGACCCCAAGCCCGTCCGCTTGGGTCCATTCAGCGTAGTGCTGGCCGCGATAAAGCCCGCGGGCATCAGGGTGGACGAGGTCACGGCGGACATCGAACCCGAAGCGAAGATTCTGTACGCGGGGGAGCCCGTGGAGGCCACGGTCACGGGGCCGTCCCAGGTATTCGTGGCGTCAAAGCTGTGACTGGGGTTCGCGCCACCAAAGAATTGCCTTCTGCGAAAGCCACAAGACTCGCAAGCAGCCACTCAGTATGTGCGAGATAACTTAGTTCAGGCCCGCGCCTAGTTCCCCTAGGGGCTTGTGCCCCTTCGGACCGCCAGTGCGGGCCGCCCGTCCCGGAGCACGCATCCCCGCATTTCTCAGCGTGTCCCCCCATAAGATGCGGGCACCAGGTCCATTCGGGCTTCGCCGCTCTTGACCAGTTGAAGAATCGCGTCGGCGACGTTTTCCGGAACGTCGAATTCGACTCCGGCGGTCATTGCCTCGGCCTCAGCGCGGCCTGCGCGGATCGACGTAAGGAACTCGGTGCGGGTCGCGAACGGTATCAGCGTAGAGACGGTAATCCCCGTGCCGTCGAGTTCATTGCGGGCAACAGCGGACAGCCGCTCAAGGGCAATTTTGGAAGCAACATACCCGGCCGTCCCCCGTTCATCGGCGAAGGTTGTACCTGAACTGATGTTGATGATCCTGCCAACATGCCGACGTCGCATAATCGGCAGCACAGCCTGCATTAACGCCAGTGGCGCTATGAGGTTTAGTTCCAGTACCGCCCGGAAGTCTTCGAGTTCGATCGACTCCGTTCTGGCCTGAATGCCCTGACCAGCATTGTTCACGAGGACGTCAATCCGTCCGAACCGATCCAGCGCAGTCTGCACCAGCAGGTCGATCTGTTCGCGGTCCGTCACGTCACAGCCGACAGCAACGCTTGCCCCGCCCAATTCATCGGCAAGCTCCCTGATGCGACCTTCACGGCGTGCGGCTAGAACCAAACGTGCTCCGGCCCGTGATGCCGCACGCGCTGTCGCAGCGCCAATGCCTGACGACGCTCCGGTAATGACCACAACCGCATCTTGGATTTCCATCGTTGCTCCTTATTGACCACCACTTGTCCATATCCCAGTCACACATACGATACTGCCTAGTAGCGTAATTGCACAGAGCATATGCTGCTGGGAATGAGCACCTATGAAGCAGCTTCCGCGGACCAGTCCGGAACGATCCGTCAGCGGAAGGGACGGCCGTACGACCACGCAACCGATGCGTTGATACTGGCAGCCACACTCGACCTTCTCTCCGAGCGGGATTATGAACGTGTCACATTGGATGAAGTTTCCCTGCGTTCTGGTAAACCGAAATCCACCCTGTACCGGAGATGGATGTCCAAAGAGGACCTTGTCTTGGCAGTGGTCCGCACCGTTGGCCGCCCCCCTGAGTCGGATCTACTACCGGATTTGGGAAGCCTGAGAGCGGATTTACTTGCAGTGGTCAATTCTTCGTGGCTCGGGGGTCCGGACCGGCGGCTGGCAATCTTCACTGGCCTCGCCTCCGCTTCACGGAGGTCGAAGAAGATCGCGGCCCTGGTTCTCGCCGAGGTCACGGAACCTTATATCGAGGTGTATCTGCGGTTGTTGTACCGCGCTCTGGAAAGAGGGGACGTTCCCGCCGATCGGGCCGCCGCTATCCCCATCCTGGCGGAGGTCATTCCGGCTCTCAGCACGCAGCGGTTGAACTCCCGCCAACAGGTTGACCGGGACTTTTTCGTCTCGGTCATCGACTCCGTCGTGCTCCCCGCGCTAAACCACCCGCCGGGTGCGGCATAGTTTCGTAGCGGCGAAAGCTACCGGACCTCGAACCCGGCGTCGCGGATGGCCTGCTTCACCTGATGAATCGCGTCATCCGGACCGAAGTGGAACACCGAGGCAGCCAGCACGGCGTCGGCCCCGGCAATCACGGCGGCCGGGAAGTGCTCCGGCTTGCCGGCCCCGCCGGAGGCAATCAGCGGAACGTCCACGGCGGCGCGGACGGCCCGAATCATCTCGATGTCGAAGCCCTCCCGGGTGCCGTCGGCGTCGATGGAGTTCAGCAGGATCTCCCCCACGCCGCGATCGGCGGCTTCCTTGGCCCAGGCCACGGCATCGATTCCGGTGCCGGTGCGCCCGCCGTGGGTGGTGACCTCGAAGCCCGACGGCGTGGCGCCGTCGGGCGTGCGCCGGGCGTCCACGGAAAGGGTCAGCACCTGCGAACCGAAGTGCCGGGTGATTTCGTCGATCACGTCCGGGCGGGCGACGGCGGCGGTGTTGATGGAGGCCTTGTCCGCACCGTAGCGCAGCAGCCGGTCCACGTCCGCGATGGTACGCACTCCCCCGCCGACGGTCAGCGGAATGAAGACCTCTTCGGCGGTGCGGGCCACGACGTCGAACGTGGTGTCGCGGTTGCCCGAGGACGCAGTGACGTCCAGGAAGGTCAGCTCGTCGGCACCGGCACGGTCGTACCGGTGCGCGAGTTCCACCGGGTCGCCGGCGTCGCGCAGGCCCTCGAAGTTGATCCCCTTGACCACGCGGCCGGCGTCGACGTCCAGGCACGGGATCACACGGATGGCAACACTCATGGCATGTCCCTTCCCTAGATCCGGCAGGCGTGGATGCTGCTGACCAGGATGGCGCGGGCGCCGATGTCGTAGAGCTCGTCCATGATCCGGTTGGTTTCGGACTTCTTGATCATGGAGCGTACGGCTACCCAGTCGCTGTTCTGCAGCGGGGAGACGGTGGGCGATTCCAGGCCCGGGGTCAGGGCGGCGGCCTGCTCCACGAGGTCCTTGCGGATGTCGTAGTCCATCATCACGTACTGGCGTGCCACCAGCACGCCGCGCAGGCGACGGATGAGCACGTCGACGCCGGCCGGGTTGGCACCGGGGCGGCCGATGAGCACGGCCTCGGACTTCAGGATCGGTTCGCCGAAGATTTCCATTCCGGCTGCGCGCAGGGTGGTGCCGGTTTCGACGACGTCGGCAATCGCGTCCGCGACGCCGAGGCGCACGGAGGATTCCACGGCGCCGTCGAGCCGGACCACGGAGGCGTTGATGCCGCGTTCGAACAGGTAGGAACGCAGCAGGCCGTCGTAGCTGGTGGCCAGACGCTTGCCGTCGAGCTGGTCGATGGAGGAGAAGTCTCCCACCGGACCGGCGAAGCGGAACGTGGAGGCGCCGAAGCCGAGGCTCAGCAGTTCTTCGGCGTCCACCTGCGCGTCGAGGAACAGGTCGCGGCCGGTGATGCCGACGTCGAGCGTTCCGGCACCCACGTAGACGGCGATGTCGCGGGGGCGGAGGAAGAAGAACTCGACCTCGTTGTCGGGGTCCACCATGACCAGTTCGCGGGTGTCGCGGCGCTGGCGGTAGCCCGCCTCGTTGAGCATGGCGGAGGCGGATTCGGACAGGGCACCCTTGTTGGGTACGGCTACACGGAGCATGGGAGCATCTTTCGCTGGAAGTTCGTTTGGGAAAAGGTTCGACCGGCGGGCCACACGCTGAAAGTCAGCGCGCGGCTAGAGATGCTTGTAGACGTCCTGCAGGGTCAGGCCTTTGGCCAGCATCAGGACCTGGAGGTGGTAGAGCAGCTGGGAGATTTCTTCGGCGCATTCGGCATCGGATTCGTATTCGGCGGCCATCCACACTTCGGCGGCCTCCTCAACAACCTTCTTACCGATGCCATGCACGCCCGACTCGAATTCGGCCACGGTGCGTGACCCGGCGGGGCGGTCCTGAACTTTCCGGCTCAGCTCGGCAAAGAGGTCTTCGAAGGTTTTCACAGTGCAAGGGTACGCTGTGCCGCCGGGTGGGGCGGAATCGTGGGGCGTGGTGTGACGGGATGGTCATTTATGCCCCTCGCCGGAAGTAGATCTCCTGTGCCTAACCGTAAGTAGCCCGGCGTCAATGCCCTCCACCTGTTTGTATAGTTTCATGACGCAGTCACGCCCTGATGCGCATGACAATGCCCAGCCACCCCCGGATTCAACGGTTCGGTGTGCATCGGCAACAAGCCTGCCATGCCACCCCAGACTCGATCGACTGTTTGAAATCTTGAGGGCGGAGAACATGCCTCGCTCGTTTTACATCGCGTGATAACCCGGCTCCTTGGCTCTTTTACCGCAAAATAGTCCGGGATCGCCTCCTCCAGCAGATCCTGCGGCATGCAGGTAACAGCATCTAGGCTCAGGAAAATCGAGCGAGATACTCGAGCAGGGTCGCGCGTTCCCCAATCGGCAGACGGGCCGCAACGTAGCCGTCGGGACGAATCAGAATCATCTCATCCTCAGCAGGGCCATAAATGCGCTTGGCGTTACCTTCCGTGTCAATCAGCGCCGCCCCGATGGTGTGCACATGAACCAACTCCGAGTCGTGGGCTCCGAGAACATCCGCACTGTCGGTGAAGGCAAGGAGTGTCCAGTGGGTGCCACGAAGCAGATCAAACAGACTTCCCGCGAAGGCTCGGCCCTGCAGGCCAGGAACGTCGGGTGCGCGGTCCCCGGGCATGACTGGAGCCCGCATTCCTTTCTGCAGGGGAATAGTCAGGGTGCTGCCGGGGTATCCGATGGGGAGCCCTGTAGTGACGTCGTCTGCGATGCTGCCGAGCGCCGGGGAAAGGCCCTTTTCGGCGGACTCCGTCACCGCGCCCAGGGTCTTTTGCATTTTCCGGGTGGAATCCTCGAGGACGGCACGGGCGACCGGGATGCGCTCGGCTCCGTAGGTATCGAGAATTTCGTCGGCAGCGCCGCCCAAGACGGCGGCGAGTTTCCAGCCAAGGTTGTATGCGTCCTGAATTCCAGTGTTCATGCCCTGCCCGCCGGCTGGCGAGTGGACGTGAGCTGCGTCTCCCGCCAGGAACGCCCGGCCGCTGCGGTAGTACTCGACCATACGGACGTTGACACGGTAGGTAGACAGCCAGGTTGCGCTGGTCAGGGTGACTCTTCCGTGCCCAACCCGGGAGTCGAACAACGCCTGATATGACGCCAGTGACGGCTTAACTGGCTCTTCGCCCGGGCGGATCGGACTCTGGAATTGCCACAGGTTCGTTCCGGGCAACGGGGTAAGCCCCACCATGCCCTGAGCGGAGGTCCATATGTGCATGACATCACGGTCCAAGCCCGGGACGGTAACGTCGCCAAGGTACCAGCGCTGGTTCTCGTAGGTCACACCTTCAAGAGGTAAGCCGATTTGCTTACGGATGCTGCTCTTGCCCCCGTCTGCCGCGACGACAAAGCGCGTCCGCACCTCTTCAACATTGCCCGCGGTGCTCAGATGCACCAAGGCTCCGTCGGCGTCCTGGCTCACGAAGGTTGCTTCCGTGCCGAATTCGACACGCTTCCCGAAATCGGCAAGACGATGGCGGAGTGCGGCGTCGACGTCGAACTGGGCAATCCAGATCGGATCAGGATACGGAGTCGAGAACGCATCATTAGCCCTGACAGACATGGCCGGCTTGTCGACTACTGCACCCGAGGGGTCATGGAATCTCATAGGAAGATCGATAACGCCGATCCGAAGCACATCACCGACCGCACCGAGATCGTCAAGGATCTCCAGTGCCCGGGGCTGAATGGTCTTAGCTTTGGAAGCGAGGCTGGGCCCGGATCCGCGATCGACGATGCGAACCTCGATGTTTCGTCTGGCGAGGTCGGCCGCGAGCGTCAAGCCCACGGGCCCGGCGCCGATAATCACGACATCGACGGATATTGTGCTCATAGTTTTCTCTCCTTGGCCGGCATAAGATTTGTAAACTACACCGTATAGTGTGATTAACAAGCTAAAGGAGGCAAAGGTCTTATGACAACAAACCCCGAGTACAGCCCCGGCCGCCGAGGGCGCTCTGATGCAAAGCGGACGGCTATCCTGGGCGCGGCGCAGACGCTCTTCCTGGCAGACGGGTACGACCGCACGAGCACCGATGCGATCGCCCTGCTGGCCGGGGTGTCCAAGCGAACTGTCTACGACCACTTCGGCACCAAGGAAGGGCTCTTCGCAGCAGTCACGTCCAGAGCGACGTCGGCACTCTCCGCAAGCCTGACAAGTGCGCTGGAGGAGGAATTTCCGGAGGGGTGTGATCCGGGCCCGTCATTGCTGGCTTTCGCTCGCCGGGTGGCCACGGAAACGTTCGGGTCCTCCGAATACGTCCTGTTCCGAAAGCTCCTTGCGGCGGCCGGTCCTTCTGCAGCGTACTCCGGCGAAGATAAACCTGAGACGCTCCTCGTGAACCGTTTTGCGGCCTTCGACCGCGCCGGGACTCTTCAGGCGCCCAACGCCAAGAGGGCGACGGAACACTTCGTTGCCTTGACATTCCTGTTAGCGCTGGAGCTGTTGGAGCAGCATCCAAGTGCAGCGGAGCTCGACAGCGTCCTGGTGGACGGGGTCAATGCCTTCATGCGCGCCTACGCCCCCCGACAGTGACGCGGCGGGCAGCATCCGGACACGCCAATGGTGGGAAGCAGCCGGCATTGGCGGCTTCCGCCCACAGAGCGCACCGAACGCCGTCGCGTCCTACACCGTCATCAAGAACACCGCAGCGTAGCGGAGAGTACCCTGATAATCGCTGGTGCGTGTCGAAATTCCCTCCCCCGTTCCGTGATCGACGTCGACAGCTATGACCGCGCCCTCGAACTGGCCGGCGAGCTGTCCGCGGCGCCGGGATACGGCGGCAAACCGCTGCACGAGTGGCTGGAGCTGCGCCCCTTCCTTGCCGCGCCGATGACCATCACGGAGTGACCTGCCCGTGGACGACAGCCAGGTCCGGGCGCTCACCCCGCAGGTCATCGCCGTCCTCGTCCGCCGCGGAGCAGAGTTCGCGGCGGCCGAGGACGCGGTGCAGGATGCCCTGCTCGAAGCCCTCCGCACCTGGCCCGAGAATCCACCCCGGGATCCGAAGGGCTGGCTGGTCACCGCCGCGTGGCGGAAGTTCCTGGACGCCACGCGCGCTGAGGACTCCCGCCGCCGTCGTGAACTAAGGGTCGACGCCGAGCCCCCGCCCGGCGTCGTGAGCTCCACCGATGGCACGCTGCAGCTGTATTTCCTCTGCGCCCACCCTTCGCTGTCCCCGGCTTCCGCGGTGGCACTGACACTGCGCGCGGTGGGCGGGCTGACCACCCGGCAGATCGCCGCCGCATACCTGGTGGGCGAGGCGACCATGGCGCAGCGGATCAGCCGGGCCAAACGCACCGTCGCAAGCGTCCGCTTTGATACGCCCGGCGACGTGGCCACCGTGCTGCGCGTCCTGTATCTGGTGTTCAACGAGGGCTACTCGGGCGACGTCGACCTCGCCGCCGAAGCCATCCGACTCACCCGGCAGCTGGCGGTCGTCGTCGATCACCCGGAGGTACAGGGTCTGCTGGCGCTGATGCTGCTGCACCACGCCCGCCGGGCCGCACGGACCGACGACGGCGGCCGGCTCGTTCCCTTGGCACACCAGGACCACAGCCGCTGGGACACCCGGCTGATTAGCGAGGGCGTGGCTCTCCTGCAGCGGGCCCTGGCGCGCGACCGGCTGGGTGAATACCAGGCTCAGGCCGCCGTCGCTGCCCTGCACGCGGACGCGCAGAAGGCCGAGGAGACCGACTGGCCGCAGATCGTCGAATGGTATGACGAACTGGTCCGGCTCACGGGCAGCCCGGTCGCGAAGCTGAACCGCGCCGTCGCCGTCGGGGAAGCGGACGGGCCGCGTGCCGGCCTGGCCGCGCTGGCGGAACTGGATCCGTCGCTCCCCCGGCACACCGCGGCGCGGGCGTACCTGCACGAGCGCGGCGGCGACCCGGCGACTGCCGCGTGGCTCTATGCGGAGGCGGCGCTGCTGGCACCGAATCTGGCCGAACGCGAGCATCTGACGCTGCAGGCCTCGCGGCTGAATGCTGCCGTGCGGGACAGCTAGCGTTGCGCAGTGGCACTGATCCCGCCTTTCCGCGGCCAACCGGGAGTTCGATAGAATAGACGGCTGCCCCACCAACACCAAAGCACCGAGAGTAAAACTCACATGAGCAAGCACGCAGCCACCCCCGAACGTCCCGAACCGACGCCGATCCCGAACCCTGAGCGCACGCTCACCGTGTGGGAGGACGGGGTGCAGCTGGACTTCACCTTCGCCGACTGCATGAAGTATCACGGCCCTGGCTTCCCCGGCGGCGTCGCGCATGCCTTCGCAGCACTCGGCCGGGCGCTGCCGGAACTGGCAGCCCGCACCCCCGGCGGCCGCGTCGAGCGGCGCGAGATCCGGATCCGCACTCCCTTCGGCGGTCCGGGCGCCCGGGACGCCTTCGAACTCGTGACCCGTGCGGTCACAGGAGACCGCTACGCCGTGCTGCCGGAACTGGCCCGGCCCGAGCGCGGCAACACCCTTGCCCGCTACGTCTTCGAGCTGACCGCCGGGGATGCAACCGTCACCTGCCTGATCCGCGATGAGGGCATCGTCGCGGACGAGTTCATTGAGCTCACCGCGAAGCCGGAGAAGACCCCTGCCGAGCTCGCCCACCTGGAAGTCCTCAAGCGCGAAATGCGGGACCGCATCCTTGAGCGTGCCCCGGAGATGGTGTACGACCTGGAGGGCTAGTTTCGGCGCGGCGGGACGCCCCTCACCTAGTGCCTTCGGTAGCGGTTATTTGCAGAGGGGTCCGGATGTTCCTCGCAGATGGATGCAACAACCTTGGTGCCCGTTTCATCCGGACGGATCCGAACATTGACCGGCCGCCTGTACTGGTCCATCGCCGGTATGTCATAGGGATTCAGCGTGGTTTTGCTCTGGACAGTCAGGATGAGCGTCTTGGGATGATCCACCGTGTAGCCGTGTTCCTGCCGCAGCACGTCCGCGATCCTGCCTTTGGCCGCTGACAGTTTCCTCTTGGCTGCAACCCCGACCTTGATGATCACGGCAAAAGAAACAATGCAAACGACCAGAAGAATGATGATCCCCAGCATCAGCAAGTCTTTATAACCCTCAGCCTTAGGCTCACCCATGAATTCGCTGGCGACGATCATTCCCACGATCGATGCGATCGCCAGCACGATCGCCAGCCATGGGGCGGGCACCTTGGGGAACCAGGCTTTCGCCCGCCTCTACACCGGGGGCTTCTTTGGCTTTTGACACTTTGAGACCTAACGGTAAAAGGGCGTGCGGAACAATAACTTCAGCAGTAGCAGTGTAGCTATTCCGGATGCTCAGACAGAATAAGGATTAAACCACAACAGGTTCAAGCGGGACCGTGAATCACCAAAAGGTCCCCGACCGCACAATCCAGCGCATTGCAGATCGCGGTCAGCGTGGAGAACCGGATGGCCTTCGCCCGGTCATTCTTGAGTACCGACAGATTCACCAGACTCACTCCAACCTGCCGGCTCAGTTCCGTCAGTGTCATGCCGCGGGCTTCCAGGAGTTCATCAAGACGGCAGTGGATGTTCGAGGAATAATCCGCCGGCATCAGACCAAGCCATCCGTATCCTGCTGCATCCGGCGTCCGTACTGGAAGACTCCCGCAATCAGCATCAGGACGACGCTAAGCACCAGCGGCCACGGGCTCATCGTGCCTTCAAAGAGGACCAGTTCTTCGCCCGTCTGCCGTTCCTTGACCACTACGTCAGCCACCCGGGGCAGGGCGAGCCCGTTGAGAATCTGGCTGATTGTCCCTACCAGCAGCAGCGCGATACCGCAGGCGCCGACGATGCGCACGGACACCGCGGTGAACAGGACCGCGCTGCGCAGCCGGTGGGCCAGCAGGAACACCAGCGCCAGCACGGTGAGCACACCTGTCTGGTGCAGTGCTGAGGACCATGCCAGGAGCGCTGCTGGCCCCAACGGTAGAGCGGGAACCGTGGCCATCAGAGTTGTGTAGTGCCCTGTCGCTCCGGCCGTCAGCCCGTCCACACTCTGCTCCTGTGCGCTGACCGGAAGCTCCAGCGTCACCGGGCCCGTGAAGTACCCGACGATTTCGGAGATTGAAAAGGCAGTGCTGACGACCGCGGCCAATGCCGCCACAATCATGAATACGGTCGCGTCCGTTCGTGAAACGATTCTCTTTTCGCCTGCCAGCGCGCCGGTGTTTTTCATCAGCTTCACGGTTGCCCCATATCGACTTTCGGTAATAACGATTGTCGATAACCTAAGCCGCTGCGGTGCCGGCGTCAATGGCACCCCGGCAACCGTCTCGCTCTGGCCGCCCGGCCCGGCCGACGCTAGGCTCCTGTCCCTGGGCCCGGCTGGTCCGGCAGTCCGCCATCTTCGGAAGGATCGGCATGCGCATTGTGCGGACCTGGCGCGGCGTTGTCCGCAGCCAAGACCTAGAGGCATACGTCGAATACGTGCAACAGACTGGGATCGTCGAATACCGCACCACGGCCCTCGGCGCATGGATTTTCCGTGTCGCACTATGAGCTCGCCGGTCAGCCCGGCCTAGTGCCTTCAGAGGGATCGTTTGCCGCTGGAGTGGGGTGTTCTTCCCAGATGGTGGCCACCACTTTGGCCGTCCATGACATGGTGGAAGGCTTCAGGCCGGATGTTCCCGTGCGGATCCGCTCCGTTTTGGGAAAATCCTGCCGGTTTGGGAAACCCCTGCCACTGCGCAGCGGAGGATTTACCCACACCGGCAGCAGAATCCCACACCGGTAGCAGAATCAGTACGGCGCAGAATCCCGTACCTTCCGCCTCCCCGTCAACGGCGGCTACCAGGGTTGGTTGGCCGGCCCGATCGTAAACTCGTTGACCGTAGTGTCCGCAGGAAGATCGAGTGCGTAGGCGACGACGTCGGCCACCCGCTCCGGAGCGATGCCGTACCGCTGGTACAGCGCCTCCATGCCTTCGGCGGTGCCCTTGTCGCTGATTGAATCCGGCAGCTCCGTGTTAATGGCGGCAGGATAGATCGTGGCCGTACGGATGTGGGTCCCCTCGGTGGCGGACTCCATGCGCAGCACCTCCATGAAGTCGCGCAGGAACCACTTGGTTCCGCCATAGACTGCGCCGCCCGGGTAGGCCTTGAGCCCGGCGACTGACGAGGTGGCGATAACGTGGCCGGACTTCTGCTCGATGAACGTCGGCAGTACGGCGGCGACGCCGTTGAGCACGCCGGTGACGTTGACGTCCACCATTCGGTGCCATTCGTCTGTTTTGAGTGCGGACAGCGGGCTGTTCGGCATCAGCCCGGCGTTGAGGAAAATCGCATCCAGGCCGCCGAACGTGTCTTTGGCCAGCGCCACGATCGCATCGTTCTCGGCCTGCAGGGTGACATCCAAGGCCCTGCTGACTGCTTCGCCCCCGGCGTCCCGGATCTGCCTGACCGTCGGTTCCAGTTTCTCTTCGCGGCGGGCACCCAGAACCACTTTGGCGCCTCGATGGGCGAGCAGCTTCGCCGTCGCCTCCCCGATCCCGGATGACGCTCCGGTGATGACAACGACCTTCCCGGAAATCTCATTCTGCATCTGTCCTCCTGGGTTTCGCGGTAGCCCCCCGGGTCAGCGTCGAGAACTGGGCCGCCGGCTGTCTGCGCCCGTGCGCACCTGCTCAAGTTTCCCCTCGCAGGCACCGGTTGCGCGAGGGGGAACGACGTATGGCTCTACCTGTCCGCACCTTCGCATTGCAGCGAGCGAGGACTGCTCACATGTCAGGGATGATCGATTCTCCAACCCGTTCCGAGATGGTGTCCCGGCACTCTCCGGCATCACTGCCGATGTCTGCACTGAGGTCGGCGGGATACCGGAAATGTACCGCTGGCATTGGTGAACGCGGATCGTTGCTCCCCGGGACCGGCTCCCAGCCTCGGGCCTCCATACAATCTGCAAGCTCCTGTACATACTGCGGCTTGGTCATAAACTCGCTGTTTGCCAGATAGTCCTGATTGGTTCCGATTGCAACGGACACTCCACCCATGGATAACGCGACGGCCACAGCTGTTGAAAGTGACGCACGCCTGACGGCACGGCGGCGGGTGACTTAGCGGAGGAGCGAGGTCCGAACGGGAGCAAGCTCTTGAGCGATCTGATTATGTGCTGGCGGTCCATAGCTAATGGGCATGATGCTCCTTTAGTTGGCGTTCTTTGATGCGCGCAGTTTCCGGCGCGTTCGTTCTATCCGCTTACGTACAGCGGGCTGGCTTATACCCAACATGGCGGCAGCCTCGTCGTAACTCCGCCCTTCGAGGAGACATAGCTCGCAAAGCCGCCGTTCGGCTTCGGGCAAAGCCGCGATTTCCTCAAGGATCCAGGCCAGTTCCTCCACAGCCCGATCATGTTCCTCCCGCAGGGACCGGGCGGGGGAACCTAGCGGGGGCTCGATAAGCTCTACTGGCTCAGAGCGGCGGCGGGTCCTATTGAGGTTGTATGCGGTGTTCCGGCAGCAGATAAGCAGCCATGGGAGCATCGTGCTTTCGGCCAGGCGGACGTCCTTGCGGCGCCGCCAAAGTAGCAGAAACGTCTCCTGGACAATGTCCGGCACCTCGTCCCTAGCATCTGCCAGCCCCCCCACGCATATCGGTATACGGTCGCTGAGTACTTATCGAATAGTGCGGCGAACGCCGCTTCATCTCCTAGGGCCAGGCTGGCTGCCAGGTGGTTGTCGGCTGTCACAGAGGACTTGGTATCTCGTGGGCTCGTTGCACACCTCCAGCTAGTAAGTGTTGCCTGAACCGGATTTGTGACAGCAAAGGTGCATTTAAGAATGGCGCAAGGAACGCCTACTTGCGTGGCGAGCTAAATGAGCTGCGCAGGGATCGACCCATACCATTCCGTTAGCTTCTCCAGAATTTCGTTTTCAACGGGGAACTCCATGTCATCAATCCGGCCGACACCTGTTATGCCGCGTGAATTGGCTGTGAAAGCGGCATCGAACCTGGACAGCTCGTGGAGACGGAGAGGGCGGAGTGAAGCCGTGAGGCCCTGCGAGGTGCTGATCTGGTTCAAAAGTTGCCAGGTGACACCGCACAGTGCTTCAGCCTCTGGCCAAACGATCATCCCGCCCTGAATGAATCCAATGTTGGCGATCGCCGTTTCAGCTATTTCACCGCGATGTCCCAGTAATAGGGCATCATCGAAGCCTGCCTTCTGGGCCTGCTTCATGTGGAAGAGCTGAGCGAAGCTTCCTGCGTGCTTGATCTGGGGCACGGGGCATTGATAAGAAACGGAGTTCAAGGCCAAGGGCCCCGCCGGTGCAGGTTCGGGATCTGAAACTGTCACCATGATGTGTTCAGCCGGTCCCGGAGCTGTGGCAGGCCAGACATCAATCCTGACTGAGGCATCGCGGGAGCCCATCAATCCGGCCTTCAAATAAGCATGCACCCGCTGCATGTCGAAGGTCCGCATCATGCAGTTCCGTGGAGGCCGCGCGCAGCCGCGCCATGTGTAGGTCCAAGCCCTTTACGGCACGGTTTCTCACCTGCATAGACGTGAAATGACCATAGTTGACGGTCGCCCGTCGGATGAGCGTTTCCATCTCCGGGTGGCTGCCGTCCACTGACGCTGACCTAAACACTGTTCCCCCGGTGCATCCATTAGTCCCGGCGTTCGCCGCGGTATCCGGCAGCCTGAAGCATCAGCAGGGCAAGGGCGCCGGCAAGGCCGAAGGGCAGGAGGTACAGGCCCATGCCCTGGAAGTTCATCGCCATCACGTCCTGCCGGCTCATGGTTGGACCGCTGCTACCGTAAATGGCCGTCATCATCTGGAGGTTGCCGAAAAGCCAGATCAGTCCGAGGCCAAGCATGAGCGCCACAACTGCCCACGCGGCACACAGATAGGGGTTGACCCGGCGCCGGGGTGCTGCGGCCCCTAAGCGCCCGTCAGCACCAGCGCTGACAACACCCGCGTCACTGAACTCCGCCGCTTCCGTCGGGGTGGCGGGATCGGTGGCCTGCTGAGGTTCGCCGTCGTCCACCACTTCCACGCAGTCCCCGCTTTCACCTGGCACCGGCCGGGAGTAGAGCCGGTAATCCGATTCACTGGTGCTTCGCCGATTTCCCATGGCCCGAAGCCTACTATGGCGCGGACCCGGCTTTACGGACCGGTGCCAACTGCTGATCATCCGGTCCCGCGCTCGACCGGAGATCTCCCCTAGGACCCGGCGAGGGTCCGCGCCCAGGGCTCGTTTACATCAGTTAGGTGGAGGGCGGTGACAACATTCTGGAGCATGCCGGCTCCGAACCACTCGCGGATTGCCTCCTCATCGGAGCCCAGGAGCTGCCGGACAAGTTCAACCTGCCTGGCGTAACACTGGCGTACCGCATCACCGACGAGTGGCTCGTCTGCCGCGCAGTTTGCATGCATAAGAAACATCATCACGCTGCGGTCTTCGATGACCTCCGCGTACGCCTTCCGGGCAATCCGCAGGGCTTCGGCGGGATCACCGGACGGGTTAGCTGCGCTCACATACCTGGACAGGACGCTTTCCATCAGCTCGGACACGTGGCCGACGGCGCCGGCGAAAAGCTCCTGCTTGTTTTCGAACAAACGGTAGACGTAAGGCTGCGAAATGCCTGCTTGTTTGGCTATTTCGTGGGTGGTGGTTCCGTAGAACCCCTTACGCGAAAAACAGGCCACGGCGGCGTCGAGGACGGCCAGGCGCCGCGCGTCGCTTCTTGTACTGGTACCGAGTGCAGGCATGTCTGCCATTCAATCACGGCCCGACGGCGGTGCAGGGCGGGCGCCCGCACCGCCTGGCCATTGGTCAATCAGCGAAGTTCGCTGCCAGATCCACCACCGCCGGATCCCCGTCGGGGGTAAGCGCCTCGATTGCCACCAGCGGATTCCAGTAGTCGAGGTAGCGGGTAATCCGGCCCTCATCATCGGTGTAAACAACCGAGATGCACGTTTGCTCGTACGGCTTACCGGTGGGAACCGCCTGGCCAACCGATCGGAACTCGGCGATTACCTGACTTGGGTCCGACGTTTCATGAAAAACGAGGTCAACAAATTCCACATCAAAGTTCTCCGGAAAATGGCTCATGTGGGTGGCCAGTGCCTCACGCCCCTGAACCAGGGCCGGCATTCCTTTCGGCGCGAAAGGAAATTCCAGGATTCCGTTCGGCGCAAAGAGGTCAAGCCACTCCTCGACCCGCCCTGCCGCCGTGAGCCTGAGATGTTCCCTGACCACGAATTGGGCGGCGGATCGGCGTTGCTCGGTCGTCTTCAGCATGTTGCTCCCTTAGGTTAGTGATTGATCGATCAATCACTAACCTACTCACTTTCCCAAGAACCACAAGCCTTGAAGCCCGCGGGCCGTTCTTACACCTGCAGCAACGCCCCGAGGTAGCGGCCGGTGCTGCTGGCAGGGGCGGCGGCGACGTCGTCGGGCGTACCCGTGGCAATGATCCGGCCGCCGGCCTCGCCCCCGCCCGGGCCCAGGTCAATAACGTGGTCCGCGTTCGCAATCAGGTCCAGGTCGTGTTCGATGACCACGATCGTCGCGCCCTTGGCAAGGAGCCGGTCCAGCACTTTGATCAGCACCCGCGTGTCCAGTGGATGCAGCCCGACGGTAGGCTCGTCGAGGATGAACAGGGTGCCGGACTGGTCCCGGCCCAGCTCGCCGGCAAGCTTGAGCCGCTGCGCCTCGCCGCCGGAAAGTGCCGGAGTGTCCTCCCCCAGCGTCAAATAGCCGAGGCCGAGGTCCTTCAGGGTCCGCAGCTTCCGGCGCACCTTGGGCAGGGCGGCGACGACGTCGTACGCCTCGCGCACGGTCAGGGCCAGGAGCCCAGGCAGCGAAAACCTGCCGCCGGCCGTGTCCAGCACGACGTCGTCGGCAGCCGGAGCGTAACGGGAACCGTTGCAGTCGGGGCAGGGGATTTCGACGTCGGGCAGGAACTGGACATCCAGCACCACCTGGCCGGTGCCCTCGCAGCGCGGGCAGCGCAGCGAGCCGGTGTTGTAGGAGAAATCCCCTGCCGACAGCCCGCGTTCCTTGGCGGCGTCCGTGGCGGCGTAGGCCCGGCGCAGGTTGTCGAGAATGCCCGAATAGGTGGCGACGGTGGAGCGGATATTCACGCCGATGGGGGTCGCATCCACCACGTCCGCCCGGGCCAGGCCAGCCAAATCAACGGTCACCACGTGCTCCGGAAGCGCGGTACCGTTTGCTGCGGCCTTGATGGCCGGGACGAGGCTCTCCAGCACCAGGGTCGTTTTTCCGGACCCGGACATACCGGTCACCGCCGTGAGTCTGCCCTTGGGGATGGCGACGTCGAGCGCATGGACGGTGTGCAGCGGCGAGGTTGCCAGGTGGACGGTGCCGGCGTCGTACATTGCATCGGCGGCGGCACGTTGGCGGACGATCGGCTCCCCGCCGCCCTTAACGAAGGGCCCAATAAGCGACGCGGGATCCGCAGTAATACCGCTGATCGGCCCCTGCGCGATCACGGACCCGCCCTCGGCGCCGGACCCTGGGCCCATCTCGATCATCCAGTCGGCCTCGCGCAGCACCTGCACGTCATGGTCCACCAGCACCACCGAGTTCCCGCCGTCCAGTAGGTCCCGCATGATCCCGACGAGGCCTTCGACGTTGACCGGATGCATGCCGATGGACGGCTCGTCGAGGACGTACAGCACGCCGGTGGTTTCGTTACGCACCGCACGGGCGAGCTGCACCCGCTGCCGCTCCCCCGTGGACAGAGTGGCACCGGCGCGGTCGAGGCTGAGGTAGCCCAGGCCCAGCTGGACCAGGCGCCGGGCCATCGCCTCGAACTGCGCCACGGTCATCCGGGCCATCTGGTGCATTTCCGCCGGCAGCGGGTCGACGACGGTCGGCACCCAGGCCAGCGCCTCCTCCAGCGTCTTTGCCGAGGCATCAGCGAGGTTGATGCCGGCCACTTCCGTTCCCAGCGCTGCCCGGGACAGGCGCGTTCCCTGACAGACCGGGCAGGTGTGCGCGCTGATGAAACGGGCCACCCGGGCCAGGCCCGTCTCACTGGTGGCGTTCCTCATTGCTTCCTGCACCGCCAGGCGGGCGTTGCGGTAGGTGATGTTCACCTCGAACAGCTTGCCGTTACTGGTCGCTGCACTGATGTGCTTTTTCTCCTCCGGGCCGGCAAGCACAATCTCCCGCTCGCGTTCGGTGAGTTCGGCGTACGGGACGTCGGTGCGCACACCGAACTCGGCCACTACGCGCGACATCATGGTCAGGCCGAACATGCCCCAGGGGGCTACAGCGCCGTCGTTGATGGTTTTGGACGGGTCCGGGACCAGGGCGGCGTCGTTGACCTCCCGGACCGTGCCGGTGCCTTCGCAGGCGGCACAGGCGCCGGCGGAGTTAAAGGCCAGGGACTCTGCGCCCGGCGGAGGGAAGGCCGTCCCGCATTCGGGACACACGAGTTCGTTGCCTGCGGCGACGTCGATGGTCGGGGGCAGGCGGTGCCCGTTGGGGCACAGATGGGAACCGAGCCGGGAGAACATCACCCGCAACACATTCAGCAGTTCGGTGGAAGTCCCGAAGGTCGAACGGACCCCGGGCACGCCGGGCCGCTGGCGCAGGGCCAGCGCGGCGGGAACGTGGCGCACGGAGTCGACGACGGCGCGCGCGGCGTGCGACATCCGCCGCCGGGTATACGTGGACAGTGCCTCGATGTACCGCCGAGACCCCTCCGCGTACAGCACCCCCATAGCGAGCGAGGATTTCCCCGAGCCCGAGACGCCCGCAACGGCCACCAACCGGTCCAACGGGATGTCGACGTCGACGTTCTTCAGGTTGTGGACCCGGGCGCCGCGGATCTGGACCGCGGCCGACGGCGGGACCGTGCCGGGCGCGGGGGCGGGGGCTTTGCTGGGCACGGGGGCCTGCTCAACCATGGATTCTCCCTACTGGCTCTAGCGGGTGTCCGGTGATGGAACACGGGCATCGCTGCCGGGAGGATCGGGAAGAAGGAGAGGATCGTCCCGTAGTATCCATCCCTACAACTGTCTCAGCGTCACCCAGTGCGAGCACAGTCTTTACCCCGCAAATTCCACCTCGGCCGGGACCCAAACCATCAAGGATGCCGGACTAACGGCTAAGAAGCCGATGCCCGTATTCCGGTGAGGGAACACGGGCATCGGCACCACGCGGAAAGGATTCAAGGCGGGCAAACCGTGCGCCGCCTAGCCCTCTTCCACCTCCGAGAACAGTGCGATGAAGGTGGTCTCGGTGGCCTTCAGCTGACCGAAGAGATCCGCGGCAACAGGTGCTGTCACGGCAGCCGAGGCGTCCTCATAGCTGTCGAAGTACAGGTCAAGCGTCCGGTGGGCAGGGGTGGGTGAGCCGTTTTCCTTCGGCCAGACCTTGCCGGCCTCGTATCGGCGCAGCTTCGGAAGCTGCTTGGCGCTGTCGGCGATGCCTTTGTAGGCGGTCTCAAACGCGTGGGGGTCGGCGGGGTTGTCGATGACGAAGGTGATCTTGGTGGGCATGGTGTTCTTTCCTTCGGGGTTTGCGGTGGGGATGGTTGAAGTTTCCGGGCACGTGGGGCGGTTGTCTACCGTGCGGCGGTCTCCAGGAGCCGGAGCCAGATTTCACTGATGGTGGGATAGGCCGGAACCGCATGCCAAAGCCGGTCGATGGGTACTTCCCCGGCGATCGCGATGGTTGCGGCGTGCACCAGCTCGGTCACGTCAGGTCCGACGGCGGTGAACCCGACAATCGTGTTGGTGTCCTCATTGATGACGATGCCTGCGCGGCCGGTGTAGCCGTCGGCATGCAGGGAGGCACCGGCAACGGATCCAAGGTCGTATTCCACGGAACGGACCCGGAGTCCGGCGTCGAGGGCGCCGGACAGGGTGAGACCGGCGGAGGCAATCTCGGGGTCGGTGAAGATGACCTGCGGAACGGCCCGGAGGTCGGCGGTCGCCGTTCGAACACGCCGTTCGGATAGGGCAGGGTCGTGAATCTACTTAGCCCTCAGAGTGTTAGCCAGTGCCCCCGCGGGCGGAGCACTGGCAGGGCCCCCTTTGCCTACAGGTCCACGCTTTTGCCCATTCCACAACAGGTAAAGGCCCTTATCCCGGAAGTACATGTGTAACTGGATAAAACGCTTGATCCGCGCACTTCAACACCCAATACTCGGCCGGACATTCGCCGATGAGTGAGGTACCCCATGATGAATACCAAAAGAGTGCGCGCATGGTCAGCGGCCGGAATAGCGGTCGGCCTGACCGTGACCGGCGCGGCATTTGCCAGCTCCCCCGCCGTGCACGATCCCAACGAAGGTTACCGGGACCACTACCCGGTCGTTTCAACGGACAAGGGCGAGGTCCAGGGGGAAGCGACGTCGATGGTCACCTCCTTCAAAGGGATCCCCTATGCTGCTCCCCCAGTCGGGGACCTGCGCTGGAAGGCCCCGGCAGCGGCCGAACCGTGGGAGGGTGTGCTGGACGCCACGAAGTTCGGGGGCTCATGCACCCAGGGCACCGGATGGGACCCGGGCTATGACCAGCCCACACTGAACGAGGACTGTCTGTACCTCAACGTGTACCGTCCGAGCGAGCCGTCGTCGAAAAAGCTGCCGGTATTCGTGTGGAACCACGGTGGAGGCAATGTCGCCGGAGCAGGCCGCGACACCGATCCGAATAAGTTCATCACCAAGAGCGAGGCGGTGTTCGTCACCATCAACTACCGCGTGGGTGCGATGGGCTGGCTCGACACCACCGGGCTGGAAGCGGACAACCCGGACGGTGCGGCAGGCAACTTCGGCCTGCTCGACCAGCAGGCCGCTCTCACCTGGATCCAGGAGAACATTGGAAGGTTCGGCGGCGACGCACGGAACGTCACCCTCGCCGGCCAGTCAGCCGGGGCGTCGAATACCTGCGCACAGCTCGCCTCGCCCGGAGCCCGTGGCCTGTTCGATCAGGCGATCCTGCAAAGCGGCGGATGCTCCGCCCGCACCCCCGAAGCGGCACGTGCGTCCGGCACCCAGTTCGCGGCGGAGATCGGCTGCCCTGATCCGGCAACCGAGCTCGCCTGCCTTCGGGCGAAGTCTCCGGCCGAGGTGCTTGCCGCCCAGACCGTGGTACGGCAGAGCGGCGCGGTTGCCGGCAACGCCGTCCTCCCCTCAGACCCGCTCGAGCTGTTGAAGGCCGGCCGGCTCACCAGGCTTCCGGTGATAGTGGGCGGGACGGCGGATGAGTCGCAGCAAAGCGTTTTCGGCGCGTACGACTACGTCGGCAACCCGATCACCGAAGGAATGCTCGCCGATCTGATCGCCACCACGTATCCGAACGATGCTGCACAGGTGGCGGCGGCCTACCCTGCCGCCAACTATCCGTCCCCAACGGTGGCGTGGGGAGATGTGCAGAGCGATCAGCGTGCCTGCCGTGACCAGACCCTGCGCGACCGGATGGCCGCCGATACCAGGACGTACGCCTACGAGTTCGCAGAAAAGGACGGGCCGGCATTCACCTCCATCTGGCGGCTCGGCACTGATTACCCGTTCGGCGCCACCCACGTCAATGACCTTGGCTACCTGTGGGACTATCTGGGCACCGCGCTGCCGTTCAGCACCGAACAGGTACAGCTCTCGGACCAGATGATCAGCTACTGGTCCAGCTTTGCCGACGAAGGTCGCCCGGATGCGAGCTTCGCTCCGGAGTGGCCGCGCTACCGCCCCCAGGGAGAGATGCTGCAACTCGTTGCCCCGAGCGCCCAAGTGGTGAGTCACGCAACGGTCGATGCCGAGCACGGGTGTGAACTGTGGGACCGGGTGAGCCCGGCACCTTAGTATTCGTTCATGACCAGCACGGCCAGCAGCCCCTCCGGAAACACCCGGCTGCTGGCCGTCGCTATTCTCGCTACCTTCGTTGCGTTCCTCGACGGGTCCATCGTCACCGTGGCACTGCCGGCGATCAGCGGGGAGCTTGGCGGGGGCCTGCCCACCCAGCAGTGGACGGTGAACGCCTACCTGCTCACCCTGGGCGCGTTCATCCTACTGGCCGGTTCGCTCTCCGACTCTTTCGGACGGCTGCGCATCCTGCGGATCGGCATTCTCTGCTTCGGGGTGGCCTCGCTCGCCTGTGCGTTGGCATGGGATCCCGGCGTCCTGATCCTCGCCCGCGGAATCCAGGGCATCACCGCGGCACTGCTGGTGCCGGGTTCCCTGGCACTGATTACGACGGCGTACCACGACGCCGCGCGGGCCGCCGCGATCGGCAGGTGGACGGCATGGACCGGCACGGCCGCGATCATTGGCCCGCTGCTGGGCGGAGTGCTCGTGGACGTGGTCAGCTGGCGGCTGATCTTCGCCGTGAACGTTTTGCCGGTGGCCGCCTGCCTGCTCTTGATGACTGGTCTGCAGGAGAACGGCGGGCGGAGGCGGGCCGAGTTTGATCTGCCCGGCGTGGTGCTGGCAGTTCTCGGCCTTGCCGGTCCCGTCTATGCGCTGATCGAACAGGAGCGGTTGGGCTGGGGGCATCCCGCCGTCGTCGTTCCCCTCGCCGCAGGACTGTCGGCACTGGCACTGTTCCTGCTGCGCGAGGGACAGGCGCCGGCCCCGATGATGCCGCTGTCCCTGTTCCGGGCACGGAATTTCCGCTACGGCAACGTGGTCACGGCAGGTGCCTATGCCGGGATTTCCCTTGGAACGTTCGCCGTGACCGTTTTCGTGCAGGAGACCGCCGGATTCTCCGCTACCGCGGCCGGCTTCACGGCCCTGCCGCTGCCGGTGGCCATGCTGCTCTTGTCCGCGCGTGTCGGCAGGCTCGCCGGGACCTACGGGCCGCGGTTGTTTATGACGGCCGGGCCGGTGACCTGCGGTGCCGGGTTCCTCCTGATGCTCACGGTCCGGCCGCCGCTGGACTTCCTCACCGAGCTGCTGCCGGGACTGCTGCTGTGCGGACTGGGTTTGGCCCTGATGGTGGCGCCGCTGACCGCTGCGGTGCTCGGCGCGCTGAACGAGGACGAGGCCGGCATCGGGTCAGCGGTCAACAATGCCGTGTCGCGGGTGGCCGGACTGGTCGCGATCGCGCTGGCCGGCGCGGTATCCGGCGGCGCCTTGGACTTTCCGGGATTCCGGCAGACGGTGCTGGTGACCGCCTGCCTCTTCCTTGCAGCCGGGACGGTCGCGTTCCTGGGGATCCGGAATCCGACGACGACGTCCCGGCCCTCCGCTGACGGGTGACGTGCAGGCGGGTGCGCCGTCGTCGTTGTGCCCTTAGCGCTCCGGCTAGAACCGGGAACGCCGGTCAAGGATGATGTCCGCAACCTCGTCGAGGTGGAACTCCAAGAGGAAGTGGCCGCCGTCGAGCAGTTCCACGCGTGCCTTTGGGACATCTGAAAGGAACGCTTCCGCTCCTGCCGGACCGAAGATTTCGTCATCCCCCCCCCCACACACACGGCGAGTACCGGAACCTGGGTGGAACGCAGCCATCGGTGGAGCGCCGGATACAGTGCCCGGTTGGTGTGGTAACCGCCGAAGAATGCGTACTGCCACTCAACCGCTTCACGGCCAAGTGGTGTTTCCATGGCAGTCTGCGGCAACCGGATGCAGGCCCGCACGCACGCCGGCCGCCAGGGAGGCAGCGGAGCGCCCGTAAGAGGTGTACTCAGCAGGTTGCCGAGGGAGCCGACAGCAGATCCGCGGTCATGTCCTCAATGCGGTCCGCGCCGATAGCGGCCATCGCAGCGCGCAGCTCCGCGGTCAGGCCGCCCAGCACAGCCGCTGCACCTTCCTCTCCCCCGGCGGCCAGTCCCCACATCACGGGCCGTCCGACGAAAACGGCCCGTGCACCCATGGCCAATGCCGCCGCGATGTGGTCTCCGGTACGGATACCGCTGTCGACGTACACCTCGCAGTCACCGCCGACAGCCTGAACCACCTCGGGCAATGCCTGGACGGACGTCACCGATTTCCCGAGCCGGCGGCCGCCATGCGTCGATACCAGCACACCGGCGGCCCCCGCGTCCACGGCCCTGCGGGCATCATCACCGCGCAGGATGCCCTTGACCACCACCTCAAGACCCGAGCGTTCACGTAACTCGGCAATAACGTCGAGTGTCAGGTTCCCTGCTGCGTATGTGGCGTCCGCGGGAAGTCCCGTCAGATCCTCTTGAAGCAGGTTGGCGAGCCTCATCTTGCCCGGCGTCTCGGGCCACAGCAGCGGGTCAATGACCAACCCGCTCGAGGACAGCCGTGTTGTGTCCACAGTGAGGATCAACGCCCTCGCGCCGGCGGCCGCAGCGCGTTCAACAAGGGCATCGGACAGGCCCCGGTCTTTCATGACGTACACCTGGAACCACCACGGCACGCCTTCCGCCGCAATCTTCGCGAACGGTACTGAGGTATTGGTGGAGACACCGAGCAGCGATCCTGTGCGGCGCACCGCACGCGCGGTGGCGAGTTCCGCCTGGGGCGTCGCAGCGTTCTGCTGCGCCATCGGCGCTGCCAGGACCGGAGTCTGCAGCGGCACCCCCAATACGGTTGTCCCGGTTCCCCCTGAGGACGTCCGGGTAAAGGCCCGCGGGCGGAACCTCACCCCATCCCACTGCGCAGCCGCATCCTGTACGGATTCACCGCCGCCGGCCGTGCCGGCAAAGTAGCCGTACACGTAATCCGGAAGCGCGGCCTTTGCTGCGCATTCCAAATCATTCAACGGCTGTCCGGCACGCCACTGCATGGTGCTCCTCGTCGTCTGGGTCGTCGTTTGGAATCCTGCACTCTTCCCGTGTCCCGGAATCCAATCACACTTACCCTCCGTAATGGTCCCCGAGTCCTGCAGGCCGAGAAGAGTGTCCCCTGAACGCCGCACCAAGCAGTCCCTGAAGGCGTCTGGGCTCAGACGCAGTTGCCGCAAGACGCGCCGTGGCGGCCGGTTTGTCCCGGCGGAGTTTTTAGGGTTCGCTTTCGTCTATGTCCTGGATCTTTGTACGCCGCGTGCTGCAGTTGATAGTGGGTGTTTTCTGCTATGGCTTTTCCATCAGCATGATGATCCGGGCGGGCTTGGGTGTCTCCCCCTGGGATGTACTGAGCCAGGGCACGTCGCTGCAGTCCGGCATTGCCTTCGGCCTTGTCACCAACCTCATCGGAATAGGGGTGCTGCTGCTGTGGATACCCCTGCGCCAGCGTCCGGGGGTGGGGACCGTAGTGAACACACTGGCTGTCGGTCCCAGCGCTGAGGTGGGCCTGATGCTGCTGGACCCGCAGACTAATATGCCGGGAAGGGTGCTGCTGTTTACCGGCGGTCTGGTGCTCCTGGCCATCGCCACCGGGCTGTACATCGGGGCGCGGATGGGCCCCGGACCCCGCGACGGACTGATGACAGGGCTGCACAAGCGCCTCGGGTGGCCGGTCTGGATAGTCCGCACCGGCATTGAAGTGACCGTCCTGGTGATCGGCTGGTTCCTGGGCGGCACCGTGGGCGTCGGCACGGTGGCCTTCGCCCTCCTCATCGGCCCCATGGTCAACCGCACCCTGCCGTGGCTTGACGTCCCTCGGCGTCGGCACCCCCGTACCGGGCACTAGTCAGGGGACCGGAGCCGGACCTTTCCGTCCCGGACCGCCGCGGTGAGGCAGATTGGAACGGACCAGCAGGGCGACCCGCCGGGCGGTCACCTCGGGGCGGTCCCCCTGGGTGAGGACCGTGTCCGTGGCCAACAAGCGGGTACCGACGTCGTCCAGCCATTCCGCAAGGAAGTCATGTCCGGAGCTGACCCAGTCTGTCCCCTTTGCCGCCAGGGACCTCATTCTCAACTCCGCGAGGTCGGACATCCGGTCCCCCGACGGGAGCAGTAACACGACCGTGGGAATCCGCGCCACGGCTGACTGCACCTGCTCCCGACAGCTCGGGTCGGTGTAAGAGGTGTGGCCTGCGCCCACTGCCAGTACCGTACCTGGGTGTTCCTCCACCGCCCGGCACACCGCGTGGGCGCGTGCCGGCTCCCATTCTCTTTCGGCGGCAACCCGTCCCACCCGGGCGATACGCCGTCCCAGCAGTTCCATGCTCCAGCCGGCCTCCGCGTAGTAACCGGCGCCGATTTCGTCGAGGTCAACAAAAGGAACGCCCAGCATGCCTGCCGTCAACTCCCCTACCGTCGACTTACCGGCGGCCGCCGGGCCAACAATGAGGAGAGCAGGTGAATCCGCCATGTGCTTATCCTGCCACGTTCAGGAAACCCGCAGAGGACTAGCGGCACAATGCGTGCACCAGAGATGCCTTAATGAAAACCGTCTCAAATTCAATGTTCTACCCAAACAATATTGATGTTTGTTACCGAAATTCTCTGGCGCATATGTCTTCCTCATTGTTGACTCATACACATGCCGACTGTTGAAATCCGCCGAGCCAGCGAAAACGACGCCTGGTCCCTCGCACTGGTCCACGTGCAGGCATGGCAATGGGCCTACCGCGGACTGATGCCGGATCCCCTTCTTGATGCACTCGACGTTGAGCGGAGAGCAGCGGGTTGGAAGCGGATGATCCAGGAGGAACGGGCACCTCAACCGCATCTGGCCGTGGTCGACTCGAACGTTGCGGGCTTCTCCCATGCAGACATCAGCAGCGACGGGGACGCTGACGCCCGGACCGGAGAGGTCACTGCCATCTACCTCCTGGAGGAATATGTCGGCATGGGAGTCGGACGCCGTCTGTGGGAGGCAGCTCTCACCCAGTTACGCGAGAGCGGACACACCGCTTTTTCAGTGTGGGTGCTGGAGTCGAATCAGCGCGGAAGAAATTTCTATGAACGAAGGGGGATGACCCCGGACGGGGCTACTAAGGAACAGTCGATAGGGGGGTTCACGGCTACGGAAGTTCGCTACCGCTCTTCATTGCGGGATGAAGGTTGATCCCGTTCGAGGGGGCAATGCTGAAGTCCGTGAAACCGACGTTCAAGCCTCCGCGCTGCGGAGAGCAGGCCATCACCCCGACCTGGCAGAAAGCCTTCGATGGAAGATAGCCCAGCCGCAGACTGGTCCACTGCCCGGCCGCGCCGTCGGATTCCAGGTACTGCACACGAACCGCGGCGGCCTCGCGGGACAGCCGCAGGGTGATCTCGTCCTGGGCTTTTCCGAGAGGTCGGAGAGGCCAGTCCGATGTGCCGTTGGTAATCACCGTGCTTGGCTGCAGTGCGCCGTCGCTGTACTCGACTCCTGTCTTCAGCCACCTTCGCTCATCAATGCGGAGCATGTCGGACCGATGGCTTCCCTTTTCATCAACGCTGCAACTTTCGCTGTCTCCGCCGTGCTGACCTGGGTATTCATCCCTGGAACGCAGTTTCAGGTGGTCGATCAGAGACCGGATGACAACAGTGGTAGGCGTAGCCCACCCCGTGCTTCGTACTGGACCGACATGGCCGAGGGATTCCATTGGCTTCTCCGAGACCCTCTGATGAAACTGATCATTGGTCTAGTGCTCATTACAAACATGTTCGATGCTGCCCGCACCTCCTCCCTCATGCCCTTATATGCACACGACCGGCTGGGAGGGGCCGCCGCACTCGGTGTGCTCGTCGCAGTCATGGGCGGCTGCGCCTTGCTGGGCAACGTGGCGTTCGGGTTCGTGGCTCACCGGGTACCGCGACGTGTGACGTTTGCGGTCTGCTTCGTCCTAGTCGGTGGACCCTCGGCTGCAGCCTTCGCCCTCGGCGCACCATTGCCTGTACTCGTCGCGGTGACCGCACTTCAAGGACTCGCCGCAGGATCGATCAACCCCATCCTTGGTGCGGTCCAGTTTGAACGAGTGCCCGCACACATGCGCGGTCGTGTCTTCGGGCTGGTTAACGCCGGCGCCTGGGCGGCTATGCCCTTTGGCGCACTTTTGGGTGGCTTTGCAGCCGACAAGATCGGGCTTGGGCTCTCATTCGGCATCATCGCCGTCCTTTACACCCTCGTCACGCTCAGTCCGCTGTCCGGCGGGATATGGCACCACATGGAGCGCCCGAAAGGCGCAGTGCACTGATCTTCACGAACCATTCCGCATCAGCATGCGACGCAGGTGCACTGGTACCACCAGCGATGCGCTGCGGATAGCAGTGAGGGATCCCTCAGCGCGGCACCGCAGCACGCCGAGGTGAGTCTAGAAGCTGAGTTCCTGAGTCCCGGTGGTTCCGTCGAGGAAAGTTAGGTCGACAGTAGTGCCACCGTCAGATGCCTCTTGGAGTTCGTCTCCGGGTAGCCAGAGAGCGAATTGGCCTTTGGACACGGTCGCGCTCACTTCCTCGCCGGTGATGCTGGTGTACGTCACGCCCACGACATCGTTGCCGGCTCGGCCTGATGCTATCGAGATTGGTTCGTTCATGATTGTCCCGGTTCCCAGTTGTGTTGCTTTGAGGGACCGAGGAGCAGGGTCGGTTTCGGCGCCGAGCTTCCCGATGGAACCGATCATGCCCCTGCCGAACCATGGCGCGGAGGCATCCGTGATGCACGTCGCCTCAAAGCCGTCGGGACCTGTCAGGACGACGGTCATCCAGGCACCGCGGCGCTCAGCGATAGCCACTTCCGCGGCGGCAAGGTCATCCGTGTACATGCCGTTGCCGACGTTCTTCTTGGATGCCAAGCATTCCGCCACTGCATCATCGCGGTCCGGGCCGCTCAGGGTTGCCGGGTTGGCTGTCCATGTAGCGAAGGCTGGATCGCCGCCGGTGAGCGCTGGTAGGACGAGCAGCCCGGCAGTCGTGGCGGCCACCATGCCGCCCAGCACGACGGCACGTCGACGGCGGACGGGAGCCCCGGGCTTCTTCCCGAGCGTTGAATAATCGCTTCTTACTTTGGCTCGCTCCGATGCTGTCGGTGCAGGGTTGTGAGACAGGATGCTCTCAAGGTCCGCCTGTGCTCGTTAGGGACGGACTGTCGGTGCTTGGCTGGCTGCATCCATGCTTCGCAGAAGCGTGTCTATGTCCTGTTGACGTGTCATGGCGTTGCCGTCCTTTCGGTTGATGCTGCGGACATGCTGGAGGGAGGGGGAAGGTGATCAAGGAGTAGTCGCAGGGCACGCCGGGCACGGCTTAATCGAAGCCGGAACGCGACCGGGGATATGCCGAGCACCACGGCCGCTCGAGGTGCGGAAAGGCCCTCGAAGATCGCCAAGCCAAGTGCTTCTTGATGGACCTCGGACAAAAGATGCCACGCGCGGCTCAGGTCAACCCGCCCCATCACCACATCCTCGTGGGAGCTGCTGTGAGGCTCGGGGCCTATGTCATTGAGCCGGACCCCGAGGGCTTGCCGGCGCTGCTCACCTCGATGCGCGTTCAACATGATGTTCCGGGTGATTCCAAACGCCCATGCTCGGGCATCGTCGTGATTCTGCGGCACCCCGGCTCGCATAGTGCGCAAAAGATTTGCCAGGATCATTCAGTCCCGTAGAACGATTCCTTTGCCTGGACTACTGGTTTTGATTGGAAGTCGTTTCGACAAGGATTGCGGCGTTATCGTTCAACCATGAGCGCGTCGTCCCTGTCCGATGATTCCCTTGACCCACCTCCTGAAATGGTTGTGCGGCTGATAGAGCGGATCGTGGGCGAGCAGTGGCCCTCAGGGTTAGAGAGATTCAGTAGCTATTTCGCACGTCTTGGTTGCGTATTGGGCTCGCCGACGGAACCCGACGACGAGGCGTCCCCGGGTGTGACTCAGGGGCGGTTTGAGGTGCCTGGTTGCGAAGTGAAGAACGCCTCCTGGGACGCGTTGAACGATGACCTCTTCTCCCTGAACCTTTTTGTTTATGAGGGTTCGGAGAATTTTTCCTCGGCGGACGTCATTGCCGGCTATGACGCCGTCTGGGACGGCATCTCTGCTGTGTTCGGCCCTTCGCCGGACGAGCGTACTGATCGACACGGCAACCGGTCTGCTGTCTGGTGGGTTCAAGGGACCGTCATCGAGTTGTATGCGCACGTAAGCGTCGCTCCCGCGGTGCAGGTCGGTGCAGCTCACGAGGAACGGACTGCCGTCTACCATCAGCTCATCGCGCAGTTTCCGAAACGCCTGAGGTACTAAACAAGCACGTCCGGCGAAACAACCTGGGCCTGAAGATGAAGCGTACGGCGAGGGGTGGTTCCTCGGACGCTCTGGCGTCCGATCTGGGATCCTTCAGCGGGATACTTCCGAGCGCAGGAGTGCTCATTTCGCTTTGGTGTTCACGGGATACAACAAATAGCGTGCCGCATCAGTCGCGAAGACTCGGTCATCTAGTTCTGTCTGTGGAACACCCAGATGACCCAAGATGACAGACCGCATGACGAGATCCAAGATGACGTGAGCGCGCCTCAGCTCCCCAGTCTCAATGCCACTGAGGGATGAGGTATGGGTGAAACTGTCGCGTGCATCACGAACCATTCGCGCGAACTGATCAATGTCTCCTGCGAAGCGTTGAAGCCGGTAGCCGACACTCCCCAGTAGCGCCTTCAGACGGTCAAGGAGGCTGAATGCGTCAGCATGCCTCAAGCGAGAAAGGATCAGTTCGCGGTGAGAGTCGCCGTCCAGTGCTTCCTTTATCTTTGTTCGGGCTGCTCGAAAATCCTGCTTCGGAATGCGAGGGCCCGGTTCGACGATCGAGTGAAGAACCTCGAGCGCCCTAACGATGTGCGCGAAGCTCTCCTCGAAAGTCATAGAAGTCCACATCAAGGTGGAGAAGTAATCGGTTAGGGGCTCTGAGGCTCGCTCCTGGAGGTCAATCCAGCGTGAAAGCATCTCTTCAAGATCATGGCCTGAGTCACGGGACCGAACCAAGTGAGCGAACTCGGGCACGTTTGGCCTGTCGTTCGGCCGTGCGAGCCAAGACGCGCTCGACATTGGACCGGCACTCGAAGTGGAAACGCGACTCGCTGAAACCTGCCACAGCTTGGATGTCCCCCGGGTTCCCCTCTGGGATCTATTCGCTGAAGCTCCTGAACGACTCACTGACGGACTCCACCCCGACACCGCTGGACATGCCGCCATTTTCCACGAACTCCAGCGCACCCTCCGCAGCAACCCCTCACGTGCCTTTCCAACCCGCACGGCAACCGGCTGATTCTGCAAGTTTTTTCACCACCGGAAGCATGTTTACGCCCGACTCCGAAGCCAACGGGGAGCTCGGGCTGTACCTTCTCAGAGCATGACACGAACCCGCTGGGGTGCCACGCTGTGGATTCTCTGCGTCCTGACGTATCCCGCCCAGTTGATCGCAGTGGCGCAATGGCCGCAGGCGTACTCGTTGCGGTCCAACACCATCAGCGACCTCGGCGTGACCAGCTGCGGAACGTTCGACGAGGGAACCCGGGTGGAGCGCTACATCTGTTCGCCCGCAAACGTACTGGCCAACGGCGGCACGGTCCTCAACGGACTGCTCTTAGCGGTTGGAGCTGTCCTTTTGTGGTCCGCGTGGCCCCGACAACGGACCGGTCGGATCGCAATGGCGCTCATTGCGGCTAGCGGGGTCCTCCTGATGCTGGTCGGATTCCTTCCCTGGGATCTGCAGCCCGAGGCCCATAACGTCGCCGCCCTTGTCCAGGCACCGGTTCAATGGGTTGGGATGATTGTTCTGGTATTCGCGCTGCGGGGCAGCAGCGCCCTGCGTTGGGCCTCCGTGCTGACTATTCTCTGCGTCGTCATCTCAATCGCCGGCTTCGTGATGTTCATCGACGCGATCGGCGGCGGCCCCTCCGCAGCAGTCGGCGTCGGACTCACCGAACGCCTGTCCTTCGATACCCTCACCCTTTGGAGCGTGATCCTCGGTCTGATCCTGCTGTCGGTTAGTGGACGGCGCGGAGTTCCATGAGCAAGACACCGCCGGAATAGGAAGGTATCCGGAACTAGTTCCCGGACTCCCCCGACCGGCCGTGTTCCAGACCGGTAGGAATACCGAGGAACGCAGGAACAGGTGCCGAGCAGCAGGACTCGGCAGCAGGCGCCGCTGCAGGTTCCGGTGGTGCCGAGCAGCAGGACTCGGCAGCAGGGGCAGCAGCCGTCGGTTCCGGAGCCGCACAGCAGGAAGCTTCACCCTGATCAACGGCGACAGCACTGTCGCAGCCGGCCGCCACAGTATCGCAGCTGCCGCCCAAGTCTGTGGAGCACACCCCGGTTTCGGGCAGGACGAGTTCGACGTCGTCGGCCGCCTTCTGGTCCCCGGCAAGGGCCGCGGCAATGGACCGGACCTGCTCGTAGCCGGTGGCCATCAGGAACGTCGGTGCCCGGCCGTAGGATTTCATCCCGGTGATGTAGAAGTCCTTTTCCGGGTGCGAGAGCAGCCGGGCGCCGTGCGGCATCACGGTGCCGCAGCTGTGGAATTCCGGATCGATCAGCGGCCCGAGCGCCCGCGGAGCTTCCACGGCGGGATCCAGATCGAGCTGGAGTTCGCGCAGCATGTCCAGATTCGGGCGGAAGCCGGTGGCCGGAACCAGCAGGTCCACGTCCAGCTGCGTCTCCCCAAACGGCGAGGACCCGACGACGGTCAGCGAGTCCGCACTCTTGAACCCGGTAATGGTGAACGAGGTGTGGAGTTCGATGCGGCCTTCCTCGACCAGGGTCCGCAGCCGGCTGCCCAATGCACCGCGGGCGGGCAGGCCGTCAAGGTCGCCGCCGCCGTACACGCTTGCCGCCGAGGACCGGCGGATGGCCCAGCTGATCCGGGTGTCCGGTGCCTGCTCGGCCAGCTCCCCCAGTGCCAGCAGCGTGTTGGCCGCCGAATGGCCGGCGCCGACCACCAGGATGTGCTTTCCGGCGAAGCGGTCGCGGTCCCGGCCGGTGACATTTGGCAGCGGGGCGGTGATGAAACCCTCCGCGTAGGCTGCGGACTCCCCCGGTGCTGCAAGTCCGGCCGAGCCCAGCGGGTTTGGAGAGTTCCAGGTGCCCGAAGCGTCGATGACGGCGCGGACGCGGTGATCGGCGGTTGTGCCGCCAGCATTCCGGACGCGCACCAGGAACGGGGTGGTGTCGCGTCCGCCGGTGCGGGTCTTGTCCAGGCCTTCGCGGCTGACGGCAACAACTTCGCTGTTCGTGTGCAGGGCGCGCTGGATGGCAGGAACGGCGGCCAGGGGCAGCAGGTACTGTTCGAGGAGTTCAGCCCCGGTCGGCAGTGTTTCGGCGTCCGGTTCCTGCCAGCCGGTACCGGCGAGCAGTCGGCGGGCGGCGGCGTCGACGTCGTACTGCCACGGCGAGAACAGCCGGATGTGTCCCCAGCTGCGGACGGCAGCGGCGGGCATGTCGCCGGCTTCGAAGATGACCGGCGTCAGCCCGCGTTCGAGCAGGTGGGCGGCGGCAGCCAGCCCTACGGGGCCGGAGCCGATGACGGCGACGGGAAGCTGGGAGATTTCGGTGTTCATTGTGCTTTCCTCAAAGAGTACGAAGGTATTACTAAGCCGGCAGAAGGTCGGCGATGAGTGCGGTGATGCGGATCTTGATGTCGTCGCGGATGGGGCGGACCGCGTCCACGCCCTGGCCGGCCGGGTCGTCGAGCTTCCAGTCCTCGTAGCGCTTGCCGGGGAAGATCGGGCAGGCGTCGCCGCAGCCCATGGTGATCACGACGTCGGACTCCTTCACGGCCTCGGTGGTCAGCACCTTGGGCAGCTCGCCGGACATGTCGATGCCCTCTTCCGCCATGGCTTCGACGGCGGCGGGGTTGACCGAGTCGGCGGGCGCGGATCCGGCGGACCGGACTTCGATCCGCCCCTCGCCGAGGTGTCGCAGGTACGCGGCGGCCATCTGGGAACGCCCGGCGTTGTGCACGCAGACGAACAGGACGGAGGGCTTGGCTGCGCTTTCGGTGGTGCTCATCGGTTCATCTTTTCTGGAGAGGTTGCAAGGGCAGGGGTGGCGGCGGGCCAGTATTTCTTCTGTGCCCAAAGGGCGACATAGACCAACGCGACCAGGACGGGGACTTCGATCAGGGGTCCGACGACGCCGGCAAGGGCCTGCCCGGAGGTCACGCCGTAGGTGCCGATCGCCACGGCGATGGCGAGTTCGAAGTTGTTGCCGGCGGCGGTGAAGGCCAGCGTGGTGGTGCGGGCGTAGCCCAGGTCCAGGAGTTTGCCCAGCAGCATGCCGGCACAGAACACCACGAGGAAGTAGACCAGCAGCGGCAGGGCGATGCGGGCGACGTCGAGCGGGTTCGAGGTGATTTCATCCCCCTGCAGCGCGAACAGCAGCACGATGGTGAAAAGCAGGCCGTAGAGCGCCCACGGGCCAATCCTCGGCAGGAACGTGCCCTCGTACCAGTCGCGGCCCTTCGCCTTTTCACCGAGGGTGCGGGTGAGGAAGCCGGCCAGCAACGGGATGCCCAGGAAAACCAGCACACTGACGGTGATGGCCCAGAAGGAGAAGCCAGCGCTGGTGGTTTCCAGGCCGAGCCAGCCGGGCAGGACCTGCAGGTAGAACCAGCCGAGCGCGCCGAAGGCCAGGACCTGGAACACGGAGTTAATGGCGACGAGCACGGCGGCGGCTTCGCGGTCACCGCAGGCGAGGTCATTCCAGATCATCACCATGGCGATGCAGCGGGCCAGCCCCACGATGATCAGCCCGGTGCGGTATTCGGGCAGGTCCGGCAGGAAGATCCAGGCCAGCGCGAACATAAACGCCGGTGCGGCAACCCAGTTCAACACCAGCGAGGTGATCATCAGCTTCCGGTCGGCAATCACGCGCGACGTTTCGTCGTAGCGGACCTTGGCCAGCACCGGGTACATCATCACCAGGAGGCCGACGGCGATGGGCAGCGACACATTGGACACCTTCACCGAGTCCAGCGCGGGACCAATGCCCGGAACCAGGCGACCCAGCAGCAGTCCAGCGGTCATCGCGGCGAGGATCCAGAGCGGGAGGAAACGGTCCAGAGTCGAGAGCCGGGCGGTGACCTGACCGGTCTGGGGTGGTGCGGACGTGCTCACAAAGCTCCTCGGCGGGGACATCGGTACGGGACATCGACAGGGCGGCCTACATTGAAGAACATCGATATCCTTCGATGTTGAGTATCCCGGGATATATCGATACCTGTCAATCTGTGCATAATGGGCTGGTGACCACTGCACTGACAGTCCCCGCTCCGGCCGTCGAGGCCTGCTGCACCCCGCTGACTTCCGAAGCGCTGAGCGTCGAAGATGCCCAGCGGTTTGCCCAGCTGCTCAAGGCCGTGGCCGAGCCGACCCGGCTGCGCCTGGTCTCGCTGATCGCCGCGCAGGAGAACAAAGAAGCGTGCGTGTGCGACCTCACTGAGCCGATCGGTCTGGGGCAGCCGACGGTGTCGCACCACCTAAAGATTCTGGTCGACGCCGGCATCCTGCACCGTGAAAAACGCGGCGTCTGGGCCTATTACTCCATTGTTCCGGGGGCGCTGGAACGTGCCGCCGCCGTCCTGTCGCCCCGGTGACCAGCACGCCTGCCGCCGGACCGGGCGGCGCTGTCCTCGTCCGTTCCCTGCTCGCGGCCGATTGGCCCGCGGTCCGCAGCATCTATGCGGCCGGCATCGCAACGGGCCAGGCCACCTTCGAGAGCAAGGTGCCTGAGTGGGAAGCCTTTGATTCCGCCCATCTGGCCGAACTCCGGCTGGTCGCCGACGCAGGAAACGAAATCCTCGGGTGGGCGGCGGTCTCCCCCGTTTCTTCCCGTCCCGCGTACCGGGGCGTCGTCGAACACTCCGTCTATGTCGCCCCCGCCGCCCAGGGCCGCGGAATCGGAAGGCTCCTGCTGCGTTCCCTCGTGGCATCCGCGGAGAACATGGGAATCTGGACGCTTCAGAGCAGCATCTTTCCGGAGAACGGAGCCAGCCTTGCACTGCACAAGGCCGAGGGTTTCCGCGTGGTCGGCAGGCGCGAACGTGTGGCGAAAATGACCCACGGACCGCAGGCCGGCCACTGGCGGGACACCGTTTTCCTGGAGCGGCGCAGCGGCATCGCCGGCACGGGCTGAATCGATTCCGGCCACGGGAGGGGAACCGGCCCGCTTAGACTGCATCCATGTCAGCTTCCCCGCACGTTTCCCCGGTATCCCTCATCCGCTCCACCCAGCTGTCCGACGCCGCGGAGTACGCCTACGCCGCCACTGCACCTGCCGACACCCGGCTGATCTTCCTCGCTGGCTCCTGCCCGCTCGAGGAAGACGGCTCGACGGCGGCCATCGGCGACTATGCCGGCCAGGCAGCCAAGTGCATGGTGAACCTAGAGCTTGCGCTGAAGGCCGCCGGGGCGACGCTGCAGGACGTGCTCAGCACCCGGGTGCTGGTTGCGTCCAGGTCCCAGGCCGACCTGGTCACCGCCTGGGAAACAGTCCGGGATGCCTTCGGCAGCCACGATGCTCCCAGCACCCTGATGGGTGTGACGGTCCTCGGCTACGACTACCAGCTCGTCGAGATCGAAGCGGTAGCCGCCGTCCGCGACTAGTACCCTTCCGCTGCCTTGCTGCGCCGGGCCCAGAAAAGCACCGGGATCAGCAGCACGGCCAGGACGCCGCCCGAAAGAGCGAGTGTGGCATAGCTGGTGCCGGCCATCACCACGCCGGACAGGGTTCCCCCGCCGGCCCCGGCCAAGGCCACAAGCACATCGATCTTGCCTTGGACGCGGGGCCGGATCTCCGGAGCCGTGTTATCAACCACCAGCGCCGTGCCGGCAATAAGACCGAAGTTCCAGCCAATGCCGAGCAGGGCGAGGGCCAGGATCAGCAGGCCCAGGGATCCCCCCGGCGCGAAGGCTGCGGTGACTCCGGCCAAGAGCAAGGTCACCCCGGAGGCGATAGCCATTGGAGTACGCCCGATTTTGTCCACCAATACACCCGTGACAAGCGACGGCAGATACATCGCGCCGATGTGCACGCCGATGACCACACCGACTGCAGCAAGGTCATGGTGATGGGCCCGCATATGGACCGGCGTCATGGTCATGATCGCCACCATCGCAATTTGGGTCAGCACCATCACGGCGGCACCCACGTAGACTCCGGTCCCCGGACGTGCCGCTGCCGCGTCGACGGTGCTCGGCACCGTATCCGCTGTCTGGTTCCGGAACCGGCGTGCCAGTAAGAACGGGTCCGGGCGCAAAAGCACCAGCAGTACGACGCCGGCGGCCAGGAACGCAGTTCCGGCAAGAAGGAAGGGGCCGGCCAGAGCGGGGATGCCGAGGCCCTCGGCGAAGCGGCCCATGGGAGTGACCAGGTTCGGTCCGGCGACCGCCCCGAACGTCGTCGAGACCATCGCAATGCTGATGGCCTGTCCCCTGCGGTCCGGCAGCGCAAGGTCCGTTCCGGCATATCGAGCCTGCAAATTGGTGGCCGTTCCCGCCCCGTAAAGAACCAGCGCCGCAAACAGCAGAACAGGGCTGTCCACCACAGCAGCCAGGACCACACCCAGCGCACCGAGACCGCCGACCATGAACCCGGACCCAAGTCCGATGCGCCGTCCGGCCCGCTGGGTAACCCTTCCCACGAGGTAGGCCGCCAGCGCGGAACCCAGGGTAATCAGCCCCGCCGGCAGGCCGGCCAACCCCTCCGACCCAAGCATGTCCTGCGCCATCAGTGCCCCCACCGTGACACCTGCGGCCAGCCCCGCCCCGCCGAGGACCTGGCTGAGGACAACCACGGTGAGGGTACGCCGCTGCACTGCGGCACGGCGCGCCTCATCCAGCACGATGGTCTGCATCCCCCGAGAATAGCCCGTACCAACGCGGGCATCCCAGCACTTAATGTGCCGCGCCAGTTACCCCTACCGAAGGCACTGTGCCACTGGTACAGTGCCTGGCATGGACACCAACACCCTGCCTCAGGCCACCGTCAATGCCCGCTCGATCCTGCTGCCGTACACACTCACCCTGGTTGCGGGCATGGTGCTCATCCAGGCGCTGATTGCCTTGACCGGAGGCACAGTCACCGTCCTCGCCGGAGTCCTGACCGGCGTCGTCGCCGCCGGGATTGCCGTCTGGATGTGGCGCAACGCCCGGAAACTCACCCGGGTCCGCTTCGGTTTCGCCGTCGCGCATGCGATCGCCTTCGTCTCCGTGACAACCTCGTTCAATGCGCACGCGGTGCTGCGGGCGTTCACCGCCGGGGGCGACGGAGCCGCAGCCGCCGAACTTCTGGGAACGCCATGGTTCGGGGCAACCCTGGTGATGAGCGCGGCCTGGGGGATCGGTCTGCTGATCCACCTCACCGGTGCGGTCCTGGGCCGCGGCTGGGAGGACTGAGCATGCCCCGCCCGACAGAGGATGAGGAATGGGTGGAAGCCCGGATCGAGTCCTGGGTGGAGACCTATAAGAAATCGATGCTGACGCCGGTGATCCTTCGGGTCGTTGAAGCTGCGCAACCGGTGACGGTCGCCCGGATTGCAGCCGGCGTCGCGTCGGCCACCGGATGGACGATCACCGAACGGAGCATGTACCGGAGCCTGAAGCGGCTTCAGGATTCCGGCTTCCTACAGAGCGCAGAGGTTGCCGCACCCCGGACCGGAGCTAAGCGCAAGGAGATTTCGCTGACCGCGGTGGGCGCACGATTCCTGGCCGGCATCAACGACAGCCTCGTCGGTTTCTCCCCGCCGCGCAGCGGGGAGGGTGCCGGCGCCTAGAGCACCAGATCAAACTCCAGTCGCCCGTGCCGGACACCGTTGACCTGCACCTCCAGGGCATGAGTGCCCGCATAATGCCGCCGCGTGGTCATCTGCCGGAAGCCATGGCGCCCGCGCAGCTGCCGGGACTCCCCCGGTTCCAACGACACGGTGGCCAATTTGAAGACCTTTTCCGCCGTAGCCCCGTTCGCTTTGACGTAGTGCACCGCGTAATCAACTGACAGGCGGGCCGGAGCATCACCGGTATTGGCCAGGACAAAGTCGAAAGCGAGCTCGCCCGGCAGCTCCACAATGGCCGTCCCCGCCTGCAGCCCGGTGATACTTACCTGCGCCGGAGTGAAACCCATCAGCTCAAGCGCACCGGGATTCCCCTTCTTCACCAGGGTGCGCAGGCTGCGCCGCACCACCCAGGCGGCGCCGGGCGTGCCGGTCTGCTGCCAGCGCGCGGCCGTCTCAAGCACCAGCTCGGGCGCGTGCCGCGCGAGGTCATTGGTGTGGTTGGCGACGGACCGGCGCACATACTCGGCAGCGGGACGCGGACGGCCCACGGCAGGTAGGGCCGGGTTCCCTCGCTGGCCAGCCGGCGTACGTGTTCGTTGGGGTGGTCCGTCCAGGTCCGGATGATGTCCAGCGCCCGCTCGTGATCGGCCTGCAACAGCCGCCGGATGGCGAACTCGCTGGTCAGCCGCGGGGTCAGTTCCGCGAGCAGGGCCAGGGCATCGTCGAAGGCCGGGGTGCCGCCGTCGTGCAGTGCCAAAGTCACGGCAGCCTCGGTGACCGGCCACAACGCCCAGCCGGTGAAGGTCGGATCATCCAGCGCAGCGCGGAACGCTGCGGCGGCAGCCGGATAGGTGCCCAACGCGTTCACGAGGGCGTGCGCGACGGCGTCGGTCCGGCCGCGCAGCGACAACGGTTCCAGCCGGGTCCGGGCGTCCAGCACCTTGTCCCAATTGACACCGGGCGCGGCAACGGCCAGCGCATCGTGCAGCGTCTTGACCTCGTTCGGTCCCAGTAAGTCGTCCATCGCGCCCATGGTGTTCCCCCTCGTTGTGTGTCTTGAGACCTACCCGGCCTGAGGCCTGCCTGAACCGTACCTACCGGGTCCGCGGGTCCGGCATCATCACTTCCACCTGCGGCTTCTCATCCCGTTTGGCCTTCCACCAGACGAAGAAGCCGGCCAGTGTGAAGCCGCCGTAGAAGAGGTACATAAAGGCGGTGGCGTAGTAGCCGGCGCTGAAGAGCAGCGGGACGCCCACTATGTCCACGGCCACCCAGATGAGCCAGAACTCGACCCAACCCTTGGCCATTCCGTAGGTGGCCAGCAGCGATCCGACGAAGGTCCAGGCGTCTGCCCACACCGGCTCGTAGGAACCGAGCCGGGCAAAGACGGGGGTCAGGGCGACGGTGCCCAGCAGCATGATGGTCACCAGCCCGATCCGTTCCCGGCCGGAGGCCCACTGCGGGGTCACCGCACTTTCGCCGTGGGACTTGCTCTGCTGCCAGCGCCGCCAGCCGTAGATGGATACGGCAATGAACATGATCTGCCGGCCGGCCTGGCCGAGCAGGGTAGCTGTGTCCGCCCCGCCGAACATGGAGCCGAGGAAGACGGTCAGCAGGAGCAGGTTGCCCAGGATACCCACGGGCCAGGCCCAGACTTTACGGCGCATACCGCCGAAGGCGCTGAGGAGCCCGAAAATGTTGCCCACAAGTTCGCGGGCCAGCAGCGAGCTGGAGCCCACCGGAATCTGTGCCTCGAAGAGCCATCGTAGAAAATCCATGTCGTCCTATCCCTGAGCGGGTGCTCCGGGGGTACGACAGTAGGATGCATCGCCGGGCCTGGACGGTTCGAGGGGTCACCCCTGCAAAAGGGGACCTCGAAGGGTCAGCAAAGCCGGCGGAACAACAAACTGCACGTGCTTCTCCCATCCAGACTTTAACTGTCGGTATCGGAATTTCACCGATTCAACCGAACCGCCTCCCCGAGGTTCTCGGATCAGCAGTGCGGGTCGCGGACTATAACCGCCGGTTCGGAATTACACCGACCCCGGAGCACGTTTGTTGTTAGCTATTCTTGCACAGCTGCTTCGGCGGAAGCGCGCAATTTGCGGATAGCGTCATTGGGATCACCAGCGCCGTACACCGCCGAACCGGCCACGAACACATTCGCGCCGGCTTCGGCCGCCCGTTCAATGGTCTCCGGGGAGATTCCGCCGTCCACCTGGATGGCCAGCGGCAGCCCGGAGCCGCGAACGGCCTCGGCGGCCCGCCGGATCTTGGGCAGCGTGACGTCCAGGAATTTCTGTCCGCCGAAGCCTGGCTCCACCGTCATGATCAGCAGCATGTCCAGTTCGGACAGCATGTCCAGGTACGGTTCCACCGGCGTGGCCGGGCGCAGGGCCATGCCCGCCTTGGCGCCGCGGTCCCGCAGGTCGCGGGCGAGCTTGATGGGCGCCGTCGACGCCTCTACGTGGAAGGTGACGGATGCGAGGCCGGCCTCCGCGTAGAGCGGTGCCCAGCGGTCGACGTCGGCGATCATCAGGTGCGCGTCCAAGGGCAGCGCGGACACCTGCTGGATGCGTTCCACCACGGGCAGCCCGATGGTCAGGTTGGGGACGAAGTGGTTGTCCATGACATCCACGTGCACGGCGTCCGCGGCGCTGATCCGCTGCAGCTCGGCTTCGAGGTTCACGAAGTCGGCCGAGAGGATGCTCGGGTTGATGCAGCACTTGCTCACGAAGGGTTCTCCTAGATTTTGCGGCGGATCAGCGCCAGGAACATGGCGTCGGTGGCGTGGACATGCGGCCAGAGCTGGGCGGTGGATTCGTGGCCGGCTTCCAGCGCGCCGGGCAAGCTGACCGCGTCCAGGGCGGCGCCGGCGTCGAGCAGTTCCAGGTCGTTGCGTTTGCGCATCACATCGGCGACGACGGCGGTGGTCTCGGCGGGGTGCGGGGAGCACGTCACGTAGGCCACCACTCCCCCGGGCTTGACCGCGTCCACCGCCGTGGTCAGCAGTTGACGCTGCAGGATGCCGAGTTCGCCGACGTCGGACGGCTGGCGGCGCCAGCGGGACTCGGGCCGGCGGCGCAGGGCCCCCAGTCCGGTGCAGGGTGCATCCACCAGGATCCGGTCGAAGGTTTCCGGGTAGTCCTCGGCGATGGTGCGGCCGTCGCCGGTGCGCACGTTCCAGGTTTCCCCGGGGACCGCTTCCAGGGCCTGGCGGACCAGCTGTGCACGGTGCGGGGCCGGTTCGTTGGCCAGCAGCACGGCTCCGGATTCGTGGGCGAGGGCGGCCAGCAGGGTGGCCTTGCCGCCGGGGCCGGCGCACATGTCCAGCCACTTTTCCACGCCGTCCTCATCGATCGAGGCGCCGTCGAGTTTCAGTTCGGCCAGGGCGCGGGCCACCAGCTGCGAGCCGGCGTCCTGGACGCGGGTGGTTCCGGCGCGGACGGAGTCCAGCCGGCCGACGTCGCCGGCGGAGAACAGTGCGGAGTCCTTCACCAGTTCGCCGTCGGTTGCCCCGGCGGCGCGTGCCTCGTCGAGGTTCCCGAGCCCGGGCAGGGCTACGAGGTTGACCACGGGCGCGTCATTGTCGGCGCGCAGCAGGTCGGTGATTTCGTCGACGCTGCGTCCGTGGGCAACCAGTGACTGGCGCAGCGCCCGGACAATCCACTCGGGATGCGAGTACTCAATGGCGGAACGCTTCACCGCGTCGGATTCACCCTCCGTGAGGATCTGAACCCACTCGTCCAGGCTCCGGGCGGCGACCTTGCGCAGCACTGCATTGATCAGGGCCGAGGGTCCGGCGCCGATCACGGCGCGGGCCAGGCCGACGGTCTGGTCCAGTGCCGCATGGGCGGGTACGCGCATGGCCAGCAGCTGGTGCGTGCCGATACGCAGTGCATCCAGCACGGCGGGGTCCAGGCGTTCCAGCGGCCGGTCCACGCACTTGGCGAGGATGGCGTCATAGGTTCCCTGGCCGCGCAGGGCACCGTAGGCCAATTCCGTGGCGAACCCTGCGTCGCGCTTGTCCAGCCGGTGCTTGCGGATGCTCTTGGGCAGTACGAGGTTGGCGTACGCGTCTTCGCCGGAGACGGCGCGGAGCACTTCAAAGGCGACCAGGCGCGCGGGGTCGGCTGCGCGGGTGCGCTGGCCGGGGGCGGCGGCGGTGCGGGTCTTAACGGCTGCGCGGCGGCGTTCGTGGCCCTTGTCGTTGCGGTGTTTGTTGGGCTGGTCGGGCTGGGGGGTCATTCGAAGACCACGTCCTCACGGTTGGCGAGGCCGCGGGCCCAGTCGGCCCCCGGCATCATTTTCTTGCCTGCGGGTTGGACACGCAGCAGTTCGAGTCCGTGTGAGCCGGTGCCCACGACGGCGGCGGCGTCCCCGCCGCCGGTGAAGCGGACCTGGCCGGGGCGCAGGTCGGTGACATCGGAGCGCAGCTTGGCGGCACCGATCTTGAATCGGGCGCCGTCCCAGGTGGTCCAGGCGCCGGGTTCGGGAGTGACGCCGTTGATGCGGCGCCGGAGAGCCAGGGCGGGCTGCTGCCAGTCCATGCGGGCATCGTCGATGGTCAGCTTGGGCGCCAGGGTGATATCGCCCTGCTGGGGAACCGGCACGGCAGCCCCGGCGTCAACGGCACTCAGGGTCTGCGCAAGCAGCACGGCACCGGAATGCGAGAGGCGCTCGAGCAGTTCCCCGCTGGTGTCTGCGGGATGCACCGTTTCGGTGAGTGTGCCGTAGACCGGACCGGTATCCAGCCCGGTCTCGAGCAGGAACGTGGAGGCGCCGGTGACGTCGTCGCCGGCAATCACGGCATGCTGCACGGGCGCGGCTCCGCGCCAGGCGGGCAGCAGCGAGAAGTGCAGGTTGATCCAGCCGTGCTTCGGGACGGTGAGGGCACGCGCCGGAACGAGGGCACCGTACGCAACGATCGCGGCGACGTCGGGCTCCAGCGCGGCGATGGCCGCGATGGCTTCGTCATCCACCTTGGCGGCGCGGATCACCGGCAGGCCCAGTTCCTCTGCACGGGCGGCCACGGGCGAAGGCGTCAGGATCTTCTTGCGGCCCAGCGGGGCGTCGGGGCGGGTGAGGACGCCGACGACGTCGAACCCGGCGTCGATCAGTGTGTCCAGGGACGGTACGGCCACCGCGGGGGTGCCGGCAAACAGGACTCGCAGTGCCACGCGGGTCAGGCCCCGGCCTGCGTGCCGAAGGTGCCCTTGGCCCCCTGGCCGAAGGTACCGAAACTGGAGCCCACGCTCTGGGCACGCTGGGCTGCGGTACGGTTCGCGACGGCGTCGTACTCGCGCTGCCGGATGGCCCGCAGTGCTTCCTTGCGGGGCTCGCCTTCCAGCCGGTCTATATAGAGGGAGCCGTTCAGGTGGTCCGTTTCGTGCTGGAAGCAGCGGGCGAGCATGCCTTCCCCCTCAATGCTGATGGGGTTGCCGTGCACGTCCTGGCCGCTGACGCGGGCCCAGCGGAAGCGCGGTGTCTGGTAGCCAAGTCCCGGGATGGACAGGCAGCCCTCCAGATGGTCCGGCTGCAGGTCTTCGCTCAGTTCCAGGACGGGATTGACTACATGTCCAGCCTGGCCGTCCACACGGTACGTGAACACCCGCAGGCTAACGCCCACCTGGGGTGCTGCAAGTCCGGCGCCTTCGACATCCTCCATGGTTTCCTCCATGTCCGCTACCAGCTTCGCCAGTTCGGGGCCGAAGTCGGTCACGTCTTCGGCGCGGGTCCGCAGGACCGGGTCGCCGAGCGTGCGGATAGTCAGGATGGCCATCGGGGGTTTGTTCCTTACTCTTGCTGCAGGGGATCGCACTCCAGTCTAGTTGGCTCCGCCGCCCACCGGGACGCTCAAGACCGGGGAGCGCCTGCAGGGACGGAACTCTGCGGGGATGCGGCCTCGGGAGCCTGTGCTGCTGAAGCCGCATCGGGCAGTGGCACGTTTGCCTGCGGGGCGGTTCCCTGCGGCGGCGAGGCCTGCGGCGCCGGGGCCGCGTGTGCCCCCACCGGCGGCGGCGGAACGGGGAGCAGGGCACGGCCGGCAGCAACGGCGTCGATATTGGTCTGCCAGACGCGGCGCAGAGCGCAGAACTTGAACCAGTGCTGGGGCAGCACCTCTGGGTTGGCGCGCATGGGACGCACCTCGGTCTGTCCCACGGCGACTCCCAGCAGCAGGGGGTCCTGGCCGTAGGCCCACGGCTCCCAGCTGCCCGCACCGGCGTCGACCAGCGATTCCTGCGCCTTCATTCCGGCGACGAGCTGCATCACCACCTTGTCATCGAGCGGTTTGACCTGCCCGTCGCGGTCAGTGTTCTTGGTTTTGTAGTCGATCAGGCACAGCCTCCCGCCAATCCGAGCCACCAGGTCCAGCGTGCCGGCATACCCGAGCTCGGCATTCCACACGGTGATTTCCGGGGCGATGGGCTGGACGTCGTACAGCTTCCACCATTCGTCGAACCGGTCAGCGAACTGGTGCTCGCCGCGGGCGGCCAGTTCCTCCCGTGCGCGTTCAAGCTCGTGCGGCCGGTCCAGGGCACGCAGTGCCACCTGCTCGCAGTAGAAGTGGACACGGGTGCCCCGTTCGGCCGCGGCGTCGCGGTAGCGTTCCGAGGCGGACGAGGCTTCCTTGACGACGGAACGCAGGTGGGAGGGGTTGCCGAGGGCGGCAGGCAGTTTGGGATCCTTGACCACAGCGGAGGCCGCCATGTAGCTGTGCCAGCCGTCCAGGGACGTGGAGCCCTGGGAAATCACCGTGGTGATGGACGGGACTGTGGGAGGCTCGGAAAGCGACCGTGAATACATGCGTCCGTATTCCGTGGCGTGTGCGAGTGCTGGTTCAGTCATGCTTACAGTCTGCCACCCGGCGGTGACAGTCTGCTTTCGGCCACCCGCGTGCACGAAAAAAGCCGCCGCCTTCCCGAAGGAAAGCGGCGGCTTCAAAGGGTGGGCGATACTGGGTTCGAACCAGTGACCTCTTCGGTGTGAACGAAGCGCGCTACCACTGCGCCAATCGCCCTTCTGTGCTGCATTCGCGTTGGTGCGCCCGGAAGCACTCCAACGTGTAAAGATGCTAGCCCAGATCCTGCAGGACTCCAAACCAGAGCTGATTCCGGGGCCGATTGGACGAACCCGCAAACGTCCTATAGAGTTTTTCTTCGTTGGAAAGCGGGGGTTCGCCGCGGAAAGCGCAAGCGATCCAGGGCAATGACCCCTAACTTCTTCAACATGCGGACGTAGCTCAGCTGGCTAGAGCACCACCTTGCCAAGGTGGATGTCGCGGGTTCGAATCCCGTCGTCCGCTCGCAAGTCACTGTACAGGCCGCTCCTGGTTCGCCGGGATTGGTTCACCAAAGCTTTATGCGGCGGTTACGGTGGGGTGGCCGAGAGGCGAGGCAGCGGCCTGCAAAGCCGTATACGCGGGTTCGAATCCCGTCCCCACCTCCACAGTGGATTGTAGAAAACCCATTTATGGGCGCGATTGGCGCAGCGGTAGCGCGCTTCCCTGACACGGAAGAGGTCACTGGTTCGATCCCAGTATCGCGCACGAACAGTACTGTTTCAGTGCTTTTCTTGCGGACGTAGCTCAGCTGGCTAGAGCACCACCTTGCCAAGGTGGATGTCGCGGGTTCGAATCCCGTCGTCCGCTCTCCCTTCTGCTTATGGTTTTCCAGGAGTAATCCTGAACGGGCCGAGCAGTTTAGGGCGCGATTGGCGCAGCGGTAGCGCGCTTCCCTGACACGGAAGAGGTCACTGGTTCGATCCCAGTATCGCGCACGGACAGTTTCGACTGTTGATGTTTGCGGACGTAGCTCAGCTGGCTAGAGCACCACCTTGCCAAGGTGGATGTCGCGGGTTCGAATCCCGTCGTCCGCTCTCCCCCGGTCCTGGTTACCGGACTTAGAAGGAACAGGTTTGCGCCTGTTCCTTCTTTTGTTTAACCCGGGCGCAGCGGTCAGGTCTCCGGCATACCTAGGGGCTCGGTGACTGCAGCTGTGCGGCAAGGCCGGTCAGGAGGATGTTCAGTCCCTGATCCAGCTCCGCGGCGCCGTCATAATCGGCGAGGACCGGACCCAGCGCCCTCAGATGCGGAAAGTCTTTCGCCGGCAAGCGGTGCAGGCCCAGGCGCAGCACGGCTTCAGTTTCCTCCGGGTCCACAACGAGCTCCTGCAGCTCGTTCAGGATGTGTCCGTACAGGAAACCGTAGTAAGCCCGGTAGACATGCAGCGCATCCGCCGGGGCGAAACCGGCTTCGACGAGGAGCGCGAGGATCTGCTCCAGCGGGCGAAGGGTCCCCAGCGGGCGCGTGCCCAACGGGGTGGACAGGGGCCGTGTGACCAGCAGCGGCACTGCATTCGGATGGCGCAGCGCCGTCAGCCGGAGGTCATGGGCAATCCGGCACAGCCGTGCCTGCCAATCCGGTCCATCCGAATCGTCCGCGGCGGGGTCCGGGTCCGGAAAGACTTCAAGTTCTTCCAGGACAACCTCGGAGACGCCATCCAGCAGGGCCGCCCGGTTTGCTGCGTACCGGTAGAGGCTCATGGGATCGCACTTCAATACCTTGCCCAGGCGACGCATGGTCAAGGATTCCAGGCCTTCGGAGTCCACTATCTCCAGGGCGGTCTGCAGCACAAGATCGCGGCTGAGGCGAGTCTTTCCTGGAGCGATCCGGCGGAGCGGTTTCTGGAAGGAAACCATAAAGGTCCATTCTTGTGGGTTGTGCGTCAGGCTTACCGATTATAAGCAAGCTTGCTTATTAGTAAGTCTACATATAAAGTCTACAGCGTAGAGAATAAGTCGACTGGTTCAGTAGCGGAATCAAAGTTGCATGGCCATCAGGCCACTCATACCACTACATAAGGAGAACCACATGGCTAATACGCAGACTCACAACGATCACACAAACACCACCGTTCGCAACGCCAATGACATCAAGGTGTCCACGCGGACCCTCGAATTCGCCGTCTACGTCCTGGCCGTTATCGCCACGATCATCACGGCAGCTGTTGTCGGCGACAACGCCAGCGAAAACGGCCTTGACGCGTTCAACGCCTCGCAGGCAATGCAGTACATCACCTTCCTCACGGTCGGTCTGATGGTTGCCCGCGGCCTGGCCAAGTCCGGCCACCGCGGCAACAACAACCACAACGCGTAACACGCGTTTTCCGGCCTTGCGCCGGACACTTATTCCGGCGCGGCGCTCTTGGAGCTCCGCGCCGGATTTGTTTTAAGCTCAGTTGTTTCTGCGTTTCGCCCAGGCAGTTTCCCCGCGGTGCAGCGCCGGCAAACAACCCTGAATCCCTTAGAGTGTGGCCATGGAAATCCGCCCGCTGGACCTCACTGATGACCGAGCTATGTTCGAGGCTTACCGCGTTGAATGCGCGGCAAACCAAAGCGTAAGGCCCGGCTGGGTTTCCCTCAGCAGAGAAGCGCGCATTCTTGGATGGCGTACGCCTAACGGATGGCGAAACCATTTGGTCGGCGCTTGGAACGGGAGCACGCTGGTTGCCTTCGCCGCCGGCATGACTTCGGCAGATACCCCGGATACCACGTGGATATTCGTTTGGGTCGACCCTGCCCACCAAAAGGCAGGCATTGGTTCGGCATTGGCCCGTGCAGCGGAAGACGCCAGTCCTGCGTCGACTACGAGGTTCGTGGCAAGCGCTTACAGGTCCACCACGACCGAGATCGAAGCGCTTACACGGAACTTCGCTTCTCCTTTGGGCTATTACCCGGCAACCGCCGAAACCGTCGTGGAACTTGATCTTCGCAACACGCAGCTTGCCGGCCCGACGACGGCGCCCGGTTACGAAATCTCCACCTATGTCAATGGCGTCCCGGAGCGGTTCCGCGAACAGGTAGGGCAGATCAAGGGCCTGGTCGATGCCGAGGCGCCCAACGGTGAGCTCGGCTGGGGTGAGACCCCGGTGTCCCCCGCTGAATATGCCGACGAAATGAACCTCTGGGTCGCCCAGGGGTCCACGGTGTTGGAGTCCGTCGCCGTGGATACGGCCGGCAACGTTGCGGCGTGGACCTGCCTGGTAGCCGATGCCGATGCCGAACGGCCCGCGCACATCGAAGGGACCCTTGTGGTCTCCAACCATCGCGGCCACGGTCTGGGAGCAGCCGTCAAGGTGGCTTCCCTGCGCCGCGCCGTCGAACTGGGAAGCGTTCGGAGGGTCAGGACCAGCAGCGATGACGGGAATGTATGGATGCGCTCCATCAACACCCGGCTCGGGTTCATGCCTGTGGAGACGGAGATCATCCTGCAGAAGGAGACAGTCAGCGTGTGATGGGGTCTGCTGCCACAGAGGCGGCATACAACGTCTCGAAAATCGACGAGGCCCCGAGCCCGTGGTGCATGAAATCCATCAGGGTCCCCTCCTCCGCGGCATGCAGCCGGACGTGGATCCGGGATACGGGTTCCTCGAGAAACTCCCAGCTCATGGCTAGCTGGTGCGGTTCGTCCATGTCAGTGATGAGACTCCGGGACAGGTAACCTCCGCTGTGGTCGACGCCGCGGCGCTTGCAGCACCAATCAATTTCCGATGGCCTGTGCCATCTGTTCGGCGGTCGCGAGGTCGGCCAGCACCACCTGGTAGCGGTGGCCGCCGGCGTCCGAGAAACTTACGGCGCCGGCACCGCCCATGTTCAACCTGGTCAGGGAACCGTGTCCATGCCGCGTCACCGGCCAGTTCACCAGTCCGGTGTTCAAACCGTTGTCTTTGGTCACCGTGAGGTCCTGCACGTTTTGGCGCTGAATGGAGCGCTTCCACAGGGGCCCTCCCAGGGTGACGGTTTGCTGGTCCACTGCGACCGTAATCCGCGCAAGGAAACACCACCATGACACTGCTTGCCGGTGCCTGCGGCGCCATGGCCTTCCCCCTCTTCGTCTGCGCGGGCGGTCCTGATGAGGGAACGCTACCTCATACCCCTGGACCGAGAGGCGGCAGCCTACCGCAGCCGCTCTTCCAGTTCAGCCAGGAACTCGCGGGCAGCAGACATTCCGGCTGCGCACATCGGTATCGGTCTAGGGTGGCGCCATGGAGGACATCGAGCAGTACTGGTTGCCGCGGCCACCGCTGGGAGGTGGCGTCGCGACATCGGATCTTGAGGCAGCGGCAGGCTTCGTTGACACCGTCGACGGCGGATGGCTCCTGCCGCCGCGGGGGCTCCCTGTCTGGGTCTTCCTGCCCCACGGAGGCATCAGCGGGATGCACTATTTCTTTTCGGTATCCCGCGAAAACACGGCGGCTCCCTTGTGGCGGGACGGAACGGTATATGTTCTGCCCCGGGAGGACTTTACCCGTCAGCCGTCTGAACGTCTCGGACGGCATGTCATCGAGGAACCCCACTGGGCATCACCGTCTGCTGTGCGGCCCGTCGCCAAAGTCGCCGTCGCACCGGCGGATTTTCCCTTCTTGGCGAAGGTACGGAAGCACGACGCAGCGGAAGTCGACGCGAAAGCACTGAAAGACCCGGACGGCTACCCCTGGCTTTGACCCGCTCCCACCCTCATCCGGCGTCGGCCGCGTCGCCCTCTCGCTGGCGACGAAGCCCGTCTGGCCATAGTCTTTCACCACTCCCGCGGGCCATTTGAAAGGAACCTTCATGACCATTGCTATCTTCGGTGCCACCGGACGCCTCGGCGGCCTCACCCTCGATTCCCTGATCGAACGCGGCGTTGCCCCCGGCGGCATCCTCGCCATGGGCCGGAACCAGGATCGCCTGGTTGAGCTCGCGGAACGCGGCCTGCGCACCGCGCGGGTTGACCTTGACGACGCCGCCACCGTAGCCGGTGTGCTGGACGGCGTAGAAAAGGTCCTGCTCATTTCCATGAGCGAACCGGGACGCCGCGTTGCTCAGCATGCAAACGCAATCGAGGCAGCACAGAACGCCGGCGTCCGACATGTGGTCTACACCTCGGCCCTTGAGGCCCCGACGACGGTTCTTGCCCTCGCTCCGGAGCATCGGGCTACCGAGGAACTCATCACCGCGTCCGGCCTTCCGGCGACTTTCCTGCGCCACGGCTGGTACACCGAAAACCACCGGCAGGAGTTCGACGCCGCGCGGCAAACCGGCGTCGTCGCGAACAGTGTGGGTCCGGGGCGCATTGCCAGCGCTCCGCGCCGGGACTATGCCGACGCGGCCGCCGTCGTACTCAGCACTTCGGGCCATGAAGGGAGGGCCTATGAGTTATCCGGTGATACCGCATGGACCTACACGGACTTCGCGGCCGCTGCCCAGGAAGTGCTGGGAAGCCCGGTCCGTTACGAGGTCCTGACGCCGGAGGAGGAACAGGAACGGCTAATCGGCCTCGGACTCGATGAGGCGACCGCAGGATTCCTGGGCACGATCAACGCCAATATGCGCGACGGCGCGTTGGCCCCGGCGTCCGGTGAGCTGGCCAAACTGATCGGCAGGCCTACAGAGCCGCTGATCGAGACCATGCGTTCCTGGGTCCGCTGAGCAGCGTCTTACGCTGACGTGCGGCGGCGCCTGACATTCACGAATTCGAAAGCGAGAAAAGCGCCGATCCCCAACGGAACCCATTGTGCCGACGCAATACCGGGAGAAAAAACGGGCGCAACCACGAGTGCCAGAATCAAGCAAAAAGCCGCTACACCAAAAATCACGGCTTCCGCGAACGACCACTTAGCCTTTTCCATCACTGCTCCCCCTCAATCACCTTCGACTATCCGGTAATGCCCGGGCTGTCGGCCTCACACATTAGTGAAACTATTTCGTGAGGCCGCGAATACCGTCAAGCCCTACAGGCGGCTGCGGTGTCAGGAATGGTTTAGCGCAGTGTCGATAATCTCTCGGCTTGGCAGGTGTAATGCTTCCGCCGCGTTGAACTCGGTGGCAGCCAGGAAACGGTCAACAAGACGGTTGCCGGCGGCGTAGCCTGCCCCCGCTGGAAGGCCGACTGGTTCGGCACCGAAGCGCGCGGCCGCTTCATCGCCGTGCACCCATGCGGTGAAGTTCTGCATCCCGCCGATGTCCAGCCCGGATAGAACCTTCTCGAACAGGGAGTCGTCGTGAAGGTGGGGAACCCCCATCGGCGTATAGCCCAACCGGTCCCCGTAGAGCTGACGGGCAAAGGCATCCGCCAACCCTTCGGAAACAATCTGCTCCCCCACCGTGGCCGTAGCCGGATCCCAGACCACTCCTCCCGGTGCGTAGCGCAGGTTGTGGTTCAACTCGTGCACGGCGGCGGCCTCGAGACGCTCCAGGTTTTCGTCGGTGGGCCACAGGGTCAGCGAGATGAAACCCGTGGCACTGCCGTTTCCGCTGAGCCCCCTGGCCGGACCCATGAAGTACTCGCCGGCCGGGTCGCCAAGGACCAGCAGGACGGTGATGTCCGGCGTCTTGACTTCGGGAACGGCCTGAACCTGCACCGCAACTGCGTTCGCCAGTGCGTTTTCGATCCGCCTCCAAGCATTCGCCGTCGTCAACCGGGCGAGCCCCTCACGGCAGCTTTCGCTGTCGCGGTCCAGGGGGAAACCAAAACTCATTCCGTGCATTGCCACCAGGTCCACCTGCCCGGGAAAGTACCGGTACATGCCTTCCATCGGAGCAAGCATCGAGCGCAGCAACCCGCTGCGCTCCCCCTCGGCGGCCTGGAGCACCGCTTCCATTCCCGCGGCAGTGTCCAGCACGTTGATTGTCATACCGGCACCCTAGCGCCTGTAGCCATGCCTGGCTTGCTCGTTGCCGGAAGCCTTCTGGCATATCCGGCCCGGCTCGCGGCGCGGCATTGAACTTTTCCCGCCATGACCATGCAGGATGTGGCCATGTATACGGCTGAAGAACCCATCCAACGGGGACCCGGGTATCTCACGCCTGGCGAGTCCGGCGTTTCCTGGATGCTCGATCCAACGCACGCGGTACTCAAAGGCCATGCCGCGAGGCAGGCCGCCGGACCAGACAGCCCAGCCGACTATATGGACTACATCGCCGACGCCGAGGCCTTGAAACATCTCCTGCGGTACCGCCATGTTGCAGCGGTACTGGATCCCCGGCGTGCAGACACCACCGATGCCGTCGTCGACCGGTGGGCCCTGGACCTGCTCCGCCGCAAGCCCGGCACGGCAGCAGAATGTGCAGGCAGCCTGGGGAAAGACCTGGGGCTGGCTCTGGCCGACGGGCACCTCCATGTGCGCCACGGTCAGCACCACCGGCCAGCCAAAGAAGTTGCCGCAGTAGACCCCGGACCCCCTTGGGAAGCAGCAACCTACGCCGAGACCCGGGTTGTGCGGATCCGGTCCCTGGACGGATCCGACGGCCGCGACACCTGGCTCCGGGCCGGGTCGGATAACAATGCTGCGGATTTCAGCTTTTCGAAACTGATCGTCGACCTGCGCGGCAACGGCGGAGGGGACGACTCCTATGTCACCTCCTGGTTTTCCCAGCACGTTTCCGAACACTGGGTGCCGCCTTGTGAAGAAACAAGCATGACCCTGGCGTCCTCCGGCTCATCAATAGCTTTCTGGAACTACGCAGCGTGGCTCGGGCTCAACCACCACACGGTGCCGGACGCATTCCAACAGCACAAACCACAGCCGACGGACCGGATCGTGACCTGCACCCGGCCCGGCGCCGTCGTCGTCCCAGCCCAGGCCGCGCCAGTCAAAGCCCGTACTCCTTGGACAGGCCGCCTGATCGTGGTGATCGACGGCGGCACCGGCTCCTCGGCCGAGTCAGCCGCCCTGCTGCTGAAATCAGCCTTCAACGCCGTACTGGTCGGCACCCCCAGCTACGGCGTCATCGACTACGGGAATTCGGCGCCCTACTACTTACCGGTCAGCGGGATGGAAATCCATTTGCCGTCGCAGGCCAACAACTGGGGAACTGCAGTGGACTTCGCGGGCATCCAGCCGGACATTGCCGTCCCCGCGGGAATCGGAATCAAAACCGTCGTCGCCCGGTTCGACGAATTCCATGCCGCCGGTTCAGGGCGGCCGGACTTGTCGGAAAGCGTTCGGGCAAACTGGGCCTCGTCAGCCGGCCCGGCGCTGCAGCCGCCGGCGTACGGCTATGAAGACAACGCCGGCAAGGATGATGTGCACCAGGACCAGGGCGATCGCATCCGGTTCAACCCAGGTGATGGTCCATCCTGATTCGAGCCATCCCGTTCCGCCCAGAATCGTGCGGGTGACGGTCAGCTGCGACCAGTGGAACGCGACCGCCACCAACAGCGCCCCGGGCAGCGGGACGCGCCGAGCCACCACCAGGGCAAGCCCGAACAGCACCAGCTGCACGATGTAGACAATCGGGTCGTTACCTGCCGGGAACACCTCGATTCCTCCTCCGTCACCGCCGAGCACCGTGGTGATAGCCCACCGCACCGGTCCCACCACCACTCCAACGAATGGGAACAGTGCCGTCGTCACCAGCGTCGCAGCCGCCAAACCCCAGCCGTCCCTCAAGTTCGTCCAGACATACCCGCGCAGGGCAAGTTCCTCCGGGAGCGCCTCGTAGAGGGCCAGCACCACGCCGTTCAGGAGCAGGAAACCCAGGAAAGCGGCGACGTCGACCTCTTCCACTCGTATCCAGCCGGCCAGGCCGGCGGGCACCCAGACGAGAAGGCCGGTGAGTGCACCGACGGCTGCGCCAAGGGCCAGCGGCTGGGCGGCTGAGCTACTGAGGCCGAGTCCCTCCAGACGGCGCCGGTCCAGCCGTCGACGCAGCAACACGATTCCCGGCACCACGACGGCGGACATCAAGACCGCCTGCAGTAGGACTTCAGCCAGCCGTCCCCAACCGAAAACCCGGCTCAGGGTTTCGGAGATCCCTATGGATCCGCCAAGGGCGATGCCGAGGAACGCCCATCCAAGGACCGCAGTCTGAAGTGCCCGTCCCCGCGGGATCGGCTGGCGGATCTGGTCCGGGACCGGAGGCAGCGTTGCGTCAGGCAGCGTGCGTGCAGGCATTAGGTTGGTCCTCGTCCATCGGGGTCGGGGCAGCTGTGCAGGAACGACGCCAGTCCACCACGGAGGTCCGCCCAAGCTAGGAAGCCACGCCCGATTCAATGATTGCCGCGGCGACTGCGGCGGCGGCAGCTTCCATCCGGACAGTGACGGCGTCCTTGTCTGTCGACTCGGACTCGTGGATGAAAGATGTTGTGCCGCGTTTCATTCCGCAGAAGTCGATGATGCCGTGTTCCACCGAGGTGCTGAAGGACTGTGTGTAGCCGTGCCTGGCAAGAGATTCCCGGGCGGTGCCGGACAGCGGCAACAGATGCATGGTCAACCTGCCGAGCAGCGGAACCACGTGCCCGCCGTCGTCGTAGTCGAAGGCCCAGCCGGCCACGAACACTCGGTCGATCCAGCCTTTGAGGAGCGCAGGCAGTGACCACCAGTACATGGGAAACACCAGCACCAGGTGGGAAACACCATCCAGCCGTTGCTGTTCTGCAACGACGTCGGGATCCGCTGTCCCGCCGTCGGTGTAGACGCGGCGGTCATTGGGCGTAAAGCGGGGGTCAAAACCCTCCTGCGCTAGGTGGACGAGGCGGGTTGACTCGTCCCCCAACAGGCGGTGAAGGTGCGCAGCGGTGGCATGCGTCAGCGACCCCGGATCCGGATGCGCGGTAACGATCATGGTGCTCATGGCTGCTGAGTCCCAGGCAACTCTTTGCGGCGTCGGTATTGCCGGTCCGCCCGAGCGCGGGCACCGCAGTCGGGATGGCACCACTTTTGGTTGGGACGGGACTGGCGGAAGAGTCCCCCGCAGTTGGGAGCGGTACAGAACGCCAGTCTCGCCACCTCCTCGCGCTCGGCAAGCAGACCGATCACGGTGGTGGCGAGGAAACCGATCAGTGCGTTTGTTCCAGGCGCAGCAGGTTCAATGACACCGTCCAGCGTCACCGGGTCCAGGCTGCGGACGGTCGGGTGGCGGCGTGCTGCCTGGTTGATTGTGTCCAGGTCATCTGCCGGAAACGGGTCGCCGGCGGACAGCGCACGAAAGGTGCGCCGGGAGGAGTCCCGAAGGGCGAGCAGCTCGCGGTGGGCGGCGTCATCAAATACATCAAGGCCCGGAAGGGGATGCGGTTCATGGGCAAGCCAATCCCGCACACCGTCGGGTGTGTCGAGGTGGTCGACGTCGTCCGTCCCGTGCCAGTGCATAGTGTTGGCGAAGTCCAGGGCGAGTGGTTCGCTCAGCCAGCTCCAGGATCTTTCATTCACGTCTTCACCGTACGGTCGTACCGGATTTTAGGCGAGCGACAACGCAGGCGGCGACACCGGCGAAGGCAGCCAACAGCAACCACGCGGCCCCAAAACCCCATTGCACGGCCACAGCCAACGCAAGGGCGATACCGAGGGCCGTACCAAGCTGCGCTGCTGTGTTCACTACGGCCGCGGCGGCGGCACGGATATCTTCGGCGACCTTGGTGCCGGTATGTGTCGCAGCGGCGGAGGACAGCCCGATTCCTGCCCCCGACACGGCCACCGCCACTCCGATACCCACCAACTGCCCCGGCACCAAGGGAAGAATTGCCGTTCCTATCCCGATGCCCGCCAGGCCCCGTGCCATGACGGCGTTTTCTCCCTTCCGGTCCATCAACCGTGGCGCCAAGGCGGATCCGGCTATGACAGCTCCACTGAACGGCAACAGGACCGCCGCAGTGGCCAGTCCCGACCGGCCATACTCATCCTGCAGTGACAGGGTGATCATGGCAGCTGCCGCACTCGTCGTCGCCGTATTGACAAAGGAAACACCGGAGCCGCGCCGGACCTGGGACGATCGAAGCATCTCCCGGGGCAGGATCGGGTTGCCGCTTGCCCTCTCGATAGCCACCAGAACGCTTCCGGCTAGCAACGCCACTGCTCCCAGCCGCAGTGCGGATGACGGATGTTCCTGCGCCAGGGCCGTACCGGCGACGACCAGGCCCACTGTCAGGGTCAGGAGCAGGCCGCCAGCTATGTCCAGCGGTCTAGCGGGTACGGCTTTGCTGCGGAACAACAGACGGGCCAGCAGGCCCAGGCCTCCGGCCAGGATTCCCGTGAGCAGGAATGCGGTCCTCCACTGGTCCAGCGCTGACGCCAGTCCGCCAACAATGAAGCCCGTAGCCCCTGCTGCTGCACCGGCGGCGCTCCATGCGGCAACCGCCCGTTGTCGGGCCGGCCCCTCGGCCGTGGACTGGGTGATGAGGAACAAGGCCGCAGGAACGGTCACCGCGGCGGCCAGACCTTGCAGCATTCGCGCTAGGGACAGGAGCTCCAGGGACGGAGCGACGGCGACCAGGACACCCGCGCCCGCAAACACCAGGGACGAAACCGCAATCATGCGTACGTGCCCGAACCTGTCACCCAGGCGGGCTCCGAGAATCAGGCACCCGCCGAACGCCACGGCGTATCCGGTCGAGAGCAGCGTGGCGCCCGCAGGTCCGGCGTCGACCTCGGCCAGCATGAGCGGGAGGAGGGTGACCACCATGGTCGCCCCCATGACGTCGAGGAACTGCAGCAGACACAGGACGAAGACGCGGACGTTCCTCATGCCACCACACTCTACGGTTAACACCGAGAAAACCGTAGACACTTCGGATAGTGGGTGAAAATACTCGTTCGGGAGCCCCACCAACTACTTGGTTTTTCTGCACGCTATCCCGCTGCATGTGGAAAAGCTACGTGTTCGCCGAGCCCGGCCGCCCCTAGGCTTTGAATGCCTTGGCCGGGGGCGTGGCCGGGAACCACGGGAGGCTAAGAGGCGAGTCTCGCATTGCACCGCACCAATGCTGAGGAGATCACCGTGAAGAAATCATCACCTGCCCTCGCCGTCCTTGCCGCAACCGCAGCTGTGGGGCTGGCAGCCGCACCTGCGACCGCCGGCGGCCGGCACCACCCGCCATCACCCGTACCTGTTGCCGGGGAGGTGACCACTGTCGCCGACGGACTGGTTAGTCCCCTGAGCTTCGCCGTCGGGCGAGGAGGCACCCTCGACGTCGCCCAATCCTTTATCGGACTCCTGTCCCGCATCACGGACGACGGCGAACCCGAGACCCTCGCGACGGCGCCCGAAGGTTATGCGACCGCTTCCGTCTCCCGTGAACGCGGCACCACCTATTACACGGTGAGTGTCGGCGCGGCGACCAACGATCCGGCCCAGAATATTTCCCTGCTGCAGTCAGTTGACCGCGAGGGCACAGTCGAAACGGTCGGGGATATTTCCGCGTATGAATTCGCTGAGAATCCGGACAGCATCAACACCTACGGCTTCGAGGATGCACTCCCCGCCGAATGCGCGGCACAGCTGCCGCCCGGCGTTGCCCCTGCTCCCTACACCGGCCTGCCGGATTCCAACCCAGTAGCCTCCCTTCCCGGCCGGTACGGCGGAACCATCGTGGCCGACGCGGGCATGAACGCCCTCATCCAGGTGAACGACGACGGCGAAATCCAGACCGTCGCCGTGCTGCCGCCGATTCCACTCGACATAACCGCCGAGAACGTTTTGGGTCTGGGCCTGCCGGCCTGCACCGTGGGACTCACCTACAATCTGGAACCGGTGCCGACCGACGTCGAACGCGGACCTGACGGCGCCCTGTACGTGACCTCGCTGCCGGGCGGGCCTGAGGGAGGATCTCCGGGATCCGTGTTCCGGGTAGAAGGATCCACCGGAGCTACGGAACTCGTGGCCACGGGCTTTGCCGGGGCCACCGGCCTGGCGGTGAACGACAACGGAGACATCTTCGTGGCTGAACTGTTCGGCAACCGGATTTCGGTAGTGCCGGCCGGATCAGACACCCCCCAGCTGTTTCTGGAGGTCAACCAGCCGGCCGCCCTGGAGCTTCGCGGCTCGGCGCTCTATGCATCAGTCGATGCCCTTGCCGGCGGGACGCCGCCCGAACCCGGAACAGAAGAGCCGCCGGCCGCGGAGCCTCCTGCCGAACCGGCTCCACCCTCCAGCAGCATCATCCGGATTGAGCTGGACAACAACTGCGACGGCTACCATCACCACCGCGGCGGACCCGGCGGGCATGCCGGTGACGGTGCCCGCGACGACGGGTCCGACGAATAGCGCAGGGTATGCCCGGAGAGGAAAGTCCTTTCCTCCGCTGCGTGACGGTCCTACCATGGAGGGGAACGGGAAACGAGCGGGTTTCCCCTGTGAAAGGAGGTGATCCGTGTCTGTATTTGACGAGCTCAAGGGCAGGGCCGGTGAGCTGAAGGAAAAGGCCACCGGGTTTGTCGGGCAGAATGCCGACAAGATCAAGGGCGGCATCGATCAGGCAGGGAACTTCGTCGACCAGAAAACCGGCGGCAAGTACTCCAGCAAGATCGACGGTTTCCAGAGCAAGGCCTCCGAGGCGGTTGACAAGACCAACCGCAACCGGGAGCCGGGGACCGGCAACGGTCCCGGCCAGACGCCTCCGGCCTAAAGACCCCGAGAGCACGCAAAGAAGCGCCGGTCCCGCCGAGAGGCGGCACCGGCGCTTCCGCCGTTAAAGAGGTCCTGTTATGACGCTTCTCCGGTTTGGCCCTCGCGGGCCAGTGCGGTGAGGCGGGAGACCGCCCGGAAGTACTTCTTCATGTAGCCGCCGCCCATCATCTCCTTGGTGAACAGCTGGTCGAACGGGACACCGCTGGCCAGGATCGGCACATCCTTGTCGTACAGGCGGTCGGCAAGGACCACGAAGCGCAGGGCCACAGATTGTTCGGTGATGGTCTGGACGTTGTGCCAGGCCACGGCTTCCACGCCGTCCAGCAGCTGGCGGTACCGGCTCGGATGGACCTGGGAGAGATGGTTGATGAGTTCCGAGAAGTCGTCCACCGCTACGGTTTTACCGGAGAATTCGGTTTCCATCCGCGCTTCCAGCTCACCGTCCTGCAGCGGCTGGGGCGACTCGGGCAGTCCGCGGTGGCGGTAGTCCTCACCGTCGATGCGGACGACGTCGAACTGGTCCGCCAGGACCTGGATCTCCCGCTGGAAGTCGACGGCGGCAAAGCGGCCCTCGCCCAGGGAACCGGGCAGGGTGTTGGAGGTGGCTGCGAGCTTCACGCCGGCGTCGGCGAGTTCCCGCATCAGGCGGGACATCAGCACGGTGTCGCCCGGATCGTCGAGCTCGAATTCGTCAATGCAGACCAGCTTGTAGGTGCTGAGCGCGTCCACGGTCTTACGGAAGGTCAGGGCGCCCACGAGGTTGGTGTACTCCACGAAGGTGCCGAAGGCCTTGGGGCCTTCCACTGCGTGCCAGAGCGAGGCGAGCAGGTGGGTCTTGCCGACGCCGAATCCGCCGTCCAGGTAGAACCCTGCTTTGCTCTCGGGTTTCTTGCCGCCGAAGAACTTCCGCAGGCCGCTCGGCTCGGGGGTGTCGACGTCGGCCGCGAACGAACGCATCGCACCCACGGCTTTGGCCTGGGAGGGCTGGTCCGGATCGGGGCGGTAGGAATCAAAGGACACGCTGCCGAACCGGGGCGAGGGGAAGAATCCCTGCAGCAGTTCATCCACCGATACCTGGGGAGTCCGTTCTGTCAGGTGCTCGAGTTGTGCCACTGCGCGCTTTTCCGTCCGTTTGATGCCTGCTTCCGGCACGAAAACGTGCCGGTTCCGCGGCGTCCTGCCGCCCTCGCAACGATACGCCAACGGGTCCGGGAATTTGGAACTGCCGCGGGTGGACTGCGGCTGTGTCTGCAGTCCATAGTCGGAGCATGGCACGGCGGCAGGACACGGTTGAGGCTCGAGGGTATTCGACCGGAGAGCGGACCCTGTTGGGGTTGGAGTTTGGAACGGCGGGGGCGGCCTTCGGCGCCGGTCTTCTCCTGGCGCTGCGCCCCGACGGCGCCTTCCTGCATGCTGACCCATCCGTGCTGCGGCGGACCCCGTTTCGGAACTGGCGGCTTCCGGGCCTCCTCCTCGCTGCGGGTTGCGGTGGAGGTTACCTGACCGCCGGGATGCTGCATGTGCGGCGTAATCGACTTGCCCGGCCGGTTTCTGTCGCCGCCGGACTCGCCCTCATCGGTCTGGAAGCGTGGGAAATAGCCTTCGTCGAGTTTCAGCCGCTGGAAGCGGTGCTCGCCGGGGTCGGTGCCGCCGTCGTCGTGCTGGCGCTGCGCCTTCCCTGATCGATGCTGGGTTCCCGGGAGCGGTGGACGGGTGCGAACCGGATCGAAAAGGCACAAATTACCGATTTACAGCCGGAAACCGGTAATTCGTGCCCTTTCGATCCCCGAAACGGTAAATCGTGCCTTCTCATGCCGTGCCACCCCTCGATCCCCCCACGGTTCAGCCCATGGAAGTTTTCGGCCTCCGTCATCGTTAGGCTAGGTAGAAGCCCAATTGCCGAGGAAAGAAGTTCCGCGTATGTCGATCGCAGCTGACAGCAGCCCCAAGTTCTCCGCCTATGCCCACCCGGAACGCCTAGTCTCCACGCAGTGGCTGGCCGAGAACCTGGACGCTGAGAACCTGGTGGTCCTTGAATCCAACGAGGACATCCTGCTGTACGAAACGGGACACATCCCCGGCGCCCGGAAAATCGACTGGCACACTGATCTGAACGACGCCGATACCCGCGACTTCGTGGACGGTAAGGCCTTCGCACAGCTCATGGCACGCAAGGGCATCACCCGGGACTCCACCGTGGTGATCTACGGCGACAAGTCCAACTGGTGGGCTGCCTATGCCCTGTGGGTCTTCACCCTCTTCGGCCACGAGGACGTCCGACTGCTCGACGGCGGCCGCGACAAGTGGATTGCCGAAGGCCGGCCGGTCAGCACGGACAAGGTGTCGGTGGAACCCACCGAATACCCGGTGGTGGAGCGCAACGACGAAAAAATCCGCGCCTTCCTGCCCGACGTCGTCGGACACTTGGGCCAGGGACCGCTGATCGATGTCCGCTCCCCCGCGGAATACACCGGCGAACGCACTCACATGCCGGACTACATGGACGAGGGCGCGATGAAGGGCGGCCATATCCCCACCGCAAAGTCGGTGCCGTGGAGCAAGGCCGCCGCTGAAGACGGTACCTTCCGTTCCCGTGAGGAGCTCGAAGCGCTCTATAAGGACGACGCCGGGTTGAAGGAGGGCGACGACGTCGTGGCCTACTGCCGCATCGGCGAACGTTCAAGCCACACCTGGTTTGTCCTCAAGCACCTGCTCGGTTTCGAGTCCGTACGCAACTACGACGGATCCTGGACCGAATGGGGCAACGCCGTCCGTGTCCCGATCGCCCGCGGCGAAGAGCCCGGCAACGCCCCCAGCTGATTCTCCACGGCTCCACAGAAAGATTTACGTATGAGTACCACCCCGGAAACAGCGATCCCCGACTCCTTGGCGGAGATCATCGACGACTTCCAGGCGATGGAGGAATCCGACCGGCTGGAACTGCTGCTCGAATTCTCCCGCAGCCTCCCCGATCTGCCGGCCGAAATTGCGGACCGGCCCGAACTGCTCGAACAGGTAGTGGAATGCCAGTCACCGGTGTTCCTCAGCCTGGACGTGGATGACTCCCCCGAGCACCGCGTCTCCCTGTTCTTCAAGGCGCCGCCGGAAGCTCCCACCACGCGCGGCTTCGCCAGCGTGCTGTACGAAGGCCTGAACGGGCTTCCGGCGGCCGATATCCTGGCGGTTCCGGCCGATGTTCCTGACCGCCTGGGCCTCACCCGCGCCATTACCCCGCTGCGGATGCGGGGAATGTCCGCCATGCTGGGACGCATCAAGCGCCGGCTTGCCCAGCACGAAAAGCTGGCGCAGCAGCCGGCGTAGCCACAGCGGGCCGGGCGTGCCGCGGCCCCGGGAACAGGAGACACCATGGCAGGGAACCGCGATAAGCATCCGGGCAAGGGCGCGACGCCTGCCACAAAGGTCCTGGACGAGGCCCGGGTTACGTACACGCTGCATCATTATGAGCACGACGCCGGTGCGCCGTCGTACGGTCTGGAAGCCGCCGAGAAACTCGGGCTGCCGCCGGAAGCGGTCTACAAGACGCTGATGGTGGACCTGGGCGGTCATCTGGCGGTGGCCATGGTTCCGGTGGCCCTGAACCTGGACTTGAAGAAGTTCGCCGCCCTGATGGGTGCCCGCAAGGCCGTCATGGCCGACCGGAGGGATGCGGAACGGCGGACCGGTTACGTGGTGGGCGGCATTTCCCCGCTCGGGCAGAAACACTCCTCCCCCGCCGGAATCGATTCCCGGGTGGAGCTGCTGGACACCGTGTACGTGTCCGGCGGTCGGCGGGGACTGCAGGTCGGGCTTTCGCCGTTTGACCTGATCCGGCTCACCCACGCCGTCACGGCCCCCATCGCCGCGGCAGCTGCCTAGCGGCGGTTCTGCTCGCCCTTGCGAAGGTGATGCAGGGCGTAACCGTAACTCAGCCGGACCCGCTCCGGGTCCTGGGCTAGCCACTTATCAGCGGTGCCGTTGGGGAATTCCATGCTGACCACGTCGACCAGGTCCTGCGGCTTGTCAAAGGTCCAGCTGCTCATGACCAGGGACGTGGAGGCACCCTTCTGCGCCCACCAGTCGTTGATGTACTTACCCTCGCCCTGATGGGCCGAGGCGTTGGCCGCTTCAAGCAACACGGCAAACTCGCCGTTGTGCTGATCGTTGTCGATGACAACCAGCGATCCGCCCGGACGCAGGACCCGCAGGACCTCCTCCAGCCCCGCCGTGCAGTCGTTCTGCGGCGCGGGAAAGAAGTACGCAAACCGGGCGTGGACCACGTCCACCGAATTGTCCGGCAGCGGAAGGTGTTCGGCCGATCCGTGCAGGACCTCGGCTCCCCCGGGGCGTGACCGTGCGGCCGGAAGCAGCTCGGGATCGGGTTCGACCCCGATGACGGATCCCGCGGATTCGGCATAGCGCGGCAGCCAGAAACCGGTGCCGCAGCCCAGATCGAGGAGAGTCCGCCCCGCCCACGGCGCCAGATCCGCCAGGGCATCCCAGACCACCCCTTCACGGTCCAAGGCCCGGTTTTCCACCTCATACAGCCCGGGATGGGCACCCTGGTTCCACGCCGGAAAAAAGTCATCCAGCCGCGAGTCCTGTTGGTGCTGCATTTTGTGCCCCCCCTAGATGTGTCCGTGGGGCACTAACCTACTCCGTACCGGCCCTCATCCAGGCACGCCCGACTTTCCCTGCGGTTTGTGCATTTTCCTGCGGCCTGTGCATTTTCCTACGCCGCGCCGAGCGGGGATTGTCACAAACCGAAGGGTCTAGGCAGACGATGCCCCAGCGCGCTCGTCACGAACCGCTACTCCGCCGCGCGGTGTTCCGCAGGGTGCCGCGTGCGGCCGAGGGCGTCATTCAGCCAGCCCAGCACCACGCGCTCCCACCGCTCGGGGTCCACGTTGTATTCCTTGGTGTGCCGCGCCCGGGTGAAAGGCTCGAACGTGATGACGCCCGGGTTCTTCTCTGCCAGTTCCGCAGACGGGCCGTACGGCACAAAATCGTCGTCCTTGCTGTGCAGGATAAGCGTGGGAATGCGGATCTCCTCCGCGCGGGTCACCCAGTCCATGCTCTTGAGGTCCAGCGGAGCCGCCAGACCGGTGAGGGCCCGTCCGGCAGCATTGGAGATCAGCCATTGCCCCAGCCGTCCGGCCTGCGCCGGAATCCGGTTGACGCGTGCATGGTGTGCCAGCACGTCCACCCAGTTGATGACCGGCCCGTCCAGCACCATGGCACGGATGTAACGGCGCAGCGGCGAGCGGTCCGCAGCCTGCAGGCTGATCGCCCCGCCCATGGACCAGCCGAACAGCACCACATCCTTGGCACCGTGGTCCAGTGCATACCGGACGGCCGCCTCGACGTCCTTCCACTCGGTCAGCCCCAGCCCGTACCGGCCGTCCGAAGCGAAGGGCGCCTCGCCGTCGTTCCGGTAGGAAATCACCAGGCTGGTCAGTCCGGCTTCACGGGCGGTACGCAGCGCCCGCAGGCATTCGGTCCGCCGGGCGCCGCGGCCGTGCACCATGACCGCCCAGGTATCAGCTCCGGGGGTGCGCACCAGCCAGGCCGGCGCTTCCCCGCCGTCCACGGGAATCCGCACTTCTTCCTCCGGAAGCCCGACGGCGGCGGGCGAGGGATAGATGGAACCGCTCCACCAGCCGCGCCGTGCCTTACCCAGATCTCCGCTGTACACCTCTTCCACGTCCCGCTGCACCGTACCCTCGCGAGGCACATAGGAACGGATAGCGCCGATCCGGGCGTGCCCGTCGCCGTCGTCGAAGTACAGGCTGTACGTTCCGTCGACCGTAGTGTCCGCGTTGGCAGGCAGGATGATCTGGCGGCCGTGCTCGCTGTCGGTGACCGCCAGGATCTCCAGGTTCGCGTCCCGCGTCCGTGCCGGGGTGACGACCTGGCGGGCGAAGTAAATGCCCAGGCCGGAGGCAGCCGCCACCACGGCGGTGGATGCTGCCGCACCTACGCCGGCACCGAACGCCGTCCAGCGCACCCACGGAACAGAGCGGGCCGCGGTGGAGCCGGAGGTTGCATCGGAAGGAACGGAGATAGCCATAGAACATTCTTACCGGATGCGCGACGGGTCCGTGTAACGGGGCCCGCGGTGGGGCGGAAGGGACGCGCGTACTAGGCTGGTGCGCATGACTTCGACAATTGTGGTGCTGACGGAAGAATCGCTGGGTAGCCGCGACATTGAGAACCTGCGTGCGGTGGCAGGAGAGAACCCCGCCCGTTTCGAGGTGCTGGTACCGGCCGATCCGGGCCGGAACCTGCTGGTGGATGTGCTGGACAACCTGAGCCTGCTGGATTTCGCCGAGGCATTCCGGAACCTCACGGGCGGCCGCCCGTCCAAGGCCGAAGAGGTGAAGGAAGCAGTCATCACGCTTGCCGATTCCCTGGAACACCTGAAGACAGCAGGCCTCGAAGCCACCGGCACGGTCACCGGCGAAGACCCCGTGGCGGCCGTCGTCGAAACCGCCAAGCGCACCTCCGCGGACCAGGTGGTGGTCATCACCACCCCGCACGCCGTGGAGGATACGTTCCGCACCGACTGGGCCAACGAAGCCCAGGACCGGCTCGGGGTGCCCGTGCTGCACCTGTACAGCGGCTCGGGATTTATTGGCGACTCTTAAGCGTTGACGCGGATATGACTACCGAAGAGAACACCGGAACCGTCCCTGTCCAGAAGACTGACGAACAGTGGCGCGAGGAACTCACCCCGCAGGAATTCGCCGTGCTGCGCCAGGCCGGCACCGAACGCCCCTACACCGGCGAGTACTGGGACACCAAGACCGCCGGGGTCTACCAGTGCCGCGCCTGCGGCAGCGACCTGTTCACCAGCAACGAGAAGTTCGATTCGCACTGCGGCTGGCCGTCCTTCTTCGCCCCGCTGGCCGAGGGCAAGGTCCGCTACCTGCATGACCGCAGCATGGGCATGGACCGCATTGAGGTCCGCTGCGCCAACTGCGATTCGCATATGGGCCACCTGTTCGAGGGCGAAGGTTTCAACACGCCCACCGACCAGCGCTTCTGCATCAACTCCATCTCCGTGAAGCTCGTCCCGGCAGGCGAGTAAGCACCAATGGAGCACGGAGTCTTCCCCGGCGAGTCCGTGGCCGGGCCGGAGATCCCGGACGAGGTCATTGACCAGTACCGGGAGCTGAGCGCGGACATCGCGTCCGGCGTCGGCGTGGTGTCCACCCGCCTGCGCGGACGCGATTACGCGGCCACCGTCAGCGGCTTCCTCTCCGTCTCCTACGATCCACCCACCCTCCTGGTGAGCCTCTACGCCGAGGCACGCATTGCCGAGGCAGTGGTCGACGCCGGCAGCTGGGCCCTGAGCCTGCTGCCGGCCCGGCTGCGCGGCACCGCCAACTGGCTCGCCAGTCCCGGCTCACCGCTGGAAGGGCTGCTGACCACGGTCGACTACGGCCGGGCGCCGGAAACCGGCTCGGTCATCATTGAGGACTCAATCGCCTGGTTCGAGGTCCGCACCACGCAGGTTACGACGGCGGCCACGCACCAGCTGGTCATCGGTGAGGTGGTGTCCATGGGCCGCAGGGCCAACGCCGACGACGAGTCCGATCCGCTGGTGCATTTCGCGTCCGCGTACGCGCGGCTGGCCCGCTGAGCCTGATCCTTCCGCCGCCGGTGCCCGGCCATCGCGGAACCATTGTTTCCGCAGCACGCCCCACGTAACGTCGAGGACGGGGGAAAACGTTCCGCAGCCGGTTGGCAGAGCGGGGCCGCAGCTCTCCAGGACCACCCCTCCGCTCAGGGAGGTGCCGCATGGCACGCAACAGCCTGCTGGACCGTTTCCGTCCCGTCGGCGCGCCGGGACCTGCCGGACCCGCGGGCGTTCCGGCCACAGACGACGAGGGAACAGCCGCGGAACTCATCCCGGTCTTCGAAGCCCTCGACCCCACCATCAGCGAGAGCCGCGGCCGCACCGAATCCGCCGAAGCCCGGGCGCAGGAAACCGTGGCTGCGGCCCGCCGGCAGGCTGCAGCACTGGTGGAACAGGCACGGATGGACAGTGCCGCTGTCCGGGCCGACGCCGCAGCCCGGGTGTCCGCGGAAGCCGCACGCGGGGACGAGCAACTGCGCGCCGATGCCCGGGAAGAGGCCGAAGCCCTCCGCACACGCGGTGAAGCCCGGGTACCCGAACTTGCCTCCGCGATCGTGGCAGACCTCGTGCAGGACCTCCTGGGCCGCGGAACGGACACCAGCTGATGCGGGCGGACTGGGTGGCAGCCTCCGTCCGGGCGCGGGCCATGGCACAGCGGCGGATAGGCGCCGGTGCGTCCCGCGAACTTTCCGCGCTGCCGGACCTGCCGGAGGCCGTTCAGGCGTTGGAAGGATCGGTGTACTCCGACCAGGTGTCCGGCGCCCGGACGCTTGGAGCCGCCCAGCAGGCCACCCGGCGGACCGTGCTGTGGCAGCTGCGCGTCCTGGCCGGGTGGCTGCCCGCCGGCGGGACACCGCTGGTCCGGGCGGCGGCGGCACGGTTCGAGGCGGACAACATCATTGCCCTCGCGGCCGCACTCCGGACAGGCCCCGGAACCCCGGCCGCGCCGGAGCCGCCCGCCTCACCCGGTGTTGCCGATTCCCCGACGACCCCCGGTAACGCATTCGACCTCGGCGGCCTGGCCACGGCCTGGCCCCGGCTACGCACCGCAGATTCCGCCGAGACCCTGCAGTCGATGCTTGCCGCCTCCCCGTGGGGCGATCCGGGCAGCGAATCTGCACTACCGGACGTCCTGACCTCCGTCTGGCTCCGCCGGCTGGCTTCAGCGGCCCCCGCAGCACGACCGTGGGCCGTAGCCGGTGCCGTGCTGCTCGCAGCCCGCCTGCTGCTGGTGGACCGCACCCGGCCCGCCGACCGGTTGGTGTCCCTGCTGCGTCCCCTGATCGGCGCCGGCTGGACCGAGACTGCCTCGCTGCCGGAACTGACGGCATCGTTGAGTCCGGCCGCAGGCCAGGTGCTGGCCGAGGTGCAGGAGCCGCACGAACTGTGGCGGGCCGAAACCCGGGTCGCCGCCCAAGTGGAAGGCGACGGCTTTCATCTGCTGCGGGCGGGTCTGCCCGGCCCGGACGTGGTGCTCGGCGCCATGGCTGTCCTGGCCACGGATGCCTGGCGGGTCCGGGCCGCACTGGCCGCGGCGGCTGCGGGCGCCGGGGGAAGCGAGGTGCTCGATGCCGTGGCGTGAAACCCTCAGCCCGGTCCGGATGGACCGCATTGCCCTCGTCTGGCCGCGGGATGCCGGCCGTCCCGTGCTCACTGAGGTGGCCGCGAGCGGCGTCGTCGAGCTGGATCTGCCCTACGAACCCGGCAACGGCCCGGAGGAGTTGGACCGCGCGGCGGACGCCGCCGTCGTCCACGGTCCCGTTGCCGGGTTGGTTGGCTGGTCCCCCGCCCTGGAGCTGCCGGGACTGCGGAAGGCACTGGAACCGCACGGCGCTTCCGCCGTTCCTCTGCGCCGGCCCCGCGGCGTGCAGCCGCCGACCCAGCTGACCGGTGAGGAACGGCGCCGGCCGCGGCTCTCCCGGCTGCTCGTGGACACCTACACCACGGTCCCCTACGCGGACCTGGATCCGGCGCGGATAGCCGCCGTGGCCTACGTGGTGATGTTCGGAATGATGTTCGGCGACGCCGGGCAGGGCGCGCTGCTGGTGATTGCCGGACTGCTGATCCGGTTCCTTCCGGCAGCGCGGCTGGACCGCTACCGGCGGACGTGGCTGTTCATCACGGGAGCCGGTGCCGCCGCAGTGTTCTTCGGGTTCCTGTACGGGGAGTTCTTCGGTCCCACCCACGTGCTGCCGGTGCTGTGGCTGGAGCCGCTGGAGGACCCCATCCCCCTGATTGTTGCCGCCCTGGTGCTCGGCGCCGTGCTGCTGGCCGGTTCCTATGCCCTGGGCACCGTCAACCGGGTACGCGAGGGCGGCTGGGGGTATGCCCTGTACGCCCGCTCCGGGTTGGCCGGTGCGTTGCTGTTCACCGCCATCGGGCTGGTGGCCTGGGGCCTGCTAGCCGGCAGCCCGGTGATCCTGGTGGCTGCAGGGACCGTGGCAATGGTGGCCCTGGTGCTTATCTTCATCGGTCTGTTCGTGGAATCCGGCGGCGGTCCCACCGGTGGACTGCAGGCCACGGTTGAGCTGGTGGACACCGTGGTGCAGCTGGCATCCAATCTGGTGTCCTTCACCCGCCTGGCGGCCTTCGGCCTCACCCACGCCGCACTGATGATGGTGGTCTGGCAGGCGACAACTGCCATCTGGGAACCGGGCTGGCGGGTCATTCCGGCCGTCCTGATGTTCATCCTGGGCAACGCGCTCACCTTCGCACTGGAGGGCCTGGTCGCGGGAATCCAGGCGCTGCGGTTGGAGTACTACGAGCTCTTCTCCCGTGTCTTCACGGAGGAGGGACGCCGCTTCCGGCCCTGGGCCCCCGATCTCGGCCCCGCTGCCTCCGCCCTTCCCCCTGTTGAAAGGCACCTGCCGTGAATCCCTGGTTTGCCGTCCTTCCGCTGGCACTGTTCCTTACCATCCTGCTTGCCGGAGGTGCCCTGGCCCTGATGCGCCGCCGCCGCCGGGCGGGAGTCAGGGCGCTGCTCGGGCTGAACGCCGTCCTCATGGCAGGGGCATTGGCGCTGCTGGTCTCCGCACTGAACGCCGTCCCGGCAACGGCAGGAACCGGCGGTGCCGCGGCCACCGCAGTGGCGGCAGCCACCGACGGCAGCGACAGCAGCAGCGCAGCCCTGCTCGGCGCCGCGATCGCCGTGGCCGGGTCCTCCATCGGCGCGGCCATTGCCGTGGCCTACACCGGTTCAGCGGCCCTGGCCGCCATGAGTGAGCGGCCCGAGATTTTCGGGCGGGCCATGGTGGTGGTGGGACTGGCAGAGGGGATTGCCATTTACGGCCTGATCATTTCCATCATCCTCATCGGCCAGGCATGAGCCGCCGGGAAGGAACCGTGGCCGCACTGGGCAGCCCGGCCCTGCTGGAGGGATACCGGCTGGCCGGTGCCGTGCTGTATCCGGCTGCCGGCGCTGCCGATGTGCGGGCGGTCTGGGCCGGCCTGCCGGAGGACGTCTGCGTTCTCCTGCTGACGCCCGACGCCGCGGAGCAGCTGGGCGGGGAACTGGCGGACCCGGCGTCGCCCCTGACAGTGGTGCTGCCTTCATGACCCGGCTGCCGCAGGGTGCCGAGGCAGCCCTGGACCCGGTGCGCCGGGCACTGCAGCAGGAAGCCGCAACGGCTGCGGCCCGGACCGAGGCGGAGGCCCGGGGCCGGGCGGCGGAGCTCCTCGGACGGGCCCAGGCGGAGGCCGACGCCATCCACCGCACCGCGCAGCGGGAAGGCGCCGAGGCCGCCCGTGCCGAGGCCGCGGCGTCCTCCGCGCGTGCCCGCCGGGAAGCACGCCGGACGGTGCTGGCTGAACAGGAGCACCTGCGTACGCTGTTGGCCGAGCAGGTGCAGGAGCAGGTGCGCGAAGTGCGGCGGGACCCGCGCTATCCGCAGATCCTGCGGAGACTGACGGCCCAGGCGGACCGGGTCCTTGGGCCGATGGCCTCAGTCACCGAAAGCTACAAGGGCGGCGTCATCGGCACCGCAGGATCACGGCGGCTGGATTTGTCGCTGCCCACCCTGGCGCAGCAGGCGCTTGAGGACTCCGCCGGGGAGGTGCAGAGGTTATGGCACAACGCGTGAGCACTCCGGGCCCCGCTGAAACAACAGGCAGCGGCAGGATCACCCGGGTCAGCGGACCGCTCGTGGAGGTCACCGGCCTGCGCGGGCTGTCCATGCTCGAGGTGGTTCGGATCGGTCCGGACGGGATAGCCGCGCAGGCCGTCTCCATCAACGGAGACGAAGCCACCCTGCAGGCCTACGAATACACCGGCGGGCTGAAAACCGGCGACCGGGCTGAGCGGACCGGACACCAGCTCGCCGGACTGCTGGGTCCGGGGCTGCTGGGCACGGTCTTCGACGGGCTGCTGCGGCCGCTCTCTTCCGCACCCCTGTGGCTGACGCAGCAGCGGCAGAGTTCGGCCGAAGACCCGGCGGTGCTGGAGACCCTGTGGGAGTTCGCCCCGTCCGTGGAACTTGGGGACACCGTGCGGGCGGGAGAGATCCTCGGGACCGTCCCGGGAGTGGGGACGATCGAGTTCCGAGTGCTGGCGCCGCCGTCGGTCGCCGGAGAAGTGACGTGGCTGGCCGAAGGCAAGGTCCGTCCCCTGGACCCCGTGGCCCGGATCGGCGGTGTGGAGGTGCCCCTGGCGCAGCGCTGGCCGGTGCACACGCCCCGGCCCTTCGGCGAGCGCATCACCGACGTGGTCCCGCTGCAAACCGGGCAACGGGTCCTAGACCTGCTTTTCCCGGTTCCCCGCGGCGCCGCAGCTGCGGTCCCGGGCGGTTTCGGCACGGGCAAAACCCTCACGCTGCAGCAGATCGCCAAGTGGTCCAACGCGGACGTGATTGTCTATGTGGGCTGCGGCGAGCGCGGCAACGAGATGGCCGACGTCCTCGAAGGACTCTCCGGTCTGGATGATCCCCGCACCGGCGGCAAGCTGATTGACCGGACGGTCATCATCGCCAACACCTCCAACATGCCCATGATGGCCCGGGAAGCCTCCATTGCCTCGGGCGTGACCGTAGCGGAGTTCTTCCGCGACATGGGCTACGACGCCGTCGTGATCGCCGACTCCACCTCCCGCTGGGCCGAGGCGCTGCGCGAATTCGCCAACCGCAACGGCGACCTCCCGGCCGAGGAAGGATATCCGGCGTCGCTGGCCAGTGAGCTGGCCGCGTTCTACGAGCGGGCCGCCCGGGTGCGCACGCTGGGCGGCGCGACAGCGTCGGTCACCGTCATCGGCGCGGTCTCGCCTCCCGGCGGGGACATGAGCGAACCGGTGACCACCGGTACCCAGCGCTTTGTCCGCTCCCTGTGGCTGCTGGACCGGGACCTGGCCTACTCCCGGCACTACCCGGCGGTCAGCTGGCGCGGGTCCTTCTCCCGCGACGCGGAGTCCCTGGGCCGCTGGTACTCGGCCCACGGCGATCCGCAGTGGGCGCAGCGCCGGGCCCAGGCGTCCCTGCTCCTGGCGGAGGCGGACCGACTGACGGCCCTTGCGGAAATCATCGGCGCTTCCTCCCTCCCGGGGCATGAGCAGATGGTCCTGCTCGGCGGCCGGCTGCTGCGTGACGGGGTGCTCCTGCAGAACGCGCTCAGTCCCAATGACGGCTACAGCTCGTCGGAGAAGGGCGCGGCCCTGCTGCAGGCGGTGCTGGACGTGGTGGACACCTGCCAGACCCTGGTCGCCCGGGGCGTGCCGCCGGCCGACGTCGACCGTTACGACTTCACTCCCGTCCTGCGCCTGCGCGAGGACACCGGGCCCACCGATGCCGCCGGCGTGGCCGAGCGCGGCCGGGCCTTCGTACGGCATCTGACCGAGACCCTGGACCGGCCGGCGACAGGAGAAGCGAATGGCTAGCAGCAACCGGGCGCGGGTGGGGCACAGTGATGTACGGGAGCTGCGCGGACCGCTGCTGGTCCTCGGAGACACGGAGGGCGTGGGCTGGGACGAATTCGCCGAAGTAGACGTTGATGGCGGGACCCGGCGGCACGGGCTGGTGCTGGAGGTCGACGGCGACGAAACCACGCTGCAGGTCCTCGAAGGCACCGAGGGCATGGCGCTGGGCGGAGTGGAAGTCCGGTTCTCCGGCAGACCGCTTGCCGTTCCGGTGGGGACCGGCTGGCTGGGCCGGGTCTGCAACGGGCGGGGTGAGCCGCTCGACGGCGGCCCGCCCGTCACTGCCGAGCGCAGTTCCCCGGTGAGCGGCTGGCCGTTGAACCCGGTATACCGGGAACCGCCCCAGGACCCGGTAATCACCGGCATCTCCGTGGTGGACGCCCTGACGACCCTGGTCCGCGGGCAGAAGCTGCCGATCTTCTCCATCCCCGGGCTGCCGCATCTGACCCTGGCCACCCAGATCGCCGCGCAGGCCACGGCGTCCTCGGGGCGGGCCTTCCGGGTGGTGTTCGCGGCCATGGGCATGACGCACGCCGACATTGCCTATATCCGGGACCGGCTGGAGGAACGCTCCGCTGCCGGCGAGCTGGTGCTGCTGCTCAATGCCGCCGACGATCCGGTTATCGAACGCATCCTCACTCCGCGCATTGCCCTGACCATTGCCGAGTCCCTGGCCTATGACGACGGCTCGGACGTGCTGGTGGTGATGTCGGACATGACCAGCTACGCCGAAGCGGTGCGTGAGGTGTCCGCAGCCCGCCGGGAAATCCCCGCCCGGCGCGGATATCCCGGGTACCTCTACAGCGACCTTGCCGAACTGTATGAGCGCTGCGGCCGGGTCCGGGGCAGGGAGGGGTCGGTGACCGTTGTGCCGGTGCTGACCATGCCCGCCGGGGACATCACCCACCCGGTGCCGGACCTCACCGGCTACATCACCGAAGGGCAGGTGGTGCTCGACGGCGACATAGACGCCCGCGGTATCTATCCGCCGGTGGATGTGCTCTCCTCGCTCTCCCGGCTGATGCGCAGCGGTGCAGGGAAGGGCCGCACGCGGGAGGACCACCTCGACGTCGCAGCCCAGATCCTTTCCGCCATGGCCCGCGCGCGCTCCGCAGCGGAACTGGCAGAACTCGTGGGGGCCGCCGCGCTGAGCGAGACCGACAAGGCGTACATCGAGTTCCGGACCGTGGTGGAACGGGAACTGCTCAACCAGGGACGGGATGAGCTGCGCACCTTGGAACAGACGCTGGACCTGGCGTGGCAGGCACTTTCGCTGCTGCCACGCCGGGAACTGACCATGCTCCCCGGTGAGTTCCTGGACCGGTACCTGCCCGGACCGGGCGGTCCGGCGTGAGCCGGGTCCGGCGGTGAGCGGGTTCCGGTCCGGGGGCAGCAGGGCGGAGCGTGCCGAGGTGCAGCGCCGGCTCGCCACGGCCCGGCGCGGCGCCGAACTGCTGGACCGCAAGCAGCGCATCCTGCAGGCGGCCATAGCCGGGCTGCAGGAACGGGCGGGCGAGGGCACCCGGGCGTGGGAAACCGCTGCACGGGAGGCCGCGGTGTGGCTGCGGCGCAGTACCGGACTGGATGGTGCCGACCGCCTGCTGGAAGCCGCGCCGTCCGAGCCTGCCGCCGCCGTCGTGCAGTGGGGTGGAGCCATGGGCATCTCCTATCCGGAGTCGGCGTCCTGCACGGTACCGGCGGCCCACCCGTCGGGCGGCAGTTCCGCCCTGGCGTATGCGGCGTCGGCCCACCGTGCGGCTCTGGAAGCTGCCGTCGCGGCGGCGGCCGGACAGCGGGCGCTGCTGCTGGTCTCGCAGGAACTGGCGGCGACCCGAACCCGGCAACGGGCGGTGGAGAACCGGTGGATCCCCCGGCTAGAGGAACAGCTGACCGCCATCGACCGGCGGATCGCCGAGCAGGAACTGGAGGAGAGCCTGCGGCTTCGCTGGGCGGCCGGGCTGATGTGAGGGGGCCGGGCCAAAGTTAGGCCCCTGCGGTGCGTCTGGAGTACATTCATGCGCGGCAGCACAGATCGCAGGGGGAAGGACACATGGGACTGTTCACACGCGGGGATTTTCCATCGGCACATCCGATCACGCAATTCTGGCAGTGGTGGAGCACCGAGGGATGTGCCCGGTTCACCGCGGCGGCGGATAGCGGAGAATGGGGTGGCAGTCTTCCCGCGGAGATGGGCGAACGACTGGCTGCTGTTCATCCCGACCTGGCCTGGGACACCGGCACCGGACGAACCGCTCGGCACCTGCTCGCCGTCAGTTCCGGAGGAGATGCTGCCCTGCGCCGGATTGCTGAACAGTGGCTCCGGTCGGCTCCGGCGGCAGGCGACGCATGGGAATACGCGGCCGCCCGGCAGCCCATTCCCGGTGTCAGCGGCCAGACCCTCATGATCGACGGCCATCGACTGGACGCCGGTGATGTCCGTTTCCGCATGGACCCCGGCGGGCAACGGATTAACCTCGAGGTACATCACCCGTTGTTCCCTGACCTGCCCGAAGGCGTCCAGCTGCAGGTCTCGTTCCTGATCCTCGACTGGATCCTTGGCGAGGACGGCGTAGAGCGGTGGGTGGGTGCCGTCGAGACAAGGGCCAACGGAGCAGGAGCAACGGCCACCGCATCCGACCTTGCTGCAGCAGCCAAGGCCCTGGCGGACGGGGAACGAGGCGAAACGTGGGTCCTGATGGAGGCCACGACGCCCTCCGGGGAAAGGGTCATGGCCAAGGCCCGCCGGCCGCTGCGCTGGATCGACTACCCGCTGTTCGATCTCCACACCGAGGTGCGCCTCACCTACAGCGGTCACCAGGACGACGGCCTGCCCACCCAGGCGTCCCTGGACCTCCTCCGCCGGGCCGAAGACGGGATTTCCGCCGCACTCGGCGTCCGCGGAATCCTGGTGGCGCAGGAGACGGCAGGCGGCAGCCGGCTGCTGCACTATTACTCCGACTCCGAGGACCAGAACAGTGCCGAAGCAATCGAGGCTGCAGCACGTGCCGCTGGCGGGGACACCCGGCACATCCCCGACCCGGGATGGAAGCACATGCGTAAATTCTCCTGAGCGCGGGTCAGGGCCTAAACGCCACGGCGCGCACGGGCGAACCGTCCAGTCCCTCCAGCCGCAGGGGCAGCGCCGAGAACCACGGGTCCGGCCACGGCACCGCCGCCAGGTTTGTCAGGTTCTCGACAATCCCGCCGCCGGAACCCAGGAACACGTCGTGGAACGGCAGCGAGAATCCGCCTTGGGTCTGCCCGGGCTCCGCCGGGTCGGGAGTCGGATCCGGGTTCAGGGTGTCGACGCCGACCAGCCGCACCCCGGCGGCGACGAGCCCTTCGGCGACGTCGGCACCGAAGGTCGGATGCCGCAGGTAGGTCCACGTGTTGAAGTACCGGGACCATCCGGTGGAAAACAACACGATGGTTCCGGGCAGCAGGCCCGCCAGTTGCCCGCTCACATCGTCCCAGCGAAGGACGGCGCCGGCGGCAGGCTCAGGCAGGGAAACGATCCGCGCCGGCCCCACGAGGTCCTCCAGCGGCATCTCGTTTACGGCAGCTCCGTCCTGGACGGTATGCACCGGCGCATCCAGATGCGTTCCGGAGTGGCTGCCCAGATGCAGCTGCGCCACGGCGAAGCCGTCCACGTCAATGGTGGCGGCACTGCGCAGCTCTACGGCCGGGTCGCCCGGGAACACCTGCATTCCGGTGCGGAGCGGATGGCTGAGGTCGACAACCTGCATTGGCTAGGCCGTTCCGGCGGGACCGGGAGCCGGTTCGCTTAGGTGCAGGGAGCGGGGCTTGCCCGGAGCTATCTGCCGGGTCGCGGCGCACCAGCCCAGATACAGCACAAAGGTAATCGCGAAGGTGGGGATGGTGGCGCCCAGCGGACTGGGCAGCACGTAGGTCAGCAGCAGGGAGGCCCCCGCACCCACCAGCCAGGCCACCAGCGCCGCCGCGTTGATGCCGCCCCGGAACCAGTACCGTCCGCCGTCGCCCAGCAGGATGTCCGCCGTGTAGGAACGCTTCTGCACCACGTAGTAGTCGGCGATCATCACCGCGAACACCGGAATGAACAGCGCGCCGATGACGGTCAGGAAGGACGTGAAGCTGTCCAGCAGGCCCAGCCAGGTGGAACCGAGAATGGAGACGGCACCGAGCACGAGGGCCGTGGGAAGGAAGCGGATCCGCCGCGACGGCACCATGTTCACCACCGAGGAGACCATCCCGTACACCACCATGGTGTTCGTTGCCATCACGGACAGGAAAATCACCACGGCCAAGGGGGCACCGAAGATCCCCACGATCAGGGCCGGATCGAAGCCCACCGCCTCGCCGCCGTCGAGCACCACATAGCCGATGGCGGTGGCGCCCAAGGCCATGGCCAGCACGGTCGAGACCACGTACCCGGCGGCGGAACCCGCCACGCCCGCCGTTTGCGACTTGGCCAGCCGGTTGAACTCGGCCGAAAGCACGGTCCAGGAAATGGCGGTGGCAATAACGACGTCGAGCACGGAGATAGCCGACATGCCGGCACTGGTGTCCCGGGGAATGGCTATGAAATCCGCCACCGGGAATTCCCGGAAGGCGACGGCGAAGACGTAGGCCATGATGGCCAGGATCACCAGCGCCAGCCACGGTTCCACCCGGGCAATTCCCTTGTGCCCGAAGATCGCCAGGGCCACCACCAGCAGCTGGCAAAGCACCGAAAAGAGGACGGGGCTGGAGAAACCGGTGGCGCGTTCGACCAGGAAGTTCACCGTGACGCCGGCAAGCATGGCCTGCACCCAGCTCCAGCCCATCAGGATGACGACGTTTGCGGCCACGGGCACGAAGGATCCGCGCAGACCGAACGACCCCTTGGTCAGGGACATGGTGGGCAGCCCGGTGCGGGTGCCCATGTTGCCCACGAGCACCAGTACCGCTCCCCCGATGAGGGTGCCCAGGACGATCATGCCCAAGGCCATGGGCCAGCTGACCCCGGGAACGAAAAGAGTGCCGGTGAGCAGCGTGGTGACCACGAGGTTGGCGGCCAGCCAGATCATGCCGATGCGCCCGACGCCGAGGGTGCCGCGGAGCGGGCCGTAGCCCTCGGCGTCCTCGTCGAGGCGGCGGGAAAGACGGGTCCAGGCGGACGGCTGCGCGGTTGCGGACATTGACAACCCCTTTAGGCGACGACGACGACGGGCGTGGCGGCGGCGTCGGCGGTGCCGGTGTCGACCAGCTCAAAGCCGGGATCGGGGGCCGTGGAAAGGTGCTCGTGCACGGCCAGGATCCGGTCGCCGGAACGGGTGAACACGATGGTTTCCCGCTCCCTTGTGGTCTCCTGCGCTCCTGCTGTCCCGGCAGTTGTGAGTACCGTGTGGCTGAACACGGCGCTGGTGCCGAAGATCTGCACCCGGGCATCGGTGCTTTCACATGCCGTAACGGACCAGCCCGCGGTCAGCCATGACGCCCACAGCGCCTCGTATTCCGCCCGGCTTTCGAGCCGGTTGGGCTCCGCGTGGAAGACGAAGGTTGCCTCCGGGGCGAACCCGGCGAAGTACGCCTCCGTGTCCGTGCGGGCGAACGCACCGACCAGGCGTGCCGCTGCTTCAAGGACATCGTTTTCGGACAGGGACTGGGCCGGAGTAGGGGTATTCATGGCCAGCCTTTCAGAACGGGCTGCAGGCAGCATCATCGGGTGGGGCGGCTCCCGATACCGACCCGAAGAAAACTTCAGGTGCATATTGGAAAACCTGCTCCAGTCTGAAGTGACACCGGTCACTAGTCAAACGCCGCCGGAATATGAACGCCCGGGATCCCCGGTTGCTCACGGTCCGGCGGCGCAACCCGCCGCTTACGGCGCGGCGGTACACCCGGCCTTGGGCCCTAGAGCCGGAAGCGCTCGTCCAGCCGTTCGATGATCGTGACGTTCGCCTGGCCGCCGCCTTCGCACATGGTCTGCAGGCCGTAACGGCCGCCCGTGCGCTCGAGTTCGTGCAGCAGGGTGGTCATGATCCGGGCTCCGGTGGCTCCGATGGGGTGGCCCAGGGCGATGCCGCCGCCGTTGACGTTGACCTTGGACATGTCCACGCCGAGCTCCCGCTGCCAGGCCAGCACCACGGAGGCAAAGGCCTCGTTGATTTCCAGCAGGTCCATGTCGTCAATGCTCATTCCGGTGCGCTTGAGCGCGTGCCGGGTGGCCTCGATGGGTGCGCTGAGCATCATGACCGGATCATCGCCGCGGGCGGAAATGGAGTGGATGCGGGCCCGGGGCTTCAAGCCGTACCGGCGGACCGCACCCTCGGAGGCAAGCAGCAGCACGGCGGCGGCGTCGGAAATCTGCGACGACGTTGCAGCGGTCAGGTGCCCGCCTTCGGCCAGCGGGGCCAGTGTGGCAATCTTCGCGCGGTCGGGATCGCGGGGACCTTCGTCCGCGGTGACCCCGTTCATGGGCAGGATCTCCCGGTCAAAGCGCCCCTCGGCCTGGGCGGCAATGGCGCGGACGTGGGATTCGACCGCGAAGTCCTCCATCTCCTCACGGGTCAGCCCCCACTGCTTCACCATCATCTCCGCACCGATGAACTGTGAGATCTGCTGGTTCCCGTAGCGCTTTTCCCATCCCACGGAGCCGGCGAACGGGTTCGGGAAGCCCAGCTCCTTGGCTGCGGAGTTGGCGAAGGACAACGGCACGGAGGACATGCTCTGCACGCCGCCGGCAATCACCAGATCGCTGGTGCCGCTCATGACGGCCTGGGCCGCATAGGACACGGCCTGCTGGCCGGAACCGCATTGCCGCTCCACGGTGGTGCCCGGCACACGTTCGGACAATCCGGCCGCGAGCCAGGACGTCCGGGCAATATCCATGGACTGCGGTCCCACCTGGTCGATGGTGCCGAGGATGACCTCGTCATACTCTCCGGAGTCGATCCCCGTCCGCCGGACGGTTTCGGCGATGACGTGTGCGGCGAGGTCGGCGGGGTGGATTGTACTCAGTCCCCCTTTGCGCTTGCCGATGGGCGTGCGGACGGCGTCGATGATGAACGCTTCAGCCATTGTGGAGGGCCTTTCGTCGTTGTAAGGCGGAGGTTCCCGGGCCTTCGGGCCTGGGTACGGCACTCGATGCCTCTGGCATGTGCCGTGCACCACACTAAGTGATTCCGGCTGGCCCGTAACCCGACCGACGGTATGTGTCCTGCACCGCGTCGACGGCACGCCCGTCCGGGTGCCCGCGGGCGGACAGGTAGAATAAAAAAGCTGTGTTCTGAGCAGCCGACTGCCGGGTACCATGCAGTTTCCCCGCCGGTAGTCCCACCCACCAGAGTCTGAAAGCAGCGGAGTGTCCCAACAGGTTTCCACCCCCGTCAGCGCCACCGCCACCAAAGAGATCGTTCGGGAGTCCGCCCGCAGGCGCACCTTCGCCGTGATCTCGCACCCCGACGCCGGCAAGTCCACGCTCACCGAAGCGCTGGCCCTGCACGCCCGGGTGATCGGCACGGCCGGTGCCACCAACGGCAAGGAAAACCGCCGCGAAACGGTCTCCGACTGGATGCAGATGGAGAAGGACCGCGGTATCTCCATCAGCTCCACGGCCCTGCAGTTCGCCTACCGCGACACCGTGATCAACCTCCTGGACACCCCCGGCCACGCCGACTTCTCCGAGGACACCTACCGTGTCCTCGCCGCCGTGGACTGCGCCGTCATGCTCGTGGATGCCGCCAAGGGTCTGGAAACCCAGACCATGAAGCTGTTCGAGGTCTGCCGCGCCCGGAACCTGCCCATCATCACCGTAATCAACAAGTGGGACCGGCCCGGCCTGGATCCGCTGGCCCTGATGGACGAGATCACCGAACGCACCGGCCTGGAGCCGATGCCGCTGACCTGGGCCGTGGGCATTGCCGGCGACTTCCGCGGCGTCTGGGACCTGCAGAAGGACGAATACGTCCACTTCGAACGGCAGAACTCCGGAGCCTCCCTCGCCAAGGAGGAACACTTCACCCCCGAGCAGGCACTGGAACGCGAAGGCGACGTCTGGACGGACTCGCTGGACGAAGCCGAACTGGTCATTGACGGCCGCGAGTTCGACCGCAACAAGTTCCTGGATGCCAAGGCCACCCCCGTCCTCTTCTCCTCCGCCGCCCTGAACTTCGGCGTGAAGCAGATCCTCGACGCCCTGGTGGACCTGGCGCCGTCGGCGTCCGCCCGCGAGGACAAGGACGGCGGTCTCCGCCCGGTCGAGGCCCCGTTCTCCGGCTTCGTGTTCAAGGTGCAGGCGGGCATGAACCGCGCCCACCGCGACCACGTGGCCTTCATCCGCGTCTGCTCCGGCATCTTCGAACGCGGCATGGTGGTCACGCATTCGAACACCGGCAAGACCTTCGCCACCAAGTACGCCCAGCACCTGTTCGGCCGTGAACGCGAAGTGATTGACCAGGCGTACCCGGGCGACGTCGTCGGGCTGGTGAACGCCTCCGCCCTGCGGGTGGGCGACAGCCTCTACGTCGAGGAACCGGTGGAATACCCGCCCATCCCGTTCTTCTCCCCCGAGCACTTCCGCGTGGCCCGGTCCCAAGACCCCAGCCGGTACAAGCAGTTCCGCCGCGGCATCGACCAGCTCGAGCACGAGGGCATCATCCAGGTGCTGCGCTCGGACCGGCGCGGCGACCAGGCTCCGGTGCTGGCCGCCGTCGGCCCGATGCAGTTCGAAGTGGTCGAGGACCGCATGACACAGGACTTCAACGCGCCCATGCGCTACGAACAGCTCTCCTACTCGCTGGCCCGGCTCACCACTGCCGACGCCGCCGAGAAGCTCAGCAATGTGCACGGCGCCGAAGTCCTGGTCCGTACCGACGGTGCCTTCGTGGCCGTGTTCAACGATGTCTGGGCCCTGCGCCGCGTGGAGAAGAACCACCCGGACATCAGCCTGACGGTCATCGGCACCGAATCACCGAACAGCCGCGGTTACTAGGCACGGCCGCTACCCCGTCGGTTTAGCGGGAACGGTGCCCTCCGGAGGCCCGGGCGGCCATGGGTCGATCCAGGAGTCCTCGGTGGGCATCGGCTCCGGAAGGGCGCTCTCCATGAGTTCAGGCGTCCAATACTCCTCAGCCGCCCCGCTGGGTTCCGGCGGCGAGGTCACGCTCAGCCCGTCGGAATCGGGCTCGGCCCCCTGATGAGCCGGCGGCGTGCCCGGCCCGCTTCGGCAGCCCGTTATCAACAGCGCTGCTGCGAGAAGCGCGGTACCGGCGGCGAACCATTTACGCGACATAGCTGCAGAGTAACCCGGCGTGGGGAAAACGACCGGGACCGGAAGCAGCACTTAGGGCGTGATCCCGGCCACAGACCACTGAGCATAAGCATTGCTAATTATTGGAGGACTTTCCGATAAGCGTTAGGAATTCGTGAGTATGCTGGCCGGAACTATTCCACCCAGCCGTCCCGATCCTTCCGGGGCAGCCCCGTTCCGGAAGGCACGCATCATGTCCTCCTCCGTTTTCCCGTCACTGTCCCGCCCGGTCTTCGCCGCCGTACCCGCCGATGCGCCGCCCGCCGAAAGCGACGCCTGGGCCGCACTGAAGCAGGCCGCCACACAGCTGCAGGGCCTGCAGAACAAGAACGGGTCCGTGGACGCCGAGAACCACGCCCGGGCCGCCGAATTGATCGGCACCATCACGGCCGCGGTGACGGCACTGGCGCCGGCCTTCACGCACGATGCAGATTACCTGCGGCTGGTGGTGGAGGACTTCGAACGTTGGGTAGCCGGCGGACTGGACAACGAACCTGATTTCCTCGACTCCCTGATGGCCTTTTCCCCGCAGCAGCACCGCTCCGACGGCCTGGCGCACCTAGTGGTTTTCCCCATGTACACCCAGAACGGAAGCTCCAACCGGTTCGTGGAAGCCGTACTGATCGAGGTCATCTGGCCCGACTTCGTCGCCGAGCTCGAGGCCGGCGAATACTCCAACGGGCTCTTCGTTCCCATCCGGTTCCTGGACTTCACCCCCGGCTACGACACCAACTCCGCCGTGCTCTTCCCGGAAACCGTCGCCGTGCGGGAAACCCCCGCTTTCACCTGGGGTGCGATTTTCGCCGACCGGGAGGCCGCGCGTTTCCGCAAGGTCCTGGCCGCGGCCGCGGACATCACGTCGCTGAAGCTGCCGGCCGAGGCCGCAGAGCTCCTGCACGACCAGAAACTCACCGAGGAAACCTTCATCATGTGGGACCTCATCCACGACCGCACGCACATGCGCGGCGACCTCCCCTTTGATCCGTTCATGATCAAACAGCGCATGCCCTATTTCCTGTACTCCCTGGAGGAACTGCGCTGCGACCTCACCGCCTTCCGCGAAGCCGTGAAAATCCAGCGCCACGAGGACGCCCCGGAGGACACCCGCCGGCACGCCCGGCTGGTGCAGTACGCGGTGATCTTCGACCGCATCTTCCGCTTCGCGATCACCGGCAGCAGGGTGCGCAACTACGACGGGCTCGGCGGCCAGCTGCTCTTTGCGTGGATGCACCAGAACCATGTGCTGCACTGGACGGACGGAAAGCTGAGCATCGACTGGGAGGAAACGGCCGACGTCGTCGTCCGCCTGGGTGCCGAGATCGAGGACCTGTACTGGCGTTCCATCGACCGGCCCAAGACCGCCCACTGGCTGGCGGCGTACGACCTGGTGGCCGGAACACTGACCCCGAACCCGGCGTCGGTGTGGGCCCAGGGCCCCAAGGCCCTGCCGCTGGACGGACCGCCGCGCGGGCTCACCGACCAGGTACTCGATGACGAGTTCCCGCTGTCCATGTTCTACGAAGCACTGTCCAAGAAGATGGCGCCGGTGATCGAATCCACCGCCGGCATCACCGGACAGAGCACTGCAGGCACCGCCGAATGAGCACCGCGCCCGGCGCGGCGGCCAGCGCGATCCCGCTGACAGGGCGGACGGTATTGGTCGCCGGAGCCGGCAGCGCCTCCGGCACCGCCGTGTGCCGGGCCCTCGCCGCGGCGGGCGCCGAGGTGGTGGCAGTGGGCCGGGACGCCGCCCGGCTGGAAAACGGCCTGTCCGGCCTGGAAAAAACCGACCTGCGGACCTGCGACCTCAGTGATCCCGGCGAGGTCGCCGCCCTCGCAGCCGACCTGCAGGAAACCTACGGGGGCATTGACGGGCTGATCCACCTGGTCGGAGGCTGGCGGGGCGGGACGGATATCGGTTCCCAGACCGACCAGGACTGGGATTTCCTGGAGACCAACATCCTGCGCACCCTGCGCAATGCCAGCCGCAGCTTCTACGACCAGCTCGAGGCCTCCCCGGCCGGACGCCTGGCCATCGTGTCCTCAACGGCGGTGGATTCCCCCACGGCCGCCGGCGCCGGATACGCCGCCGCCAAGGCAGCGGCCGAAACCTGGGTGCGGGCCGTCGCCGCCGGCTTCCGCGGTTCCCAGTCCGGGCGGAAGGACGCCCCGCAGCCGCAGCGTTCGGCCGCCCTCGTCTTCGTGGTCAAGGCACTGGTGGACTCTGCCCAGCGTGCCGCGTCCCCTGACCGCCGGTTCCCCGGCTACACCGACGTCGAGGACCTGGCCGCCGCCGTCGTCCGGCTCTTCGCGCAGGACGCCGCCGAGGTCAACGGGCAGCGGATTCACCTCGTACCGCAGAAGTGACCTGAACGACATCAAGGTAAGAGATACTAGGAACCGTGACTGACATACTCCCCCTGCACGACACCGCAATCAAGGCTTTTGCTTCCGACAACTACTCCGGTGTCCATCCGGAAATCCTGGCCGCACTCACCGCCGCCAACCAGGGCCACCAGGTGGCCTACGGCGAGGACGTGTACACCACAAAGCTGCGCGAGGTCCTGACCGACCAGTTCGGCTCCCATATCCGTGCGTTCCCGGTCTTCAACGGCACCGGCGCAAACGTCACCGCCCTGCAGTCCCTGCTGCCCCGCTGGGGTGCGGTCATCTGCCCGACGACGGCGCACATCAACGTGGACGAAAACGGGGCACCGGAACGGATCGGCGGCATGAAGCTGCTGGGCATCCCCACCGACGACGGCAAGCTCACCCCCGAACTGATCGACCGGGAAGCCTGGGGCTGGGGCGACGAGCACCGCGCCCAGCCGCTGGCCGTGTCCATCACCCAGTCCACCGAGCTCGGCACCCTCTATACGGTGGAGGAAATAGCCGCCATCGCGGAGCACATCCATGCCCGCGGCATGAAGCTGCACATGGACGGCGCCCGGCTGGGCAATGCCGCCGCAGCGCTGGGTGTCTCCTTCAAGGAAATGACGGCCGATGCCGGCGTGGACATCCTCTCCCTGGGCGGCACCAAGAACGGGATGATGTACGGCGAATGCATCATCACTTTCGACACCGAGGCCTCCCCCGGCCTGGACTACCTGCGCAAGATGAACATGCAGCTGGCATCCAAGATGCGGTTCATTTCCGCCCAGTTTGTCACCCTCTACGGCACGGACCTCTGGCAGCGCTCGGCCTCGCACGCGAATGCCATGGCCGCCCGCCTGCGGGCCGCCGTCGAACAGATCGACGGCGTGGAAATCACCCAGCCCACCCAGGTCAACGCCGTCTTCGCCAAGCTGCCCGCCGGCGTTGCCGACCGGCTGCGCAACGACTTCCGGTTCTATGACTGGGACCAGTCCACCGGCGAAGTCCGCTGGATGTGCACCTTCGATACGACGGAGGATGACGTTGATGCCTTCGCTGCGGCCATCGCCCGCGAAGTCGCTGCGGATCCGGCACCGCTGGCCGCACTCTAAGCCGTGGTTACCTGCCGTCCGGCCGTCTTTGCGGACCGGACGGCAGGTAACGAAACGGCCACGGCGGCGAGCCTGCCCGGCCCCCGGCGGTTTACAGCCCGTAGTCTGCGGAGGTGAGTGCAATAGGTGACCTGTCCCAGGTGCCCCCGGATTTCCTGACCGCGCTCGGCGCCCTCCGCCGAGCCACCTGCCGGTCGGAGCTGAAGCTGGAGGAAATCCCCGCACCCACGAGGCTGGCCCCGTATGCCGTGTCCCTCGGCGCGGAGGTCCTGGCTCCCGGCCCCGTTGGCCCCGGCAGCCTCCACGGACCGGCAGCCCCGCAGATCCCCGAGCAGCTGGAGCTGGCCACCGGCCGCTTCATCCTGCTCCATGATCCCGCAGGCTCCCCGGTCTGGAACGGCACCTTCCGCATTGTCACCTATATCCGCGCCGAGCTGGAACCGGACATGGGCAATGACCAGTTGCTCGGCTCGGTCGCCTGGACGTGGCTGGTGGAAGCACTGGAGCAGCATGACGCCCGGTATTCCATGGCTGGCGGAACCGCCACCCGCGTACTGTCGGAGAGTTACGGCACGCTTGAACGCCAGGACGATTCGATCGACATCGAGCTCCGCGCGTCCTGGACCCCGGCGGACGCCGACGTCCAGTCCCATCTGGAGGCCTGGTCGGATATGGTGTGCACCTTCGCCGGCCTGCCCCCGCTGCCCGACGGCGTCACTCCCCTTCCCGGCCGTCGGCGGAGCTAAGCGCTGCACGCGCCGAGGCGGCGGACCGGCTGTCCGCGGCGGCTGTCTTCCTCGGTAGAATGGAATCCTTATGACCGCGCACATACCCGGCACCACCGAAAACCAGTCCAGCACCACACCTGACGAAGCCGGGGAACAGCCGGAGCCGCAGCCGGTTCCCGTGCTGGAAATGCCGCGGGACGGCGTGCCGCTGGTCATTGACTCCCAGCGCGGCCTGGAACGGGCCGCCGCAGCTCTGGCTGCGGGGACCGGCCCGGCCGGGGTCGACGCCGAACGGGCCTCCGGGTTCCGCTACGGACAGCGTGCCTTCCTGGTCCAGATCCGCCGCGAGGGTGCCGGGACCTGGCTGATTGATCCGGAAGCCTTCGATGACCTGCGCATCATCAACGATGCCTTGAGCGGCGTCGAATGGATCCTGCACGCCGCCACCCAGGACTTGCCCTGCCTTTCGGCACTGGGCATGTGGCCCGACAAGCTTTTCGACACTGAACTGGCCGCCCGCCTCGCCGGGCTGCCGCGGGTAGGCCTGGCCGCCGTCATCGAAACCCTCCTGGGCTTCTCCCTGGCGAAGGAACACTCCGCCGCGGACTGGTCCACCCGCCCGCTGCCCGAGCCGTGGCTCCGCTACGCAGCACTCGACGTCGAGGTCCTCGCCGAGCTGCGCGTGGAGCTGATCCGGGTCCTGGCCGAAGGCGGCAAGCTGGAACTGGCCGAAGAGGAATTCGAAGCCATCCGTACTGCCCCGCCGGCACCTCCTCGGGTGGATCCGTGGCGCCGCACCTCCGGTATGCACCAGCTCCGGGACCGCCGCCAGCTGGCGGCAGTCCGCGAACTCTGGACTGAACGCGAGCATCTGGCCCAGCTGCGGGACACCGCTCCCGGACGCCTGATTCCCGATTCGGCCATCGTCGCCGCTGCCCGGGCGATGCCGAGCACGGTTCCGCAGCTGCTCAAGACCCCCGGCTTCCACGGACGTGCCGCGCAGAAGGAGGCACCGCGCTGGCTGCGGTGCATCTCTGCGGCGCGTTCGACTGCGGACCTGCCCCCGCTGCATATTCCGACCCATGCCCCGCCGCCTCCCCGGGTCTGGGCCAAGAACGACCCTGCCGCCGCGGCCCGCCTGCAGACCGCCAAGCCGCGTCTGGCTGCCCTCGCGGAGAAGCTGAACCTGCCGCTGGAGAACCTGCTCACGCCGGACCACCTGCGGCGCCTGGCCTGGCGTCCGCCCGCCGAGATCAATCTGGACACCGTCAGCGCAGCCCTGCGCGGGCTCGGTGCCCGGGAATGGCAGATCGAGCAGACTGCCGCCGTGCTGACCGTGGCATTCCTGGATCCTGACCCGCTGGAGGAAAAGCCGGCAGAGCACAAGGCAGACAAGCCGGCCCGGGACCGGCGCCGGTAACCGGCACGGCTCCGGCCACTCATTGACAGGAACCGGCACGGTTGCTGGGATGTCGCCGTGCCCAGTCGAAACGCCGTCCTCACCGTCGCTCTCCGTGCGCTGGTTTTGGCCGCGTTGTTTGCTGCCTTCGTGGAACCCGGCTTCCCTTTCCTGACGGAAAGGCACTGGTTTATCCCGGTGCTGTTCCTGGTTTTCATGCTCCAGCTCCGCTTCGGCAACCGGCGGGAGAAGGCACGTTTCCGGGAGCGCTGCGAGTTCCCCTGCCTGCTGCGGGAGGTACCGGGCGGCGGGGCCGGACTCTCCGGGCGGTGGAAACGTGCCACGGTCGTCCCCTATCACCATCGGGTGAGCATCACCGGCCATGCGGCGGACCTGCCGCCGACCACCCACCTGACCTGGGACGAACCGATCAGGGAGGGTCTGGTGCAGTTGGACAATGTCGTCGAGGTGTCCCGGCGCGACCCTTCGCTGTCTGAAGTGCTCCGGTTCGGCGCCGCACACCCGGTCGCGCGGTACTCCGCCAACGGAGCTGTCATCGAAATCGCCGCACCGTCGAGGTACCTGGACGCCGCCCGCGCCGCCGTCCACGGAACGGCGGCAGCCTAGCCGTTGGCTGCCGGCTCTCCCAGATCGAGGTCAAGCGTCCACGCCTCCGCGGTTTCCCCGCGCGGATCAACGGTGAACCCCAGCCTCTCGTAGGCGCGCAGGGCAACGGCATTCCCCTTGATGACTCTCAGCCCGGCGTTCCGGGCTCCGTCGACGCGGGCCCGGCCCAGTACCCTGCACATCAGCTCTCGTGAAAGCCCCTGCCCCCGAAACGCCGGATCCACGATGACCCGGGCGATATGCGCGTGACCGTTCCGTACCGTCATCTCCGCGTGCCCCAGCGCCGTCCGCGGCGTATCCCGGGCACACAGCACCCATGCTGTGAGTCCAGGCGTGGCGGCCAGCTCCGCGAACTGCGCTCTGGTTGGCGGCCACGACATCCGCGGTCCGGTAAACATAAAGAGCGCGGCCTCGTCGGGAATCCAGCTCAGGACGGTGTCCAGATCCCGGGCAGTACGTCGACGGAGGGATAGCGGTTCGGGCATCAATGGATTATCGTCACCCGCTATGGCACGCGCAAGTATGCCCGAGAGGAAGCGGACAGATATGGACGAGACAGCTTCGACGATTTACCGCACACACATTGCAGCACCTCCCCAGCGGGTCTGGGCCGAGTTGACTGCCACCGACGTCCCGAAGCCGTGGATGCTGGACTCGGTCCTGACCGGAACATTGACGGAGGGCAGTTCCTACGCCTTCCGCTTCGACGGAGAGGACCTGATCACCGGGACCGTCCTGGCTGCGGAGTCTCCCGTACGCCTGGCTGTGACGTTCAACCCGCAGTGGGATGGAATGGTGGCCGGGGAAGCTCCGGGGGTCCTCGAGTACACATTGGAACACGTCGGCGACGGATGCGAACTGACGGTTCGGATCACGGGGCTGTACGGCGCCTCGGCCATCTCGGTGGATCACGACACACCAGGCATTTTCGCCGGACTGAAGACCCTGTTGGAAGCAGTTCCCGGGGTCCGGCCCACCGAACCGGCCTAGGGAGTTGGGTTGGCCGGCCCGCGGGCGCAATAATGGCGGATGGCACTTCCAGCACCGACCCCGGACACGCTCCAGGTGGGCAGATTCACCCTCCGCATCCTGACGGCCGCGGACTGGCGGCTCGAACAGGCCCTGTCCCGGGACGACGACGTCATCCGCTGGACCCTCTTCCCCCCGGACCTCACTGACGACCGCGCGAGGCTCCGGATGCAGCGGAGCCAGGAAGCACGCGGGGAAAGCCTGTCGGCGAGGTATTCGCTCCGGGAGGGCGATGAAGTACTGGGTACCGCAGGCATTTCCTGCTCCGTGGGCGGCACTCCGGAGCTTATGTACGCCTTGCTGCCTGCAGGACGTGGACGCGGCGCCGCGACGGCCGCCACGCGCGGACTCAGCGACTGGGCACTGGCCAGCGGCACTCCCGAGGTCGCTCTGCGTACCATCTACGGCAACAGCCTGAGCGAGGCCGTTGCCCGGCGGTCCGGCTTCCATCCCATGCGGACCGAGAAGCAACGCCAGCGCGGCGAGCTGGTTCGGATGTACTACTGGACCAGATCGGCTTCGAAGAGCAGCCTCCTGACGTTTTAGTCTCCGGTGGAGCCGTCCAGCAGCTCGCGCAGGATGTCCAGGTGCCCGCAGTGCCGGCCGGTTTCCTCGATCATGTGGACCAGCACCCAACGCACGCTCTGTTCCCCGTTGCCGCCCCGGCAACGGTCCTCCAGGTCATACCGTGCCAGCACCTCCCGCGACTGCCTGCACGCAGCCTCATATTCGGCGAGCAGCCGGGCCAGACTGACTGACTCGGAGACGCGGAACTCGCCGTCGGGATCCTCCTCGGACCACCGGGTACGCACGGCCGGCTGCCCGTCAATGCGGCCCCGGAACCAGAACTGCTCGACGTCGGTCAGGTGCTGTACGAGTCCGGAGACCGTAGTCAGGGAGGGCAGCAGCCGCTTGGCGGCGTCTGCGTCGCTGAGTCCGGCTGCCTTCAGGTGCACCGTCTCCCGGAAGTAGTCCAGGAAGCCGGTCAGGGTCGCGCGTTCGCCTGCCGTCTCGGGCGGTTGAACCCGGGTGTCATTTTCCATGAGCTCAATCTAAACGAACTTCGCTGCATGGCAGCCCGTATTTACATAGGGAGCCGAACGGGTTAGTGTGGGGACTCCCTTGGTTTAGACAGAGGCCGTGGGCTCTTCTATAAGGAAGCCACATGACGCGACCTCCCATTGTTTCAATTGACCTTTTTCCGGATTTTTCCGCTATGACGGACAGCACCCTCGAGTCCTTGTGCGACCAGGCGTATACCCAGCTCGAAGACGGCCCCCTCGTTGAAGGCCTTCTCGCCTACTACCTCTCGCTGCAGGGTGAGATTGAAGACCGGCAGGCGCTTGCGGTCCAGACGGCGGTACTCCCGGCCCCGCAAAGCCTCCAACAGCCCGTTTCTGCGTGAAACACCGCACCTGCTAATGCATGAGGCCGGCTGACGGATCAGCTGCGCCAAATACAAAGCCGTCCCGGTACCCAGCGCGTTGAGCGCCGGGTACCGGGACGGATTGGTTAATGGTGCCGGTTAGCGGCGGACCTGATTGCCCTTGCCGCGGCCGGCAATGCTCTCGGCAACGCCGATCAGCAGGACGGCGGCGATCACCGCAACGATAAATCCAACGACGTTGAGCTCCCAGATGTCTCCGGTGCCCAGCAGGCTGGCAATGACGCCGCCGATCACGGACCCGACAAGGCCGAGCAGAAGGGTGGCAACGATTCCGAGGTTCTGCCTGCCCGGCTTAATCAGCCGTGCAAGGGCTCCGATGATAAGCCCTGCAATGATGAATCCAATCATGATTCTGGTCCCTTCGTAGCGGTGCATGCGCCGGGAACATGAGGGCTCCCAACAGATCGTTCTGCCATCAATCCTAGACAAAGACCGCTGAATTTCCTAAGCGTACTGTCTAATTCCGTGCTGACAGCCGGGATAACCGGCCGCCTGCTGATGCTTGGCTATTCGAAGACAGGCACCCCGTTGCGCACCAGGCGCCAGTTGTTCTCGGCGAAGTCCGCCGGGTCGACGGTGCCCTGGGCAACCACATAGTCAATGAGCAGCTGGCGGATTTCCGTCTGCTGGTTGACCAGCACCGGAGCCGTGGAAATGTGCGGGAAGTTGCCCCCGCCGGACTGCCGGTAGTTGTTGGTCGCGACGGCAAACCGCTGGTCGGGATCCACCGGAGCACCATTGAAGCTCAGATTGACGATGCGCTCCCCCACCGGACGGCTGATATCGATGTCATAGTCAACGCCGGACATCATGTCGTAGTTGTAGTCCGGAGTCCCGTCTGCATTGGTCAGCGTTGCCGGATCCACCGGGGCGCCGGGGGCGGTCTGCGTAAAGTACTTTGCGGAATACTCCAGGTACTCCTTCACCCGGGCTCCGTTCATTTCCACGCCGAACAGGGTGTTCGGGAAGACGTACAAACCGGCCAGGTCGCGGATGGTGACCGGACCGGCGGGGATTTCCGCGGTGCGGCTGAAAGGTGCAGCCAGCGAGAGTACCGGCAGGTCGGCATTGGGGCCGCCGTCGAGCGCCCGGTCCACAGCCCGGGCCTGGACGGAATTCACGAAGTCCATTACGGCGGTGTCGCGGTACCGCGATTCCTCCGCGGGCATGGACTCAGTGGCGTTGCCTACGGGCGTATTGACGTAGTCAATGACGCGCTGATGCTGTTCGGCTACCAGCTTGGAGACCACCGGATCAGGCTCGACGGTGTTGGCGTTCAATAGGAACGACGACGCCGACGTCACGTCCCACTGGCCGCGCACCTTGGTCAGTTCAAAGTCCATGACGGACAGGCGCATGCCCCAGTTCAGCGGTTCCGTCAGCAGGACCTGGTCGCCGGTGGTTTTGTTGGCCACGAAGCGCTCCGGAATTTCCTGGTGGGCATGCCCGACGAGGATGGCGTCGATGCCCGGCACGGTTTCCGCCAGCTGCGTGGAGGCGTTTTCCAGCGGCAGGTCGTCGCCGTAGGAGGAGGTGCCGGACGTTCCGGAGTGGGAACTGACCACCACGACGTCGGCGCCGCGGGCCTTCATCTCCGGAACGTATTTCTGTGCCTGCTCAACTATGCCGGGGAATTCGAGTATCCCGTCCACGTTGTTCTTGTCCCAAATGGCCACTCCCGGATTGGTGAGTCCCAGGATTCCGACCTTCACGGGTTTGTTGCCCTTGGTTTTGACGGTCTTGATGATGTACGGGGTGAAGGCCGGCTTGTCCGTTGCGGCGTCCACGGCGTTGGCTCCGAGCAGCGGAAAGTCCAACTGGCCTTCAAACTCGCGCAGCATGTCGAGACCGTAGTTGAATTCATGATTGCCCAGCGCCGCGGCGTCGTAGTCCATGGAATTCATTGCCGCAGCCATGGGGTGGATTTCACCGGTTTCGGTGATCGGCTCCGTGTTCGCGAAATAGTCGGTCAGGGAGGTGCCCTGGATGGTGTCGCCGGCATCGATCAGCACCGTGGAATCCGCGCCGCGGTCGGCGCGGACCGAGTCCACCAGCGTGGAAACCTTCGCCAGCCCGACGTCGTTGTGCGCGGCGTCGTCGTATTCGCCGTCCTTGAAGTAATCCCAGTTCTCGACGTAGCCGTGCATGTCGGAAGTCCCCATGACCGTGACGCTGGCCTTCTGGTCCTTGCCGGCATGCTCGGGCGGTGCCGCTGCTGCAGGTGTCATCGACACGAGTGTAACTGCCACGGCCGCGGTGACTGCGGCGGCAGCACCCCGGCGGCGGGTGGATGAATGCATCAAAAAACAACTCCTTATAGTGCGGGTAAATGTCCCCTTAGGCACCCTTACAGGTAAAAGCTGCATTCCGGAAGACTCGGGAGTTTTTTTGCTTTCATTTTTCTTCACATCCGCAAACCACCGGGATGTCTTCCTCGACAGGCGACGTAGAAAACGTAACGTGGTTCCACCTCACTGACACTCGCACTAAGGGGAAACCGTGAAAATCGAAAACAGGCACCGGAGGTTCCGGTGCGCATTGGTATTGGCTGGTGCCGTTGCCCTCTCGCCGGTGGCGGCCGTAGCCGCTCCGGCCAACCCCGCGCCAGCGTCCAGCGGATTCTCCGGCGCTCCGGGTGCGGACGGGAAAGCGGTCAAAGCCGACGACCGTTCCGACCCGGCGGCCGACGCACGCCGTCAGCTGAACCAGCAGGGCATCGAGAAGGTCATCCGCGGAGAGGCACCCGTGCAGACCCGCGGCGGTTCCAAGGCCGTGCAGGTGGCGCCCGGCCAGTGGGCCGAGTACGGGTTGGAGGACAGCGACCAGATCCTGTCCTTCCTCATCGACTTCGGCGACCAAGTGGATCCCCGCTTCCCGGACGCGCCGGCAGGGCCGCAACATAACGAAATTCCGGAACCGGACCGCTCGGCGGATAACTCGACGTATTGGGAGCCGAAGTTCGACCGGGAGCATTACCTGGACATGTTCTTCGATCCGGAGGAAGAGTCGCTGAAGACCCTCTACGAGGAAATGTCCAGCGGCCGCTACACGGTCGACGGTGATGTCAGCGACTGGGTCACGGTCCCTTATAACTCCGCCAGCTACGGGGAGACCGAGAGCCAGCAGGACATGACCCGGTTCGTTCAGGACGCAGCGGATGCCTGGTACGAGGCGCAGATCGCGGCGGGCAAGAGCGCCGCGGAGATCGACGCCTATCTGGCCGGATTCGACCAGTGGGACCGCTATGACTACAACAACAACGGCAACTTCGATGAACCCGACGGCTACATCGATCACTTCCAGGCCATCCATGCAGGCGAAGGCGAGGAAGCCGGAGCTCCGACGTCGACCATCTGGGCGCACCGCTGGTCCGTGGGCCAGGCCGGCGCCGGCACAGAGGGACCTGCCGCCAACCCGTTCGGCGGTATCCGGATCGGCGATTCGAAGGTGTGGATCCGGGACTACACCACGGAACCGGAGAACGGCGGCCTGGGTGTCTTCGCCCACGAGTACGGCCATGACCTCGGACTGCCGGATCTCTACGACACCAGCGGGGGCGAAAACGGTACCGGATTCTGGACGCTGATGAGCTCCGGTTCCTGGCTGGGCCACGGCAACGGTTCGATCGGCACCACGCCGAACCACATGGGCGCCTGGGAAAAGCTGCAGCTCGGCTGGCTGGATTACGACACCGCAACCGCCGGCACGAAGTCCACCCACAAGCTCGGCCCGTCCTACCACGCCACCAAGAAGCAGCAGGCCCTGGTGGTCACGCTGCCCCGCGATGCCGCCGGCAACGGCCGGTACTACATTGCCGAGAACCGTCAGTACCTGGGGTATGACGACACCTTGCGGACCGGCCCGTACAACTTCGGCTGGGCCGTCAGCGCTCCGGACCGGGTGGAGCACTACCCCTACCAGGACGGCCTGCTGGTCACCTACTGGAACGCCGGCCAGCGGAACAACAACACCCGCCAGCACCCCGGTGCCGGCCTGGTCCTTCCGGTCGACGCGCATCCTCAGTCCCTGAGGTGGTCCGATGGCACCATCGCCCGCAACCGCATCCAGAGCTTCGATGCCACCTTCGGCAAGGAGGCCACGGACCCGATCCTCCTGCACCGGGAAACGGCAACGGGAATGACCACTCTGCAGGCACCGTCCCGGCCCGGCATTCCGGTATTCGACGATACCAATCCGAACGCCTACTACGACCCGGCAAACCCCGAAGCGAGCGTAGTGGTGGCCGGAACGGGCACGAAGATCACCGTGGTGAACAGTAACCCGAAGGGCATGATGACGGTGCGGGTGAACTAGTGCCGATCATGCTTGGCGCTTTGGCTCGGCCCGCCTACGGGGCCGGACTCCGGCTGCAACGAAATTCCCCGCTCGCAGAGCTCGCGGAGAATATTAAAGCCGCCTCCACCCGACCCCTGCGGCTACCGCCGCAGCGTCACCACACCACATAAGCCAGCGCACGAAAGCGGCAGGGCCTCGGTACAGTCCCGGGGTCCTGCCGTTTCGTTGTCAGGATGGGGCTTAGGGGGTGGAATCTTCCCAGAGTTGTTCGCCGTCCTCGTCGAGATGGCCGGTAGGGGTTAGGCCGAGGTTATGGGCGACAGAGGCCGAGGCAGTGTTTTTGGGATGGATGGACGCCGTGATGTGAAGTGAGGGCTGCTGCTGCCGCAGCCAGGAGAGCATTGCCCGGGAAGCCTCGGTGGCAGCACCGCGGTGCTGGAAGGCCTCCCCGACCACCCATGCCACGTCCGCCGTCGGGCCGTTCCCCGACACCGTGGCCTGCACGAAGCCAAGGCTCCGGCCCTGTTCGCGGATTATCCAGTTCAGCCAGGTTTCCCGGCCGTCCGGCGACTCCCCAATGGATTGGCCGGCGTAGCGCTTCGTTAGCTCCTGCACTGTCGGCGCGTGCCCGCCGATGTATGTGTAGATCGCCGTGCCGCCCAGCACTTCCACCATTTCGGCAGCGTGATGCACACCCAGGGGCTCCAGGGTGAAGCGCTCAGTGGTGATCAGGGCAGCCCGGAGGGTCATCGCCCCGCCCTAGAGGATCCGATGGAAAAGCAGATGGTCCTGCCACTCCCCGGCGATGCGCAGATACTCCGGCGCCATGCCGATCCGCTCAAACCCGGAGCGGGCCAGGACTTTCTGTGATGCAGCGTTATCCAGCAGGGTTGCGGCCTGGATCCGGTGCAGCCCCAGCTCGCTTCGGCCCAACTCGACGGCGGAGGCAACCGCAGCGGTCCCGATCCCACGTCCGGCGTAGTCACCGTCGACCCAGTAGCCGAGGTTGGCGGACTGGAAAGGACCGCCGACGATCCCCGTGAGCGTCAAGGTCCCAATGATCCGCTCGTGATGCATGAGGACCCAGGGCACCTCCATTCCCGCAGCCTGCTGGACCAGCTTGGACCGGATCACCGAGCGTTGCCCGGACGGGGTGTAAAACGAGTCTTCGCGGAGCGGTTCCCAGGGGGCCAGATAGCTCCGGTTCCGCTGGTAGGCATCGGCGAGCGCTTCGGCGTCGGCCGGGTCGGCGATCCGAAGCCGGACGCCGTGCAGCAGCTGTTTAACGGGAAACGGTTCGCTCAGCACACTTCAGCGTAGCTGGCGTGGTGCCGGTCACTCCGGAACGCGGGGTACAGCAGCGCGTCGGGTGCCTTGGCACAGCCCGGCACGCTGCCCGGCTGCGGTGGGCGGAGGCCAGGATTCGAGGGTGCCGACAGCAGTGCGATCACGGGCCCAGTCTGCCATCACCAGCAACCTCCGCGCACACATCGTGCCGTCTTCCGTTCCATGGGGCGGCAGCATCTTCCCACGCGGCCAACTCGCAGGTTGGTGTGGAAGGCTGGGCCAATGAACAGGACCGAACGCATTCCCGCTTGGCTGCGCCGCACCGGTATTGAAGTGGCCGGCTGGTCCCTGGTTGTCCTGGGCCTGGCCGCCCTGGTGCTCCCCGGACCGGGACTGCTCATGGTGGTAGCCGGGCTGGCTGTACTGTCGCTGCGTTATGCCTGGGCCCACCGTTGGCTCCACCCCGTCAAGGCCCGTGCCTTCCGTGCGGCAGCGCAGGGTGTGCAGACCACGCCGCGGATTGTCGGTGCGGTGGGCGGTGGTCTGGTGGTGATGGCCGCCGGCGTCCTCTGGGGCCTCTGGCGGCAGGTGCCCTACTGGTGGCCGCTGCAGGATTCCTGGTGGCTGCCCGGCGGCTGGGTCACGGGTGGAACGCTGATTGCCTCCGGCTGCATCGGCCTTGCCCTGATTATCTACAGCTACATCCGCTTCCGCCTTCCGCGGCAGCCCCGGGGGTAACCGCGCCGGCACCTGGCGAACCGAAACCACTCTTGTGCCCGGCCCCTGAGTAGCCCATGCTGTCGAACCTGCAACCAGGAGGCGGACCGGCAAGCGGGGCAACCAGCCGTCGATCCCGGGAACGGGTGTTGCCTCCGCGTGGACGTTCGGGGGCGAGTATGGACATCAGCATCGACAATGCATCCGGTGAACTGGGCGCCGGACCGGTTTCGCCATTCATCGGCGGGCAGTCCCGGCAACTCCGGGTGCTGCAGCGGGTGATCTTCCCCGAAACGCACAACCTCGATGCCCTGCCGCTCTACCTCGATCCGGACACGGGACGCAGAGGTCCGGGCCGCGGAGCAGCGCGAGAGGGTCTGCCCGGGGCCCTCGGCCGACTCCAGCCCAACAACATTCTTAGCCGCTCCTCCATTCGTTTGCCCGCCCGGGAACGGGTGTCGCTCGGGTCCTACTTCAACGCCTTTCCCGCGGCCTACTGGCGGCGGTGGACATCAGTGGATGCAGTTATCCTCCGCGTCCGGACGGAGGGCGCCGGATCGCTCCTGGTTTACCGTTCCGACGCAGCAGGGGCACCCAAGCGTGTAGACATCCGGCGGGTACACGGCGAACAGCACTCCGTCTTCGAGCTTCCACTCGACGCCTTCAGCGACGGAGGCTGGTACTGGTTTGATCTGGCAGCCGGGGACGAAGGCCTGAAGCTGGCATCGGCCCAGTGGTGCGCGGCCTCGGAAGCTGCTGCCGGGAAGGCCACCTTGGGAATCACTACTTTCAACCGTGCCGATTACTGCCTGGACACGATCGCTGCCGTCGCGGCCGACCCGGAGGTCCGGAAAGCCATTTCTGAGCTGATCGTCGTGGACCAGGGAAACAGGAAAGTCCAGGATCAGGACCGCTACGCTGGCCTCGCCCGGGCAATGGGCGGGCAGCTGCGCGTCATCAACCAGGACAATCTGGGCGGTTCAGGCGGTTTTGCCCGGGTGATGAGCGAAACCGTCCGATCAGAGGGATCCGATTATGCGATCCTCCTGGACGACGACGTTGTCCTTGAGCCCGAAAGCATCCTGCGCACCATTACCTTCGCGGACCTGTGCCGTACGCCCGCGATTGTCGGCGGGCACATGTTCGACATGCACAACAGATCGGTCCTGAACGCGTTCGCCGAGATGGTGGATTCCTACAGATTCCTCTGGGGCCCCGGCAAGGGCCTGGGCACCCATGACTTTGCTGCCGCCGGGCTGCGGTCGTCGTCGATCCTGCACCGGCGCTGGGACGCGGATTACAACGGGTGGTGGATGTGCCTGATCCCCGTGCAGGTCATCCGGGACGCCGGACTGCCCCTTCCGGTCTTCATCAAGTGGGACGACGCCGAGTATTCGCTGCGTGCCCGGGCGCTCGGATACCCCACGGTATCCCTGCCCGGAGCGGCAGTGTGGCACGTCTCGTGGGCGGACAAAGACGATGCCGTGGACTGGCAGGCATATTTCCATGAGCGGAACCGCGTCATTGCCGCGCTCCTGCACTCGCCGTATGCCAAGGGCGGCCGTATTCTGCGGGAAAGCCTCGATACGGACTTCCGGCATCTGTTCTCGATGCAGTATTACGCTGAAACGCTGCGGCTGATGGCCCTGCAGGATGTCCTGAAGGGACCCGCAGGCCTCCATGCGGCACTGCGCCACGTTCTTCCCCGGCTGCAGGAACTGCGGGCGAACTATCCTGATGCCCTTGCCGACCAGGAGCCGGGAACCCTCCCGTCGGGACGGACCGGGAATGGGTTGTCCAAACCCTTGCGCAGACGCTCCGCCGACAATCTGCGATGGGGCCCCTGGACCCTCAAGGCCGCAGTCAAACACACGGTGCAACCGCGCAGGACACAGCGGCGGATTGAGTCTGCAGTGTCCCACCAGGACAGCAAATGGTGGATCCTGTCCGGGCTGGATGACGCCGTTGTCACCAACGCCGACGGAACCGGAGCGGCCCGCTACCAGCGGGATCCCCGTCAGGTCCGGCGGATGCTGGCCGAAACGGCGGTGTTGACAGCACGGCTCCTCGCCGAATGGGAGGGGCTGCGTGCCGCTTACCGCGAGGCCCTCCCGGAAATTACGTCAATGGAAACCTGGGCGGAAACCTTCCGGGAAGGCGCCGGGTGACCACTACCCCGACGCGCCGGAACCCGGATTGGGAGCCGTCTGCCCGATTCTCCGTTAGGGTGCTGCCACCGCATCAAAGCTCGCCGCTGCGGATGCACTTTGCGCAGCTCGCAATCAAAGGAGATTGACATGGCTACATCCGTGCCCGCCCGTACCCACACCGCCCAGGACACCACCGTGGACCTCCTGGTGATCGGTTCAGGAACCGGCATGGCTGCCGCACTTGCCGCCACCGAGCTCGGCTCCGAGGCCCTGATCATTGAAAAGACCCCCTACGTCGGCGGTTCTACGGCCAGGTCCGGAGGGGCCTTCTGGATTCCGAACAACCCGGTGCTTCACAAGGCGGGGGCAGTGGATTCCCCGGCCCGTGCCGCCACCTACGTGGACGCGGTCGTCGGCGGGACCTCGCCGCGCCGGCGCTGGGAAACCTTCCTTGATCACGGCAGTTCGGCCGTAGAGATGCTGCAGCGCATGACGCCCATGCGCTTTATGTGGGACAAGGAGTACTCGGACTACCAGCCGGAGCAGCCGGGCGGTTCTGCCATGGGCCGCAGCTGCGAATGCGTCCCCTTTGACGCCAACCGGCTCGGCCCCGAACGCGGCCGGCTGCGCGGGGGAACCATGGAGGCTCCCCTGCCGATGCCGGTCACCGGCAAGGACTACCGGTGGCTGAACCTGATGGCGAAGGTGCCCGCGAAAGGGCTGCCGACGGCGGCAACACGTGCCGTTCAGGGCATCGGCGGGCTGGCCCTGCGCCGGGACTATGTGGCCGGCGGGCAGGCACTGGCAGCAGGGCTCTACGCGGGTGTGCTGCGCGCCGGGATCCCAATCTGGACCGAGACGTCCCTGGTCCGCCTCGTCAGCGAGGACGGGCGGGTCACCGGAGCCGTGGTGGAGCAGGACGGGCGAGAGGTCACCGTGACGGCACGGCAGGGCGTGGTCCTGGCGGCAGGAGGGTTCGATCACGATATGGCCATGCGCCGCAAGCACCAGTCAGCCGCGCTGGAGAATTGGAGCTTCGGAGCCGAGGGCAATACCGGTGACGCCATCAAGGCAGCGACGGAAATCGGAGCCGGCACCGCCCTCATGGACCAGTCCTGGTGGTTCCCCGCCGTCGCTCCGCTGCCTGACGGCGCTCCGTCGGTGATGCTGGCCGAACGGTCGCTGCCGGGATCCTTTATCGTGGACGACGCCGGCCACCGGTTCACCAACGAGGCCCAGGACTACATGTCCTTCGGGCAGCGCGTACTGGAACGGGAACGCCAGGGGGATCCGGTGGGCACCATGTGGATGGTCTTCGACCAGGAGTACCGCAACAGCTACCTCCTCGCGGGCGGCCTGTACCCGCGCACGCCCCTGCCCGCGGCCTGGTATGAGGCGGGCATCGCCGCCAAGGCGGGCAGTCTTGGCGAGCTGGCCCGCAGCATCGGCGTCCCGGAAGCGGCGTTCACCGCCACGGCCGAGCGGTTCAACGAACTGGCCGCCGCCGGCGTGGACGAGGACTTCCACCGCGGGGCCAGCGCCTATGACCGCTACTACGGCGATCCCACGGTCCGGCCCAACCCGAACCTGCGCCCCCTTGCCGGCAAGACGTTCTACGCCGTCAAGGTGGTCCTGGCGGATCTGGGCACCTGCGGAGGTCTCACCGCAGATGAGCGCGGCCGCGTGCGGCATGAGGACGGCAGCCCGGTGGAGGGGTTGTACGCCATCGGCAACACTGCAGCGAATGTGTTCGGCAAGAGCTACCCCGGCGCCGGAGCCACCATAGGCCAGGGCCTGGTCTACGGCTACGTGGTGGCCCGCGACGCCGCAGGCCGGCTTACGGAAGCAGTTTGAGCGCCGCCGACAGGTAGGGAGCCGTCCGGCTGGCGTGGCACCCCGCGACGTCGCCGGCGGTGCCGGCGCAGATGATCCGCCCGCCTTCCTCGCCGCCGGACGGGCCCATGTCGATCACCCAGTCCGCGGACGCCACCACGTTCATGGAGTGTTCCACCACCACCACGGTGTTGCCAGCATCCACCAGCCGGTTCAGCTGGCGCAGCAGCAGCTGCACGTCCTGCGGGTGCAGGCCGGTGGTCGGCTCGTCGAGCAGGTAGAGGGTATGTCCGCGCCGGGCACGCTGCAGTTCGGTGGCCAGCTTGATCCGCTGGGCCTCGCCGCCGGAAAGCTCGGTGGCGGGCTGCCCCAAACGCAGGTAGCCGAGGCCGACGTCGAGCAGGGTCTGCAGGCTGCGGGAGGCTGAAGGCACGTCGGAGAGGAACTCCGCGGCGGATTCCACCCGCATGTCCAGCACGTCCGCGATGGACAGGCCCCGGTAGGTGACCTCGAGGGTTTCCTCGTTGTAGCGGGCGCCGTGGCACACCGGGCAGGGCCCGTAGGTGCCCGGCAGGAACAGGAGTTCGACGGCGAGGAAACCTTCACCCTGACAGGTTTCACAGCGGCCGCCGGCCACGTTGAAGGAGAACCGGCCGGCGTTGTATCCCCTGGCCCGCGCTTCGTCCGTGGAGGCGTAGAGCTTGCGGACGGCGTCGAACAGGCCGGTGTAGGTGGCCAGGTTCGAGCGGGGGGTCCGGCCGATGGGCCGCTGGTCCACGCGGACCAGCCGGTCCAGGTGTTCCAGCCCGGCCATGCTGCGGACGTGGGCGCCCGGATCGTTTCCCTCCGCCGTGTCGGGGTCCTCGGGCTCGGTGGGCACGCCGTTGATCTTCCCGCCCACGGTTTCTGCCAGCACCTGGCTGACCAGGGTGGACTTGCCGGAGCCGGAGACCCCGGTGACCGCGGTGAGCACGCCCAGCGGGATATCGGCGTCCAGGCCGCGCAGGTTGTGCCGCGTGATCCCCTTCAGGCTCAGCCACTGGTCCGGTGTGCGGCGGGCCGGCGGTGCGGTTTCCGCTTCACCGAACAGGAACGGACGGGTGGCGCTTTGCTCCACCTCGGACAGGCCTTCCACGGGCCCGCTGTACAGGACGGTGCCGCCGCCGTCACCGGCCTGCGGGCCGACGTCGACAATCCATTCGGCGCTGCGCACCACGTCCATGTTGTGTTCGACGACGAATACCGAGTTGCCTGCGTCCTTCAGCTCCTGCAGGACCGTCAGCAGTGGCTCGGCGTCCGCCGGGTGCAGACCCGCGGACGGCTCATCCAGGACATAAATGACGCCGAACAGGCCTGAACGCAGCTGGGTGGCGATGCGCAGGCGCTGCATCTCCCCCGGTGAGAGGGTAGGGGTGGCCCGCGACAGGCTCAGGTAGCCCAGCCCCAGGCCGATCAGCACCTCGAGCCGTCCGAGCAGGTCCCGGGTGATGGTGACGGCTACTTCAGTGTCTTCGTTGGAGGCAGCCGCACGGGAGGCCGTGCCGGCCGACTTGAGCTCCGCCGTCGGCCGGATGATCTCCGCCAGTTCAGCCAGCGTGGCGCCGTTCAGTTCGGCGATGTTCCGGCCGGCAAACGTCACGGCAAGCGCCTCCGGGCGGAGACCTGCTCCCCCGCAGACCGGGCACGGACCCGAGACCATGTATTCGAGGACGCGGTTGCGCATCTGTTCGCTGCCGGAATCGGCCAGCGTGTGCATCACATAGCTCTTGGCGCTCCAGAAGCGGCCCTTGTACGGTTTGGCCACGCGGTCGCGCTGCGGCGTGATCATGACCACCGGCTGTTCCTCGGTGAACAGTATCCAGTCGCGGTCCTTCTTCGGCAGCTTGTTCCAGGGCACGTCGACGTCGTAGCCCAGCTGGATGAGGATGTCGCGCAGGTTTTTGCCCTGCCATGCCCCGGGCCAGGCGGCGATCGCGCCGTCCCGGATGCTGAGGGTGGGATCGGGGACCAGGGAGTCCTCGGTCACCGTATGCGCGATCCCCAGTCCGGAGCATTCCCGGCAGGCACCCGCTGCGGTGTTGGGTGAGAAGGCGTCGGAGTCGAGGCTGCCCGGTTCGGCATCCGCCGGGTACGTGCCGCCGCGCGAGAACAGCATGCGCATGGAGTTCGACAACGTGGTCAGGGTGCCTACGGTGGAGCGGGAGCTGGGAGCTCCTCGGCGCTGCTGCAGTGCGACCGCCGGCGGCAGGCCGCTGATTTCCTCCACCTTGGGGTTGTGCCCCTGGGACAGCAGCCGGCGGGCGTAGGGGGCCACGGACTCAAAGTAGCGGCGCTGCGCCTCCGCGTAGATGGTGCCGAAGGCCAGCGAGGACTTGCCCGAGCCGGACACGCCGGTGAAGGCGACGATCGCATCGCGCGGGATATCGACGTTGACGTTGCGCAGGTTGTTTTCCTGCGCGCCGCGCACACGGACCATACCGCCCGTGCCGGGCAGGGAGGCTGTCTTCAGGGAGGATTTTGCAGTACTCATCGTTCTCAGGTTAGCGAGGCGATGGCCGTGACAACGAATTACTAAGCATGCTTCCTCTCAGAGCGTCAGGCACCGGGACCCGTAGAGACCTAGGAACGCACCCTGGCGTACGACGTGGGCGAGCTCCGGCGACACTGCTGACAGCAGAGGTAGCCGGATGCAGAAAAGCGTCCTTACCGCGCGGCTGGTACGACGCGCGGTAAGGACGCTTTTTGATTACTGCTGGAGAATACGACTACAGAATTTTATTTCTGCGCAGCTTCCGCCTTGCGGGCACGCATGGCTGCTTCGTCGCGTCCCACCGAGTACATGAAAGCGATTGCCAGGAGAACGCAGGCAAGGATAACCACGAACGTGATGTCCCAGCCAAAGTGTTCCACGGCGAAGCCGATGCCCGTGGATGCGAGCGTCGCGCCCAGCACGTAGCCGAACAGGCCGGTGAATCCGGCGGCCGTGCCGGCGACCCGGCGCGGGCTGAGGTCCAGTGCCTGTAGGCCGATCAGCATGACCGGACCGTAGATCAGGCCGCCGATGACCACCAGTGCCACATACGAGATCCAGAGCGGCCATTCCACGGGTGAGAGCCAGTAGACCCCTACCGCCAGGAAGACGCCGATGAGGAAGGTGATACCGGCCGGCGACCGGCGTCCGCGGAAGACCTTGTCGCTGATGTAGCCGCAGAGCAGGGTTCCGGGAATGCCGGCGAGTTCAAACAGGGAGAAACCGGCAATGCCTTCGCCCAGGCTCGCGCCCCGCACGTCCGCCAGGTACACGGGCGCCCAGACCAGCACGCCGTAGCGCAGGGTGTAGACAAACACATTGGCCAGGGCCAACTTCACCATCGTGGCGTTCGTCAGCACATAGCGGCGGACCGTGTCCCAGGTGCTTGCAGCTTCGTCATCCGCATCGGTTTCGACCGGTGCCGGATCATTGCGGTATTCCTCGATGGGCGGCAGGCCCTCGGACACCGGGGTGTCGCGCAGTAGGAAGAACGCGATGACGGCGACCACGAGGCAGACGATGCCGGGCAGCCAGAACGCGGCTTCCCAGCCACCGAAGGCGGCAATGGCCGCACCGGCCAGGGCGCCGGACCCGGCGCCGCCGACGTTGTGGGCGATGTTCCACAGTGCGGTCTTGGAACCGCGCTCGGAGGTGGAGAACCAGTGCACCAGGGTCCGGCCGCTGGGAGGCCACCCCATGCCCTGGAAGAATCCGTTGAAAATCATCACTACGGCAAAGAAGGCCACCGAACCGGCAACCGCCGGGACGAAGCCGATGAAGAGGTTCGCCAGCGAAGACAGCGCCAGGCCGATCGGCAGGAACAGGCGTGCGCTGCTGCGGTCGCTGACAATGGCACTGAAGAATTTGCTGAGCCCGTAGGCCACAAGAACGGCATTGGTGATAACGCCGATGCCCAGCGCGCTGAAGCCATGTTCATCCCGCAGGATCGTGGCTACCAGCGGCACATTGTTGCGGACAAGATAGTACCCGGCGTAGCCGATGAAAATACCCATAAACACCTGCAGCCGCAGCCGCGGGTATCGCTTATTGACCGTCTCTTCATCGAGACGGGGAGCCGGCGGCGGTGCGGCAAGAAAACCCGCCAAACCGCGCTGAGTGCGCGAAGGGCGATTATTTAGTTGTTGTGACACGTCATTCCTTATCTGACTGAGCATATAAAGCTGCGGCCAGAACGATACTCCCTGTAACGGTTATTCACCATATTCCCGCCGCGCAGTACCCCTCGCGCCCACGGCTTCACAGCGCGCGTCTTCGACTTATTGGCGATGAAACCGGCGTAGGAGTATTCTGCGCAATTCTGCGTTTTTACCCATTGCCTTTATGACATATTCCCGGCTCCACTCCGCGCCATCAGACGCTTCCCATACTTCAGGAATAATTCATCCCCCGCCCGACGGGCGGCCGGCGATACCGCATCCAGCGTCAGGAATCCGTGGACCAGTCCGGGGTGCGGAACGTAGTCGACTTCAGCGGATCCCGCGGCCAGACCTGCCGCCAGGAGCGCCCCCTCATCCCGGAGGGGGTCGTGTTCGGCCGTGGCCACCAGTGCCGGTACCGGCGGCGGAGCAGCGGCAGCCAGCGTATGCAGGGGGCTGAACTCCGCGAGGGTTGCCGGTGAGGCGTCAGGAACCCACAAGGAAATGTAATAGGACAGATCCTGCACCGACAGACCCCACCCTTCCCCCTTCTCCCGGACACTGGGCGAACTGAGGGTCAGGTCCGCATTCGGATAGGCCAGGAACAGGAGGACCGGCGAAGCCGATGTGCCGGCCAGCCTGCGGGCAGCGAGGAACGCGATAAGCCCGCCCGAACTGTCGCCGGCCAGTCCGACGCCCGGCAGCACCGGGCCGAGTCCCTCCGGAGCGAGCCCCGCCCGTCCCCCGGCAGCCCACGCCAGCACCGCCGCGACGTCGTCGACCGCTGCCGGGGCCGGATGCTCGGGCGCCAGCCGGTAGTCCACCGCGAGGACAGCGGTTCCGGCCAGCAGGGAAAGCCGACGGCACAGGCGGTCGTGCGATTCCATCCCGCCGAACACGAAGCCCCCGCCGTGGACAAAGACCGTCAATGGCTGAGCTTGCGCGTCGGAACGGTACAACCGGGCCTGCACCGGCACGGAGCCGGGGATTTCGAGGTCCCTGACCTCGCCTACCGCGGGCCCGGCCGGACGGTCCCGCGGGGCACGCAGCTGCCGGATGTGTTCGAGGGAGGCTTCACCATGCTCGGAGCCCCGGACCTCCTGCAGCCAGCCGGCCAGTGCGGGGTCTTCGACGGAATCCATCGGGCCAACGTAGCACCGGGTTTCTCGGACGGCGGTATGTCGGTAGGGTCGGTGCGGGAGCAGCGTGAGCCGGGACATACCTGCCTCTTTCCGACGCCTGCCGCCGTCTTCCTTGCAGGCTATGTTACCCACGAGTAACATCATCTCGGACGTCGTTCCGTTTTCTATCTCAAAGAGGAGTAAGTACGTGAGCCCACAAAGCCGATCACGGCAGATCAGGGACGTAGTTTTCGTTGACGGAGTGCGGACCCCGTTCGGCAAAGCCGGCGAAAAGGGTATCTACGCCGGGATGCGGGCCGATGACCTGGTGGTCAAGTGCATCCGCGAACTGATGCGCCGCAACCCTTCCCTTCCTCCGGAACGCGTCGACGAGGTGGCCATTGCCGCCACCACCCAGTCCGGTGACCAGGGCATGACCATCGGACGCACCGCCGCCCTGCTGGCCGGCCTGCCCCGCACGGTGCCCGGATTCGCGATCGACCGGATGTGCGCAGGCGCCATGACGGCCGTGACCACCACCGCCTCGGGCATCGGCTTCGGCGCCTATGACGTCGTTATCGCCGGCGGCGTGGAGCACATGGGCAACCATCCGATGGGCAAGGACGCCGATCCGAACCCCCGCTTCATGACCGAGCGCCTGGTGGACCCGGCGGCCCTGAACATGGGTAACACCGCGGAGAACCTGCACGACCGCTTCCCGCACATCACCAAGGACCGCACCGACGCGTACGCCGCCGCCAGCCAGGAGAAGCTGGCCAAGGCCTACGCGGCCAACGCCATCCAGCCGGACCTGGTCCCTGTGGCCACGAAGAAGCCCGGCCGCGGCTGGACCCTGAACACCGTGGACGAGCCGCCGCGCCCGGGCACCACCGTCAAGGACCTGGCCGAGCTGCGCACCCCGTTCCGCGCACACGGCCGCGTCACCGCCGGCAACGCCGCGGGCCTGAACGACGGCGCCACCACCGCGCTGCTGGCCTCCGCCGACGCCGCCGAGGAACTGGGTCTGGGCGTGAAGATGCGCCTGGTCGGCTACGCCTTCGCCGGCGTCGAGCCCGAGGTCATGGGCTACGGACCGGTCCCCGCCACCGAAAAGGTGCTGGAGCAGACCGGCCTGTCCATCGAGGACATCGGCCTGTTTGAAATCAACGAGGCCTTCGCCATCCAGGTGCTGGCCTTCCTGGACCACTTCGGCATCGCCGACGACGATCCCCGCGTGAACCGCTACGGCGGCGCCATCGCCGTCGGGCACCCGCTGGCTTCCTCGGGCGTGCGCCTGATGAACCAGCTGGCCCGCCAGTTCGAGGAAGACCCGAGCGTCCGCTACGGCATGACCACCATGTGCATCGGCCTGGGCATGGGCGCCACCGTGATCTGGGAAAACCCGAACCACCCTGACTACAACACCGATTCCACGGAGGCCACGAAGTAATGTCTGCTCCTGACTACCAGCGCCTCGCGGGGCTCTTCCCCACCGAGGTTGTCACCCACTCCTACGTCTCCGACATCTCCCTGCCCGGGAATGCCGGAACTTTCGCGCTGATCACGCTGGACAACGACGTCGACTCCTCCCGCCCCACCACGCTCGGCCCGAACACGCTGCTCGAGCTCGGTGAGAAGCTGGATGAGCTCAAGGTCCGGGCCGACAACGGCGAGATTGTCGGCGTCGGTGTCACCGGCAAGCCGTTCTACCTCGTGGCCGGTGCCGACCTGTCCGCCGTGAAGAGCATTTCCGACGTCGAGGCCGGCTACGCCATGGCCCGTCTGGGGCACGACGTCTACGCCAAGCTGGGCACCCTGGGCGTGCCCAGCTTCGCCTTCATCAACGGGGTGGCCCTCGGCGGTGGCCTGGAGATTGCCCTGCAGTCCGACTACCGCACGGTCTCCACGGGCGCCGGCGCCCTGTCCCTGCCCGAAGCCTTTATCGGCCTGGTTCCGGGCTGGGGCGGCGTGTACCTGCTGCCGCGCCTGATCGGTCCCGAGAACGCTGTGAAGGTGATGATCGAGAACCCGCTGAGCAACAACCGCACCCTGTCCGGGGCAGCCGCCTACAAGCTGGGCATCGCCGACGCCCTGTTCGAGCCGGCGGATTTCCTGGAGCAGTCCCTCACCTGGGCCGCCCGCGTCATCACCGGCGAGGAGCAGGTCTCCCGGCCCAACGCCGTCGACCCTGCCGACGCCGGAGACGCGTGGGATGCCGCCGTCGCCACGGGACGTGCCTTTGTGGAGGCCAAGACTTCCAACGCCGCTCCGGCACCGGCAAGGGTGCTGGACCTGCTGGAGAAGGGCAAAACCTGGACCCGCGAGGAATCGCGCGACGCCGAGTGCAATGCCCTGGCCGAACTGATGCAGACCCCGCAGTTCCGCTCCACCGTGTATGCCTTCCTGGACCTGGTCCAGAAGCGCGGCAAGCGACCCGCCGGAGCCCCGGATAAGAAGCTCGCCCGCCCGGTCACCAAGGTCGGCGTGGTCGGTGCCGGCCTGATGGCCAGCCAGCTCGCCCTGCTCTTCGCCCGCCAGCTCAAGGTGCCCGTGGTGATGACGGACATCGACCAGGAACGCGTGGACAAGGGCGTGGGCTATGTGCACGCCGAGATTGACAAGCTCCTGGCCAAGAAGCGCATCTCCCCCGACGCCGCGAACCGCACCAAGGCCCTGGTCACCGGTTCGGTCTCCAAGGAAGCCTTCTCGGACGCGGACTTCGTCATTGAAGCCGTCTTCGAAGAGCTGTCCGTGAAGAAGCAGGTCTTCGCCGAGGTGGAGGCCGTAGTCTCCCCCGAGTGCATCCTGGCCACCAACACCTCCTCCCTCTCCGTGACGGAAATGGCCGCGGACCTGCAGCACCCCGAGCGTGTGGTCGGCTTCCACTTCTTCAACCCGGTCGCCGTCATGCCGCTGCTCGAAATCGTGCGCGCACCGAAGACCGACGACGCCGTGCTGGCCACCGCCTTTGTGCTGGCCAAGCAGCTGAAGAAGACCGCCGTGCTGGTCAAGGACGCCGCCGCCTTCGTGGTGAACCGCATCCTCGGCCGCATGTTCGGCGAGATCACCAAGGTCTTCGACGAGGGCACCGACGCTGCCACCGCGGACAATGCACTGCGCCCAATGGGCCTGCCGATGTCGCCGTTCACCCTGCTGGCCCTCGTGGGCCTGCCGGTGGGGCAGCACGTACAGGAATCCCTGCACTCGGCGTTCGGTGAGCGGTTCTGGCTTTCGAAGAACTCGCAGAAGATCATCGACGCCGGCATCAAGTCCCTGTGGCAGAAGGATGAGGACGGCAACGCCTACATCCCGGAGGAAACCCTGGCGATGCTGGACTTCGGCACCACGCCCTCCACCTCCGAGGAAGTCCTGCGCCGCACGCAGGATGCCCTGGCCGAGGAAATCGGGCTCATGCTCGAAGAGGGCGTTGTGGCCGGTCCCGAGGACATCGACCTGTGCGTCATCCTCGGTGCCGGCTGGCCGATGCATCTGGGCGGCATCACGCCGTACCTGGACCGCGTCGGTGCGTCCGAGCGCGTGAACGGCAAGACGTTCCATGAGGCGGCTGTGGCTGCCTAGTTAGCCCGTCTGCTTCGCCCGCGCCGGGCGGACCGGAACGGCGGCAGTGATGCCGCCTCACCCGGTCCGCCCGGCGCTTTTGCGTTCCCGTGCATGCGCTTTGCACTCTGGTCTGGAAAGGATGCCGCAACGGCGCTAGCCTCTCAGCATGACCCAGGAGCCGGCATGGTCGCAGAATCGTGCCAAGCGGATGGTTGTGCTCCTGCTCAGCGCTGCCGTCTCCTTGTGGCTGGTTCTGCTCCTGCCGTTCGACGAGCCATGGAACTGGCTGCTGGTAGGCCTATTCCTGGCACTGGCAGCGGCTTTCCTTCGGCTGGCTACGCTCTTTGTCCGGCAGCAGCGGGAAGGCTACCGGCAGGAACGCGAAGACGGCCCTGACGGCTAGCGATCGACCGGCGCCCACACGGGGACCCTAGAACAAGGCAACCTTCGGCGTCTTCGGGAAGATCCGGTCCAGCTCCTCCAGGTCCTTGTCCGAGGGCACCCAGGACACGGCCTCGGCGTTCTGCCGCACCTGCTCCACCTTGGTGGCTCCGGCAATCACGGAGGCAACGGACGGCTGCGCAGCGAGCCAGGAGAAGGCGACCTGCACCTCGGTCAGGCCACGGTCGGCGGCGAACCGGCCGAACTCGGCCAGCTGCTCCATGTCGGCGTTTTCCAGCAGGTTCGTCCGGGAATGCGTCAGGCGGCTGCCCTCGGGCGCCTTGCCGCTGCTGTACTTTCCGGTGAGCAGGCCGTTGGCCAGCGGGAAGTACGGCAGCACACCCAGTCCGTAGGCCTCGGCGGCGGGAGTGACTTCAAGTTCAGCCCGGCGGTCCAGCAGGTTGTAATGGTTCTGCGCGGAAATGAACGGGGTGTAGCCCCCCATGTGTGCGGTGAACTCGGCTTCGGCAATCTGCCAGCCGGTGCGGTTGGAGTGGCCGATGTAGCGGACCTTGCCGCTGGTCACCAGGTCGTCGAGGGCCGCAAGGGTCTCCTCGATGGGAGTCAGCGGGTCCGGGGTGTGGAACTGGTACAGGTCGATCCAGTCGGTGTTCAGCCGGCGCAGGGAGGCTTCGGCGGCTTTGACGATGTAGCGGCGGGAGCCGCGGGCGCCGAAGTCGGCGCCGTTGCCGCCCTGCATGTCCATGCCAAATTTGGTGGCAAGGACAATGTCCTCGCGCCGGGACCCCAGGGCCTTGCCCAGCATCTCCTCGCTCAGCCCCGGCGTGCGGCCGTAGGTATCCGCAACGTCGAAAAGCGTAATGCCGGCGTCGATCGCGGCGTTGATGACGGCATCGGTTCCCGCCTGGGATTCGGTGGGCGTTCCGGAGCGGCCGAGGTTGTTGCAGCCCAGTCCTACCGTGGAGACGGTCAGGCCGGAATTTCCGAGTCTGTTGTAAGAAGTCATGGAAGCTACGGTACCCCCGGGAACCGGGCTCCCTGTATCCGGCGGAAGACTCAGCCCAGGAACGTGTCCAGGGTGTTGTTGGGGCCCGGAGCCTTGTCCGTTTCCAGGATGTATTGGATGGGAATGGCGCCGGTGGGAAGCAGGCCGGTGTACACCTGCTCGCTTCGGCGGCGCTCGGCTTCGATGCCCTCCTCCTGGACAGCGGCGGAAAACGCCTGGACAGCCAGGGGCTCGATTCCCTGCTGTTCGCTCCAGATGATGTACATGCCGTACAGGTCGGCTACCGGTGTTGCTTCGTCATCCAAGTCGCTCACGGTGCATTCAGCAAGGAACCGGCGGACATCCATGTCGTAATCCATATCTACGACCCTATCCCGTGCTCCCCCGCCCTGCACTCTTTTAGCGCCGTCAGCTACCCGCGCCGCGGAGGTAATCCTCGAACCCCAGCGGCGGAGTACCGGTGAGCCGTTCGACATCCGGGCTCACGGGTGCCAGCTGCCCCGCTGCAATGGCCTGGTAGCTGCTGCTCCAGGCCTCGGCCTGCCATCGCGCAGCTCCCGCCTTGATACGCGACGCTATCGCCTCGTCGTAGGTTTCCGCCTCATAGCGCACCGGCTCTCCGGTCACCTCGGCCAGGATGCCGGCGACCTCTTCCATGGTCAGCTCCGCGGGCCCGGTGAGCGTGTAGGTCCGGTTCCGGTGCTGCTCCGGGGACAGCAGGATCTTCGCTGCGGCGCGGGCAATGTCCGCCCGGGCCACCGGAGCGAACCGTCCCTCGCCCGCAGGGCCGCGGATGGCGCCGTCGGGCTGGACAAACGTGGGAAGCACGTCCTGGTAGAGGCAGTTCCGCAGGAAGGTGTGTTCCAGGCCCTCGCGGGAAGCGATGTACTCCTCGGTGGCAGCGTGGTCCCGCGCCAGGGCGAAGACGGCATCCGGAGCAGCACCCATGAAGGACGTGTACACGATGTGTTCGACGCCGGCCTCCACCGCCGCATCCACGAAGGTGCAGTGGTCCTCGACGCGGTGCGGGCTCTCGGCCGCCGACACCATGAACAGCGTGTGCACACCGCGCAGCGCACTGGCAGCCTGGCGGCCGTCCAGGTACGACGCCGCGAAGACAGGAGTATCCGGCAGTTCGGGCAGCCTGGCGGTATGCCGGGCCAGTAACCGCTGGCGGACGCCTGCCTCCCCGAGCAACCGCGCAACGGCACCGCCCAGGGCTCCAGTAGCCCCCGTGACGGCGAGGGCAGGAACGTTATCCGCCATGGCTTACACCCCTTCGGTCATGGTCCGGTCCCGGACCCTGCGCGGCTACTGGATCTTGGGCACCTGCCCGGTGGGCAGATCCTGCCCGGGCAAGGGCCGGGCAAACGGTACCTTCGTGCCCAGGACCTGGGCGACGACGTCGTTGGCGATCTGCCGGGCCGTCAGTCCCACGCGCTCCAGCACCTCGCTGCGGCTGCCGTGGTCCAGGAATTCCACGGGCAGTCCCACTTCGTTCAAGGCGGTGTCGACGCCGGCCGCGCGCATCTCCTGCCGGATCCGGGAGCCGACTCCCCCGGCCCGGACACCGTCCTCGATCACGATGACAATCCGGTGGTCGGCTGCGATGTCGATAATCGAGCGCGGCACCGGCAGCACCCAGCGCGGGTCCACCACGGTGGAGCTGATGCCCTGGTCGCCCAACCGCCCGGCGACGTCGAGGGCCATCTCCGCCATGGCACCGACACTGACAATCAGCACATCATTGGAGCTGTCTCCGCTGGGCCGGCGGGCCAGGATGTCCACGCCGTCGGAGGTCCGCTCCACGGCGTCAATATCCCTGCCCACGGTGCCCTTGGAGAAACGCACCACGCTGGGGGCATCGGGAATGGCGACGGCTTCGCGCAGCTCTTCCTTCAGGCGGGTGGCGTCCCGCGGCGCGGCCAGATGCAGTCCCGGGACAATCTGGAGCATGGACATGTCCCACATGCCGTGGTGGCTGGCGCCGTCGGGGCCGGTCACCCCCGCACGGTCCAGGACGATCGTCACGCCGGCCTTGTGGAGGGCAACATCCATCAGCAGCTGGTCGAAGCCCCGGTTCAGGAACGTGGCGTACAGCGCCACGACCGGGTGCAGTCCGCCGAAGGCCATGCCCGCCGCCGAAGTGAGGGCGTGCTGCTCGGCGATGCCGACGTCGAACACCCGTTCCGGGTGCCGCTCGGCGAACCTGTGCAGGCCCACCGGAATGAGCATGGCGCCGGTGATGCCGACGATGTCCTTGCGTTCGTCGGCGATCTCGGCGATCTCGGTGGCGAAGACCGAGGTCCAGGACTCCTTGCCGCCCGGCTCCACCGGGGCGCCGGTTTCCGGGTCGATGATCCCGACGGCGTGGAACTGGTCCGCCTCGTGGGCGCGGGCCGGAGCGTAGCCGCGGCCCTTCTCGGTCATGGCGTGCACGATGACGGGGCCGGCGTAGTTCTTCGCTTTGTGCAGGGCGCGTTCGACGGCGTCGATATCGTGCCCGTCGATCGGTCCCACGTACTTCATGCCGAGGTCCTCGAAGAGGCCCTGCGGGGACCACCAGTCCTTGATGCCCTTCTTGGCGGCATGCAGGCTGCGGTAGGCGAAGCGTCCCGCGGGCCCGCCGTGCTGCAGGCGGTCGCGCCACCAGCCGAGGGTGTTCTCGTAGGCGTGATGGGTGCGTACGGCGTCGATGGTCGGACGCAGGGAGGCCAGATAATCCGCCAGGCCGCCGATGGTCGGAGCGTAGGAACGGCCGTTGTCATTGACGACAATCACCACGCGCCGCCGCTGGTCGGCCGCAATGTTGTTCAGGGCTTCCCAGGCCATGCCGCCGGTCAGCGCGCCGTCGCCCACCATCACCACGGTGTAGCGGTCGCCCTCGCCGTTGAGCTGGCGGGCGCGGGAAATGCCGTCGGCCCAGGACAGGGACGAGGAGGCATGGGAGCTTTCCACAATGTCGTGGACGGACTCGGCCCGCGACGGATAGCCGGACATGCCGCCTTGCTGCCGTAGCGAGGCGAAGTCCTGGCGGCCGGTGAGGATCTTGTGCACGTAGGACTGATGCCCGGTGTCGAAGACAATGCTGTCCCGCGGGGAATCGAAGACACGGTGGATGCCCATGGTCAGTTCCACCACGCCCAGGTTCGGGCCCAGATGCCCGCCGGTCTGTGCGACGTTCGTGATCAGGAACGAACGGATCTCTTCAGCAAGCCGCTTCAACTGTGCCAGCGAAAGCCTGCTGAGGTCCCGAGGATCCCGGATTGTTTCCAGAAGTCCCAACAGGGTGCCTCCCTTGAGTTGTTATCGGCGGCACTGCACACCGTCGCAATATGAATTAACTCTAACGCGCGGCGTGCCCCGCGTGATTCCTATGGAACGCTTCAGGGCCCCGTTTCCCTCCTCCGCCCCTGGGAGCGGATCGGGAAACAGGGCCCTGAACGTGGTGCGGTTACTGCTACTTCGCGGAGATCTGACGCAGTACGTACTGCAGGATGCCGCCGTTGCGGTAGTAGTCGGCTTCGCCCGGGGTATCGATGCGCAGGACCGCGTCGAACGTGATGGCTTCGCCGTTTTCGGGGGTGGCCGTGACCTTTACGGTCTTGGGCGTGGTCCCGTTGTTCAGCTCGGTGACACCTTCAACGGAGAAGGTTTCCGTACCGGTCAGGCCCAGGGACTCGGCGTTGACGCCGGCCGGGTACTGCAGCGGAAGGACACCCATGCCGATGAGGTTGGAGCGGTGGATACGCTCGTAGCTCTCGGCAACAACGGCCTTGACGCCCAGCAGGGCGGTGCCCTTGGCGGCCCAGTCACGCGAGGAACCGGAGCCGTATTCCTTGCCGGCCAGGACAACCAGCGGGGTGCCGGCTGCCTGGTAGTTCATCGCGGCATCGTAAACGGCAGCCTGCGGTGCGTCGGCCTGGCTGAAGTCACGGGTGAAACCGCCTTCAACGCCGTCGAGCAGCTGGTTCTTGATGCGGATGTTGGCGAAGGTGCCGCGGATCATGACTTCGTGGTTGCCACGGCGCGAGCCGTAGGAGTTGAAGTCCTTGCGGGCCACGCCGTGTTCCAGCAGGTACTTGCCCGCCGGAGTGTCGGACTTGAAGGAACCGGCCGGGGAGATGTGGTCGGTGGTGACCGAATCGCCCAGCTTCAGCAGGACGCGTGCGCCCTCGATGTCCGAGACGGGCTCCGGCTCAGCCTTCATGCCCTCGAAGTACGGGGGCTTCCGGACGTACGTGGACTCCGCATCCCACTCGAAGGTTGCACCCTCGGGGGTGGGCAGGGACTGCCAGCGCTCGTCGCCTTCGAAGATGGTGTTGTAGCTGTCGCTGAACATCTTCTGGTCGATGGAGGCATCGATGATCTGCTGGACCTCGACCGGGTTCGGCCAGATGTCCTTCAGGAAGATGTCGTTGCCGGCTTCGTCCTGGCCCAGCGGGTCATTCTCGAAGTCGAAGTCCATGGTGCCGGCCAGGGCGTAGGCGACTACCAGCGGAGGGGAGGCCAGGTAGTTCATCTTCACGTCCGGGTTGATGCGGCCTTCGAAGTTGCGGTTACCCGAGAGAACGGCGGTGACGGCCAGGTCGGCTTCGTTGATCGCCTCGGAGATTTCCTCTTCGAGGGGGCCGGAGTTGCCGATGCAGGTGGCGCAGCCGTAGCCCACCACGAAGAAGCCGAGCTTCTCGAGGTACGGGATCAGGCCGGACTTCTCGTAGTAGTCGGTGACGACCTTCGAGCCCGGGGCAACAGAGGTCTTGACCCACGGCTTGGAGGCAAGGCCCTTGTCCACCGCGTTGCGGGCCAGCACGGCGGCGGCCATCATCACGGAGGGGTTGGAGGTGTTGGTGCAGGAGGTGATCGACGCGATCGTCACCGCACCGTGGTCCAGCTCGAAGCTGCGGCCGTCCGCCATGGTGACCGGCACGGTGTTGCTGGTGCGGCCGTTGACCACGTGTACGTGGTCCTCGCGCGGCTGGTCCTTCTCGGACTGCTCGTCCGTGGCGTCGAACGCCGGGGCGTCGGATGCCGGGAAGGACTGCGCTGACGCGTCGTCGGCCGTGTTGCCGGCGGTGACGTCCTCATCCACGTGGGTGACGTAGTTCTTCAGGTCATCGCGGAACTGCGCCTTGGCGTTGGTCAGCTCCACGCGGTCCTGCGGACGCTTCGGTCCGGCGATGGAGGAAACCACTGTGGACAGGTCCAGCTCAAGGTACTCGGAGTACTTGACCTCGTTGGACGGGTCGTGCCACAGGCCCTGCTCCTTGGCGTAGGCCTCAACGAGGGCTACGTTCTCCTCGGAGCGGCCGGTCAGGCGCAGGTAGTCCAGGGTCACGTCGTCGATCGGGAAGATCGCCGCGGTGGAGCCGAACTCGGGGCTCATGTTGCCGATGGTGGCACGGTTGGCCAGCGGAACAGCGCCAACGCCTTCACCGTAGAATTCGACGAACTTGCCGACCACGCCGTGCTTGCGCAGCATTTCGGTGATGGTCAGGACGACGTCGGTGGCCGTGGCTCCGGCGGGGATCTCGCCGGTGAGCTTGAAGCCGACCACGCGCGGGATCAGCATGGAGACGGGCTGGCCGAGCATTGCGGCTTCGGCTTCGATGCCGCCGACGCCCCAGCCGAGCACACCCAGGCCGTTGACCATGGTGGTGTGGGAGTCGGTGCCGACGCAGGTGTCGGGGTAGGCGCGCAGGACGCCGTCGACTTCACGGGTCATGACCGTGCGCGCCAGGTATTCGATGTTGACCTGGTGCACAATGCCCATTCCCGGGGGAACGACCTTGAAGTCATCGAACGCCGTCTGGCCCCAGCGGAGGAACTGGTACCGCTCGCCGTTGCGCTGGTACTCGATTTCCATGTTGCGCTCGAGCGCGCCGGAGTTGCCGAAGGCATCGATCTGCACGGAGTGGTCAATGACCATTTCGGCGGGTGCCAGCGGGTTCACGCGCTTGGGATCGCCGCCGAGGTCTGCCACGGCCTCGCGCATGGTGGCCAGGTCAACGATGCAGGGTACGCCGGTGAAGTCCTGCATGATCACCCGGGCCGGGGTGAACTGGATCTCGGTGCTGGGCTCTGCGTCCGCGTCCCACTGTGCCAGGGCACGTACGTGGTCCGCAGTGATGTTTGCACCGTCTTCGGTGCGGAGCAGGTTCTCCAGCAGGACCTTGAGGCTGAACGGAAGGCTCTGGGCGCCTTCGACGGAATTCAGCCGGAAAATTTCATACTCGGAACCGTTGACGTCTAAGACGCCCTTGGATCCAAAGCTGTCCACATTAGTCATAACAGGACTCCTCTCGCCACCTTGTTATCTTTGTCCAGGTCACAACTGCCCGCCAGTTAGGTTTCCCTAATAGTCGGACAAAGGGGGCGGCGGGAAAACCGGTGGTTCATTTCCCCGCCGACACGTGCCCCCTGCCTGGGCAATAACCGCTCGAAAGCGGGAAACTCCCCCGGGGAACCCCCATAAAGGCGCAGGACTGGACAACTGCCTCCCATCCTAGCCTTTACAGGGGCGCCCGGAGGAGATATGGGACACGACGCGTCGTGACGGGGGCCTCCGCCCGCATCCGGCGACCGCGGCGTGTGCCTCTAGCGCTTGCGCAGGACGGCGAAGGACTCCATGTGGTGGGTATGGGGGTAGAGGTCGAACACCCGCAGGCTGTCCATTTCCCAGCCGGCGCTGCGGAAATAGCCCAGGTCGCGGGAGAACGACGCCGGGTCGCAGGACACGTAGCCGACCACGCGGGGCGCGGCGGCGTTGATCTGCTGCACCACCGTTTTTCCGGCTCCGGCCCGCGGCGGATCCAGGAGGACGACGTCGAGGCCCCCTGCGTCCCGAAGCATCTTGTCCACCCGGCCCTGGGCGATCTGCACCTGGGGTGCGGCGAAGAGGTTCTTGCGTGCGTCGCGGCTTGCGCCCGGAGAGCCTTCCACGGAAAGCACCCGGCCGGACTCCCCTGCCGCAGCGGCCAGCGGGGCCGTGAACAGCCCGGCGCCGGCGTACAGGTCCGCCACGGACTCCCCGGACTGCACGTCCAGCCCCTCGAGAACCGCCGTCGCCAGCGTCTGCGGCGCGGAGCGGTGGATCTGCCAGAAGCCCGCGCCGGTGACCCGGTAGTCCTGACCCAGCACGGTCTCCTGCACCCAGGTCCGTCCCTTCAGCCGGGTCAGTTCGTGGGTGTCCGGATCCCACGCCGCCACGGACACACCGTCCGGAAGGTTCTGGGCGATCCGGGCCGGGATACGGGGATGGGTGCCCGGTGCAGGAATCAGGAGCACCAGGGGCTGGCCGCCTGCCGCCGGCGCGGCAACCTCCACGCGGTCCATACCCGTGAAGTCCGCCTCCCACAGCCGGAGGGCATTGATGGCTGCGGTGGCCAGGGGCATTGCCTCGACCGGAATCAGCTCATCCGAGCGGTGCGCGTGCATGGCGAGCCGTCCGCTGGGAGCCACCGAGAAGCTGACCCGGGTCCGCCAGCCCAGTCCGTCGCTGCTTTCCTCCAGGGCGGCTTCCACCTCGGGGACCAGGTCGGTGCCGCCGAGCCGGCGCAGCTGCTCGGCAAAGATGTCCGCCTTCAGCCGCCGCTGGAGGTCAAGGTCGATGTGGCCGAACTCGGCGCCGCCCACCGGAAGCTTTCCGCGCGCCGCGGCGCGCAGGGCATCGGCTTCCTTCCAGAAATGTTCCCGGCGCCCTTCGGCCGGCTCCAGGACCTCGACGACGTCGGCGCGCCAGAACTTGGCGTCCTCGCCGGATTCGGTGAGCCGGACCCGGACCCGCTCCCCCGGCAGGCCGTGCCGGACAAAAATGACGCGCCCTTCATGCCGGGCAACGAAGTGGCCGCCGTGGGCCGGGGCGCCGATGGTGAGTTCAAGTGACATGGGGTGGTTGTGCTTCTTTCAAGAGGCCTAAAAGTCCATCTCACCACGGGAGCCCGGCGCGGTGCTATTTGGGCAGCTGACGGGACTAAGCTGGCGTTGATTGTTTTTAATGAATGTTCGTACAGCGGAGTTGGCTGCTTGGCACAGCTGCGCAGCCGTCTTCTGCGGCGGGCAGTCAACTATGAGTCGAAACCGAGGTAGGGCAGTTGGCCCATTACGTGATCATGGGGTGCGGGCGCGTGGGCGTCAGCCTCGCCCACACCCTGGACAATGCCGGGCATTCAGTCGCGATCATTGACCAGGACGAGCGGGCGTTCCGGCGGCTGCGGCAGACCTTCACCGGACGCAAAGTGACCGGCGTCGGCTTTGACCGGGAGACGCTGAAGGCCGCCGGCATTGAAGAGGCCTATGCCTTCGCTGCCGTTTCCAGCGGTGATAATTCCAACATCCTGGCCACCCGCGTGGCGCGCGAGACCTTCCACGTGGGCCACGTCGTCGCCCGCATCTATGACCCCGGACGCGCGGAGATCTATCAGCGCCTCGGCATTCCCACGGTTGCCGCGGTCCGGTGGAGCGCGGACCAGGTGCTGCGGCGGATCCTGCCGGAACAGAGCATCAACGGCGACTTCCGGGAATCTTCGGGCCGGCTGATCCTGGGCGAACTGTCCCTGCACGAGAGCTGGCTGGGACGGTCGCTGGGCAGTATCGAGGCCGCCGCCGGCGTCCGCATTGCCTACGTGACCCGCTTCGGGGAAGGGATCCTGCCCCGCCCGGGCACGAGCTACCAGGAAGGCGATGTCCTGCACGCCATGATGTCCGTGGACCGGACCGCCGAAATCAGCAAGATCCTGTCCAAGGAACCAGCCAAGGAGTCCCTGTGAAAGTTGTGATTGCCGGTGCCGGCAGCGTGGGTTCATCCATCGCCAAGGAGCTGTTGTCCCACGGCCATGACGTGCTGCTGGTTGACGAAAAGCCCGAGTGCGTGGGACGAAGCGGACTGCGCGGAGCGCGGTGGCTGATCGGCGATGCCTGCGAGCTCACCACCCTGAAGGATGCCCGCCTGGAGGAGGCCGACGTCGTCGTTTCCGCCACCGGCGACGACAAGGTCAACCTTGTGGTCTCCCTGCTGGCCAAGAGCGAATTCGGGGTGGCACGGACGGTGGGGCGCGTGAACAACCCGAAGAACGACTGGATGTTCGACGACTCGTGGGGCGTTGACGTGGCCGTGAATACGCCCCGGCTGATGACCGCACTGGTGGAGGAGGCAGTGGAGATCGGCGACCTGGTCCGGCTGCTGAGCCTGCAGACCGGTGTCTCCTCGATGGTGGAGTTCACTGTCCCCACCGATTCCCACCTCACGGGCCGGACCTTGGGGTCGATCGACTGGCCGCAGGACGCCACCGTGGTGGCGATCCTGCGCGACGACGCCCCGATCACTCCGAGCAACGACGACGTGGTCGAGCCCGGGGATGAGCTGTTCTTCATCACCACCATTGCAGCCGAAGACGAGCTGCGGGCCGTCCTGTCCCCTGCCGCCGTACAGGGAGCTGTGTCCTCCTCCGGAACTCAGTCTTCGGAGGAAGATCCGCTTGCTGCCTCGGGCGCGGCGGGCCGGGAAACCACCCACGCCAGCCAGAGCCCCAGCGCGTAGAGCGGTACGCCCATGGCCAGGCGCATGGTGCCCAGTGCGGCAACGTTGCCGGCCAGGAAGAGCGGGAGCTGGACTGCCAGGCGCAGGGCAAAGACGGCCACAATGATCCAGCTGGCCCAGGTGTAGGCCTTCAGCCGTACCCGCGAGGCGCGCCACTCAAGGTTCTCGCCGCGGATGACGCCGAAGAGCAGCCCGGCCACGGGCCATTTCACGGCAATGGATACCAGGAACGCCAGGATGTAGGCGCCGTTCAGGTAGAACCCCGGGACGAAGTAGGTGGCCCCGTCACCGCTGCGCAGTGCCACGAAGGCGCAGATGGCGACGCCGGCCACGCCGGTGAGGGACTGCACCAGCGGGCGCCGCTGGATGAGGTTGGCCACGGAGAACACAGCGGCTGCGGCCACGGCCGCTCCTAGGGACACGTTGAGCCCGGTCCCTACCGTGAAGAGCAGTGTGAAGAGCAGCCCCGGAACGATAGCCTCGGCCAGCCCCCGGACGCCGCCGACGGACTTGAGGACGTCGATCTGTCCGTCGTCCCGGCGTTCCACGCCTGCCCGGGCGGCATACTGGCCGGCCAGCTGGTTCAGGTCCGGCTGGCCCTCCTCCGGCTTCATGGGGGTATTCATCCGTCGGCCTCCGGGCGTCCAATGATTTCGTATCGCGGATTAAAGATCGTGGGGCGGCCGTCCACCGTCGACACCATGCCTTCGAAAGCGAGGCAGGTTCCTGCCTCGATTCCCGGGACCCGCCGCTGGCCCACCCAGACGAGGCGGACCTTGGCCCGCGCAGCCGGAGGGTTTTCCCGGTACTCGGCCATCGTGTCCTCCACCACCGCGGTGAAGCGGGGCGGATCATTGGCCGGAACGACGGTAATGGCCGATACATAGCCGCGGCAATACGCGCGGCCGCGCTTCGGCAGGGAGGCAATGCTCACGCAGTGCGTGGAAGCGGTGGCAGCTGGCACCGGTTAACCGATCGTCGTGATTTCCGGGCCGCGCTCGGGCGCGGCGGGTTTGGCGTCCGCCTTGTTGGGTCGCGGAAGCGGGGAAGCGTCCCGCGGCAGCCGCAGCTGCAGCAGGTCCCGCGGAGGCAGGGGCTGCTCTCCCCGCACCACCACGACATTGCGGAAGACCTCTTCGAGGGGGCCGGCTGCGTCGGGATTCATTGCGGCCGGGCCGCCGAAGACGCCGCGGAGGAACCAGCGGGGGCCGTCGACGCCGACGAAGCGGGCCACACGGAATCCCTTGGAACCGTCCTGGGCCTGCGCGGGCACCTTGGCCAGCAGCTCGGTGCCGAACGTGCCGGAGAGCTCGTCCACCGTTCCGCCCTGCGATGCCACCGATTTGCCGATCTGCCCGCGGATATCGTCCCAAAGGGTCTCCGACCGGGGAGCCGCGAAGGCCTGCAGCTGCAGGCTCGAACCCTCCAGGTCCAAGGTCACGGCCACCACGCGCTGGGTCTTCTCTTCAACTTCCAGCCTCAGCTGAAGGCCCTGGGAAGCGGCAATGCGCAGCGCACCGAGATCCACGTACCCCTCCTCGGAGGGACGCTCGCTCAGGTCGTAGGGACCGCCGGCCGCCGGCACGGTTTCGGCGTCGGCCGTTTCCCCGGCTGCGTTCTCCTGCGCTGCTGCGGCCCCGGCGGTTTCCTCTGCCTTGGTTTTCTTACGGCGCCCAAATGCCATAACCGACGTTCCTTCTCTCGTGTGTCTGCAAGTACTTAGTATGGCCGCCCTGACGGGAATGTCCGCGCCGGCACGGGACCGGAAACCGGATCAGGCCGGAACGGCGCTGAATCCTCCGGTGGAACCGAATCCGCCTGCGCCCCGCACGGAGTCGGGAAGCTCGTCAACCGGGACGAATTCTGCTGTTTCCACCCGCTGGATCACCAGCTGGGCGATCCGGTCTCCGCGCTGCAGCGAAACCGGCTGTGTGGAATCCGTGTTGATCAGCGTGACCGAGATTTCCCCGCGGTACCCGGCGTCCACCGTCCCCGGTGCGTTGACGATGCTGATGCCGTGCTTGGTGGCAAGGCCCGAGCGGGGATGGACGAAGGCGGCGTAGCCGAACGGCAGCGCCAGCGAAACACCCGTCGGAATGAGCTGCCGTTCCCCTGGAGCGAGGGTGAAATCGATCCGGGAGCGAAGGTCGGCTCCGGCATCGCCGGGGTGCGCATACGACGGCGGTTCCAGCCCGTCATCGAGCATCTTCAGCTGTACCTTCAGCGTGGTCGCTGCACCTTGCACCAGTTTCTCCGGTTTCCATAGATTTCCGCGGGCTGCAGCCGGGGCGGCTGCACGGGGTGTGGAAGCATCCTTGCGGGCGGGACCCGCCTGGGTCCGGCCGCCGGGCCAACCCCCACACTTTAGCGCGTTGCCGGCCGCCGGGCACCCGGCGCCCGGTAGGTGCCGGGATGAAATGCCCCGCCAAAGGTGAAAAGCTGGGGGTATGTCATCCCCTTCCGCAAAGAGCTCCGCCAGCACCGTGTTGTATTCCGAACGCCTCACGCCCTCGTTCGGCATCTGGTTCGTCGCCGCTCTCCTTGCCGCAGCCTGCATCCTTGTGTTCGTCCCCATCAGCTTCGCCGCCGGCATCACCGGTGCCGTGGTTGCCGCCATCATCCTGACCGTCCTGCTGCTGCTGTCTACTCCCCGCATCAGCGTCACCGCCGATACCCTGCAGGTGGGCCGCGCACAGATCGAACGCCGCTTTATCGGCAAGGTCGAGGCCTTCCGCGGCGAAGACGCCACCATGCAGCGGGGTCCGGCACTGAACGCCACGGCCTACATGTGCATCCGCGGCTGGATCTCTCCGGTGGTCCGCATTGAAATCACGGATCCGGCGGACCGCACTCCCTACTGGCTCACATCCACCCGCCGTCCGGAGAAGCTCGTCGAAGCCCTCACCGAAGGCCGCTGACCTACCCCTCGCAGTCCACGCAGTAGAACATCCCGTTCTTCTCGAGGGCTATCTGTGAACGGTGCCGGACCAGGAAGCAGGATGCGCAGGTGAACTCGTCCGCCTGGGCCGGCAGGACCCGCACCAGCACCTCTTCGCTGGAAAGGTCCGCTCCGGGCAGTTCGAATCCGTCAGCGGCTTCTGCTTCATCCTCATCCACCACGGGAGACTGCGCGTCGGTACGCCGCGTCTTCAGCTCCGCTATCGGCTCCTGGCCGGTGTCTTCCTCGGTCTTGCGGGGGGCGTCATAATCCGTCGCCATAGTGTCTTTATCTCGCCGTCCGGTTGAAGGGTGCTCGCTGCTGCCGAAGTCCGGCAGCTCGCCGGCTGTCCGGCGCCGTGCGTCTGACATATCAACGCCACGGATACCTGTTTTGTGCCCGTAACGCAGAGATTTTTACCTACCGGCCGCCAAAAAGCGAACCGGCATCCCCGCGGGACATCCGCCCGGGGCTCCGGGCCGTGTTGTGCAGCCCGCTCCAAATGCGCCACACCCGGGCAAAGCTTAGGTTTTCGCGCCCGGGGATGGCATTGTTTCAAGAAGGAATTGCTATCGGGTGGAGGACTTTTTGATGCAGGATCTACGGCTGGTGGGTGTCCATGAAGGTGGCGAACATCTGCTGTTAAGCGGCAAGGGCGGAGAAACCTTCCGTCTCCGGATCGATGAGGCCCTCCGGGTGGCGGCATCACGGCAGCACCGGTCCGCCCCGCAGGCCGCCCCCTCCGCCGGCACCACCATGACCCCGCGGGACATTCAGGCGCGCATCCGTTCCGGTGCCAGCGCCGAGGAGGTTGCGGAACTATCCGGCCTTGACCTCGCCCACATCCACCGGTACGAGGGACCCGTCCTGGCCGAACGTGAGTACGTTGCGCGGCAGGCCCAGGGCGTGGAAGTTGCCGCGCCCATGTCCGCCACCCATGACGGCTACCGCAGCGCCTTCGGTGAGAACCCCGTCAACCTCGGTGACATGGTGCTGCACCGGCTGCGCTCCTTCGGCGTTGATCCCGATTCGGTTGAGTGGGATGCCTGGCGCCGTCCCGACGGCACATGGGAAGTCGTGGCACGTTTCGCGCTGACCGAGAAGTCCCGTGTCGCCATCGGTGAGGAACCGCCGGCCCGCTGGATCTTCAGCCCGCTGCGCAAGAGTGTCGCCAACGCCAACCGCTGGGCGCAGGTGCTCAGTGAGCTGGAACCGCTGGACACCCCCGTGCCCACCCGCCGCCTTGCCGCCGTCGCGGACCGTGTCTTCGATTTCGAGGCTGAAGGCGCTGCCCCCGCCGACGACACCGACACCATCCTCGAAGTCCTCAAGTCGCGGCGCGGCCAGCGGCTGGGCAGCGATGAAGACGGCGACGACGCGCTGGCAGCACTGCTGGCCAAGGGCAGCGTCCCCGCAGCACACCCCCGTGAGGGCAGTGCCGAACCGGACGACGACGACGAAGCCAACGCGCGGCGTCCCCGCACCGGCCGGCTGACCTTGGCGCCGTCCGTGGATTCGGCGGACCAGGACGATCCGGTGGATCCCGTGACCCTTCCGGGCAGCGTGACCCAGACCCGGGAAATCAGCGTTCTTGCCCGTCCTTTCCGCCGGCGCGCAGCCCGTGAAGCGGCAGCGGACGACGCCGCTGCCGAAGACACGGTCACCCCGCCCGCTGAGACCGAACCTCCCGCCGCGGACGAGGCACCGGCTTCCACGGAGCCGGCAGCCCGCAAGAACGCCGGACGGGACTTCCCGTGGGAGCGCCTGCCCAACGGCGGCAAGGGCCAGCAGCCCGAGGACTCAGGAAAGTCCGACGCCAAGGACGACGGCGCTTCGGAACGGCGCATCAAGCCCAAGCGCTCCTCCGTCCCTTCCTGGGACGAGATCGTCTTCGGCACCAAGGGCGACTAGCCGCCCCCCGGCCGCTGCAGCAGTAGCGGCCGGGGGCTAGGACCCGGAGGTCTCGCGCCGGGACACCACCGAGCACAGCGACGCTGCCTGCCCGGCGTCTTCCAGGGCGGCCGCCTGGTGTGCGGTCACCCGCCGCATGTAGTGGCGCCGGCACAGCGTTTCATAGCCAATGACCGGGCCGGGCCCGTCCTGGGCACCGTACGGGGATCCCGGATCCGCCGCCGGCAGGAGGTCCGCGGCGTCGAACAGCGGCTGATCGTCGAACAAGGGCCGGTCCTCGAACAAGGGCTCATCCATAACGGCCGGCACCGGTTCCGCGGCAGCAGCCGGAGTACGGGACTCGACATCGCCGACCACCACCTGGTCCCCCTCGGTCACCATCACGCCGTCGACGGTACGGGCATTGTGCGTGGCGCGCCGTCCGCACCAGCACAGGGCCCGGACCTGGAGGACCTCCATTCGGTCCGCGAGCTCCACGAGCCGCTGCGATCCCGGGAAGAGCCGGGTCCGGAAGTCGGAGGTGATGCCGAATGCGAACACGTCAATGTCCATCTCGTCGACAATGCAGGCGAGCTGCTCCACCTGCTGCGCACTGTAGAACTGCGCCTCGTCGCAGATGACGTAGTCCACGTTGCGCCCCGACTCCCGGCAGCGCCGTACCTCTGCCCAGAAGTCGGTATCGTCGCGCACTTCAACGGCCGGAGTCTGCAGGCCAAGGCGGCTGGAGATCACCGACTCGCCCGCACGGTCATTGCGGCTGAACAGGATGCCGCCGCGGCCGCGGGCACTGTGGTTGTAATCCATCTGGAGCGCCAGCGTGGACTTGCCGCAGTCCATGGTGCCGGAGAAAAAGACCAGTTCCGCCATGGCTACTTTCCGCGCTGCGCCGTGGAGGACGCGCGCTTGGACTTGTCGGGCTGTGCCAGGACCAGGAGCGGGACCTCGCACTCCGCCTTCGTGAGGGATCCGTGCTGGCCGGTGACTGCCATCGCCGAGGCGGGGGCCCGGCGGCCGTCGAACAGGGCGATCGGCTCGCGGGCAGCAACCATCAGGTCCCCAATGCGCGGCAGGACGGCGTCATCGACGTCGGGACCGAAGTAACCGGCCCGCACTGCTTCCTCACGCGTGAAGATCCAGGCACGGGAACCGTAGGCGTCCTGCCAGGCGGCTTTGAGGCGGGGCAGCAGGGCGTCACCGGCATCCGGTTCCAGATACAGGTGGACCATGCGCGGCTCCCCCGCCGTGTGCCGGACACCGTCGATCAGTTCGGGCCGGGTGCTGAAATCGAAGCGCTGCGACACGGGAACGTCCACCATCCCGTGGTCGGCGGTCAGGAGAACCAGGGTGCCGGCCGGCACCCTGGCGACCAGCCGTTTCAGGGCGCTGTCGAGTTCTTCGAGCTCATTGCCCCACTCCGGCGATGCTGCGCCGTACCGGTGGCCTGCCTTGTCCAGCTCGTTCCAGTACAGGTACATCAGCATGCGGTCCGCACCGGCCAGGGCGTCGACTGCTGCGGAGACCCGGGCATGGACACCGGACGCCGGAATGAACGTGCCGCCGCGGAGCGCTGCACGGGTCAGGGCGGAATCCGCAAAGCGCGGCAGGCTGACCGTAGCCACCGGGATGTGCTCGGCGGCGGCCTCCAGGACTGTGGGGTAAGGCTGCCACCGCATCGGGTCCACGCCCGGGTCCCAGGACCCGAGCATATTGACCACTTTGTCCTGACCCGGGTCCAGCACGTCGTATCCCACGAGTCCGTGCCGGCCGGGAGGAAGCCCGGTGCCCAGGGACGCCAGGGACGCCACCGTGGTGGTGGGGAAGGAAGCACTGAGGGCGCGGGCGGCGGGAAGGAACCCCTTCAGGAAAGGGGCGTGCCCGCTGCGCTTCCGCAGCAGGGACAGGCCCAGGCCGTCGACCATGACCACTACGACTCGGCGCGCCGCAGGAAGGTTCAACCGGTTCTCGCAGCCGGGGACGCCCAGCACGGCTGCGGCGCTGGCCAGCACCTCGGCTACGGAGCGGGTTCCGTAGGCCGGCGCTGCGGGCAGGAGATCCGGGGCAGCAGGGTTCAAAGCCACGGTTCTAGCGCTGGGGGTGGGTGCGGTTGAAGCGTCCGCCGATGCCGGGCATGCGCTGGCGCGCATCGCCGCCGTCCAGCGGGCGGGAAACCGCAGTAGTGTCGGTGTTGACCTTCCGCAGCGCCCGGGCGAAGGCCTTGGCGTTCTGGACCGCCTGGGCACCGTCGGCCTCGGCGCTGACGCGGAGCACAATGTCTTCCTGGGCAATGGTGCCGGTGTAGCCGTGGTCCGCTTCGCACTGCGGGTCCGAGCAGCCGGCCGGACCCATGTCCAGCCGCTGGCCGCCGGACCAGGCAATGGCGAGGGTCATTTCCCGCACCGGGTCGGAGGGCTTGTAGTTCTGCGGCTGGGCGTACATATAGCCCAGCACCACGGAGCGGATCTGCGTCACCGGTACGGATTCGGTGGAAACCTGGGCCATCATCTGCTCCCCGGCCTCGTCCAGCTGCTGATCGTCCACATGGGTAATGACCAGCATGTCCTCGGTCAGCACCAGGACCGTGATGTGGCGGTGCACCTCTGTGCGCTCAAAGTGCGTTTCCAGGTGGATCAAGTGGGACAGCGGCTCACGGCCGTCGAGGGCATCGTGGACCACATCGGCCAAAAGCGTCGGGTAGAACCCTGCCCGTTCCATGGATGCGTCAAGGCTGCGGCGTTCAGCGGAAAGTAACGGCGACATGCTTCCAGTTTCCCCCAGACCGCCCCTTACTGCCTAAATGGCGCGCGGGCGGCCCGGCAGATCAATCCCGCATTGCCCGCCGGGCGCTGTCGGTGCGCCGCTGCGGGTTGCCCAGCCGGACGTCGGCGCTCAGTACGGTGACGCCGTCGGCGGAAACCAGGACAGGGTTGATCTCGATCAGGGCGATCTGCGGATGTTCATCCTTCAGGACGGCCAGCCGGGCCATCAGGTCCTCCAGCGCCGCGATGTCCGCTTCCGGCAGGCCCTGGTAGCCGAACAGTTTCGCGGCGGCACGCGGCGCACGCACCAGGTCGGCGATGTCCCGGTCCGTCAGCGGAGGCACGCCGTGCGCCCAGTCGTCCAGCAGGCTGGTGGCGTCGCCGGCCAGGCCGAAGGAGATCACCGGCCCCAGCAGCGGATCTTCGATCGCCCGGATGCGGCAGCCCTGCCCGGTCGCGGCCATGGACTGGACCTCCATGTCGAACTCCCCGTAGCGGCGCAACGCCTGGCGCATCTGCTCGACGGTGGTCCGCAGCGCGTCCGGAGTGGAGATGTTCAGCCGCACTCCGCCCAGGTCGAGCCGGTGGCGCAGGTGCCCTTCGCGGGTCTTGACGGCAACCGGCCAGCCGAGCTGTTCAGCTGCGGCCACGGCCTCGTCCGGCGTGGAGAAGGCGACGGCGGGCAGCACGGATATGCCGTAGAACTCCAGCAGCCGGGCCGTCTGGCCGGGGTCCAGCCGGGTCAGGGTGTCACCCAGCACCTGGCCCATCAGCGAGTCGATGTAGGCTGCCGCGCCCTCGGTGTCGACGCCTGCCGGTTCCACGAAACTGCCGTGGTTCCGGTTCGCCCACTCCGTGTAGCGCACCACGGAGGCCAGGGCGTCCACCGCCGCTCCCGGGCTGCTGAAGCACGGCAGCCCCTCGCCCGGCGCACCCGGGTCCGCCGCGAGCAGCCCTTCGACGTGCGCGCGCGGGTCAAGGATGCCGGTGAAGGCGGCGACCAGGGGCTTCCCGGTTGCCTGCACGCATTCGGCCAGTGCGGCCGCTATCGCCTCGGTCTTCAGCCCCGCCGCCGGCAGGAGCGCGACGACGCCTGCGTCCACGGCGTCGTCGGAGAGCACTTCGGTGACCGTCCGGCGCAGCTGGGGCAAAGCGACGCTCATCCCGGTGTCCAGGGCCAGTTCGTTCTCAAGCCGGGTGATTTCCAGGTCCAGTCCGGTGCAGGCGTCGGCAAGGACCCGGCCCAGGGCCACCGAATTGCTGAACACGGCAACGCGGCGGCCGCGCGGCAGGGGCTGGCTGACTGCGATCTGCGCTACGTCGATCAGCTGCTCATTGGTCGTGACGCGGATGACGCCGGACTGGCGCAGCATCGCGTCCAGGGCTCCGGGCGGGGCCTGGGTGGTCCGGACCGCGTGGCCGGGCGGCAGCTGGAGCCCGGTGACATCCGACTTGGCGACGATCACGGGTTTGGTCCGTGCCAGCCGTCGTGCCAGGCGGGAGAATTTCCGCGGATTTCCCACCGACTCCAGGTACATGGCAACAACGCGCGTATCGGCGTCGTCTTCCCAGTACTGCATGGCATCGTTGCCGGAAACGTCGGCACGGTTGCCGGCGGAGATGGTGGACGACAGGCCCAGGTCGCGGCGTTGGGCCGTGGCGTAGAGCAGCACCCCGATGGCGGCGGACTGGCTGAACAGTCCCAGTCCGCCCCGGCGCGGCAGGGCCGGCGCCATGGAAGCATTCAGGGAGACGTCCGGCCGGGTGTTGATCAGGCCCAGGGAGGCCGGTCCGACCACCCGCATGCCGTGGGCACGTGCCCGGCGGACCAGGGCGCGCTGCCGTGCCAGTCCCTCCGGTCCCTTCGGGCCGAAACCGGCGGTGACCACCAGCAGGGCCTTCACCCCCGCGGCGGCGCACTCGTCCGCCACTGCCAGGACCTGTTCGTACGGCACGGCGATGACAGCCAGCTGCACCGGTTCGGGCACTTCCGAGATCCGGCTGTAGGAAATCATTCCGGCGAGTTCGAACGCTTCCGGATTGATGGCATAGACGGAGCCCTTGAAGCCGCCCTCGATGATGTGCTCCAGCAGCTGGTAGCCCACCGAGCCCCATTCCCGGCTGGCTCCGATGACCGCAATCGACGACGGCGCGAGCAGGTCCGCCACGCTGCGCGCCTCTGCGCGGTGCTCGCGTGCCTCCATGACGGCAAGGGATTTTTCCGTCGGATCGATGTTGAAGTCCAGGGCGATCACGCCGTCGTCGAAGTGCCGGCTCACCTCGTATCCGGCGTCGGCGAACACCCCGATCATTTTGCGGTTCTCCGGCAGGACCTCGGCGGAGAACCGGCGGATGCCGTTCTCCCGGGCAGCGGCGGCAAGGTGTTCGAGCAGGATGGAGCCCAGGCCGCGGCCCTGGTGTCCGTCGGCAATGTTGAAGGCCACCTCGGCTTCGGTGGGGTCGTCGAGGCGGTCGTAGCGGCCGATCCCGATGATTTCGTCGCCGATGGTGATGACAAAGGCCACCCGGTCCCGGTAGTCCACGTTGGTGAAGCGTTCCAGCTCCTTATTCGTGAGCTTGGCCTTGTACGTGAAGAACCGGAGGTAGATGGAGCTCTGCGACTGGCGCATGTGGAAGGCCTGGAGCGCATCCGCGTCCGAGGGCGAAACGGGCCGTAAATGGCCGGTTCCACCGTCCCGCAACACGACGTCCGCTTCCCAATATTCGGGGTAATGTCCCTGCTCCACCATAGAATCAGAGTAGTGGGCAATCTTCCCCATAGTCATCCACCCGCTCCGTACCGCACCGATCCGCACAGCGGTGACCGCTTACGGATCGGCCCCTGTCCCCTAACACTGCAAGGATTCGACAACGCATGGCCCGGCGCCAACCCGTCTCTCCATCAGTCCCCGGCGAAAAGATCGCCGAGAACATCATCGATATCGATGTCACCACCGAGATGGAAGGTTCCTTCCTCGAGTACGCCTACTCGGTGATTTATTCGCGTGCCCTCCCGGATGCCCGCGACGGCCTCAAGCCGGTCCAGCGGCGCATCCTGTACATGATGTCCGACATGGGCCTGCGCCCGGACCGCGGGCACGTGAAGTCAGCGCGCGTGGTGGGCGAAGTGATGGGCAAGCTGCATCCGCACGGCGACACGGCCATTTACGACGCCATGGTGCGCATGGCCCAGGACTGGGCGCTGCGCCTGCCCCTGATCGACGGTCACGGCAACTTCGGCTCGCTCGACGACGGCCCGGCTGCGGCCCGGTACACCGAGGCCCGGCTGGCCGCACCGGCCCTGACCATGACGGACCATCTGGACGAAGACGTCGTGGACTTCGTTCCGAACTACGACAACCAGCTCCAGCAGCCCGAAGTCCTGCCGGCGGCCTTCCCCAACCTGCTGGTCAACGGCACCACGGGTATCGCGGTGGGCATGGCCACCAACATGGCCCCGCACAACCTGGGCGAAGTCATCGCGGCAACCCAGCACCTGATCGCCAACCCTGACGCGTCCCTGGAAGAGCTGATGCGGTTCATCCCCGGCCCGGACCTGCCCACGGGCGGACGCATCGTGGGCCTGGACGGCATCCGCGACGCCTATGCTTCCGGCCGCGGCTCCTTCAAGACGCGGGCCAAGGTCGAGGTGGAGCAGCTCACCGCGCGCCGCACCGGCCTGGTGGTGACGGAGCTGCCCTACATGGTCGGCCCGGAAAAGGTCATCGAGAAAATCAAGGACGCCGTCACCTCCAAGAAGCTGCAGGGCATCTCCGACATTGTGGACCTGACCGACCGCAGCCACGGCCTGCGGCTGGTGATCGAACTGAAGAACGGGTTCAATCCCAATGCGGTTCTGGCGCAGCTGTACAAGTTCACGCCCATGGAGGATTCCTTCGGCATCAACAATGTGACCCTCGTGGACGGCCAGCCCCGGACCCTGGGCCTGGTCGAGCTGCTGCAGGTCTACGTTGCTCACCGCCTCGGCGTCGTCCGCCGCCGCACTGCCTACCGGCTGGGCCGGAAGAAGGACCGGCTGCACCTGGTCGAGGGCCTCCTCATTGCCATTGTGGACATTGACGAAGTCATCCAGATCATCCGGTCCTCGGATGAAACGGCGCAGGCCCGGGAACGGCTGATGGCTGTCTACGACCTGACCGAAGTCCAGGCGAACCACATCCTCGAGCTGCGCCTGCGCCAGCTGACCAAGTACTCCAGGATCGAGCTCGAAAAGGAACAGGACGAGCTGCGCAGGGCGATCGAGGAGCTCGAGGCGATCCTGAACTCCGAGCAGCGGCTGCGTGCCCTGGTCTCGGACGAGCTGGGCGAAGTGGCGGCGAAATACGCGACGCCGCGGCGTACCGTCCTGCTCGAATCTGAGGCAGCCGCTCCCCTGAAGGGCGCCGCCGTGGCAGCTTCCGCGGGCGTCACGGGCAAGGGCGCCAAGACCGTCCTTCCCCTGGAGATCCCGGATGACCCGTGCTGGGCGATCCTGTCCACCTCCGGTCAGGTGGCCCGGACCTCGGACCAGGAACCGCTCGCCGAGGGCGGGCAGCGGGTGCGCCACGACGTCTTCCGTTCCGTGGTGAAGACCACGGCGCGCGGCGAGATCGGCGCCCTGACCTCCTCGGGGCGGATGATCCGGATCTCCGTGCTGGACCTGCCCGCCCTGCCTTCGACGGCCGGACTGCCCAACCTGGCCGGCGGCGTTCCGGTGAAGGACTTCATGACCCTGGGCAAGGGCGAGAAGCTGGTGGGTCTGGTCCCCCTGAACTCCGTTGTGGCCATCGGTACCCGCAACGGCGTGGTGAAACGGGTCAATCCCGATTACCCGCTGAACCGCGACGACTGGGAAGCCATCACGCTCAAGCCCAAGGACGAAGTTGTGGGAGCGGCGGTCGCTGCTGATGAGACGGATGAACTGGTCTTCATCACCCGGTCCGCGCAGCTGCTGCACTTCCCTGCCTCCGCTGTCCGCGCGCAGGGCCGCACGGCGGGCGGTGTGGCCGGGATCAAGCTGGCCGCCGATGACGCCGTGGTGTACTTCGGCGTGGTGACCGCGGAGGATCACGACGCCGTCGTCGTCACGGTGTCCTCGACCACCGAGGCGCTGCCGGGAACTCCCGGCGGGTCCGTCAAGGTCACGCCCTTCGCCGAGTACCCGGCCAAGGGACGCGCTACCGCCGGAGTCCGTGCCCACCGCTTCCTGAAGGGCGAGGATTCGCTTTCCGTGGCCTGGGCCGGGCACGGTCCCGCGAAGGCTTCCGCCGCCAACGGCGTGGCCCGTGCGCTGCCCACCGAGCATGGGCGCCGGGACGGTTCCGGCGTACCGCTGGCCAACGCGGTGGACGCCGTGGGTCCCAGCCAGGGCTAGGCCTCCGGGCGCAACGAAACGGGCCGGTCCGCGGAGCTGTATGTTCCGCGGACCGGCCCGTTTTTTATTCGTTGCGCCTGGCGCTACTTGCCGAAGCTGCGCAGCCGCAGCGAGTTCCCGACCACCAGCACCGAACTGGCTGCCATGGCCGCGCCGGCGATCATGGGGTTGAGCAGTCCCAGAGCCGCCACCGGGATGCCCACTGCGTTGTAGAAAAACGCCCAGAACAGGTTGGTCTTGATGGTCCGCAGGGTCCGCCGGGAGAGTTCGACGGCGGTGGCCACCTGGCCCAGGCTGCTGCCCATCACGGTCAGGTCGGCTGCTTCCATGGCGACGTCGGTGCCGGAACCCATGGCGATGCCCAGATCCGCCTGTGCCAGGGCGGCGGCGTCGTTCACGCCGTCTCCGGCCATCGCCACGGTGCGCCCCTGTGCCTGGAGCCGCCGGACGGCGTCGACTTTCCCTTCGGGCCGGACATCGGCCAGCACGTCTTCTGCCGCTATGCCGACCTGTTCCGCCACACGGGCAGCCACCACGGCGTTGTCTCCGGTCAGCAGTACCGGGTGCAGCCCCAGGCTGCGGAACCGTCCAACTGCCTCCGCAGATCCTTCCTTAAGGGTGTCCTGCAGGCTGATGATGCCCGTGGGCCGCCGGTCGACGGAGACCAGAACGGCCGTGGAACCGGATTCCTGCTCTTCGCGCAGGGCGGCATAGGCGGGGTCCGGCAGGTCGATCCCGTTTTCCTCCAGCCAGGCCGGACGTCCGGCTACCACGAGGTGCCCGTCCACGGTGCCACGGACTCCCCCGCCCGGCGCCGAATCGAAGTCGGTGACCTCGGCGGTCCCCGGGCCGGACCGCGCCGAAGCGGCAATGGCGCGGGCAATCGGGTGCTCCCCGGCGTCTTCGACGGAACCGGCCAGGCGCAGCATCCCGTCAGCGGTGAGCTCCGCCGGTGCAGTGTCCAGCAGCCGCACCCGGGCAACGGAGAGCTTTCCCGAGGTGATGGTGCCGGTCTTATCCAGCACGATGGTGTCCACTGTGCGGGTGTCCTCCAGCACCTGGGCGCTCTTGATGAGGATGCCCAGCTGCGCCCCGCGCCCGGTGCCGGTCAGCAGGCCCACGGGGGTGGCAAGGCCGAGGGCACAGGGGCAGGCAATCACCAGGACCGTGACGGCTGCGGTGAAGGCGGCCTGCAGGTCCCCCGAGAGGAGCATCCACAGCACGAAGGTCAGGACGGCGATGCCGAGGACCACGGGGACGAAGACGGCACTGATGCGGTCCGCGAGCCGGGCAATCGGTGCCTTGGAGGACTGGGCCTCGCTGACCAGGCGGCCCATCTGTGCCAGCGTCGTCTCGCTGCCTACCCGCGTCGCCCGGACCAGGAGGCGGCCGGAAGTGTTGATCGTGGCACCCGTGACCGGACCGTCCACGTCCACCTCGACCGGCAGCGACTCCCCGGTGATCAGCGAGGCATCCACCGCGGAGCGGCCTTCAAGCACCACCCCGTCTGCGGGAATCTTTTCCCCGGGACGGACAACAAACACGTCTCCGACTTCCAACCGGTCCGCCGGGACGCGGATTTCCTGGCCGTCCCTCAGTACCGTCGCGTCCTTCGCTCCGAGGTTCAGCAGCGTCTTCAGCGCATCCGTCGCCTTGGTCTTGGCGCGGGCCTCCAGGTAGCGGCCCAGCAGCAGGAAAGTGACCACCACCGAGGCGACCTCGAAGTAGAGGTGCGGTTCGGAGCCCATTCCCGGATCCGCGGTGAGTCCCGGATCCACAGCCAGCTGGCCTACCGAGAACAGATAGGCCGCCGCAACGCCGATGGAGACCAGGGTGTCCATGGTGGAGGCCAGGTGGCGGGCATTGATGGCTGCGGCCCGGTGGAAGGGCCACGCGGACCACGTCACCACGGGCAGTGCGAGGAGGGCCACGGCCCATCCCCAGTTCGGGAAGGCCAGGGCGGGAACCATGGAAATGAGCAGCACCGGCACGCTGAGTACCGCTGCCAGGATCAGCCGGGGACGCAGCTGCGCAGCGGTTCCGCCGTGGGACAGGTGGTCCTCGCCGGAGGGGTGTTCTCCGGCGTGCTGGTGCCCCTGTCCATGGCCCGCCGGAGTTTCCTCCGGGGTACCTGCCCCCGGAGCCGCTGCATCGTGCCCGGAGTGCGGCCGGGCGGCGGGACGGGTTTTCAACCGGGCGGTATAGCCGGCCGCATTGACGGCCTCGACGATCTGCTGGTCGGTAACTGCCGCGGGAACCGTGACCCGCGCGCTTTCCAGCGGAAGGTTGACGGCGGCCTCGACGCCGTCGATCTTGCCCAGCTTGCGCTCCACCCGCGCTACGCAGGAAGCGCACGTCATGCCTTGGATATCCAGTTCGACTGCCCTGGTTGCCGCTTGTTCGCGAGTGTCCATGATGCTTTCCTTCTCCTGGTCCCTGTCCGTCGGTTCCGCCGTACCCGGGCCGTTAGGCGTCCGCGTCCACCACCAGGTAGCCGGCTTCGGCAACGGCTTCGCCCAGTTCGGCGGAGCTGAGGCTCCGGCTCGAGGTGACGGTTGCGGTCGAGACGCCGCCGGCGTTCAGGTCCACGGAGACCGTGTCGACGCCGTTGAGTGCCTGCAGTTCCTCGGTCACGGAGGCGACGCAGTGGCCGCAGGTCATGCCGGAAATGTTCAGTGTGGTGGTTTCCATGGGGATCTTCCTTCTTCTGGGTGGGTGGATACGTCGGGAGCCGGTTACCGCAGCAGGCGGCCGATGGCGTCGGCAGCTTCCTGGACCTTGGCGGTGACAATCTCGGGGTTGCCGGTTCGTTCGGCTTCCTGCGCTGCGTCTACCACGCAGTGCGACATGTGGTCCTGGACCAGGCCAAGGCTCACCGCGTGCAGCGCCTTGTTGATGGCCGCGACCTGGGTGAGGATGTCGATGCAGTATTTGTCTTCCTCAACCATGCGGGCGATGCCCCGCACCTGCCCCTCGATCCGGCGCAGCCTGCGCAGGTAGGCGTCCTTATCCGACGCGTAGCCATGCGCGCCGTCGTGGGTCTCCGTGCGTTCCGGAACGTTCTGCGTCACGGCGTCCATTGCGGGCTCCTCTCTCTTTCACCCTCAAGCTATACCCTGCCGGGGTATTAGTTCAAGTACCCCCAGGGGGTATTTATTCCCGCTGCCGGGTGCCCGCCCAGTAAGGTGGAGAGCGTGGCGCACAGTGAACTCTCTACAGCAAGCCAGGATTACCTGAAGGTCGTCTGGACCGCGCAGGAATGGACGGATGAGCCCCTGACGGTGTCCGCGTTGTCGGCCCACATGGGGTTCTCTCCGTCATCGGTCTCCGAAGCGGTCAAGAAGCTGACCGCCCAGGGCCTGCTGACGCACGCGCGCTACGGCTCCATTGCCCTGACGGACGCGGGCGAGAAGGCCGCCGTCGGGATGGTCCGCAGGCACCGCCTGATTGAAACCTTCCTGGTGGATTACCTGGGCTATCGCTGGGACGAGGTGCACGACGAAGCCGAACACCTCGAACACGCCGTATCGGACAAAATGGTGGATGCCCTGGCCGCGCGTCTCGGCCATCCCGTGCGCGATCCGCACGGTGATCCCATTCCGGCCCGCGACGGAAGTTTCCCCGTCCTTGATGCTCGGCGGCTGAGCCGCTGCGAGCCGGGCGCACGCGGACCGGTGGCCCGCGTCTCCGATAACGATCCCGAACTGCTGCGCTATCTGGCCGGCCTGGGACTGCATCTGGACACTGTGGTGTCCGTAGTGCAGCGCCAGCCCTATGCCGGCACGCTGACCATTGAGACCGGCGGCCGCACCCTGGACCTGGGCCTGCCGGCAGCGGAAGCCATCTGGATCCTCGAGGTCCCGGACAACGCCTGAGGGCCGGCGCCACCGGAACCTGCAGCCTGTCCTACAACACCGTCTTGTCGAAGACCACTTCCCGGTGCGTGGACCGGTAGCCCAGGCTCTCGTACAGCCCGAGCGCACCGGACGGGTTCTCGGTGTCCACGCCCAGGCCGGCGTTGTCCATCCCTCCGGCGCGGAAGCGGCGCATGGCTTCGCCAAGCATGGCCGGTGCCAGTTTCCGGCCCCGCCAGTCCCGGCGTACGCCAAGGAGCATGGTGTAGCCCTCCTTATAGCCGTGGATGTCCTCGCTCTCCGGATCGAAGCTCGCCAGCTGATAGGCGGCCACGTCCCCGGAGCGGGTGTCCACCACCGCGAAACTCCACTCCGGCCGGAACTGGGGATGGTCCACGGTGAATCCCCAGCGCTCCCTGTTGCGCGGCTCACTGCCCCAGTGGTCCTGAAACGCTTCGTTGTGTGCCCGGCGCACGGCGTCGGAAATCTCCGGGTCGAAGGTGCGGAACTCCAGTCCCTCGGGCAGTGCGGTGTCGGGCAGGTCCCCCGTGAGCGGGCGGCTCATCTCGGTGAAGTACCGGACCACCTCGGCACCCTCTGACTGCAGCAGGGCTACCTGGGAGGCGTTGGCCTCCTCCGCATAGGTGCGCAGGATGCCGTGCTTCCGGTGTTCGGTGAGCAGCCGCTGGCGCAGGCGTGTTTCCTGCCAGCGGTAGATCTTCGCTCCGATGCCCCGGCGCCGCCACTGCGGGTCCACGCCGCCGAAGCCGGAGCCGGTGGTCGACCCCGGGTTCAGGGCAACCCGGCCGTAGGCCCGGGCCGCCCCGGTTTTATCCAGCCCGATCAGCGTGTCCTGTGCCGGATCGCCGGAGGTGGTCTCCAGCGCCTGTTCCAGGTCCCTGCGGTCCTCCACCCATCCGGGTTTGTCCGCCTCGGCCATCCTGCGGATCAGCGCGTACCAGGCGTCGATGTCGTCGGCTCCGATGGACCGCCAGCGCAGGCCGGTTTCGGGACCGGGGATCAGGGGTGGGGAGGGAGTCTGCATCCATCCACCCTAGGACATCAGTGCCGCTCCCAGTGAGACCTCCCTCTCGCACCAGCCGGCATACGCCGGATTGTGGGTCACGACCACCACTGCTTTCTCCCGCAGTGCGGACTTCAGGTCTGCCATCAGCTGCGCCCCCGCTTCCGCGTCCAGGTGGGCCGTGGGTTCATCCAGGAGAACGACGTCGGCTGCCGCCAGCAGTGCGCGGGCCACGGCAAGCCGCTGCCGCTGGCCCCCGGAGAGGAAATGCCCGCCGGCACCGATGGACGTATCCAGACCCTCGGGCAGTGTGTCGAACAACGGTCCCAGGCCGACGGCGCGGAGCGAGCCGATCATTTCCGCTTCCGTCGGTGCCAGGGCCCGGTCACGGGCCAGGAGCAGGTTTCCCCGGAGGGTGGAATCGAACAGGTGCGCCTCCTGCGGGCACCACGCCATCCGCCGGGCAGCGGGCGGGACCGACTGCGCGGGAACACCGTTGATCAGGTAACTGCCGCTCTGCGGCGGCAGGAAGCCCAGCAGTACGCCTAGCAGCGTGGATTTGCCGCTGCCGGACGGACCGGTGACGGCCACCCACTCCCCTGCTGTCAGCCTGAGGTCCACACCGGTGAGCACGTCGGCGCCGGCACCGGGATAGCGGTACCGGATGTTCTCCAGTTCCAATGCCTGCACCTTGCCGAAGCTCTCCCGGGCAGCAGTCTCCTCGAGGGTGTCATCGGGTGCCACATCTTCGGTCCCCAGATCCGGCAGCACCTTGTCCCCCAGCGTGCGCCACGCGGTCAGCTGCTGGATGGAGCCGTTGACTGCGACAAAGGGCTCAATCAGCGCGAGCTGGACCAGGACCACCACCGCGGCCACGGTGGCCGATGCGCCCTGGGCCGCATTGATCATGTAGAGGGCTGCCAGCGAGCAGGCCAGGGCGGTGAGCGCATTGGCCAGGCCCTGGGCCCAGGCACTGCGCCGGACGGCCTTGGCTGCGGCCGCCTCGAATTGCTCCTGGCGGGCCAGGACCGGTGCCGAGCTGGAGTTGGCCTCCAGGTCCGGGGCAGCCGTGAGCAGACGCGCCATGGAAGACATGGAACGGGCCTGCAGGTCCACCGTCGCGGCGCGGGCGGCGGAATCGGCGAACAGTGCCAGCAGCGGAGCGACGACCATCCCCACCACGGTCAGCGCCACCTGTACCGCCAGGCCTTCCGGAACCAGCAGCCAGGTCACGATGCAGGCGCCCAGCGCGGTCAGCAAGCCGGTCAGGGGCGCGAAGACCACCCGGGGCGCGATGTCCCGCAGCTCGTCCACATCGCCCACCAGGCGTTCGATGGCGCCCGACCCCCTTGCCACGCGGCGCCAGCCTTCGGGGCGCTGCAGCAACCCGTTCCACAGCCGGACACGCAGCGTGTTGGTGGCACGGAAGACGGCGTCGTGCAGGGAAAGCCGCTCCAGGTACCGCAGCAGCGCGCGGCCGATGCCGAAGAACCGCACGCCCACAATCGCCATGAGCAGGTACAGGATAGGCGGCTGCTCAGCGGCACGCACGATCAGCCAGGCGGACAGGGCCGTCAGGGCAACGGCGAACATGGTGGCGCCGGTGCCCAGCAGCAGGGCCAGGACGAACTGCTTGCTCCACGGTTTCAGCAGCAGCAGGTTCTTCCACAGCGGCTGATGGGCCGCACGCTGCCCGGCTGCGGCCGGCTCGGCCGCGTGGGCTCCCCCGGCTGCTGCCGGGCTGCCGGCTCGCGCACCGGTTCCCGCGCCGGCCGCGGCTGCCAGGCCGGTGCCGGCGGGAACCGCCGCCGGGACGCTGCCTGCGGCGGCCGCCTGGTTCTCCGTGGCCGGAGGCAGGCTCCTGTCCGCGGCTGCTTCCAGCGGGATCAGCGTGTCGGCAATGGCTGCAGTCGCCGCGTCATGGGCCACCAGCAGCACTGTGACTTTCCCCCGAAGTCCCGCGAGGGCTGCGCGGACAGCCGAAGCGCTGCGTGCGTCGAGGTGTGCGGTGGGCTCGTCCGCCAGCAGGACCCGGACTTCGGGATGTGCTTCTATGCGGGCCAGGGCACGTGCCACGGCCACCCGGCGCTGTTCGCCCGGGCTCAGGTCGGCGGCACCGGCATCAAGGAGGTGGCCGGCGTCGATCCGCTCGAGCGCGCGGCGGGCGGCGGTGCGGCCGGCGCTGCCCCGGCTTCCATCTCCGTCTACGCCAGTCACCGGGAGCCCCGCGTAGAGGGCTATTTCCTCCACGACGGTGTCCTCAACGAGTACAGGATGCTGCGGTATCCATGCCTGCGTTTCGCGGCTGATGCCCTGCACCGCGCCCGCCAGGCGGGTGTCTCCACCGTTCCGGCGGAGCCCGGCCAGCACTTCCAGCACGGAGGTTTTCCCGGCCCCGCTGGAACCGGTCAGGGCGGCAATGGCACCCGCCGGCACGGTGAAGCTGAGGTGCTCCACGGCAGGATGCGGCCGGCCTTCGTAGGCGATGGTCACATCCCTCACCTGCAGGGCCGTCCCGGGGGCTCCGGTGGTGTCCGGGGCAGCAGTGGTGTCCGATGCGGCGGCGGCCAGCGGCACGGCCGCCGGCGCATCAAGCACTGCGTTGGTGCGGTTCAGCGCTTCGAGGCCGTCCTCGCTGGCGTGGTGGGCGGTGCCCAGGTCACGCAGCGGCTGATAGCACTCGGGCGCGAGGATCAGGGCGAGCAGCCCGAGTTCCAGGGACATGCCGCCGTGCACCAGCCGCACACCGATGAAGACGGCCACCAGGGCGACCGAGATAGTGGCGATGAGTTCCAGTGCCAGCGAGGACATGAACGCCACCCGCAGGGTCGCCAGCGTGGTGATGCGGTAGCGGTCGGCGACGTCGCGCAGCGCGCGGGTCTGCGCACGGGCGCGGCCCAGGCCCACCAGCACGGGCAGGCCCTTGGCCAGCTCCAGCATGTTGTCCGAGAGCCGGTTCAGTGCGTCCACCGCGGCCGCGGTCTTGTCCTCGGTGTGCAAGCCGATCAGGACCATGAACACCGGGATGAGCGGCACGGTCAGCACAATGGTGACGGCGCTGATCCAGTCAGCGGCAAGGATGCGCGCGCCCACCAGAAGGGGTACGACGGCGCAGGTCACCAGTGCGGGCAGGTACTTGGAGTAGTAATTGTCCAGTCCGTCCAACCCGCGGGTGAGCAGGACACTCAGCGCGCCGCTGCCCATCCCCGGCACGGTGCCGCCGTCGGCCAGTACCCGGACGGAGAGCTGCCTGCGCAGTTCGTCCTTGACGCCGGCGGCCGCTCGCTGGGCCACGGTGTCCTGGCCCCATACGGCCACGGACCGCAGCACGGCGCCGGCGATTCCGAGCAGGACCACCCGGTTCCAGTCCGGACCGCCGGCGGCCAGGCCCGCAATGCCGGAGGCTACGGCGTCGGCAAGCAGGACCAGCCCCGCGGCCTTGACGGCTGCGAGCAGCCCCAGGAGGTACAGCGCGCGGCGGCTGGTGGCGCTGACCGGAAGGACGGGCTTCACTGCGACTTGAAGCTGTGGGGGGCGGGGATGGCCTCGGCGGTGACCCGCTTACGGAACACCCAGTAGGTCCAGCCCTGGTACAGCACCACAACCGGCAGGCCGAACAATGCCACCCAGCTCATGACCTTCAGGGCGTAGGGCGAGGCCGAAGCGTTTTCCACCGTCAAATTCCAGGCCGCATCAAGGGTCGACGGCAGCACCACGGGGTACATGGAGGCAAAGATGGTTGCTGCGCCGGCCACCAGGAAGACGCCCATGCCGATGAAGCTGAGTCCGTCGCGGCCGCGGCGGGCATAGATCCATGCGAGGAGGGCGCCCACGACGGCGATCACCAGCAGCGGCAGGGTTGCCACCTTCGCGTTCATGAACTGCACAATGATCGCCCAGGCGGCGAGGGGCAGGATGCCCACGGGCAGCCAGCGCGTCACGATGCGCTTGGCGCGCTCCCGCATTTCCCCGTCGGTCTTGAGCATCAGGAACACGCAGGCATGAATCAGGCTGAAGGCCACCACGGCCACGCCGCCCAGCACCGCGTACGGGGTCAGCCAGGCGAAGGCTCCGCCCACCCGGTCGCCGTTCTCATTCAGCGGCAGGCCGGTGGTGGTCAGGCCGAGGGCGGCGCCCACACCGAAGGCGGCGACGAAGGAGCCCAGGGCCATGCCCCAGTCCCAGCGGTTACGCCAGCTGTCGCTGTCATGCTTGCCGCGGTATTCAATCGAGACCGCCCGGAAGATGAGCCCCATCAAGACGAAGACCAGCGGAATGTACAGGGCGGAGAACAGGGAGGCGTACCACATGGGGAACGCCGCAAAGGTCATGGCGCCGGCGGTGATCAGCCATACTTCGTTGCCGTCCCACACCGGACCGATGGTGTTCAGCAATACCCGGCGCTCTTTCTCATTGCGGGCCATCAGTTTCATCAGCATGCCCACGCCGAGGTCGAAGCCCTCCAGGAAGAGGTACCCGACCCACAGGACGGCAATCACGATAAACCAGAACAGGGGTAGCGACATTACTTTCAGAGCTCCAGAAATGCCGGCGTCCGGCAGATTGCTTGGTCGGAGGGGATCCGGAGGGAGGCCGTGTGCGCGGCCACCCTCCAGGGTGCCTTAGTAGGCGAAGTCGAGGACATCGTCCTTCTTCTTTCCGGGAGTGCCGTCCGGGTCCTGGCCGGGGGAATTCATCCCGCCGGTGGCGCCGTCGTCACCGCCGAGCAGGTCCGGCATCGCCGCCGGAACACCGCCGCGGACGAACTTGAACAGCAGGCGCACCTCCACGATCAGCAGGGCCAGGTAGACCAGGGTGAAGGCGGAGACGGAGAACAGCAGCTCCCCTATGCTCACGCCCGGCGAGACGGCCGCCGCGGTGAACATGAAGACGCCGTCGGAGCCGGTGGGGTTCGGTGCCACCACAAACGGCTGGCGGCCCATTTCGGTGAAGATCCACCCGGCGGAGTTGGCGCCGAACGGTGCCAGGATGCCGAAGACGGCAAGGCGCATCAGCCACTTGGACTCCGGGACGGTGCCCTTGCGGACGGCCCAGAGGGCGTAGGCGGCGGCGACAGCGGCAATGCCGCCGAAGCCGATCATGATGCGGAAGCCCCAGTAGGTGACGGCGAAGTTCGGCGTGTAGTCGATTTCCATGCCGGAATTGTCGCCGTACATTTCGTTGTCCGGCAGATTGGTGCCGTAGGCGTCCCGGTATTCCTCGAGCAGGGTGTTCACGCCCCGGATTTCAGTGTCGAAGTCGCCGTTGGCGAGGAAGGACAGCATGCCCGGGATTTCCACCAGGGTGTCCACGTCCTCACAGTTCTCCGCGCCCGGGTCACCGATGGACAGGACGGAGAAGCCGGTGCCGTCATGGCACGCCGCTTCCGCGGCCGCCATCTTCATGGGCTGCTGCTCAAACATCAGCTTGCCCTGCAGGTCACCGCTGACTGCGACGCCGGCGAAGGAGATCATGGCGACGACGGCGCCGATGCGCAGGGAGCGCAGCCAGACGGTGTGGTCGGTCTTGTCGCGGCCGATGGCGGCGTTTTCGCCGACCACCACGTAGCCCCGGTCATCCACGGTGTCGATACCGTCGCGGCGCCGCTTCCAGAGGTGGTACCAGGCAATGCCGAGCAGGAACCCGCCGGCCACGGCGAAGGCGCCGAAGATGGTGTGCGGGAACGCGACGAGGAGGGTGTTGTTGGTCAGCACGGCCCAGATGTCATTCATGACCGGACGGCCGTCGACCATTTCCACGCCCACGGGGTGCTGCATCCAGGAGTTCGCCGCCAGGATGAAGTAGGCCGAGAGCATTGAGGCGAGTGTGGTGATCCACAGGCACGCCAGGTGGATCTTCGGGGGCAGTCTCTTCCACCCGAAAATCCACAGCCCCAGGAAGACGGATTCGGTGAAGAAGGCCAGCAGCGACTCCAGCGCGAGCGGGGCGCCGAAGACGTCACCGACGAAACGGCTGTACTCGCTCCAAGCCATACCGAACTGGAACTCCTGGACCAGGCCCGTGGCCAGTCCCAGGATGAAGTTGATGAGGAACAGCTTGCCCCAGAACTTCGTCATTCGCAGGTATTGTTCTTTGCCGGTGCGCACCCAGGCTGTCTGCATGGCTGCCACCACGATCCCCAGCCCAATGGTCAGCGGGACCATGAGGAAGTGGTAGACGGTCGTGATGCCGAACTGCCACCGGGCGATATCCAGTGCTTCCACGCTTGTAGTCCTTCAGTTGAGCAATGACTTCTACACGCTGTAGAATTCCTAACTTCTACACAGCGTAGAACAACTTAGCCAAGATTTCTACGTGATGTAGAACAAACGGCCGGAACGGGGTACATTAGTAAGTCTGGACCCGTTACAGGGGTCCGCCGGGGTCTCGATCAAAAAAGGATGCACATGGCAACGCTCGGTGAGCTTGAACGCGCAATGATGGACCTGTTGTGGGAAGCAAACGAGGCAGCAACCGCCAATGAACTCCGCGAGAAATTGGCGCAGCGTGAGGACTCTGCCGACGGCAAGGGCCTGGCTGTCACCACCGTACTGACCGTGCTCTCGCGGCTGGAGAAGAAGGCGCTGGTTCAGCGCGAACGCGATATCCGCCCCCACCGCTACCGGGCCGTGACTACGCGCGCCGAACACACCGCCGAACTGATGCACGAAGCCCTGGGAAGCGCGAATGACCGGGAGGCCGTGCTGGCCCGGTTTGTCGGGTCCGTCTCCGACACCGAGGCCCAAATGCTGCGCAGGCTGCTCGGCGCCTAGAACTCCGGGTGTTCTGGGCCTCCTACGCACTGGCTGCGCTGGCGATCGTGCTGGCGTGGCCCGTTCCGGTACTTCTTTCGCGGGCGCAATGGCCCGCACGTTCCCCGTTCACCGCCATGGTCCTCTGGCAGGCGATAGCCCTGGCCGGCGGCCTGTCCATGATCGGCGCCATGCTGACCTGGGGGCTTGAACCGCTTGGGAACAACCTGCTGGACGGACTGCACGGCCTCTGGCGCATCCTGCTGAACGGCGCTCCGGCGAGCACCCTGGGCCTGGTCCACGTTTTCGCCCTCAGCGCCGCGACGCTGCTGGGCGCCCATCTGGTCTTCACCCTGCTGCTGACCTATTACCGGATCCTGCGCGGCAGGCGCCGACACCGGAACATGCTCAACCTGCTCAGCAGCCCGTCTGCGGACACTCCTGCCACCCTGGTGATCCAGCATCCGACGCCGGTGGCCTACTGCCTTCCCGGCGGCGCACGCTCGGTGACCGTGCTCTCCGACGGACTGCTGAACATGCTCTCCGAGGAGGAACTGGCTGCGGTCCTGACGCACGAGCGGACCCACCTGGCCCAGCACCACCATCTCCTGCTATGGGCCTTTGCCGCCTGGCGCGCGGCCCTGCCCTGGCTGCCGACCTCCCTGCTGGCCCAGCGTTCGGTCAATGAGCTCATCGAGATGCTCGCCGATGACGAGGCGCTGCACGAAGTGGACCGGATGACCCTTGTCCGCGCCGTGGCCATTGTGGGCTCGGGAACCCCGGCACCGGCGGCGGAAGCAGATCCGGCACGCCAACCGGCCCGGGCGGCCGCTCCCGTGACTCTTGGCGGCCCTGAGGGTTCCGAAGCGCTGGGCACCGCAGGCCGGCTCAGCCGCCTCCTGACGCCTCAGCCCCCGCTGCCGCGCTGGCAGCAGTGGTGCGTGCTGGGTCTTTCGATCCTGCTGCTGGCCGTGCCGACCACGCTGCTGATCGCCCCCGGCCTGCTGGACTAAGTCCGGTCCCCGACCGGACATCCCGGCGGACGGGAGCATCGGGTCCGCCGGCGGCGGCCGCTAGGCGTCGATGCGGTCCCGGTCCAGCATGGCGGCGCCGGCGATGATGAAATCCTTGCGCGGGGCCACGTCGCTGCCCATCAGCAGCTCGAAGGCCTGCTCGGCTGCTGCTGCTTCGGAAATGCGTACCCGCCGCAGGGTGCGGTGCCGTGGGTCCATGGTCGTTTCGGCCAGCTGGCCGGCGTCCATCTCCCCCAGTCCCTTGTAGCGCTGGATCGGTTCCTTGTACCGCTTGCCTTCCTTCTCCAGCCGGGAAAGCACCTGGTGCAGTTCCTTTTCGCTGTACGTGTAGACCATCTCGTTGCTCTTGGAGCCGGCATTGATGACCTCGACGCGGTGGAGCGGCGGAACGGCTGCATAGACCCGCCCGGCCTCCACCAGGGGACGCATGTAGCGGAAGAACAGCGTAAGCAGCAGTGTCCGGATGTGCGCGCCGTCAACGTCGGCGTCCGTCATGAAAATGACCTTGCCGTAACGGGCGGCGTCCAGCTGGAAGCTGCGGCCGGAGCCTGCACCCACTACCTGGATCAGGGCCGCGCACTCCGCATTGGACAGCATGTCCGCCACGGACGCCTTCTGGACGTTGAGGATTTTGCCGCGGATCGGCAGCAGTGCCTGGTAGTCCGAGGACCGGGCGAGCTTGGCGGTGCCGAGGGCACTGTCGCCTTCCACAATGAACAGCTCCGAGCGTTCCTGGTCATCGATCCGGCAGTCCGCCAGCTTGGCGGGCATGGTGGAGGTTTCCAGGGCGTTCTTACGGCGCTGGGTTTCCTTGTGGACGCGGGCGGAAATGCGGGACTTCATCTCCGCCACCACCTTTTCCAGCAGCTGCGAGGACTGTGCCTTGTCGGCCCGGGCCGTCGAGTTCAGGCGGGCCGTGATTTCCTTCTCCACGACCTTGCTCACGATCGCCCGGACGGCTGAGGTGCCCAGGATTTCCTTGGTCTGGCCTTCGAACTGCGGTTCGGCCAGGCGGACGGTCAGCACGGCAGTGAGTCCGGCGAAAACGTCGTCCTTTTCGATCTTGTCGTTGCCTGCCTTGAGCTTGCGGGCGTTAGCTTCGATGACCTTGCGGAAGGTTTTCAGCAGGCCCTGTTCAAAGCCGCTCTGGTGGGTTCCCCCCTTCGGCGTGGCGATGATGTTCACGAATGAGCGGATGGTCGTTTCGTAGCCGATTCCCCAGCGCAGGGCAATGTCCACCTCGGCCTCGCGCTCGATCTCGGTGATGCGGCTGTGTCCGCTCTCGTCCAGCACGGGTACGGATTCCTTGAACTTGCCCGAGCCGTGCAGCCGCCAGATATCCGTGACGGGCGCGTCAGCTGCCAGGTAGTCGACAAACTCGGCGATGCCGCCGTCGTGGTGGAAGACCTCCTCCACCGGACCGTTTTCCCCGGGCGTGCCGGGCAGGCGCCGTTCATCGCGGAGGGTGATCCGCAGTCCGGGCACCAGGAACGAGGTCTGGCGGGCCCGGGCCTGCAGTTCCGTGTAGGAGAACTTGGCGTCCGGAGTGAAGATCTGCCGGTCCGCCCAGTACCGGATGCGCGTGCCCGTGACGCCGCGCTTGGCCTTTCCCACCACTTCCAGCCGTGAGCTGTCCACGAACGGAGAGAATTTCGCCTCGGGGCCGGGTTTCCTGCCGGCGTCGTCAAAATGCCCGGGCTCGCCGCGGCGGAACGCCATCTGGTAGGTCTTGCCGGCGCGGTCCACCTGCACGTCGAGGCGGGCCGACAGCGCATTGACCACGCTGGCGCCCACGCCGTGCAGGCCGCCCGAGGCCGCGTAGGACCCGCCGCCGAACTTTCCGCCGGCGTGGAGCTTGGTGAAGACGACCTCGACGCCGGACAGCCCGGTTTTCGGTTCGATGTCCACCGGGATGCCGCGACCGTCGTCGTGGATTTCGACGGAACCGTCCGGGTGGAGGATGACCTTGATGCTTTGCCCGAAGCCGGCCAGGGCCTCGTCGACGGAATTGTCGATGATCTCCCAGAGGCAGTGCATCAGGCCGCGGGAGTCGGTGGACCCGATGTACATGCCTGGACGCTTGCGGACGGCTTCCAGTCCTTCCAGGACGGACAGGTGCCGGGCGGTGTAATTCGAACTAGGGGGCGCCACGTGCGTTGAAACTCCTTGGTGCCGGCCGTTTTGCCGGTAGAGATATCCGGGAACAATCAGGAACTCCTACAAGGTTAATCCCAGGCGGTGACACTTCCGGCCAACGACTCAGCTGCGTGAGACTGCCCACAGGGCCCGCGCAGGAAAGCTACGCGCAGAGCGAAAGGCGGGCCAACCTGCAAAGGAGAGGGTGTCAAAGATGGTTATATGAAGTATCAACACCCTTGAGGAGGCAACTCATGACAGCAGCAGTAGCAACCCGTGAGCTGAACAGCCTGGACCGCTGCGACCGTTGCGGCGCACAGGCATACGTACGTGCCGTACTGGAATCCTCCGGTGGGGAACTGCTCTTCTGCGGGCACCACGCCCGGGCGGTGGAGGCGAACCTTCGTCCGCTCACCTCGGAATGGCAGGATGAGACGTCACGCCTGAACGAGAAGGCGCCCGTCTCCGCAGAGTAAACGTGCCTTGGCCTGCATGGTCAGCGAAGCCACGGGCTGAAGTCCGCGTTTGACGCGTCGTACCAAGCTTGAAGAAGTCCCCTTCCGCGACGGAAGGGGACTTCTTTTTGCCTATGCCGCCGAACGGATAGCCGGCCGTCCGGGCAGGACCAATCCTTCGGGCTGCCTTCGGGTAAAACAAAAGGCACCCCGGCTGATGCCGGGGTGCCTTTCACGCAGCTGGGGCCGATGCCTAGTCCAGGTAGTCCCGCAGGACCTGGGACCGGGACGGGTGGCGCAGCTTGGACATCGTCTTGGATTCGATCTGGCGGATCCGCTCGCGGGTGACGCCGTAGACCTTGCCGATTTCGTCCAGCGTCTTCGGCTGGCCGTCGGTGAGGCCGAAGCGCATTGCCACCACACCCGCTTCCCGCTCGGACAGCGTGTCCAGCACGGAGTGCAGCTGTTCCTGCAGCAGCGTGAAGCTGACTGCGTCTGCCGGAACCACGGCTTCGGAGTCCTCGATGAGGTCACCGAACTCGGAGTCGCCGTCTTCGCCCAGCGGAGTGTGCAGGGAGATCGGCTCGCGGCCGTACTTCTGTACCTCCACGACCTTTTCCGGCGTCATGTCCAGTTCCAGGGCAAGCTCTTCGGGAGCCGGCTCGCGGCCCAGGTCCTGGAGCATCTGGCGCTGCACGCGGGCCAGCTTGTTGATGACTTCCACCATGTGCACCGGGATGCGGATGGTGCGGGCCTGGTCCGCCATGGCACGGGTGATGGCCTGGCGGATCCACCAGGTGGCGTACGTGGAGAACTTGAAGCCCTTGGTGTAGTCGAACTTCTCCACGGCGCGGATGAGGCCCAGGTTGCCTTCCTGGATCAGGTCCAGGAAAAGCATGCCGCGGCCGGTGTAGCGCTTGGCCAGCGAGACCACGAGGCGGAGGTTGGCTTCGAGCAGGTGGTTCTTGGCACGCTTACCGTCGTGGGAAACCCACTGAAGCTCGCGCTTGAGCTTGGGGTCCATACGCTTGTCGGCCGGCAGCAGCTCATCGGCTGCGAGCTTCTCCTCGGCGTACAGCCCGGCTTCGATCCGCAGCGCCAGGTCCACTTCCTGCTCGGCGTTCAGCAGGGCAACCTTGCCGATCTGCTTCAGGTAGTCCTTGACCGGGTCCGCGGTTGCACCGGCGGAGACGACCTGCTGCGCAGGCGCGTCGTCGTCGTCGGCATCCGAGTACACGAAACCGGATCCGGTGGGTGCGGCTGCAGCGTCGCCCGCTTCAACGGCGTCGGCGTCGGGCTCGACCTCCGGGGCCTCAACGTCTTCATCAACCTCGGTGCTGGCAGCCTTGGCGGTCTTCGCAGCGGTCTTCCGACCGGCTGCAGCGGTGCCTGCCTTGGCCGGAGCCTTACGGGAGGCAGCGGGCTTGCGGGCCGTCTTGGCAGCGGTCTTTTCGCCGGAAGCAGCCTCCTTGGGGGCCGCCGCGGACGGGGCCTCAGTTGCGGCAGTGCGCTTGTTTGCAGTGTCAGTCTCTTCGACTGCAGTTGTCTTTCTCGGCGACACAGAAAACCTTTCATACGGCGGGTTGTGGCACCGCCATTGGGGGCAACACCACTATGACCCTGTCAAGTCCGTGTTTGCTTCCAAGTGTTACGGCTTGGCATGTCCTTATAGAACACGCTGTGCCGGTGTTTTGTTCCGCCGGTCACAGGGACTGGCAGCTCAAAGGACACTTGATACACGAACCCGACCGGGTCTCGGTTCCCATTGTCGCACGTTTTCCGCTCCGCCACAGCACGGCGCATGCCGCAGATACGGATGGCACCGGCCGGTCAGCCGTCCGCAAGGCCGGGCCAGGACCCTGCCCGCGAGCGGGTCCAGTCCGGCAGGATGCCCGTGCCCAGCAGTTCCTGCAGCAGCAGGGCCAGACGGTATCCGGGGCAGGCCTGCAGCGCCTGCTGGAGATAGATGTGGGCACGGGAGCCCCGCCCCCTGGCCCACTCCATCCAGGCCAGCAGCGAAAGCAGGGCCGCCTTGGACTCGCCCCCTGCCACCGGGACAAGGTCGGTAAGCACTGTGTGCGCCCGGTCCAGCAGCACCCAGTCCGGCGCACCGGTTCCCCTGCCCACAAGTATGCTGCGGAAATCCGCGGAGGCTCCGTGGCGGCGCCGGGACCGCGGCAGCAGCGGAAGGGTACCCGGGTCCCCGCCGGGAGCTCCTGCGCGGCCTGCTCCGGGAAGGACCGGAGGGTTCAGCTGCCGGCGGACCAGGCCGTTCGCTTCGGCCCCGAGGATCGCGGCGTCTTCCCCCGCAGCCGCCATGACCAGCACGGTATCGCGGATCCCCTTGTCCCCGAGGCTGGCCAGGAGGAAACCTGCCCGTTCGGGATCCCGGTGCGGGCGGACTCTTCCGCCGGCACTGGGGCCGGGCCTGTCTTCGGCATAGGGGACGGCACCGGCACCCCGAACGGCGCCGAGCCGGTCGCCGGCGGGCCCGTTCAGCTCCGGGCCGCTGCCGGAGAAGCATTCGGTCCACAGTGCCAGGGTCCCCCTAAACTGGTCCCGTTCACACCAGTGCCCTGCCAGCCGACGGGTAAAGCGGACCTGCTCCCGGGCAACTGCGCCGCGGTTCGGCCATGGTGCGGGGAAGGATTCCTTGACCGCCCGTTCCAGCGTGGCGGCAAAGGCACTCCCCCGGTACACCAGCTCCGTGTTGAGCATGCTGTCCGTTATCTGTGACCGGGGCGCACCCGGCCAGGGGCAGCAGTCCGGGCGGGTGCAGAAGTAGTCCCGCCAGGTCTCGGAACCCACCATCCAGCCTTCCTGCACGGGCATGCCCGCAGCGGACAGTTCCTTCTCCAGCCGCCGGATCAGCGGCCGGTACGGCGGGTGTTCCGGGTCGGGCCAGGAGGCGTCCGAGTACATCGCCAGGAGTACCCCGTCGGCGTCGGCATCCGCTGCCAGGAACCGGCGGGCGGTGGCGGCGTACGCCGCCGTCCCCGACGTGGCTGCCGGCCCGGGTGGAAGGTCAAGGCGCAGGGTCGCTCCCAGCCGTCCGCCGCGCAGTGCCATCAGCACCAGGGACTCGCGCGGCTCGAAGCCCAGCGTGTGCGGAATCAAACTGAGGATGTCTGCCGGGGCACTGACCCGGTACGGATTGCGCGGGGTGCCGTCGGCCGGTTCTGTACTCATGGCCCAAGGGTGCCCGGGACGAGTCGGCCGCGCCGGAGTGTGGCCGGCGGCTGTGCATCGGTGTCCTGTTACGGCACGCACACCTGCGGCGGTGGAGGATGAGTGCTCCTTGGAGGATCCGACAGGCCGGCAGGCACCCGGACCGGTGCGGGGCTCAGGCCCAGCGGAAAACCTTCCAGGCCACCAGCGCACACGGGACGGCCCACCCGAGCATCACGAGAAACGGCGCGGCGGTCACGGCACCCCCGTACCAGGCTGCCGTAAGTGCCTGGGTCATGGCACCAAGCGGGGTGAAAGCGGCGACCTGCCGGATCGCCTCGGGCATCAGCGGTCCGGGCGTCCACAGTCCGGCGGTGAACATGCATGCCATGAAGACCAGGAATCCGATGCCGTAGGCGTTCTGGGCGGTTCCGGCGACGGCGGCAATAAGCGAGCCCACGGCCATCATCGCGGCGACGCCGAAGAGGACCACGAGGACAACCAGCCCGGCGTTGCCCGGCATCCGGCTGTCGAAGGCAATCCTGGCCAGCAGGACCGTGACGGTCACCGCAACGGCGAGCGACACGGCACTGACGATCCACTGGGCAAACAGGATGCGGTGCGCGCCCACGGGAGTCACGCCCAGCCGGCGCAGGACACCGCTCTCCCGGTATCCGCTGATCGCCGACGGGTAATTGGTCACCGCAACACTGGACAACGCTACGGCTATGGACAGCGGCACAAGCAGGTCGATGGGGCGCAGGGCAGCGTAGAGGGGATCAGTGCCTCCCAGCGGTGCCCTGGTGCCGGGCAGGATGAATCCCTGAAGCAGCAAAATCGCCGAGGGCAGCACCAGCGCCATAAAGAGACTTACCGGGTTGCGCATATACAGCGTCGCTTCCGTGCGCGTCAGGGCTCCCAGTGCCCGCATGGCATCTCCTCCATTAGGTGGCCGTGGGCTCGATAAAGGCCAGATACGCGTCCTCGAGGCTGCCGGACCCGCCGGTGTTCCTGCCGGCGGCCGCGAGCAGTTCCGCCGGGGTGCCCACAAACCGGGTCCGGCCGGCGTCGATAATCGCCAGGCGGTCACAGAGACGTTCGACGTCGTCAAGGTAGTGGGTGACGAGGATGACCGTGATGCCGCCGTCCTTCACCCGCTGAATGAGCTGCCGCACGTCCCGCCTGCCCTGCGGGTCGAGCCCCGTGGTCAGCTCGTCGAAAACCACAATGTCGGGGTTGCCGATGAGGGCGAGGGCAATCGAAAGGCGCTGTTTCTGCCCGCCGGAAAGCTTGCCGAAGGGGCGCCTGCGGTGTTCATGCAGCCCTACGGTGTGCAGCAGCTCCGATACGTTGGCCGGGGCGGGGTAAAAGGCGGCAAACAGGCGCAGCGCTTCCTCAACGCGGAGCGCAGGAGGCAGGGCCGCCGCCTGCAGCTGATAACCGACGTGTTCGCGGACCGCTGCCCGGTCAGCTGCGGGATCGACGCCGAGTACCGTGACGCGTCCGTGGTCGGGCCGCAGCGTGCCGGCCACGCAATCTACCGTTGTGGTCTTGCCCGCACCGTTGGGGCCCAGAATGCCGAAGGCTTCGCCGGCGTCGATCGAAAAGGTCACGTCTTCGAGCGCTGCGACATTCCGAAACGCCTTGGAGAGCCCGTTCACGCTTACCACTGTGCCGGTGGGCACCTGTGCCCTGGTCATGCCGATCATTCTGGCGGCGGGGCGGCGCAGGGGTCAAGAGTGCCGGAGCAGGGCGGTCGTGCCCCGGCGGCTCCTACCGGGAGCCGGCCCCCTGGCGCTCCTCGCGGCGCCGCTGCCGTTCCCTGGCCAGGGCTGCACGCAGCGGCGGCAGCGGAGACCCTTCGTCGGCCAGCCGTGCGCGGATCTTGCCGCGGGTGCGCAGGATGCCCAGGACACCCACCGCCATCACGGCGAACTGCACCGACAGGGCAATCCGGAACGAGTCCAGCGCGTAGAGGTTGCCGCCCGAAAAACCGCTGTTGTTCAGCACGTCCAGCACCACGCCGATGAAGTACATGCTCACCAGTGAGGCAATGAAGCCACCGATGTTCACGATTCCGGTGGCAGTGCCAAGCCGGGAACTGGGGTTGTACGTCCGCGCGAAGTCGAAGCCGATCATTGACCCGGGGCCTCCGACGGCGAGCAGGGTCACCAGGACCACCAGCAGCCACAGCGGGGCCGGACCGGGGTAGAGCAGCACCGCCGCCCATCCAGCCGCCATGGCTCCGGCGATCAACAGCACCATGGTGGACCGGCGCAGCGGGTGCCGGCCCACCCAGGAACCGATCCAGGGGCCGCAGATGATGCCGACGACGACGAAATAGGTCATCAGCCCGGAGGCAACGGCCGAGGAAACGCCTTCGGCGCTGACCAGGTACGGGAAGCCCCACATCATCACGAACACCGTGCCGGGGAACTGGACGGTGTAGTGGGTCCACATGCCCAGCCGCGTTCCGGGCTGGGCGAACGCCTCGGCCAGGGAGGTGCCGGTCTGCCTCAGCGGCAGCGGCACCGGCGCCTCACCGCCCTGGGGCCGGTTCCGCACGCACGCCAGGGTCAGCACCAGCGCCAGCAGGGACAGGGCGGCAGCAGAAAGGAAGGCGGGGCTCCAGCCGAACCGGTGCAGCACGAAGGCAAACGGAATTGCGCTCACAACCTGCCCCAGCTGGCCCACGAGGCCGGTGTACTGGGTGAGGACGGGAATCTGCCGGCCGGAGAACCAGGCCGGCAGCAGCCGAAGCACCGAGATGAACGTCAGCGCATCTCCGGCGCCCACCAGCGAGCGTCCCAGGATACCGGCACCGACGGATTCGGCAGTGGCCAGCTGCAGCTGGCCCGCGAGCATCAGCGCCGCTCCCCCGGCGATCAGCAGGCGGGGGCCGAAACGGTCCACCAGTACTCCCACGGGGATCTGCAGGCCGGCGTACACCAGAAGCTGCACCACCGTGAAGATGGACAGGACCGACGCCGTGGCGGAAAACCGCTCAGTGGCCTCCAGCCCGGCCACTCCGAACGACGTGCGCTGGGTCACCGCCGCCAGATAGGCAAAGACGCCGACGCCCCAGACAATCCAGGCCCGTGTTCCACCCATCGCCGCTGCAGCCCCGGCCAGGGGCGCGGCCTTAGGCCCTTCCGGTCGGTCCGTTCCCTTCGTCGCTGCCGTGGCCGTCTGCCGTGCCCTCAGTGGCATGTGGTGCATTCTCCTGATCCGGATATCCGCTCGGTTCGCTGCTGTCGGCGCCGTGCTGGTTTTCCGGCCACAGCGCCTCTGATTCCTCTTCGGCCTGCGGGCTCGCGAGGTACGCTTCCACCGCTGCTCCGATTTCCTCAGCGTCGGCCAGCTCGTCGTTGCCTTTGACCAGCAGGGAACGGCGGACGGTGCTTTCGGTGTACTGGTCGTAGCGCTTCTCCAGGGTGGCTACGACACCCTTCACTTCCGCGGAGGCCTCCACCTGTTCGGTTATCTGGCGGTCCACGTCGCGGCCGGCCTCGCGGAGCCGGTCGGTCGGCAGCACCAGTGACGCCGCGGCACCGAGATACTCCAGTCCGGCGACCGCGGCGGGCGGGAACTCAGCCTCGGCCAGGTAATGCGGTACGTGCACTACGTGCCCGACGACGTCGATCCCGGCCTCGACGAGGCGCAGTTCCAGGACGTGCCCCACGGCGGCCTGGATCTGGGCGATCGGGGCCCAGGAACTGATCCCTTCCACCAGGTCGGGACGGTTTCCGTGGGTGGTGACACCGATCGGACGGGTGTGCGGGACGGGCATCGGAATCGAGTGCACCCAGCACACCAGTGTCACGTCGAAGGCCTGCACCAGGTGCAGCACAGCAGCCGTAAAGCGCTCCCACTGCAGGTCCGGTTCGAAGCCGGTCAGGAACAGGAACGGCTCCCCCAGCCCGTCGTACATCCGGTACAGCTCGAGCCGCGGCGGTTCGTAGTCGCTGAGATGATCCTCGATAAAGGAGATCTGCGGGCGGCGGTTCCGGTAATCGATGAGCTGGTCGGCGTCGAAGGTGGCCACCAAGTCGTGTTCCAGGGCATCGAAAAGCTCGTCCCGGATCTGGCTGACCACGTGGCCGGCCTCGGCGAAGCCGGTGAAGCCGGCAAGGAGCTTCAGGCCGGACAGGTCCCCGGATTCCGCAACCTCAGGATTCAGGTTAAACAGGGTCAACGGATCAAGCATGTCTTACCCCTTCCGGGAACTCTCGTGCGCTCTCGGCACAGGACGGTACCGCCGGGTGTTCCCGGCTGCGGCAAACCGCTGCTGTGCCCTTCTTCAAGGGTAAACGCCGGGACACGTCCGTTTCATTCCGCCATTGGGACCGCGGACGGTGCCGCACCGACCGCGGCCGTCCGTAAGGTTGCGGCGTGCGGGCGTCCTTCAGACTACGATCGGTGGGATAAACGCAAAGCAACACAGAAACGTGAGGAAGCAGCTTCGTGAACAAAGCCAGTGAACCCAGCCTGTCGGCAGTATCAAGGGACGGGCGGAAGGTTGCCGCCAGCGCACTCGTGATCGGCGTCGGCCAGACCCCCGACGGTCCCGTCCTCGTTGAAAGCCCGCTGTCACCCAAGGCTTCCGCTGCCTTGGCTGCTTCGCTGCCGCTGCTCGGCGTCACCGGTGCCGCCGACGAGGTCCACCGCCTGCCGGGCCTGCCCGAGGCAGACGCCGACATGCTGGTCCTCACGGGCCTGGGCAAGGTGTCGGCCGGCGTGGCTCTGACCGAGGAGGCACTGCGCCGCGCCGCAGGCTCGGCCGTTCGACAGATCGCCGGGACCGCATCAGTGGCGCTGGCCCTGCCGGCCGGCACCGTGGCCGACGCCGCCGCCGTCGCCGAGGGTGCCCTGCTCGGTGCCTACAGCTTCACCGAACACCGCAGCGCCGCGACTGCCGGCAAGGTTCCGGCCCCGGTCTCCGAGATCACCGTCATTACCGCCGCTGCCGACGAGAAGGCGCTGAAGCCCGCCCTCGAGCGTGCCCGCATCCTCGGCCGTGCCGTCAACGCCACCCGCACGCTGGTCAACCAGCCGCCGAGCCACCTGTACCCGGAGACCTTCGCCGCTGCCGCCAAGGACCTGGCCAAGTCCCTGCCCGTGAAGGTCACGGTCATGGATGAAAAGAAGCTGGAACGTGACGGCTTCGGCGGCATCCTCGGCGTCGGCAAGGGCTCCGCGCGTCCTCCCCGCCTGGTCAAGCTGGAATACGCTCCCCTGCGCTCGAAGGCCAAGCTGGCCCTCGTCGGCAAGGGCATCACCTTCGATTCCGGCGGACTCTCCCTCAAGCCCGCCGCCGGCATGCAGGCGATGAAGTCGGACATGGGCGGGGCCGCCGTGGTGCTCAACGCCCTGCTGGCCATCGCCGAACTGGGGCTTCCGGTCAAGGTGACCTCCTGGCTCTGCATTGCCGAGAACATGCCCTCCGGCACGGCCCAGCGGCCCTCCGACGTCATGACCACGTACGGCGGCCGTACGGTCGAGGTCCTGAACACCGACGCCGAGGGCCGGCTCGTCATGGCCGACGGCCTGGTCGCCGCCAGCGAGGAAGGCCCGGATGTCATCATTGACGTCGCCACCCTCACCGGCGCGCAGATGATCGCCCTGGGCAACCGCGTCTCGGCAGTGATGGGTGAAGAAGGGGTCCGCGACGCCGTCAAGGCCGCCGCGGACCGCGCCGGCGAGCTGTTCTGGCCGATGCCGATCCCCGAGGAGCTGCGCGCCAGCCTGGATTCGCAGGTGGCGGACATCGCCAACCACGGCGAACGTTTCGGCGGCATGATGACCGCCGCCACGTTCCTGCGGGAGTTCGTCGGCGAAGTCAACGGAACCAAGATCCCGTGGGCCCACCTGGACATTGCCGGACCGGCCTTCAACGAGGGCAGCCCCTACGGGTACACGCCCAAGGAAGGCACCGGCGTCGCCGTCCGCACGCTCGTTGCCTACGCCGAAGATGTCGTGGCGCGCGCCTCATAGCATCCAATACCGTTCCGTGAAACGGAACTGACGCTTGTGGCAGGTGTTTCTCATTACACTTAGCCCCCTACCGCCGGTGTTCAAGTGGATGCTGGTGGTAGGGGGCGATAGGGTGAGGACTGATCACAAACGCCCAATTACTCATCGGCGCGCATGGGGCGCGTCAACGAATACGCGAGGGAGCGTCCAAGTGGCCGATAAGGCAGCTGCGCAAGAGTTCGACATCCTGATCCTCGGCGGAGGCAGCGGCGGCTACGCTGCAGCCCTGCGTTCCGTGGAGCTGGGATTCTCCGTAGGTCTCATTGAAAAGGGGAAGCTGGGCGGGACCTGCCTGCACAACGGCTGCATCCCCACCAAGGCACTGCTGCACTCCGCCGAAATTGCGGAGAACGCCAAGACGGCCTCGAAGTACGGCATCAATGCCACGTTCGACTCCATCGACATGAACGCCGTGAACTCCTACAAGGACAACATCATTGCGGGCAAGTTCCGCGGCCTGCAGGGCCTGATCAAGTCGAAGGGCATCACCGTCATTGAAGGTGAGGGCAAGCTCACCAGCGAAAAGACCATCGAGGTCAACGGCGAGACCTACACCGGCAAGAACATCATCCTGGCCACCGGCTCCTACTCCCGTTCACTGCCGGGACTGGAAATCGGCGGCAAGGTCATCACGTCCGACCAGGCCCTGAAGATGGACACCGTGCCCAAGAGCGCGGTCATCCTCGGCGGCGGCGTCATCGGCGTCGAATTCGCCTCTGTCTGGAACTCCTTCGGCGTGGACGTCACCATTGTGGAGGGCCTGCCCTCCCTGGTCCCGAACGAAGACGCAGCCATCATCAAGCAGCTCGAGCGCGCCTACAAGAAGCGCGGCATCAAGTTCAGCACCGGCATCTTCTTCGACAACGTCCAGCAGAACGACGACGGCGTCGTCGTCACGCTGGCCGACGGCAAGACCTTCGAAGCGGACCTGCTGCTCGTCGCCGTGGGCCGCGGCCCTGTCACCGCCAACCTGGGCTACGAAGAGGCCGGCCTGACCATGGACCGCGGCTTCGTCATCACCAACGACCGCCTGCACACCGGCGTCGGCAACATCTACGCCGTGGGCGACATCGTTCCCGGCCTGCAGCTGGCCCACCGCGGCTTCCAGCAGGGCATTTTCGTCGCCGAGGAAATCGCCGGCCTGAAGCCCGTGGTGGTGGAGGACGTCAACATCCCCAAGGTCACCTACTGCGAGCCGGAAATCGCCTCCGTGGGCCTGACCGAAGCCAAGGCAAAGGACAAGCTGGGCGCCGAAAACGTCGAGGTCCAGGAATACAACCTGGCAGGCAACGGCAAGACCTCCATCCTCGGTTCCTCCGGCCTCATCAAGATGGTCCGCGAGAAGGACGGCCCCATCGTGGGCGTGCACATGATCGGCGGCCGTATCGGCGAGCAGATCGGTGAAGCCCAGCTGATCGTGAACTGGGAGGCGTACCCTGAGGATATTGCCGGCCTGATCCACGCACACCCGACGCAGAACGAGGCGCTGGGCGAGGCTGCCATGGCCCTGGCCGGCAAGCCCCTTCACGGTTAACACCTAAGATTCACTCCCCCTTCGGCCGCATCCGGCCTGTGGATGCGGCCGAAGGGGGACATCATCACCAGCACCAGCGGCACGGCTGGTCACAAAAGATCTAACAAGGAGAAACGGGGACAATATGTCTGAAACCGTGAACTTACCAGCCCTCGGCGAAAGCGTTACCGAAGGCACCGTCACCCGCTGGCTGAAGAACGTGGGCGACCGCGTCGAGGTCGACGAGCCGCTGCTCGAGGTATCCACCGACAAGGTCGACACCGAAATCCCCTCCCCCGTTGCCGGCGTCATCGAGGAAATCCTCGTGGCCGAAGACGAAACCGCTGAGGTCGGCGCTGCGCTCGTGCGCATCGGTGACGGCTCCGGTTCCGGCGAACAGCTGGACGACGGCGGCAGCGCCGCCAACCAGGAAGCCCCGGCCCAGGAAGCCGCCGAAGAAGCTCCCGCCCCTGCAGCTGAAGAAGCACCCGCTGCCGAGGAAGCGCCTGCCGCGGACTCCGGTTCCGGCGAAGGCACCGAGGTCACCCTCCCCGCACTGGGCGAGTCCGTCACCGAAGGCACCGTCACACGCTGGCTCAAGGCCGTGGGCGACGACGTCGAAATGGACGAGCCGCTGCTCGAGGTCTCCACCGATAAGGTCGACACCGAGATCCCCTCCCCTGTGGCCGGCAAGCTGCTGGAAGTCCGGGTCAATGAAGACGACACCGCCGAGGTCGGATCCGTCCTGGCCGTGATCGGATCCGGTGCAGCCGCTCCCGCCAAGGCCGAGCCGAAGGGTGCCGAGCCCGTCGCAGCCGCCTCCAAGGACGAGCGCGAAGCTCCGGCCGCCGAGCCGGAAAAGGCTGAGGCCCCGAAAGCTGAAGCCCCCAAGGCCGAGGCTCCCAAGCAGGAGGCCCCGAAGCAGGAAGCCCCCAAGGCTGAAGCTCCGAAGGCCGACGCCGGCTCCTCCGAAAGCACGTACGTCACCCCGCTCGTGCGCAAGCTGGCCAACCAGCACGGCGTGGACCTCAGCACCGTCAAGGGCTCCGGCGTTGCCGGCCGTATCCGCAAGCAGGACGTCCTCGAGGCTGCCGAAGCCAAGAAGGCAGCGTCCTCCCAGCCGGCTGCCTCGGCTCCTGCTGCCGCTCCTGCCGCGTCCGAAAAGGCTGCTCCGGCGCAGATCAGCGAAGCCAGCGCCAAGCTGCGCGGCACCACGGTGAAGGCACCGCGCATCCGCCAGACCATCGCACGCCGCATGCGCGAGTCCCTGGAAGAGTCGGCCCAGCTGACCCAGGTGCACGAGGTCGACATGACCCGCATCGCAGCCCTGCGCCAGAAGGCCAAGGGCAGCTTCCAGCAGCAGAACGGCGCGAAGCTCACCTTCCTGCCGTTCATTGCCAAGGCAGTTGTCGAGGGCCTGAAGCAGCACCCCGTCCTGAACGCCTCGTACAACAACGAGACGCAGGAAATCACGTACCACGACGCCGAGCACCTCGCGATTGCCGTGGACACCGAGAAGGGCCTGCTGGTTCCGGTCATCAACGACGCCGGTGACCTGAACATCACCGGCCTGGCGAAGAAGATTGCCGACGTCGGCAGCCGGACCCGCAACAACAAGATCGGCCCCGACGAGCTCTCCGGCGGCACGTTCACCATCACGAACATCGGCAGCGTCGGAGCCCTCTTCGACACCCCGATCATCAACCAGCCACAGGTCGGCATCCTGGGCACCGGCGCCATCGTCAAGCGGCCCATGGTGGTCACCGACGCCGAGGGCAATGACAACATCGCCATCCGTTCGATGATGTACCTCTCCCTGACGTACGACCACCGCCTGGTGGACGGCGCCGATGCAGGCCGCTTCCTGCAGACGCTGAAGGCACGCCTGGAAGAAGGAAACTTCGAGGCAGACCTGGGACTCTAGGTCTCCGGTTCCGCCGAGACAGGGCGCTCTCCCCTTCCGGGGAGGGCGCCCTGCGCGTTTCACCGGCTATGCGTGAGTTTCTCTACATGTTGTAGAAAAGTTATTCCCCCGCCCCGGTTTCTTCAGGGTTCCTGACTCGCAGTCGGTAAACTTGCCGTATGGACTTCCTTCACAACTTCCTTGTCTTCCTGCACATCCTCGGCGCAGCCATCATCGTCGGCATCTGGTTTGCCCGGATCAAGAACCCGACCGTGCTGCCCGGCCAGTTCCATGCGTCGCTGCTGCAGCTGGTCACCGGCCTGGCCCTGGTGGCAGTCAATGAGATGGGCGACGGCGACGTTGACCATATGAAGGTCGGCATCAAGCTGCTGATCGCGCTGGTGATCGCCGTCCTGGCCTTCATCGGGCAGCGCCGCTACAAGAAGGACGAGCCGGTTTCCTCCGGACTCGCCAACAGCGTGGGCATCCTCACAATCGTCAACATTGCCGTGGCCACTATGTGGTAGTCCGCACAACAGCGGAAATAGGATGGGATGGTGCGCCGGCTTAAAGCCGGCCCCGTCCCATTACTGCTTAAGGAGACCCCATGGCTACAGTCCGTTCAGCCCATACCGTTTGGAACGGAAACCTCTTCGACGGCAAGGGAGATGTCACCCTCGACTCCTCCGGACTCGGCACCTACGACGTCACGTGGAAGGCCCGTGCAGAAGAAGCCAACGGCAAGACCAGCCCTGAGGAACTTATTGCCGCGGCCCACTCGGCCTGCTTCTCCATGGCCTTCAGCAACGGTTTGGCCGAGGCAGGAAAGACCGCAGAACGGATCGAAACGTCCGCCGACGTAACCTTTGTCCCCGGCACCGGCATCACCGAGAGCCGGCTGAAGGTTACTGCGGTGGTTCCCGGCCTCACCTCCGAGGAGTTCACGGACATCGCTGAGGCTGCCAAGAGCGGCTGCCCCGTGTCACAGGCACTCGCCGGCATCAAGATCACCCTGGATGCCACTCTGGAGTCCTAGGCCCTCACACCGGAGGCGCGCAAGGCCCGGACCGCAGCTTGCGGTCCGGGCCTTGCGTCTGTCGCCCCGCCGTCCTGCGGCCCGCACCCAATAACGGGGTTCTGCACGGCATCCGAACCTGCGGGGGTGTTGGTCACCGGCGGGCCCGCGTAGCGTGGCCTGCAAGCAAGCTTGGCCCTCGCGCCAAGGGAGCGGTTTCGACAGGATCGCAACGGCGTCTGAAGGTAAAGAAATGAACCTTACTCCCAAAGAAATCGACAAGCTTTACGTGTACCAAGTGGCAGATTTGGCCCGGAAGCGGCGAGACCGGGGCACCAAGCTCAATGTCAGCGAAGCAACCGCCCTCATCTGCGAGGCAATACTTGAGGGTGCCCGCGACGGCCGGACCGTGGCCGAAGTGATGGAGCTCGGCAAGAACATCGTCTCCGAATCCCAGTGCATGGACGGCGTCCGCGAGCGGCTGCCGCTCCTGCAGATCGAGGCCACCTTCGTTGACGGCAGCAAGCTCGTCTCCTGTCACGACCCCATCGGGGTGTGACTTGACCCGGCCCGCCGAGCCTCGTGCAACGGTGGTACTGGTCGGAGGCCACGAGAGCGGCAACGGGTCGGATCTCTCCTTCGTCACGGATTCCGTTCCCGGCGCCCTCGTCACCCCGGCCGGACGCCCGCTTCACAACGCGCTGGAGCAACTGCATGAGCGGAAGCGATCCGAGGCGGTGCCGGCACCAACCGTGGTGCTTCCCATGACCTTCGGGCGCAACCCGACCCTGGTCGCCGACACGGCCAAGACGCTCAAGTGGCTGGAGGCACAGACCGGTTCTTCCCCGCCGCGGCTCGCCCTGGCCGACGGATTCGGCACCGCTGACCACCTCACGGCATGGCTGCGGACCGCCGCAGTCGAAGTGCGCCGGCGGGCCCCGGGCGCAGCCGTGCTGATTGTTGCCGATGCCGCCAATCCCTTTGACGACGCCGAGCTCTACCGGATCGCGCATCTGGTGCGCATCCACGGCGCCGGCAACCCGGTGGAGGCGGCCGCCGTCGAGGACACGGATGCACTCCTCGAAGCTGTCCGCCGGCTGCGGCTGCTGGGAAGCGAGGAGACCGTGGTTGTCCCGGCCGGGTTCCGGCGGACGGCGGCGGTACACGCCGAAGCGGTCCCTTTTGGCGAAGGCGCCCTGGCCGGCACCGGGTTCTATGGTGCGCTGCTGAGCGAGCGGGCGGTGCTGCGCGTCATCCGGGAACGGGTCCGCGACGCACTGCACGCCCTCGGACACGGCCGCACCGGTATAGAGGCAGGCCTGCAGGCCGACCACGGACACGGCTACGCCCACTCACACGCCTTTGACGCGGCCAACGGCCACACGCACAGCCATGGGGAGGCCAACGGCCATACGCATAGCCACCCCGCCCCGATCGGCCTGAGTTGATCGGAGTCCCCATCCGAAACACCACGTGCAGCCACGCTGCGCCGCCACGGAAGGAAACACCATGCTGGGCAGCCCCGCCTATAACCACAAAGAAGAAGACATCGAGATCAACGCCGGCAGGCCGAGCGTCACCCTGCTGGTCAGCAACACCGGTGACCGTGCCGTCCAGGTCGGTTCCCACTTCCACTTCTTCGAAACCAACAAGGCGCTCTTGTTTGAACGCGAACTCGCCTACGGCATGCACCTCGACCTTCCGGCAGGCACGGGAATCCGCTTCGAGGCCGGTGACACCCGCGAAGTGACATTGACTGCGTACGCCGGCAACCGGCGGATTATCGGCTTCAACAATCTCGTTGACGGCGGTCTGGATTCTGCGGCAACGAAGATCCGGGCGCTTGAGCGGATGAATGAACTCAAGTTCCACAACGGCAAGCCGAGCGCCAACCCCAGCGCCGGTACCACGGCGAAAACGGGTAACGCAGGAGAGGTGAAGAAGTGATGGCGAAGATTTCGCGCAAGCAGTACTCCGATCTTTTTGGTCCAACCACCGGGGACCAAATCCGTTTGGCCGACACCAATCTGGTGATCGAGATTGAGAAGGACTACAACGAGGGCCATTACGGCGACGAGATTGTCTACGGCGGCGGCAAGACGGCCCGTGACGGCATGGGCGCCGACCCCCAGGCCACCTCCGCGGAAGGAGTGCTTGACCTGGTCATCACCAACGCCATCATCCTGGACCCGGTGCTCGGCGTGGTTAAGGGCGACATCGGTGTGCGCGACGGAAAGATTGCCGGCGTCGGCAAGTCCGGCAACCCGCACACCCAGGACGGAGTGGATCCGCGGCTCGTGGTGGGACCGGGCACCGAATTCCTGGCCGGCGAACACTTTATTGCCACTGCCGGCGGTATTGACTCGCATGTGCACTACATCTCGCCGGAACAGGCGCTGGCCGCCCTTTCCAACGGCATCACCACCCTCTTCGGCGGCGGCACCGGGCCCACCGACGGCACCAACGGCGTCACGACCACACCCGGTGTCTGGAACCTCGCCCGCATGCTGCAGTCCGCCGAGGGCATGCCGGTGAACATGGGTTTCCTCGGCAAGGGCAACGGATCGCTGCCGGACGCCCTGATCGAGCAGGTAGAGGGCGGGGCCGCCGGGCTCAAGGTGCACGAAGACTTCGGTTCCACACCTGCCGCCCTCAGCAACGCACTCTCCGTCGCCGACGACTACGACGTGCAGATCTCGGTGCACACCGACAGCCTCAACGAGGCCGGTTACGTGGAAGATACCCTGGACGCCATTGACGGGCGCACCATCCACACCTTCCATACCGAAGGTGCCGGCGGCGGGCACGCGCCGGACATCATCAAGGTGGCCGGCCACCCCAACGTGCTCCCGTCGTCGACAAACCCCACACTCCCCTACACCGTGAATTCGGTTGACGAGCTGCTCGACATGGTCATGGTCTGCCACCACCTTTCCCACGACATCCCGGAAGACGTCGCCTTCGCCGATTCCCGGGTGCGGGCCGAGACCATCTCCGCCGAAACCGTCTTCCACGACGAGGGCATCATCTCGATGGTCTCCTCTGACTCCCAGGCGATGGGACGCATCGGCGAGTCGTTCATGCGCGCCTTCCAGATTGCGCACCACTGCAAGGACCAGCGCGGCCCGCTGCCGGAGGACAGTGAAGGCAACGACAACTTCCGGGTGCTGCGCTTTCTCGCCAAGATCACGATCAACCCGGCCATCACCCAGGGCGTGTCCGACTACATCGGCTCGCTCGAAGCCGGCAAGATGGCCGACATCGTGCTCTGGCCCGTGCAGTCCTTCGGGGCCAAGCCGAGGCTGATCGTCAAGGGCGGACTGATCAACTGGGCGCTGATGGGTGACCCGAACGCTTCCCTGCCTACCCCGCAGCCGGTGTTCTACCGGCCCATGTTCGGTGCGCAGGGCAAAGCGCTGCAGAGCACGCGGGCGACCTTTATGTCCAAGGCCGCCATCGACAAGGGGGTTCCCGAACAGCTCGGGCTGGAGAGCCAAGTGCTGCAGGTGCACCGCTGCCGCGGCATCGGCAAGCAGCACATGGTGCGCAACAACGCCACGCCGGATATCGATGTGGATCCCGAGACCTACAACGTGACGTACAACGGCACGCTGGCCTCGATCCCGCCGGCCCAGTCCCTGCCGCTGACCCAGTTGTTCTTCCTCGCCTAGGGGCGGTGTGGCATGACGGATATACGTCAATTGCTGACCAGCCTGCAGTTCGCGGATTCCGCTTTCCCCAGCGGCTTCTACACCATGTCCCACGGCCTGGAGGGGTACAGCCAGGCCAAGCTCGTGGCACGCGGCGGGGTGCAGCAGCTGCTGTCCGAACTGCTGCTGCACTCCGTCGGGCCCTCGGATGCCACGGGGCTCGCCGCGGCCCACCGCGCGGCAGCCGCGGGCGACATCGATCTTGTCCAGGAGATCGACCAGCGGTTGTTCGCCTCGAAGCTGAACGCAGAAATGCGCACCGCGTCCGTGCGGAGCGGGCACCAGTTGATCGATTTGGGAGCCGAGCTGATTGAGCAGCCGCTGCTCGACGAGTACCGCGGTCGGGTGCGGGGACGCAGCACGCCGGGATGCCAGCCCATCGCGGCAGCAGTTGTCTACGCGGCAAACGGAGTGGACACCCGCGACGCCGTGGCCGCGGATCTGTTCGCCTTTTCGGCGAGCTTCACCGGGGCCGCCCTGCGGCTGCGGCTAACCGACCACCGGCAGGCGCAGGCCATCCTGCTGGCAACGGCCGGGGTGATCGAACAGGCAACGGATGCCGCCCTGGACCGCGGCCTCGAGGACCTCGGCGGCTGCGCACCCATGGCCGACATCATGTCTGCCCGGCATGAAAGGGCAGAGGCGCGGTTGTTCGCCAGCTGAGACAGGTACGCGGTGAAGGAACACATAGCGGCTGAGCGTGACAGTGCCGCAAAGAATAGAGCAGCATCGACCGGAACAGAGGAAGCCATGAGCGAGAACGTGTTAAGGATCGGCATCGGCGGCCCGGTCGGCAGCGGCAAGACAGCACTGACCGAGGCGCTGGTGCCGCTGCTGATCGAGGCCGGCCGCACCCCCGGCGTCATCACGAACGACATCTATACCCAGGAGGACGCCCACCACGTGCGGCGCGAGCTGGCCGGCATCCTCGACCCCGAACGCGTCATGGGCGTCGAAACCGGGTCCTGCCCGCATACGGCCGTGCGCGACGACCCGACCATGAACCTGGCCGTGGGCGCGGAGATGCTGGAACGGTTCCCCGACATCGACACGCTCATTTATGAATCAGGCGGCGACAACCTGACGCTAACCTTCTCACCGGCGCTGGCTGACGTGTTCGTGTTCGTGCTCGACACTGCAGAGGGCGAGAAGATGCCGCGCAAGCGCGGCCCCGGCATCACCGACAGCGACATCCTGGTGATCAACAAAATCGACATCGCCCAGTACGTGCGCACCGACCTTGGCGTGATGGAAGCCGATGCACACCGGGTGCGCGAAGATCGACCCGTGGTCCTGACCAACTCGCTCACCGGGTTCGGCGTCGACGACCTCCACCGGCAGATCATGTCGCAGTGGAACGGTGCCAGGACCGAGCTGATCGGATGAGGCTGGAGACGACGGACCCCGCAACCGCCCCGGAACCGGCTATGCCCCTGCCGCCCGCCCCCGGGGCCGGCGGCCGGGAAGCCGCTGCGGGCGGCTACCGGCTCGGGCCGGCGTTCTATGAGCCGGACCGGGTACCCGCAGAAGTGCTGCGCCGTGCCCGGCCAGGGCATGGCTTGCCCGTTGGCAGCCCCGGCAAGGTCGGCATCCTGCAGCTGGGCTTCGACCGCAACCGCGGCCGCACCGAGCTGGTGCAGCACTACCAGAAGTCACCGCTGCAGATCATGCATCCGCTCTACTTCAACGCGCTGCGCCCCGACATGGCCTACACCTACCTGATGTCCGCGGGCGGCGGCATCCTGCACGGGGACCGGATGCGCACGGATTTGCGCTTCGGTCCGGGCACTTCGGCGCACGTGACAACGCAGACCCAGACGCGGGTCTACCGCATGGAGCACGACTACGCCTGCGCGATCATGAACATCGCGGTCGAAGAAGGCGCCTACGCGGAGTACCTGCCCGAACCCGTGGTGCCCTTTGCCGGTTCACGGTTCTACCAGCAGACATCGGTGATGGTAGACGAGTCCGCAACCGTGCTGCTCGGCGAGACCCTGTACGCAGGCAGGCTCGCCCGCGGCGAACGGCACGCCTACGATGTGTTCGCCTCCGACCTCGAAGTCCGGCGGCCGGACGGCCGGATTATCGCCCTCGACCGGTTGCGGCTCAGCCCCGGGCGCGGAGCGGCCGGAGCGGCCGGCGGCATCACGGGGCTGGGCATGCTCGCCGACCATGACGTGCTTGCGACGCTCTATGTCTTCACGCCCCTTGCCCCCGTTGCCCTCCTCGCGGACACCCTGCACCGGGCGGTCGCGGGAAGCGGCGGCGACCTGGTTTTCGGGGTGAGCACGTTACCCGGGGATTCCGGTGTCTGGATGCGCCTGGTCGGCAACAACACCGTGGCCGTGGCCGCGGCCAACACGGCAGCGGCCGCCGCCGTGCACGAGCTGCTGACCGGGAAACACGCACCCGTGATTCGAAAGAGCTAGGAAGGGGTCCGACGGTGCGAAACAACACGCAAGAGGAGGCCGCGACGCGGGGTCGCTCCTACCGGGCGCAGGTGCTGCGCGCCTTCATCCCCGTCGTGTTCCTGCACATCGCGGGCTTCGGCCTGTTCTTCATCCTCGTCGAGCCGCTGCATCTGCAGCTGGGTTCCTCCGTCTTCGGGGTAGGTATTGCTGTGGTGGCCTATGTGCTGGGCGTGCGGCATGCCTTCGACGCCGACCACATTGCCGCGATCGACAACACCACCCGGAAGCTGGCCGACCTGCGCAGGCCGGCCGCCGGCGTCGGACTGTTCTTCTCCCTGGGCCACTCCACCATCGTGTTCCTGATGGCGGCGCTGCTGGCCCTCGGAGTGAGCTGGGCGGTGGGGCTGAGCGATGACGGGAACGCGGTCCGCAACGGGCTCGGCGTGTTCGGGACGGCGGTCTCCGGAGTCTTCCTGCTGTTGATCGGGCTCATTAACGCCGTCGCGTTCCGGGGAATCCTCAAGGTGTGGCGGGCGTCGCGCAACGGCGACCTGGACGAAGTGCAGCTCGAACGCCACCTGCAGGGCCGCGGAATCATCAGCCGCATCCTCCGGCCGATGCTTCGTACCATCGACCGCCCGGGGAAGATGTATGCCGTCGGCTTTTTGTTCGGGCTCGGCTTCGACACCGCCAGCGAGATTGCCCTGCTGGTGCTGGCCGGAACCGGAGCGGCGACGGGGCTTCCCTGGTATGCCGTCCTCTGCCTGCCCTTGGTTTTTGCCGCAGGCATGAGCCTGTTCGACACGCTCGATTCGGCTGTCATGGTGAAAGCCTATGGCTGGGCGAGCGTCAACGCGGTTCGCAAGCTGTACTACAACCTCACCATTACCGGGCTCTCGGTGATGATCGCCGTCATGATCGGCGGCATTGAGCTGGTCGGGTTGCTGAATGAAAAGCTCGGGCTGCGGGACCCGCTCACCGGGTGGGTAGCCGACATCGACCTTGAGAACGTGGGCTACATTGTCGTGGCCACGCTGATACTGGTCTGGCTGACCTCTACCGTTTACTGGCGGTTGGGCCATGTGGAGGAACGATGGGCGCTGGGAAGCGCCGGGGCGGGCACACCCGGCGGCGTAACCGCATCCGGCGGGCCGGAGCTGAGGCAGAGGCCCGGAAAGGGCACGCCGCCCGGCGACGCCCCGCAATCGGAGCAATCATGAGCCACGCCGGTGCGGTCTCGCCAAACCCGTCCATCTCCAGTGCCGGCTGGCTGAAAGGCTGGGGGCAGGGACTCTCGCAGATCTTCTTCCAGAGCAATATCTACACGGCTCTGCTGATCCTGGCTGCGTTCGTCGTGGCCGACTGGCGCATGGCCCTGCTGGTGCTCATCGGGTGCGCGGGAAACACAGTGGCAGGGCGCCTGCTTCGAGCGGATCCCCCGTCAGTGACCGCGGGGCTGCAGGGCTTCTGCGGCGCCCTCACCGGCGCTGCCACCTATTCGGCCATCGGCGGCCAGTGGGCGGCGTATCCGATCGCCCTGATCGGCGGCGCACTCTGTGCCCCGGTGACCTGGCTGGTGGTTGCACTGTTCACGAAGACGCCGTTGAAAGTCTTCAACCTGCCGTCGACGACGGCGCCGTTCTGCATCGTGGCGACGGGCATCCTGCTCAGCACGGAGGCACTGCATGTGAGCCCGGCGTCGTCGGGCACCATCGACTCCGAGCCGCTGGCCTTCGCACGCTCGCTCCTGACGAATGTGTCGGAGGTGGTGCTGATCAACAATGTGTGGTCGGGGGCCCTCATCCTGCTCGGATTGTTCGTGGCGGGCTGGAAAGTGGGGCTTGCCGGGCTGCTCGGCAGCGTGGTGGGCAGCCTGTGCGCCCTGGCCATGGGAGAGGCCCTGACCGAGACAGCGAACGGCCTGGCCGGTTACTCCGGCGTGCTCACAGCCATTGCCCTGGCTGTCGTTTTCCTGCACAGCAATGCCGTTTCCTGGGGGCTCGCCGTCATCGGGACCGTGGTGACCGCCGTGGTGACGGTGCTGATGCATGACCTCAACGCCCCCACCTACACGTGGCCGTACATCCTCACCACCTGGGTGTTCCTGGTCATCGCCCATTACCTTCCCACGGCCCAACGCACATGATAAACAGCCACAGCGGCATTCGCGTTACAGCGCCGCCCCCACCCATAGGCCGAGCACGGCGGCCGCCACTGAGAGCACCAGCATGACGATGCCGCTGAGGAAGGATGCACCGTAGCGGCCTTCCTTCATCAACTGCACCGTCTCGTAGCTCGCGGTGCTGAAGGTGGTGTAGCCGCCGAGGAAGCCGGTCCCGATCACGATGCTGAGGTCGGTCGACACAAAGTGCTCGATGGTGAGGCCGGTGAGCAGGCCGAGCACCACGGAACCGGAGACGTTGATGATTGTTGTTGCCCAAGCAAACCGCGTCTTGAGGCGGGCGCGGATGACTCCGTCGATGACGAACCGCACCGTTGCACCTATCCCGCCGGCCAGCGCCAGCAGCAGGAAAATCCCGGGGGTCATGAAGCATCCTCCTGCTTATGCTGCGGGTCCGGGCCGCGGGTGTGGAGACCGCTTGCGGCGGCGATGCCCGCCCAAGTGGCGCAGGCACCGACGATCACCGTGCCGAGGGCATACATTATGGCGGTCCAGGGAAAACCGTCGCGGAAGAGTACGGCGGTGTCGGTGGCCAGCGAACTGTAGGTGGTAAAGCCGCCGCAGAAGCCGGTGCCGAGCAGCAGTTTGAGGTTCTTCCCAGTCGGGCCCGACCTGTCCAGGCGAGTGACAGCCTCGTAGAGGTAGCCGAGCAGAAAGGCACCGACCACGTTGATGATCGGGATCGCCACCGGCACTTCACCGAGGTTCGGTATGACCAGGGACAGGCCCTCGCGGCTGGCAGCACCGGCTCCGCCTCCGAGGGCGACAAGCCCGATGGGGCCCCAGCGCAGGTATTGTGGGCGCATTCCGGTACTCATTCCTTGCTTCGAGGATGGCATCGTCCTCGGCGCGGGGTGCCTGGCAGGACACGTGCACGGGTTACCCGGGACCACATCGGGTGGTTTCGGGGGGAGGAATCGGGGAAATACCCGTTTTTGAGGTTACTCCTGCCATTTTCGGTCTTCAACGGCGGGCAGGCCTCGATCCACTGTGCGGCGACAATCGGCTATATCACCGGCCCGCCGCGCTTCATCGCCGGGCGCCCTCCGCCCGGACCGCTGGTGCAGCGGTCCGGGCCGTCAACCGAATTTTCCGCAGCCTGCGTGGCGGCTAGTGCCGGTTGTCCTTGGTTCCGTCGGCGCTGCCCGTGCCGGCGGCTACCGGAGCCGGAATGGACGGGTTCCCGTTCCCCTGCGGATCCTCCCCCGCGCGGGCCTGCGGCCGCGGCGGCAGAGGTGCGGGCTGGAGGCTGCGGTAGCCCGAGAGCGCCGGAGGTTCGTCCGTGGGCAGCTCGGAAAGCATTTCGCGCAGGATTCCCACGCCGTGTTCGAGCTGCGGGTCGTCCCCGGCGACGTAGGCGTGCGGCGGGAAGGCCACCTCAATGTCCGGCTCCACACCGCGGTTTTCCACGTCCCAGCCGACACCGCCCGTAAACCAGTACGCGTACCGCGGCTGGTTCACCGCGGTGCCGTCCACCAGGCTGAAGCGTCCGTCAATACCGACGACGCCGCCCCAGGTGCGGGTGCCGACTACGGGGCCGATCCCGCGCAGCTTGGAGACCTGGGTGACGATGTCGCCGTCCGAACCCGCGAACTCATCTGTGAGGATCACCACCGGCCCCCGGGGAGCGTGCGACGGGTACGGCGTGGGCGTGCCGGCGCGGGGGTTGCTCCATGCCGTGATTTTCCGTCCGATCAACTCGGCAACCAGCTGGGAGGTGTGTCCGCCGCGGTTGCGCCGGACGTCGACGAGCAGGGCGCCCTTCGATGCCTCCTGGTCCAGGTCCCGGTGCAGCTGCGACCAGCCGTTGGCCACCATGTCCGGGATGTGCAGGTAGCCGAACTCGCCGTTGGACGCTTCCCGGACGAGGCGGCGGTTGGCCAGAACCCAGTTCTGGTAGCGCAGGCGTTCTTCGCTGCGCAGCGGGACGACGGCGATCCGGCGCTGCGACGGCGCACCGTCCTCGCCGGGGGTGAGAACCGTCAGTTCCACGGTGCGTCCGGCGGCGCCGGCAAGCAGGACGGCGGGTCCTTCCGCCGCGGGAACCGGCTGTCCGTCCACGGCGGCGATAACGTCACCGGGATGGACGTCGGCGCCCGGAGCGCTCAACGGGGACGTGGCCTGCGGATCGGAGGATTCGGCCCCGAGGATCCGGACCACTTCCCAGCCGCCGGCGCCGGGGCGCAGATCAGCTCCGAGGAACCCCTGGCCGCCCGACCCGGGTTCGGTGACCGGCGCCGGGGTGACATAGGCGTGGGAGGTGCCCAGTTCGCCGTGCATTTCCCACAGGAGATCCACGAGGTCATCGTGGCTGCCAAGGTTCTGCACCAGCGGGCGGTACCTGGCATGAACGCCTTCCCAGTCCAGCCCGCCCATGTCCGGAGCCCAGAAGAAGTCGCGCTGCAGCCGCCACGCCTCGTCAAAGGCCTGGCCCCACATCTTCACCGGATCGATCCGGACCCGGATGCGCTCAAGGTCCACGCGGACGTTGTCGGCAGAGTCCTCCTCCACGCGGGATGCCGCGGGCACCATGCGGACACTGCCCTCGTGGCGCAGTACTACCTTGGTGCCGTCGCCGCTGACTTCGAAATCGTCAAGCGCAGGAACGAAAACGGAGACTTCCTTCTTCTCCAGGTCAAAGCGTTCAAGCCGGGAGGACGGATCCCGGTCGGCCGCCGATGCCCGGCCGTCGCCCGTGACGCCGTAAATCTCGGACGCCTTCCACAGCAGGCCACCCTCAGCTGTCCGGAGCTTTTCATACCGCCCCTGCGGAACGGGGACCGCAATCAGACGGTCGCCGATCCGTTCGGCATCGACCTGCACGGGCGCAACCCCGCCGTCCGTCGTCTCGGCCGCTGGGTCGGCTGTTCCTGCCACGGGCATCCCTGATACCGACGGACCGAACGGTGAGGGAGTCCCGGCTGCCAGGGCCACCAGGAACGGTTTAGTGGAAGACGGGAAGCTGAGATCGAACCGGTGGGTGTCGTACACCGGGTCGAAGCTGCGCTCGGAGAGGAAGGCCAGGTATTTCCCGTCGGCGGTGAAGGAAGGATCGTGGTCGGCGAACCGGCCGTCCGTAACGTCGATGGCCGGGGCCGCCGTGTCCAGGACGGACCGCAGACGGATCCGGGACCGGCCTTCATCACTGGACGGTTCCGCCCATGCCAGCCACTGCGAGTCCGGCGAAAAGGCCAGCTGGTCGACCGCGCCGAATTCCGATGACGCCACGGGGAAAAGCTCTGCCGCAGCCACATCCAGCACAAATACCTCGCCGTATTCCGTGGCTACGCCTACGCGCCGGCCGTCCGGGCTGGCGACCAGCTGGCTGACCCGCGTGGGCCGCTCGAAACCTATCCGCACGACGTCGGCGGCGGACGCAGCGGAGCCCTCGGCTGGGCGTCCGTTCTCGGTGCCGTTCAGTTCCGGCCCGCCGCCGCCCTGCTGCGTGTCGGGTACGGCAGCACCCGTGGCGGAGACCGGACGGGGCAGAACCAGGCCGTTGTTTTTGCCGGCAGCCGCGGCCGGCGCCTCCGGCGTGTCTGCCCGGGGCGCCGGGGATCCCGCCGCCGCGGCAACATCGGCGAAGACGTCCTTGATGTAGAGTGCTTCTTCGCCGTCCCGGTCCGCGACGAATACGGCGCGGGACCCGTCCAGGGGCCTGCCCAGGCGTGCGCGGACGGCCGAGTCCGCCTCGATCACGCGTGAGGGACCGTCGCGGTGCGTCAGCCAGTGAAGTGTTCCGTGGGTTTCCACCACGCTCGCGGTTCCCCGGGTGTCCGGAACAGCCGCTGCCAGGTGCCGGGCAACGTTGAGGGGACGCGGGCGGCGGGCGGTGCCGGCCGAGCCCAGGGTGATGTCCAGCAGCTGCGCTTCTGCGTCCAGCGAGGGCAGAAGCCAAATGCGGCCCGCCGATTCAAAGACTATCCGGGTGCCGTCGGAGGACGCGTGCCGGACGTAGAAGTCCTCGAAATCCGTGTGCCGGCGAAGGTCCTGGCCCTGGGGCGTGACGGAGTAGAGGTTGCCGTAGCCTTCGTGGTCCGAAAGGAACACCACCCTGCCGTCGATCCACATCGGATCCGACAGGTTGCCGTCCAGTTCGGGCACCAGGCGCAGGAATTCTCCGTTGCCGTCGGCGTCAATCCAGAGCTTTCCTGCGGTTCCGCCGCGGTAGCGCTTCCACCATGCCTGTTCACGGGTGAGCAGGCTGCCGATCACGAGGGGGCGTTCGTCGCCGATTGCCGGTCCTTCCGCCACGCTCTCCACCGGCCCGTACGGAAGCTTCACCGGTGCCGAGCCGTCGAGGGGAACGGCGAACGCCCACCTCAGCCTGTTGTCCTCCTGCTCCACGGAGCACGTGGCGATGACCTGTCCTGCCGAGGTGAATCCCTTCAGGCGCGTGCTCTGGCTGCCCCAGAACGTCAGCTGCCGAAAGTTTCCGCCGTCGATGTCGGCAGTGACGACTTCCGGCGCGCCGCCCTGGACCACCTGCCATGCCAGCCGGGTCCCGTCCGGGGAGAACTTCGGGCTGCGGGCCGGCAGCTGCATCGCGGAAACCCGCCAGGCACGGCCGCCGCTGAGGGGAGCCATCCAGACATCGTCTTCGGCGACAAAGGCAAGGAAGTCCCCGTGCAGATCGGGGTAACGGAGGTATGAAGTAGGACTCATGAATCGATCCTATCTTTCGCCGCGGACATGTCCGCGGCGAAACCCGGCTCACGGCGGGGCGAGCACCCGGCTGATCCGCCACATTCCGCCCTCCCGCACCAGCACCAGCAGCACCTCCTGCTCCTGGGCCGGCTCTAGCCGGAGCACCGCACCCGTGCGGTCAACCTCCGCGTAGGCGGAGGCCTGCATCCGAACCCGCAGTTGGGCGGACACCGGCTGCGACGCCGCTCCGGACGGCGGGGCCGGGCCGCTGCCCTCCAGCACGGCAACCTCCATGGTCAGCCCCGCCAGGGCATGTTCCCGGGCGGCGAGCCTGTCCAGCTGCTTCCGGTCAGCGAGCTGCGCCTCAGACCCTGCGGCATTGACATGTTCGAGCAGGTCCGGGTCAGCGCCGGTAAACGCCCGGGTACGCAGTTCGGCGAGCGCGGTCAGGGCCTGTGCCGGATCCTCGACGGCGGTTTCGGACCGCAGGGCATCCACGGTCTTCCTGCCCTCCCCGGAAGCCTCCCCGGAAGGCTCCGGTCCGGCCGGGTCCGGGACCGTAGTGCCGCGGGCTATGCCCCCGGCCGTGCCCGGGGCAGCTCCGGAGGAACCGTCCTGCGCGTCGGCAGCGGCACCGCCGGCACGCAGGAGTTCAGGAGCGGCGAGCCCTATGGCGGCAACCGCCAGGACCAAGGCGACCACCGCTGCCGCGACAGCCGGGAAAACCCGCTGCCCCGCCGACGGAGCGACTCGCCGGTGACGACGGCGCCCGGCCGGCGGATCGACACGCCGGCGACGGCGTCCGGCCGGCAACCGGCCGTCCCGTGCCGCGGCATCCAGCCCGCCATCGGCTGCCCGGCTCCGTCCCCGGATCCGCCGCTGCCCGCGGTTCCGTCCTGCCTGCCACCCTCCGGCACCTGTCCCGCGCCTACGCCGCCAAGGCCTGCGCCCTCCCTGGCCGGCCCCGGCGGATCCCGTCCGACGGGTCGCCAGCTCGGGGTGGACCTCCGGATGGACGGCAGCCACCAGATCCACGGGTACGGCGGGAACGCAGCGGTAGGCCGCAGCTCCGAATTCCTCTGCCGTCGGCCGCTCGGCAGCGTCTTCGGCCAGACCCGCCTCCAGCAGCGCCGGGAGCTCCCTTCCCACTCCGGGTACCAGGATCGAGAGCGGCGGACGCACACGGCCGGCCGGCGGGACCTGTCCGGTCAGCAGGAACCAGCCCACGGCGGCGAGCGCATAGATGTCCGACGCCGTCCCCAACCCGCTGGCGGCTCCGGCTGTCCGCTCCGGCGCGGAGAACCCGGGAGTCCCCGGATGCGCCGCGGCGGGTTCTCCCAGCAGCCGTCCCGAGCCGAAGTCAGCCAGCAGCGGCCTGCCGTCGGAAGTGAACAGAATGTTCCCGGGCGATACGTCGCCATGGGCTGTGCCCTGCGCGTGGAGGTAGCCCAAGGCGGCGGCAACGCCCACGAGCACGCTGACGGCTTCTCCGGGCTGGACGGCGCCCCTGGCCGCAACCAGCCCGGCGACGCTTCCGCCGGCGGCATACCCGCCGAGCAGGCCCGCACCTTGGTCCGTTTCGACCACGGCGTGTACCTGCAGCAGGTGCGGATGCTCCAAGCGGGAAAGGATGTTCACCTCACGTCGTGCTTCAAAGGTATTGACCGCGCCCGCTCCCCTGCCCGCCGGAACCTTCACGGCAAAGGCGGCACCCGCGGGATCCCGGACCAGCCAGACGGCGCCACTGCTTCCCCTGCCCAGGAGGCGGTCCACCCGGAACCCCGGCACGTCAGGCATAGCCGGCGCATCACTCGCATCCGGCCCGGAAGGTACCGGAATGCCTCCCGGACCGGAGGAATCTCGATCGGCGGGACCAGGCCCTGGTGTCGTGTCCATGAAGCAGAGTCTTCGCCTCCCGGCGGCCCCACGGCGGTTATCCACAAGGTAATTGCCCTGCGGGCAGGGCCGGGCACACCGCCCCGCAGGCGGCCAGTGCAGTGTGGTCCACATTACGTCCGCGGGGGTTTAGGCTAGGCCCATGGTTTTGGAGTTCACCCGCGTAGGCCTGTCTCCGCACTACGTGGATTATTCAGCAGGCTGGGACCTCCAGCAGCAGCTGCACCGGCAGATACTTGAGGACAAGGCACCGAACACGGTGCTGCTGCTGGAACACACCCCCGTCTATACCGCCGGACGGCGCACCGAGCCGCATGAGCGGCCTTTCGACGGTACTGAAGTGATCAACGTGGACCGCGGCGGAAAGCTGACCTGGCACGGTCCGGGACAGCTCGTGGGCTACCCGATCCTCAAGCTTGCCGATCCCGCGCATGTCAAGGCCTACGTCGAGGCGCTGGAAGCAGCCGTCATCAGCGTGCTGAAACATTACGGGATCCACGGCGTCCGCGTAGAGGGGCGTTCAGGCGTCTGGGTCCGCGGAGACGGGCAAGCCTTCGGGCGGCCGGACCGGAAGATCGCCGCCGTCGGCATCCGTGTCCGCCAGGGCGTCACCATGCACGGGTTTTCCCTGAACTGCAGCAATGACCTGGCCCCCTACAGCCAGATCATTGCCTGCGGGATCACCGATGCCGGGACCACGTCCATCAGCGCCGAAACCGGGCAGACGGTGTCCCCGGCCGACGTCGTCGACCGCGTCGAAGAAGAACTTGCCGCCCGTGAGGCGGACCTGACCGGCACCATTCCCGCAAAGAACCTCCCCGGCATCGGCGCCGTCCCTGCCGGCAGCCGGCCGAAAGGAGTCCAGCTATGACCCTCGCCCCTGAAGGACGGCGCCTGCTGCGCATTGAACAGCGCAACGCCGCGGTTCCGGTGGAACGCAAACCCGAATGGATCAAGGCCAAGGTGGAGATCGGCCCCGAGTACGTGGAGCTGAAGAAACAGGTGAAGCAGGAAGGCCTGCACACCGTCTGCGAAGAGGCCGGCTGCCCCAATATCTTCGAATGCTGGGAGGACCGCGAGGCGACCTTCCTCATCGGCGGCTCCGAATGCACCCGGCGCTGCGACTTCTGCCAGATTGATACCGGCAAGCCTTCGCCGCTGGACCTCATGGAACCGACCAAGGTGGCGCGCTCGGTACGGCAGATGAACCTGCGCTATGCCACCGTCACCGGGGTGGCGCGGGACGACCTTGAGGACGAGGGCGTCTGGCTCTACGCCGAAACCATCCGGAAGATCCACGAGCTCAACCCTGGCACCGGCGTCGAGATCCTGATACCGGACTTTTCCGGCAAACCGGAGCACATCATCGACATCTGCGAGGCCCGGCCCGAAGTCTTCGCCCACAACGTGGAAACGGTGCCGCGCCTGTTCAAACGCATCCGGCCCGCCTTCCGCTACGAACGGTCCCTGGACGTCATCACCCAGGGGCAGAACATGGGCATGGTCACCAAATCCAACCTGATCCTGGGCATGGGTGAGACGCGCGAGGAAATCTCCGGGGCCCTGAAGGACCTGCGGGACTCCGGGTGCGACCTGATCACGATTACCCAGTACCTGCGTCCCAGCGAACGCCACCTGCCGGTGGACCGCTGGGTCAAGCCGCAGGAGTTCGTCGACATCAGCACCGAGGCCGAGGAACTGGGATTCCTGGGCGTGATGAGCGGACCCCTGGTGCGCTCCTCCTACCGCGCGGGCCGCCTCTGGGCCGGAGCCATGCGCCGCAAGGGCCGCGAACTGCCCCCGCAGCTGGCGCACATCGAGGACTCCGGGAGCACGCTCCAGGAAGCCTCCTCCATCCTCGCGCGCAGGTGACGGCGGCCCGGTTTCCCCGGGCCCCGAACCGACGCCTGGTATTCCCGCTTCCCCTCGGGGCAGGAGCTTCCTGACCCCGCGCCCGCATCACGTAGAATGTAGTCATTATGGCCAAAAGCACTGATTCCGACGCATCCCAGAGCGCCCGCAAAGGCGTCTTTTCCCGCAAGCCGAAGGGGGAAAAGAAGCCCAAGAAGGACGGGCGCATGAAGCAGATTGCCCAGGTCTTCAAGATGACCCGGCGCAATGATCCCAACGTCGTGTGGTTGATGGTCGGCGCGTTCCTCGGCATCATCGCCGTGGGCCTGCTGATCGGTCTGCTGATCGATAACTGGATCACGATGCTCATCATCGCCATCCCGCTTGGCCTGCTGGCGGCAGTGTTCATCCTGTCCCGGCGTGCCGAACGGGCAGCGTTCTCGCAGATTGAAGGCCAGCCCGGAGCTTCCGGTGCCGCCCTGAGCGTGCTGCGCCGCGGATGGATCCTGGAGGAACAGCCCGTCGCCGTGAACCCCCGCACGCAGGAAGCCGTGTTCCGCGCCATCGGCCGGCCCGGCATCATCCTGGTCACCGAGGGGTCCCCGTCGCGTGCCAAGGCACTGGCCGACGGCGAACGCCGGCGGATGAGCCGGATCGTCCCCAACGTACCGGTCACCGTCCTGCACACCGGGCGCGGTGAAGGCCAGGTTCCGCTGTCCAAGGTGGCGACCACGGCCAAGAAGCTGCCCAAGGCACTGACCAAGCAGGAAGTCGCCACCGTCAACAAGCGGCTCTCGGCCCTCGGCACCCGCCTGCCGATTCCCAAGGGAATCGATCCCTACCGCGCCCGTCCGGACCGCAAGGCGACCCGCGGACGCTAGCCAGCTCATCACAAAAGGGCCCCCACGGGGGCCCTTTTGTTTTGCCCTCATGTCCTTTCGAGGCGGGTGTCCGTTTCCCGGAACCGGGCCAGGAGGATCTGTTCGTCCTCCGGTGTGAGTCCGGCTCCGCGGGGGCGTCCGACGCCGGCAGCCTCCTCCCAGGCGAGGGAGTCCGACAGCGTCTGCCGCAGCGGGCGGAGCCGGAGCCCTGCCGAACGCGCGCGGGCGTTGGACCGGGCATTCATGCCGTGCCAGTCCGGATCGGCGAGCCAGAGCGGCAGCGACCGGGGACCGGACCACTCCTGCACGCCCTGCTCAAGCAGCCACTGCGGCGGAGCGGGCACGACAGAGCGGGGAAGGACCGGCTCCGCAGCATCCCGGTCCCGCGCCGGGTAATCCCCCGGTGTCCCGGCAGCGTCCGCTTCTCCGGCCGCGGCGGCCAGATGTGCCGAGAACGGCACGGTATCCCCCACCGCGTTGAACACTCCCGCAGTCCGGTCCTGGGCAACCTGGACGAGCCACTGTGCCAGGTCCCGCACATCGATAAGCTGCGTAGGCTGGTTCGGCGTATCCGGAACGAGGACGGGCCCGCCCCGGGCCAGCCGCAGCGGCCAGTAACCCGTACGGCCGGAAGGATCTCCCGGGCCGCCGATCAGCCCGGCCCGGACTATGGCACGGGAGCCGGCGTCGAAGCCTTCCGCCACGGCCTGTTCGCAGGCCACCTTGGCGGGACCGTAGCTTTCCATGTCCGCCATGACGTCGCCGGCGAGGGGCGGCAGCAGGGCAGCGTCCTCGTCCTGGCCCTGCTCTTTCTGGCTGGCATAGACGTTGCCGGTGGAGACGAAGATGTAGAACCGCGCGGCGGTTCGAAGGTCGCGGACGGCCCGGCGGACCTGGCCGGGCTGACGGGATACGTCAACCACCGCATCCCAGTGCCGCCCGGACACTGCTGCGAGGCCGTAGTCGGCGTCGCGGTCCACCGTCAGGAACTCGGCTCCGGCCGGCGGCCGGCCCGATGTGCCGCGCGCGGCACAGGTGACTTCATGGCCCGCTGCCAGGGCGGCAACTGCCGTCTGATGCCCAAGCCAGGCGGTTCCGCCCAGAATCAGTAGTTTCATACCCGGAAATCTGCCAGCTTCCGCGGCGGATGGAAAGCTTAGTGCTTGACCTTGACCAGCACCGTGCCCATGGCACGGTCATGCAGGCCGCGCTGATCGGCGTCGAACACTACCGCCGGAATCACCAGGCACAGCAGCACCGTGCGGACCACGGCTGCCGGGATCCCCGCGGCCCGGCCGTCCATTTTCTGCACCTGCAGGCTGAACACCCGATGCCCGATGCTGTAGCCCAGCAGGCTCACGAGCAGGATCTGTTCGACCGCGAAGATGGCCAGAATGGCGAAGTCGTCACCTCCGAACAGCCAGTAGGCGATGAGCGAGGCGATGGTCCAGTCGATAACCAGGGCGCCCAGGCGCGGACCAACGCGCGCAATGGAACCCGGTCCGGTGCGCGGACGGCCGAGGCGCTTGCCCGGCCACGTGCTCTCGTCGGAGGGAGGGCCTTGCAGCCAGGAACCTATATCGCTTCTATCGACCACCGTTAAAGACTACCCAAGCCCCGGTGATGTTAATAAACCCCCTGTTATCACTGTGCCCGGGCGTTACGGATAGGGTGGAAGGGAGACCAGCGGCTGCGTAACCTTACGGAAACACACGTGTCACCATCGGGAAACCGGGCCCCTCTAGGGTCAAGGTGTCGCGCCGGACGGTCAAGGGGCCGGGCGCCAGCTTTGGTCTTGCAGCCCGAGGTCTTCCACCCAAACAGTTGTATAGGAGCACAGAAACGATGTTCAAGAACGCGGACGAAGTCCTTCAGTTCATCGCTGACGAGCAAGTGAAGTTCGTCGACATCCGATTCACCGACGTTCCCGGAGTGCAGCAGCACTTCAACGTGCCGGCCAAAACCGTAGATGCCGATTTCTTCGTCAACGGTCAGCTGTTCGACGGCTCATCCATCCGCGGCTTCCAGGGCATTGCCGAGTCCGACATGCAGCTCATCCCTGACGTCACCACCGCCTTCGTTGATCCCTTCCGGATCGAGAAGACCCTGGCGCTGAACTTCTCCATTGTGAACCCCCGTACCGGCGAGCCGTACCACCGCGATCCGCGCGGCGTGGCCGAGCGCGCCGAGGCCTACCTGGCCTCCACGGGCATTGCCGACACCGCATTCTTCGGCTCCGAGGCCGAGTTCTATATCTTCGACAACGTCCAGTACGAGTCCTCCCCCAAGGGCAGCTTCTACAAGGTCGACTCCATCGAGGCGCCGTGGAACAGCGGCCGCGAGGAAGACGGCGGCAACCTGGGCAACAAGACCCCGTACAAGGGCGGCTACTTCCCGGTGGCTCCGGTGGACAAGCAGGCGGACCTGCGTGACGCCATCAGCGTGGAGCTGGACAATGTGGGCCTCGCCGTCGAACGTGCCCACCACGAGGTCGGCGGTGCCGGCCAGGCGGAGATCAACTACAAGTTCACCACCCTGACGCACGCGGCCGACGACCTGCAGAAGTTCAAGTACATCGTCAAGAACGTCGCCGATGCCTGGGGCAAGTCGGCCACCTTCATGCCGAAGCCGATCTTCGGCGACAACGGTTCGGGCATGCACTGCCACCAGTCGCTGTGGAACGGCGGCGAACCGCTGTTCTACGACGAAAAGGGCTACGCCGGCCTTTCGGACCTGGCCCGCTGGTACATCGGCGGCCTGCTCAAGCACGCTTCGGCAGTGCTGGCCTTCACCAACCCGACGGTCAACTCCTACCGCCGCCTGGTCAAGGGCTTCGAAGCTCCCGTGAACATGGTCTACTCGCAGGGCAACCGCTCAGCTGCCATCCGCATCCCGATCACCGGTTCCAACCCGAAGGCCAAGCGCCTTGAGTTCCGCGCTCCGGATCCCTCCTCCAACCCGTACCTGGCGTTCTCCGCACAGCTGATGGCAGGCCTGGACGGCATCAAGAACCGCATTGAACCGGCGGATCCGATCGACAAGGACCTCTACGAACTGCCCCCCGAAGAGGCCCAGCACATCCAGAAGGCCCCGGCATCGCTCGAAGAGGCCCTGGTGGCCCTGGAGAACGACAACGAGTTCCTGCAGGCGGGCGGCGTGTTCACCCAGGACATGATCGACAGCTGGATCGCCTACAAGCGCGAATATGAGATCCTGCCGCTGGCGCTGCGCCCGAACCCGTTCGAGTTCGAGCTCTACTACGGCGTCTAAGCACCCACGCCGCGCAACACCCACCGACCGCCTCCGCCCCTCACCGGGCGGGGGCGGTTTTTGCATCCGTCCGCTCACGTAGCATCAAGGGCGGGGGCATCCCCGCGAACCGCAAAGGAGAACACTGGTATGAAGGCTGTCTACGTCACCGGACCGGATACGAACGAGTGGGTCGAGGTGGAGCAGCCCGCCGCCGGGCCTGGCGACGTCCTGCTGAAGATGAAGGCCTGCGGCATCTGCGGATCGGATGCCTTCTACAGCCACATCGGCGGGATTCCGCCGCGCCAGGGCGCCACTCCGCTGGGACACGAACCCGCTGCCGAAGTGGCGGAGGTCGGCCCGGGGGTGGACGGCATCGCCGTAGGCGACCACGTCGTCATCGATACGATGGCGTTCACGGACGGGCTGCTCGGCAGCGGCGGGGCACAGGGCGGGCTCTCGGAGTATGTGGTGGTTCACGACGCCGCCGTCGGACGCCAGCTCAAGGTCATTCCCAAGGAGATTCCCTGGGAGGTTGCGGCCCTGAACGAACCGATGGCAGTGGCCCTGCACGCCGTGAACCGCACGAACCCCCAGCCCGGCGACAAAGTGGTGATCTTCGGGGCGGGACCGATCGGCCTCGGCGCGGTCCTGGGCTACCGCCGCCGCGGGGTTTCCCACATCGTCGTCGTCGATGTCATCGCCTCCCGGTTGGAGAAGGCCCTGCAGATCGGCGCGGACGCGGTGATCAACTCCGCCGAAGAGGACCTTCCCGCACGGCTCGTGGAACTGCACGGCGACGGAGCGACCATGATGGTCCGCGGCGTCCGGTCAGGCACCGATATCTTCCTGGACGCGGCCGGTGCGCCGGTCATCCCCGCCACCGTGGCCGACGTCGCCAGGCAGGGCGCGGTGCTCGGCGTCGTCGCCGTCCACAAGAAGCCCGTCGAACTCGACTTCGGCACCATCCTGACCACCGAACTCACGATCGTGTTTGCCATGGGCTATCCGACGGAGATCTTCGAAGTGACCGAGGACATTATCGAAAACTGGCAGAAGTACGCGCTGATCATCAGCGACACGCTTCCCTTCGAGAAGGCGCTGGACGCCCTCACCCTGGCACAGACCCCGGGCGCCGCCGACAAGGTGGTCGTCACCTTCGACTAGCGGCGTTCCCGGTCTTCCCGGCGGCTACAGCGTGACGCCGTCGGGAAGCTCCGGCGCATCGAACTTCTGCCGTTCGCACTCGGCCTTCAGCTGCGGGTAGGTGTCGGCAATGAGGTCAAGGATGCGGTTGCGCACCACCAGGTAGGCCTCGCCGACACCTACCACTCCCCGGAATTCTTTCAGCTCTTCCTCGTACGAGGTCTGCTGGTGCCGCAGATAGTTCACGGTCAGCCGGTTCAGCCACGACGGCGCCGTGGACAGGCTGGCCGGGGACTGCTTGCCGCGGAGCCGGCCGTTGAAATGCTCGATGGCCTTGCGCTGCATGGTCTCCCACGGCTCGGGAACAATACGCAGGTCCAGCGCCTCAGCGACGGCGACGGCGGCCTTCTTCTTCGCCAGGGCCCGTTCGCGCGCAGCGAGCTGGCGGTTGCGGGAAGCTTCCCGGGCCTTCCGGTATTCCGGCGTGGCTTCGATGGCTTCCACCCGTTCCAGGGCATACAGCTTCATGGGAGCGGCCTTGCGGGAAAACGGGTTCCGGGCGGTCTTGTCCGGCTCGGGCAGGAATGCCTTGATCTGTCCGTCGGTCCAGCCCCGCTCCTTCTTCAGGTCGTTCGCGATGAGCATGCCCTCGCTGTTTGCCGGTTTGGGACGCGGCGGATGGTGTTTGCCTCTGGGCACGGTGCTCCTGCGGATAGCGGAATGGTGTTGTTCCATTCTAGGAGAGCAACGTGCGGTGCCCGGAAACGCAAAAACGCCGCCATTCCCGGGCGGGAACGACGGCGGAGACTTCTTCTGCGCTAGGCGGCGGCCTCAGCGGTAACCGGGCTCGAAACCGGTTCTGCGTTCAGCATGGCGATTTCGGCTGCGGATACTCCCCCGGCGATCAGTGCGCATCCGGCGGCGATGGCCGTGACCTGTGCAGTGAATCGTGAGGTGGCGGTCCTGGTGCGCGTCACAGCGACGTGCTTCAACATATGGCTGATGCTCCCTTCAAGAGGCATGGTGGTGCACTCCGGACACACGGAATCGATGTGCCGAAAAGCGGTGGCGTCTGCGCCGGAGTGGTGGGTGTGCGGTTCGTCGCCCAAGGCGGACCGCGGATTTCAGGAGAGGCTGCGCGAGCTGCATACATGCTGCGCTTATGGGGCCTTCGGATCCTGTCCGTCTTCAAGTCTACTGGTATTACCTTCTGCTCTCAAGGCCGGCGGGCAGGGATGGCAGTAGGTTTAAGCACATGCACGTTGAACACCAGGACCTTTCCCTTCCCGTCGGCGAGGGGAACGTCTCCGCCGTTTTCTCCCGCCCGGAGAACCCCGAGGTGACCGTTGTTGTCGCCCACGGCGCCGGCACCGGAATGGAGCATCCCTTCCTCACCGGGTTTACCGATGCCCTAAACGGAGGCGGTGCGGCCACGGTACGATTCAACTTCCCCTACCGGGAGGCCGGGAAGAAGTTTCCGGATAAGGCACCGGTGGCCGTTGAGACGTGGAAGGCGGTTATGGATAGCGTGACGGCGCGCGACGTCGGCGGGCCGGTCTGGGCGTGCGGGAAGTCTTTCGGCGGCCGGATGGCGTCGATGGCCGTTGCCGAAGGCATGCCTGCGGCGGGACTGGTGTACCTGGGCTATCCGCTGCATCCGCCGGGCAAGCCGGAGAAGCTGCGCGACGAACACTTGTACGGCCTGACCCTGCCGATGCTCTTCCTGCAGGGAACGCGGGACACCTTTGCCCTGCCCGGCGAGCTGGAACCGGTGGCAGAGCGGATCGGCGCCAACGCACACGTCCAGCGCATTGAGGGCGGCAACCACTCCTTTGAAGTCCGCGGGCAGAAGCGGCCACCGGAAGTGATCGGCGCGTCGCTGGCCGGGCCGGTGCTGGACTTCATCCGCGCCCGCGCTGCGGGCTGAAGGACGGGCCGCTTCACCACGCCCCGGCTGACAGCAACCGCCGTGCAGGCACCCTTATCGGTTTCGGGGCCGGCATGGCCGCATGCGACCTGCCGCACAACCCGAGGCGGCGAGGTGTCCTTAGCCAGCAGACCGCTCGTAGCGCCAGACGGTTTTCTCCATGACCAGCCGGTGCCGTCCCCGGCCGGAACCGGGAGCCCCTCCCCCGCCGTCGTACTCCTCGTCACCCTCCCACGCGAGCACTGAGGCGGGTTCGTAACCGGTGAGCGGGCGGCTCCGGAATGTTTCCAGCGGAGTTCCCGCGATCCGGGCCAGGGCCGCATCGGCGGAGGTATCGGAGGTCAGCGAGTGCAGGGTGACCCAGGTCGGCGGGAACAGCTGCATCAGCCCGTTGCGGTGCCGGTCCAGGGCCTCCGCGGGCGGCAGCCACAAGTGGTTGAGCAGCTCTCCCGGGTTGAGGCGGATTTCGCCGGCCGGTGCCTTCGCCGCAAAGAACCAAGTCTGGTAGCGCCGCGGGATGTTTTCCGGAGGGATCCAGCAGGAAAGGGGCACCGGGTCCCGGGGGTGCAGCTCCAACCCCGTCTCTTCAGCGGTTTCCCGGACGCCTGCGCGGCGGGCGGCGGCCGCTTCAGGCTCGCCCCCGACGCGGTCTCCGGGGTCTACCCGGCCGCCGGGAAATACCCAGGCCCCGCCGAAGGAGCCCGCCGTCGGGCGTTCCAGCAGCAGCACCTCGGGGCCGGCTGCGGAATCCCGCAGCAGGACAACAGTGGCCGCCGTACCGGTGAGTTCGCTCATTCGACAGAGCATAGCGAATACCGGGGGCGGCCACCGTCAAAGGTGTCGAAGCGCTAGAGCACCTTGGCCAGGAAGTCCTGCAGCCGCGGAGCCTGCGGGCTGCCGAAGAGCAGTTCCGGCGTGTTTTCCTCGACGATGTGGCCGTCGGCCATGAAGATCACCCGGTCGGCCACTTCGCGGGCGAAGCCCATCTCGTGGGTGACAACCACCATGGTCATGCCTTCCCTGGCCAGGTCGCGGATCACCTGCAGCACTTCGCCGACCATTTCCGGGTCGAGGGCAGAGGTGGCCTCGTCGAAGAGCATGATGTCGGGCTGCATGGCCAGCGCCCGGGCAATGGCCACACGCTGCTTCTGGCCGCCGGAAAGCTGTGCGGGACGCGCGTCGGCCTTGTCCGCCAGTCCAACCCGGTCCAGCAGTGCCAGGGCGGTCTTGCGGACCGCCTCCTTGTCCGCCTTCTTCAGCTGCACCGGTGCAAGCATGATGTTGTCCAGCACGCTCATGTGCGGGAACAGGTTGAAGTGCTGGAACACCATACCGATGTGCTGGCGCACCTCGTTCAGGTTCACCTTGGGATCGGTGAGGTCAAAACCGTCAACCTTCACCGTGCCGCCGGTGATGTCTTCCAGCTTGTTCAGGCAGCGCAGGAACGTGGACTTGCCGGAGCCCGACGGCCCGATCACGCAGACCACTTCGCCCTCGGCCACGCTGACGTCCAGGCCCTTGAGGACCTCGTTGGATCCGTAGGACTTCCGCAGTCCGATGGTTTGGATCTTGCTCACTTGTTAAACCTCTTATCCAGGACGTCCGCCAGCTTGGTCAGCAGCGTAATGACGATGAAGTACAGCGCCGCCACGATGATCAGGACCTCTGCGGTACGGAAGTTCACCGCGTAGATCTGCTGGCCCTGGTACGTCAGCTCCGCGAAGCCGATGACGGCAAGCAGGGAGGTGTCCTTCAAGGTGATGACGAACTGGTTGATGAAGGAAGGCGTCATGATCTTGATGGCCTGGGGAATGATGACCTTCTGCATGGTCTTCCCGTAGCCCAGTCCGAGGCTGCGGGCCGCTTCCATCTGGCCCGGATCCACGGACTGGATGCCGCCGCGGACAATCTCGGTCATGTAGGCGCCGGCGTTCAGGCTCAGCGTCAGCACACCGGCAGTCAGGACGTCCACCGGCTGGCCGATGATCTGCGGCAGACCGAAGTAGAAGAAGAAGGCCTGCACCAGCACCGGAGTACCGCGGAAGATGCTCACGTAAACGGTGGCGATGCCGCGCAGGATCTTTGACGAGCCGACCTTCAGGAAGCCGAAGAACACGCCCAGAATGAGGGCAAAGAGCAGCGACAGGGCCGTCGCCAGCAGGGTCAGGCCCATGCCCTTGGCGAAGGCGGGACCGTTGTCCGTGATCAGGGACCAGAAGCTGGAGTCCTTGGCACCGGATTCCAGGTACGTGTCCAGGATTTCGTCGTATTCGCCGCTTTCCTGCAGGTCCGCAAGGCCGGCGTTGAACGCGGTGAGGAGCTCGGCATTGGTTCCCTTGTTGACGGCGAACCCGTATGAACTGCCGGCTTCCTTCTCGGTCACGGTCTTCAGGCCGTTGCCGGAGGCCACGCCGTAGGCAAGCACGGGATAGTCATCGAACACGGCCACGGAGCCGCCGGCCTTGACGTCGTCGTACATCTGGGCGGACTGCGCGAAGGCAACCACTTCGAAGCCGTAGTCGTCCTTGATGGACTCAGCGAAGGTCTGCCCTTCGGTACCGGTCTTGACCGCTACGCGCTTGCCTCGCAGATCCTCGTACCCGGCGACGTCGTCGTTGTTCTCGGCCACGGCCATCTGGATGCCGGACTCGAAGTACGGGTCGGAGAAGTCGAAGACCTGCTGCCGCTCATCCGTGATGGACATACCGGCGATGACGCCGTCCACCTGGTTGGACTGCAGCGACTGCAGCGCCGCGTCAAAACCGAGGGACTGGATTTCGACGGTGAAACCCTCCTCCTCGGCAATGGCGTTGATGAGGTCCATGTCGATGCCGACCAGCTCGCCGTCTTCGCGGAACTCGAACGGTGCGAACGTGGTGTCGGTGCCGATGACGAAGGTTTCGCCCTCGACGCCGTCCGCTGCGAACGCTCCGGCCGCAGGTATCCCCAGCAACAAAGCCAAGGTTGCGAGGAAGGTGGTCAGCGGTACGGCCAGTTTAGCCGGGCCCTTTAAGGCCCGTTTGCCACTAAGCAAAGTAAACGTCTCCTAGCTCTTTCACTGCGGCCCACGCCGCAAATGCCCTCATAGAGCGTACCTAGAGCAGTGGCAATGCAACGAACCGATTGGGCCCTCCGGCAGCGTGAGCTAGGTCCCGTAACCGTAGAAATACCGTTCGAAAACGGCCCGGGCGTGCCGGGTGGCCTTGAGGTAGTCCTCCTCCAGCTGCCCGCCTTCGCCTCCGCCGTAACCGCACCAGCGGGCCACGGCGTCCAGTTCCCGGCGCGAGGAGGGCAGCACATCGGGGTTCCGGCCGCCGCGGATGACGTTTGCGCTGCGGACCCGGCTGGCGAGCAGCCAGGCGTGGCGGAGGGTTTCGACGTCGACGGCGGGAAGCAGCCCTGCTGTCTCCACGGCGTCCAGGGCGGGAAGGGTCGCCGTGGTCCGCAGTTCCGGCACCCGGTGCGCGTGCTGCAGCTGCAGCAGCTGGACCAGCCATTCGACGTCGCTTAGGCTCCCGCGCCCGAGCTTGAGCTGGCGGGAGGGATCCGCGCCGCGGGGCAGCCGTTCGGCTTCCACGCGTGCCTTGATCCGGCGGATCTCCCGGACGTCCTTGGCCGTGACTTCCTCCGGGTAGCGCACCGGATCGATCAGGGCCATGAAATCCTCCGCGAGCGCGTCGCTGCCAGCCATTGGCCGCGCCCGCAGCAGGGCCTGCGACTCCCAGATCACGGACCAGCGTTCGTAGTAGCCGCGGTAGGACTCCAGGCTGCGCACCAGCGGTCCCTGCCTGCCTTCGGGGCGCAGGCCGGCGTCGAGCACCAGGGGCCGCTCGGCGCGGACGGCCGGTGTGCACGGCTGCTGCAGGTAGGTGGAGATGGAGGAGACAACCTTCTCCGCCTGCGCCTGGGCAGCGGCGGGGTCGGTGCCCGGAAGCGGCCGGTGCACATACATGACGTCCGCGTCGGAACCGTAGCCGATTTCCCGTCCACCCTGGCGGCCCATCGCGACCACCAGCAGATCGGTGAGCTTGTCGCTGCTGCCAAACACCTCGGTTTCGGCGACGTGCAGGGCGCCCAGCACCGCGGCGCGGTCTGCGTCCGCCAGCGCCCGGCCGACGTCCTGCTGGCTGAGCAGGCCCGCACTGTCGGCGATGGCAATGCGCAGCATCTCACGGCGCCGGATCAGCCGGATCAGCCGCATGGCTTCCTCGGGCCGGGGGTGGCGGGACATCTTGGACTGGATTTCCTGCCACTGCGTGTCGAAGGTCACCGGCACTAGGTCCTTGTCGGAGCCGAGCCAGGCAGTGGATTCAGGCGAGACCTCCAGCAGGTCGGTGATGAAGCGGCTGGAGGACAGGATGGAGCACAGCCGCTCCCCCGCTGCGGAAGAATCACGCAGCATGCCCAAATACCAGTGGGTATCCCCCAGGTTCTCGCTCAGCCGCCGGAAACCCAGCAGCCCGGCGTCGGGGTCCACGCCGTCGGCCAGCCATGCCAGCAGCACCGGGAGCAGCTGCCGCTGCAGCGCGGCACGCCGGCTCACGCCCACGGTGAGCGCCTCGATGTGGCGCATCGCCCCGCGGGGATCGACGTACCCGAGGGCCGCCAGCCGGGCCTGGGCGGCCTCGGGCGTCAGCCGGACCTCGTCCGCGCTGAGGTGCGCGGCGGTGCTGAGCAGCGGCCGGTAGAAGATGCTCTCGTGCAGCCGGCGCACCAGCCGCTTGGTGCGCTGCCACTGCTCCCGCAGCCGGTCGGCACTGGGACGCTCCGGCGAGAGGGAGCCGGCGCTGGACTTCGCGAGGGCCCGCAGTGCTGCCTCGTCCTCGGGCATGAGATGGGTCCGGCGCATGTGCACCATTTGGATCCGGTGTTCGAGCACGCGCAGGTAGCGGTAGGACTCGTCCAGTTCCCGCGCGTCGGTGCGTCCGATGTATCCGGCGTCGCTGAGGGCGGCGATCGCGGCGGTTGTGGCCTGCACCCGCAGGGACTCATCGATCCGCCCGTGCACCAGCTGCAGCAGTTGGACCGTGAATTCGACGTCGCGCAGTCCGCCGCTGCCCAGTTTCAGCTGGCGGGCTTCCTCGTGGGCCGGAATGTTGTTGGTGACCCTGCGGCGCATGGCCTGGACGGATTCGACGAATCCGTCCCGCTCGGAACTGGACCAGATTAACGGCGCAACGGCTTCCTCATAGCGCCGGCCCAGGTTCCGGTCCCCCGCCATTGCGCGGGCTTTCAGCAGCGCCTGGAACTCCCAGCTGTGCGCCCAGCGCCGGTAATAGTTCAGGTGGGAGTCAAGGGTGCGCACCAGCGGGCCGTCCTTGCCCTCGGGACGCAGGTTGGTGTCCACCTCCCAGAGCGGGGGTTCCTGCGCCGATGCATTGATGGCCCGGGAAATTCCGGCGGCCAGGGCCGTGCCGATGGCGGAGGCCCGCTCCTCCGGCAGCCCGGAGGCCTCGATCACGTAGATGACATCCACGTCGGAGATGTAGTTCAGCTCCCGTGCACCGGCCTTGCCCATCCCGATGACGGCAAGGCGGACGGCGGAAATCTCTTCGACCGGATAACTGGCCGCCAGCTCCGCACGGGAGACCGCGAGCGCCGCTTCCAGGGCCGCCCCGGCCAGGTCCGCGAGTTCCCGTCCGGCCGCGGGCAGGAAGTCGGTGGGCGAGGCGGCCCCAAGGTCCCGCACGGCGAGGTCCAGCAGGTGCCGGCGGTACCGGGAGCGCAGCGCCACATACGCCTCGGTGCCGGTGAGGCCTGCCACCGGCACGGTGCCGCTGCCGGCGTGGACCGCATCCAGCAGGGAGGCGCGCAGGGCGGCTTCGTCCGTGCTGGAGGGTTCGGCGCGCAGCGGACGGCGGAGCACGCCCACATCCCCGGGATGGCGCATCAGGAACTCGGCCAGGGCATCGGATGCCCCCAGCAGCCGGAACAGGCCTTCGCTGTGCTCAGGTCCCGAATTGACCAGGTCCACCAGCTCCGGGGCACGGCCGATCAGCCGTACCAGCGACTGGAGGGCCAGGTCCGGGTCCGCCGAGCAGGTGAACCCGGCGAACAGGGCGTCTTCGTCCACGCCCTCGAGTTCGCCGGCCGCGAGGAACCTGGTGCTTTTTTCCAGGTCGCGGAAACCTGCGGCGATCAGCCGCCGGGTTCGACTCATCGGTGCTCCTCTAGAGAATGCCCAGGTTCTTCTGCAGCTCGAACCGGGTCACCTGCTGGCGGTATTCGTTCCAGTCCGCGCGCTTGTTGCGCAGGAAGTTCTCGAACACCTGCTCCCCCAGGATGTCGGCGACCAGTTCGGATTCCTCCATAACGCGCACCGCGTCATGCAGCGACGCCGGCAGCGGGTCGTGGCCCATGGCGCGGCGTTCGGCTGCGCTGAGGCTTTCAATGTCGTCTTCGGCACCCGGCGGCAGCTCGTATCCCTCCTCGATGCCCTTCAGCCCGGCGCCCAGCAGCACCGCGTAGGACAGGTAGGGGTTGGCGGCGGAGTCGATGCCGCGGTATTCGATCCGGGCGGACTGTCCCTTGTTCGGCTTGTACAGCGGGACCCGCAGCAGCGCAGACCGGTTGTTGTGGCCCCAAGACAGGTAGCTGGGGGCTTCCCCGCCGCCCCACAGCCGCTTGTAGGAGTTCACGAACTGGTTGGTGACGGCGGTGAATTCCGGGGCGTGCCGCAGGATGCCCGCCATGAACTGGCGTGCCGTGGTGGAGAGCTGGAACTCGGCACCGGCCTGGAAAAAGGCGTTGCTGTCACCTTCGAAGAGGGAGAAGTGGGTGTGCATGCCGGACCCGGGATGGTGCGAGAACGGCTTGGGCATGAAGCTCGCGTAGCTGTTGGTCATCAGCGCGACTTCCTTGACCACGGTGCGGAAGGTCATGATGTTGTCCGCGGTCTGCAGGGCATCGGCATACCGCAGGTCGATTTCGTTCTGCCCGGGACCGGCCTCGTGGTGGCTGAACTCCACGGAGATGCCCACGGCCTCAAGCATGGAGACGGCCGTGCGGCGGAAGTCCTGGGCCACGCCGCCGGGAACGTGGTCGAAGTAGCCGGCCTGGTCCACGGGAACGGGCTGGCCGTCTTCCCCGAGTTCGTCCGATTTCAGCAGGTAGAACTCGATCTCGGGATGGGTGTAGCAGGTGAAGCCCATGTCCGCGGCTTTGGCCAGCTGGCGCTTGAGGACGTTGCGGGGATCGGCAGCGGAGGGCTGGCCGTCCGGGGTAAGGATGTCGCAGAACATCCGCGAGGTCTGCTCCTCGTCACCCCGCCACGGCAGGATCTGGAACGTGGAGGGATCCGGCTGGGCGAGCAGGTCGGATTCGAAGATCCGGGCCAGGCCCTCCACCGAGGAACCGTCGAAGCCCAGCCCTTCCTCGAAGGCGCCTTCGACTTCCGCCGGTGCCAGCGCCACGGATTTCAACTGGCCGACGACGTCGGTAAACCACAACCGCACAAACCGGACATCGCGCTCCTCGATGGTGCGCAGAACGAATTCCTGCTGGCGGTTCATCCTTACCTTCTTTCCTGTACACGGCACGCAGACATGTAAAACCTTCTTCACTCTACCTAGGTGCGCCGGGTTTGGTCGGCAGCGGGGTTGGATCCCGTAACACCCCGGCGGGACGTTCTTTAGTAGGCTCGAAGCATGACCAGTGCCGAACAGCCTTCCCCGTACGCCGCCGCCCCCGCGGACCCCTCCGTTTCCGGCGCACCGGTGCTGAAGAAAATCCGCATCTCCCATTTGCAGCAGCTCAAGGACAGCGGCGGCAGGTTCGCCATGCTCACCGCATATGACCAGTACGCCGCCGGCATCTTCGACGAAGCCGGCATCGAGGTCCTCCTGGTCGGCGACTCAGCAGCGAACAATGTGATGGGCCATGCCACCACGCTGCCGATCACCATGGACGAAATGATCGTCTTTGCCCGCTCCGTCACCGCCGGCGCCAGCCACTCGCTCGTGGTGTGCGACCTTCCCTTCGGCTCCTACGAAGTCTCGCCGGCCCAGGCCATCGAATCCTCGGTACGGCTCATGAAGGAAGGCCTGGTGCACGCGGTGAAGATGGAGGGCGGCCGGCACTACGTGGAGCACGTCCGTGCCATGACCGCCGCGGGCATTCCGGTGATGGCCCATGTGGGCTTCACGCCGCAGGCCGAGCATGCCCTCGGCGGCTACAAGGTCCAGGGCCGCGGCGAGGCGGGCGCGGCCGTGGTGCGGGACGCCGTCGCCCTCGCAGACGCGGGCGCGTTCTGCGTCCTCATGGAAATGGTGCCGGCCGATGTCGCCGCGGAGGTCGACGCCGCCGTGCGCGTGCCCACCATCGGCATCGGCGCCGGCAACGCCACCACCGGACAGGTGCTGGTCTGGCAGGACATGGCCGGGCTGCGCGGCGGGAAGCAGCCCCGTTTTGTCAAGGCCTTCGCGGACCTGCGCACCGAGCTCTCCCGCGCAGCCAAGGAGTACGCGGACGAGGTCCGCAGCGGTTCCTTCCCCGGCCCGGAACACAGCTTCTAGCGCCGCGGCGGACACTGGCCTGCCGCGCACCGCGGCAGGCAGCCGCTAGTCGTCCTCTTCGGCGTCCCAGGCCTTGTTCCGTGCCTGCACTTTCTGTAGGGCGAGTTCGGCCTCCTCGCGCGTGGGGTACGGCCCGAGCAGCTTGGTCCAGTCGGACTGCGGACCCTCCTCGACCTCGTGGGTCACTACGTTGAACCAGTAATCGGCCATGGGGCCCTCCTGTTGATATCGGGTATGCCGGCGCCGTGCCTGCCGGCGCGTCCCGCCACCGGGTGCGCTGGCGATAAGATCGATGGTATGCCCCAGAAACTTGACACTGCACCTGCCGGCAACCTGACACCGGGAAGCATCAGCCCCCGGCTGCCGGTGCCGGCGTCGATTCCCCGGCCCGAGTATGTGGATCGGGAAGCGCCTGCGCCCTTCACCGGGTCCGAGGTCAAGTCCCCGGAAACCATCGAGAAGATCCGCGTCGCCAGCAAGGTGGCAGCACAGGCGATCGTTGAGGTCGGCCGCCACATTGTCCCCGGCGTCACCACGGATGAGCTGGACCGGATAGGGCACGAGTTCCTCCTGGACCACCACGCCTACCCCTCCACCCTGGGCTACCGCGGTTTCCCCAAGTCCCTGTGCTCCTCGGTCAACGAGGTCATCTGCCACGGGATCCCGGACACCACCGTGCTCCAGGACGGGGACATCGTCAATATCGACATCACCGCCTACATGAACGGCGTCCACGGCGATACCAACTGGACATTCCTGGTTGGCGACGTGGACGAGGAGTCCCGGCTGCTGGTGGAACGGACGCAGGAATCCCTGCGCCGGGCCATCAAAGCCGTGGCGCCGGGCCGCGAGATCAACGTCATCGGCCGCACCATCGAGTCCTACGCGAAGCGTTTCGGTTACGGTGTTGTCCGCGACTTCACCGGCCACGGTGTCGGTGAAGCCTTCCATACCGGCCTGATCATTCCGCATTACGACGCCGCGCCCGCGTACAGCAGGCTGATTGAACCGGGAATGGTGTTTACGATTGAACCCATGCTCACTCTCGGCACCATTGAGTGGGACATGTGGGATGACAACTGGACAGTCCTCACCAAGGACCGCAAACGGACCGCGCAGTTCGAGCACACACTGCTCGTCACTGATGACGGTGCGGAAGTTCTGACTCTTCCCTGATCCGCCGACCCGAGCTCAGAACAACTACTGGAGAACCATGGCCAAGAAGCATAAGTCCGACAAGCACGTCGACGCCGTCATCGGAATTGATATCGGAGGCACTGGCATCAAGGGCGGCATTGTCGACCTGGCCAAGGGCAAGCTGATTGGCGACCGTTTCCGCATCCCCACGCCGCAGCCGGCCACCCCCGAAGCCGTAGCAGGCGTGGTGGGCCAGATCGTGGCCGAACTGTCCTCCCGCCCGAACGGCCCCGGACCCGAGGTTCCCGTCGGCGTCACCTTCCCGGCCATCATCTCCCACGGCATTGCCCGCTCCGCTGCCAACGTGGACAAGAGCTGGATCGATACCGACGTCGATACGTTGCTCACCAAGGCCCTGGGCCGCGACGTCCAGGTCATGAACGACGCCGACGCCGCCGGCCTGGCGGAGGCACGCTACGGCGCCGGCCGCGAGGTGGACGGCACCGTCCTGGTGATCACCCTGGGCACCGGCATCGGCTCGGCCCTGATCTACAAGGGCATGCTGATTCCCAACGCCGAACTCGGCCACCTGGAGATCGACGGGCACGACGCCGAGACCAAGGCCTCAGCTTCCGCCCGGGAACGCGACGGAATCAGCTGGGAAGAGTACTCCCAGCGGCTGCAGCGCTACTTCTCGCACGTGGAGTTCCTCTTCTCCCCCGATCTGTTCGTGATCGGCGGCGGCATCTCCAAGCGCAGCGAGGACTTCCTGCCGATGCTTGACCTGCGGACCCCGATGGTCACCGCCAACCTGAAGAACAACGCCGGAATTGTCGGCGCTGCCCTCCAGGCGGCCCTGCACTTCAAGTACATCAAGTAGGGCGACACAGAAAAAGCGGCGGAAGGGTGTTCCTTCCGCCGCTTTTTCAGTGCCTGGTCCATCTAGTGCCTGGTCACCTAGTGCCCGGATCAGCTACTGCGCGGTGAGCGGGCGCTGGGCACCGGAGGGTACCCGTCCGGAGGTTTCCCGGGCCTCGGTCCTCAGCTTCTCAATGGCGGTCTCGAAGTCCTCGAGTGAGTCAAAGGACTGATAGACGCTGGCAAAACGCAGGTACGCCACCTGGTCCAGCTTCTGCAACGGCGTGAGGATGGCCAGCCCCACCTCGTGGGCGTCGATCTCCGCCACTCCGCTGGCCCTGATGGACTCCTCCACTTCCTGGGCCAGCATGGCGAGGTCGTCCTCGCTTACGGGCCGTCCCTGGCAGGCTTTACGTACGCCGTTGATCACCTTGCTGCGGCTGAACGGTTCGCCCACCCCGGAACGCTTGATCACACTCAGGCTGGTGGTTTCCACGGTCGAGAAGCGGCGGCCGCACTGCGGGCACTGCCTGCGCCGGCGGATGGCCGAACCGTCGTCGGCCAGGCGGCTGTCCACGACGCGGGAATCAGCGTTGCGGCAAAACGGACAGTACATATCCCGTCCTTTCGCGAAGGGGCCTTATGGTGCTCTCACTATAGGGCCCGCGCGGCCGCATCACCAAGCGGGTAACCACTACATGTAGTAGCTGCCGAACTACATGTGGGCGATGTCGGGCACCGGCCGCCCGCTTACTCGAAACGGATGCTGACGGCGTCCCCGTGGGCGGGCAGATCCTCCGCCCGGGAAAGCGCCACAATATCGGCGCTGACCTCCTGCAGTGCGTCCCGGTTGTAGTTGACCACCTGGATGGCCCGCATAAAGGTGGTCGTGTTCAGGCCGGAGGAGAAAGCCGCTGTTCCGCCGGTGGGCAGCACGTGGTTGGAGCCTGCGCAGTAGTCGCCCAGGCTGACGGGACTGTAGTTTCCCACGAAAATGGCGCCCGCACTGCGTATCCGTGCCGCCACGGCCTCGGCATCCGCCGTCTGGATTTCCAGGTGCTCGGCGGCGTAGGCGTCGCAGACGGCAATGCCCTGTTCCAGCCCGTCCACGAGGATTACGCCGGACTGGGGGCCGGAGAGTGCGGTGCGCACACGTTCGCTGTGCTTGGTCTCCCGGACCTGGCGCTCCAGTTCCTCCCGGACCCCGGCCGCCAGCTGTTCCGACGCAGTAACCAGGACGGAGCCGGCATTCGGATCGTGCTCGGCCTGGCTCACCAGGTCCGCCGCCACCAGGCGCGCATCGGCGGTGTCATCGGCCAGGACCATGATCTCGGTGGGACCGGCTTCGGAGTCGATGCCCACCACGCCCTTGACCAGCCGCTTTGCGGTCGCCACGAACACGTTGCCGGGACCGGTTACCACGTCCACCGGCAGGATGGCGGAGTTGCTGCCGTCCGCCTGCACACCGTAGGCAAACGCCGCAATGGCCTGGGCCCCGCCCACGGCGTACACCTCGTCGATGCCCAGCAGCTTCGCGGCGGCCAGGATGGTGGGGTGGGGCAGGCCCCCGAATTCCTTCTGGGGCGGCGAGGCCAGGGCCAGGGATCCGACGCCGGCAGCCTGGGCCGGCACCACGTTCATGACCACCGAGGACGGATACACAGCCAGGCCGCCCGGGACATACAGTCCTACGCGGGCGACGGGCATCCATTTGTGCGTCAGGACGGCACCGGGACGGATCTCCACCTCGGTGTCGGCGGGACGCTGGGCCGCGGCGAAAACGCGGGTCCGTTCAATGGCGGTTTCCAGCGCTGCCCGCACCGCAGGATCCAGCTGTTCGAGGGCCGAGTCCAGGGCTTCCTGCGGCACTTTCACCTGCTGCTGCTCGACGCCGTCGAACCGCTGCGCCAGATCCGTGAGGGCCGTGAACCCGCGGGTACGCACGTCCGTGATGATGGCCGAGACGGCGTCGGAGGCGGCGTCGAATGTGGTCTCCGCACGCGGCATGGCACCTTTCAGCCCGGCGGGACTGAGATGCTGCCCGCGCAGGTCGATGGTGCGGAAGGATTCAAAGGCTGCTTCGGGGCTGGGTGAACTCACGTCCCCCAGTCTACCCACGCACCCTTCGGGCGTTCACGTGGCGTAGGTACGTTACGGCCGCTGACGGGGCCTGGGCCGGGTGAAGTTCTGCCACGTAATGGCTGCGAGGTTCAACTGGGCCGGGCGGCCGTCTCCTCCGGCAATCTGCTCATTCAACCGCCCGTCGTATACCGCCAGCAGCAACCGGGCCAGCTCCGCGGCGTCGACCGTGAATTCCGCGTCCTGCGCATCGGCCACCCGGAGCAGGGCGCCGGTCACGGCCTCCGAGAGAACAGCCCGCTGCTCGGCGACAACGGTGCGCACGCGCTCGGATCTTCTGGCGGCCAGCAGCAGCTCCAGCCGCACTGCATGCCACACGGTGTCGGACGTGAAATCCGCCATGCCTTCGAGGATGTTCTCGATGACGGATGTGGGTTCCAGTTCGCCGGGACGAAGCCATTGGTCCAGCTGCCGGGTGAGCCGTTCAGCCAATTGCCGGGCATGGTCTTCGTACATGGCCAGCGCCAGGTCGGTCTTTGAGGCGAAGTTGCTGTAAAAGGCGCCCCGGGTGAAGCCCGCCGCGGTGCACAGCTCCTCGACGCTGGCACCCTCGAGGCCCCGCTCCGCAAAGACCGCAGCGGAGGTGGCCAGCAGCCGGCTCCTCGTTGCCGACCTCGACCTCTTGGCGGGTTCGGCGTCAACGGGCTCCATGGTGGTCCTCTTTCCTGCAGTGCACACCTTCACGATACATGGGTGTATCGTCGTGGGAGTCAATACACTAGTGTATCCAAATCGTCCGCTAAAGGATTGCCCGCATGTCCACGTCCACACCAGCGCGTTCCCGCCATGCCGCACGTCCGGAGGGCAGACCCCCGGTCTCCCCGTACCGGTCCCCCGTGTTCTGGCTGCTTCCCATGCTGGTCGTTGTCCTCCTCGCGGGCGTCGGCACCGGCCTCTATATGGGCGGGCTCGCCAATCCGACGGCATATCTGAAGGACTTCCCGGTTGCGGTGGTTAACGAGGATGCCGGCACGGACGCGGCTACCGATGGAGCAGCTCCGCGGAATCTGGGCCAGGAGATCGTGGACGGTTTTGCGGACCGGGCTGCGGAAGGAGGCAGACTGGACCTGCGGGTCCTCTCCTGGGTGGACGCCCGTAAGCAGCTCGACAACGGGGAGGTCTACGCTGCAGTGGTCATCCCCGAGACGTTCTCCGCGGATGCCGCGTCACTGGTCTCCGGAGCACTGACCGGCGAGCCCGCAGCCCGCCCCGACGTCACCGTTTACACGGACCCCAAGGCCGGCGCCCTGGCTGCCCGCCTGGCGACCGGCATCATCGAACCCGGGTTGAAGGAAGCCAGCACTTCCATGGGGGAACAGCTCAGCAGCGCCGCGAAGGATGCCGAAGTCCAGGCGCGGGCCCTCGTGGAACAGCAACTGGCGGCAAGCCAGGCTGACCAGGCCCGCCGGACACTGGAAGCAGCCACTCAGGCAGGCCCGGCCACCGAAGCCTTTGCACGGGACCTCACCAGGCAGCAGGCCGGAACGCCGGCCCGGCTGGCGGAGACGCTGGCACCCGCAGTCAGCGCTTCCTCCGCCCTGCTGCTGCAGGATCCGGTGCACATCACCCCAGCCGCCTATCACGAGGTGGAGGAAGGAACGGCCCTGGGAATGGGTTCGTTCTACTACGCCATCCTGCTCCTGGTCCTGGGGCTGACCGGTTCCATTGGCGTCAATCTCCTGGTTGACGGACGGCTGGGAATCATCCCCCTGGAAATAGGGCCGCGGTTCCTTCGGGCACGGCGGACCACACCCTCCCGCTGGATGACCCTGCTGGTCAAGTGGGGAATCTTTGTTACTGCAGCCGCACCTGCGGCAGCGGTGGTGATGTGGGTGGCCTCCGCAGCCGATGTTCCCCTGCCCAACGGGGGCACCCTGTTCCTGGTCAGCTGGCTCGCCATGGCTGCGGTATCGGCAGCCGTGTTCGCCCTGCTGACCCTCTTTGGCAATGCGGGTCTGCTGGTATCCATGATCTACCTGGTGCTGATGGGCCTTCCCTCGTCCGGAGCAGTGGTACCGGTGGAGGCACTGCCGGGATTCTTCCGGACCATCGCCCCCTGGGAGCCCCTGCACCACATTGCCACAGCGGTCCGCGGCATCCTGTACTTCGGGTCGGGGAACACTACCGGGGTGGGCGCCGATGTCCTCGCCCTGGCCATCATCCTGGCGGTCTCGCTGCTTGCCGGCATCCTGACGGGTGCAGCCTATGACCGGTTCTTCGGCCGGCGCGGGGCCGGGGCACCCGGCGAGGCACCGGCCTGACCCGGCCCCGCCCTAGGCGTCGAGGCAGGCCGGGCCGAGCAGCACCTTCAGGTCGCCGAACAGCGACGGCGTGGGGTTCACCCGCATGTCCACGCCCAGCTTCATGACTTCCACGGTGCGGGATCCGTTCAACCGGATCTGCACCTCGGAGGTACCCGGGTGGGTGCGGAGCACATCGCCCAGCTGGGAGACCACCGTTTCCGTGGCCTTGTACGTGGCCATGGAAATCACCACCGGGCCGGAGTGGCCCTCGCTGAGGTCCGGCACGGTGAGTTCCTGCGCGTTCAGGGTGACGGCGCCGTCGTCGCGCCGCTGCAGCCGGCCGCGGACCACCACGATCAGGTCCTCGGCGAGCACGGCGGCGATGGGGCCGTAGACCTGCCCGAAGAACATCACTTCCATGGACCCGGCGAGGTCCTCGATCTCACAGCGGGCATAGGCATTGCCGCTGTTCTTCGCGATCCGGCGCTGCAGCGAGGTGATCATGCCCGCGATGGTGACGATCGCGCCGTCGGGCGGGCCCTCCTCCCCCACGATGTTGGTAATGCTGGAATCAGCGTGCTGGCTGAGGATGCCTTCCAGGCCCTGCAGCGGGTGGTCCGAAACGTAGAGGCCGAGCATGTCGCGTTCGAAGGACAGCTTGTCCTTCTTTTCCCATTCCGGGAGGTCCGGGATGTCGATGCTGATCGAATCCTCCGGTTCCTGGTCCGAGATGGCGGCAAAGAGGTCGAACTGCCCCACGGCCTCGTTGCGTTTGAGCACCACCACGGAGTCGATGGCTTCTTCGTGGATCATCGCCAGCGGCCGCCGGGCATGGCCCATCGAGTCGAAGGCGCCGGCCTTGATCAGGGACTCGATGGTGCGCTTGTTGCAGACCACCGCCGGGACCTTCATCAGGAAGTCCTTGAAGTTGGTGTAGGCGCCCTTCTCCTCACGGGCCGCCACCATGGCCTGGACCACGTTGGCGCCGACGTTGCGGATGGCGCCCATCCCGAACCGGATGTCCTTGCCCACAGGGGTGAAGTTCACCGAGGATTCGTTCACGTCCGGCGGCAGCACCGTAATGCCCATCTTGCGGCACTCGTTCAGGTACAGAGCCAGCTTGTCCTTGTCGTCGCCCACGGACGTGAGCAGGGCCGCCATGTATTCGGACGGGTAATGCGCCTTGAGGTACGCGGTCCAGTAGGACACCAGCCCGTACGCGGCGGAGTGGGCTTTGTTGAAGGCGTAGTCGGAGAACGGGAGCAGGATGTCCCAGAGGGCCTTGATGGCGGCCTCGGAGTAGCCGCGGTCCACCATGCCCTGGTGGAAGCCGGCGTACTGCTTGTCCAGCTCGGACTTCTTCTTCTTACCCATGGCTCGGCGGAGGATGTCTGCCTGGCCGAGCGAGAAGCCTGCTACCTTCTGGGCAATGGCCATAACCTGCTCCTGATACACGATCAGGCCGTAGGTGGTATCCAGGATTTCCCGCAGCGGTTCTTCCAGCTCCGGATGGATGGGCGTGATTTCCTGCACGCCGGTCTTACGCAGGGCGTAGTTGGTGTGCGAGTTCGCACCCATGGGGCCCGGACGGTAAAGCGCGATGACGGCGGAAATGTCTTCGAAGTTATCCGGGCGCATCAGCTTCAGCAGGGACCGCATGGGCCCGCCGTCGAGCTGGAACACGCCGAGGGTGTCGCCGCTGGCCAGCAGGTCGTAGGAGCCCTTGTCGTCCAGCTCCAGCTTCTCCAGGTCGAGGTCTATGTCCTGGTTGAGCTTGATGTTCTCAATGGCGTCGGAAATGATCGTCAGGTTTCGAAGCCCGAGGAAGTCCATCTTGATCAGGCCGAGGCCTTCACAGGTCGGGTAATCGAACTGGGTGATCACCTGGCCGTCCTGCTCGCGCTTCATGATCGGGATGATGTCGATCAGCGGATCCGAGGACATGATGACGCCGGCGGCGTGGACGCCCCACTGGCGCTTCAGCCCCTCCAGGCCCAGCGCGGTGTCGAAGACCCGCTGCGAATCGGGGTCGCTCTTGAGCAGTTCGCGCAGCTCGTCGGCTTCGCCGTAGCGCTTGGCGTCCTTGTTGTGCACGTCCTGCAGGGACAGGCCCTTGCCCATGACGTCCGGCGGCATGGCCTTGGTCAGCCGCTCGCCCACGGAGAACGGGTAGCCCATCACGCGGGAGGAGTCCTTCAGCGCCTGCTTGGCCTTGATGGTGCCGTAGGTGACGATCATGGACACACGGTCTGCGCCGTACTTTTCGGTGACGTAGTGGATCACCTCGGAGCGGCGCCGATCATCGAAGTCGACGTCGAAGTCAGGCATGGAGACGCGGTCCGGGTTCAGGAAGCGTTCGAAGATCAGCCCGTGCTTGAGCGGGTTCAGGTCGGTGATGCGCATGGCGTAGGCCACCATGGACCCGGCACCGGAACCACGGCCCGGACCCACCCGGATGCCGTTGTTCTTGGCCCAGTTGATGAAGTCGGCAACCACCAGGAAGTAACCCGGGAAGCCCATCTGGGTGATGATGCCGATCTCGTACTCGGCCTGCTTGCGGACATCGTCGGGGATGCCGCCGGGGAACCGGTAGTGCAGTCCGGTCTCCACTTCCTTGATGAACCAGGATTCCTCGTTTTCCCCGGGCGGGCAGGGGAAGCGGGGCATGTAGCTGGCTTTGGTGTTGAATTCGACGTCGCACCGCTCGGCAATGAGCAGGGTGTTGTCGCAGGCGTCCGGGTGGTCACGGAAGATGGCGCGCATCTCGTCCGGGGACTTGAGGTAGAACTCGTCGGCGTCGAACTTGAAGCGCTTGGGGTCCGCCAGCGAGGATCCGGACTGCACGCACAGCAGTGCCGCGTGCGCGGAGGCATCCTCGGCGTGGGTGTAGTGCAGGTCGTTGGTGGCGACCAGGGGCAGCTTCAGTTCACGGGCCAGCTTGATGAGGTCCGCCTGGACGTTGCGCTCAATGTCCAGGCCGTGGTCCATCAGTTCGCAGAAGAAGTTTTCCGCCCCGAAAATGTCGCGGAAGTCCGAGGCCGCCTGCACGGCCTCATTGTAGAGGCCGAGGCGCAGCTTGGTCTGGACTTCGCCGGAGGGGCAACCGGTGGTGGCAATCAAGCCCTTGCCGTAGGTCTGCAGCAGGTCCCGGTCCATGCGCGGCTTGTAGAGGTAGCCCTCGAGGGAGGCCAGCGAGGACATGCGGAAGAGGTTGTGCATGCCTTCGGTGTTCTCCGCCCACATGGTCATGTGGGTGTAGGCACCGGCACCGGAAACGTCGTTCCGACCGCCGTCACCCCACTTGACGCGGGTCTTGTCCCTGCGTGCCGTGCCGGGGGTGAGGTAGGCCTCGACGCCGATGATCGGCTTGATCCCGGAGTTGCGGGCCTTGTTCCAGAAGTCAAAGGCACCGAACACAAAGCCGTGGTCGGTGGTTGCCAGGGCATTCATGCCCAGCTCGTCGGCGTGGCTGAACAGATCCGTCAGCCGGGCAGCCCCGTCGAGCATCGAATATTCGGTGTGGTTGTGAAGATGGACAAACGATTTCGACGTACTAGTTGCTGATGCCACCTGTACATTCTAGGCCCCGGCGCACGGCGCGTCGGACGCCGCCGCGCCGGGCCGGGATCACACCGGTGGCGCTACACCTCGCCGCTGCGCAGGGCGTCGACGGCGTACTGCAGGTCCTGCGGATACTGGCTGGTGAACTCCACGTACTCCCCCGTCCCCGGGTGCGTGAAGCCCAGTTTCCGGGCGTGCAGCCACTGCCGGGTGAGGCCGAGTTCGGCGGCCAGCTTGGCGTCCGCACCGTAGGTCAGGTCCCCGGCACAGGGGTGGCGCAGGGCCGAGAAGTGGACCCGGATCTGGTGGGTACGCCCGGTCTCCAGGTGCACCTCCACCAGTGAGGCCTTGCCGAAGGCCTCCAGCACCTCGTAGTGCGTCACCGACGGCCGGCCGCCGTCCACCACGGCGAAGCGCCAGTCATAACCGGGGTGCCGGCCGATCGGAGCGTCGATGGTGCCCTTGAGCGGATCGGGCAGCCCCTGCACCACTGCGTGGTACATCTTGTCCACCGTGCGTTCCTTGAAGGCCTGCTTCAGCAGCGTGTAGGCGTGCTCGGTCTTGGCGACCACCATGACCCCGGAGGTGCCGACGTCGAGCCGGTGCACGATCCCCTGCCGCTCGGGGGCGCCGGACGTGGAGATCCGGTAGCCGGCGGCGGCCAGCGCGCCGACCACCGTCGGGCCCACCCAGCCGGGCGAGGGATGCGCGGCCACGCCTACGGGCTTGTCAATGACAACAAAGTGCTCGTCGTCGCCCAGGATCAGCAGGTCATCCACCGGCTCGACGACGACGGCCAGCGGGTCCCGCTGTTCGGGAACGTCTGCGGTGATTTCCTGTCCGGCACGGAGCTTGTCCGACTTTGCCAGCACCCGCCCGGCGGAACTGAAGTAGCCGTCGGCGCACCAGGTGGCCGCAGTGGAACGGGAGACGTCAAGCAGCCCGGCCAGGACCGCGTCGGCGCGCTTGCCGTCGGCCTGCTCGGGGACGGCGAAAACTGCGTGGAGTTCGTTCATCGTGTTGCCTCGTCATCATTGTGCTGCTGGGGTGGAACTGTCTTGCCGGAGGGGGTCCGCACCCCGTCCATACCGATTCCGCGCAGGGTCAGCAGGCAGACAAGAACCACGCCGGAGACGACGCAGGAATCGGCAATATTGAAAATCGCGAAATTCGGCAGGGCGATAAAGTCCACCACGTGGCCCTGGCCGAAGGACGGCTCACGGAAGAGCCGGTCCGTCAGGTTGCCCAGGGCACCGCCGAGCACCAGGCCCAGCGCGGTTGCCCAGGCCATGGAGCGGACCCGGAACATGAGGTAGACCAGGAAGCCCGAGACAAGCACCATGATGATCGTGAAGACCCACGTGTAATCGGTGCCGATGGAAAACGCCGCTCCGGGATTGCGGATGAAATGCCAGCGCAGGACCGGTGGCAGGACATCGGTGACCTGGCCCTCGGTCATGGTGCGGACCACCCACAGCTTGGTGAGCTGGTCAAGGACGACGGCGACGGCCGCCAGGACAAGCATGGTGAAAGCGGGCGCGCCCCTGCGGGCGCTGCCGCGTCCTGCGCCGGTGCTGTCCGGGGTCTGCGGTGAGGAAGTGGTCATGGTGCTCTCATCAGTGGAATTCCGGCGGGAATCAGGGTGCAGGCGGAAAGTGCGCATGGAGGCAGAAGCCATGCGGAAAACCAAAGGGCCGGTGGCCGGGGTGACCCGGCCGCCGGCCCTTAGATGATGTCGGTCAGCTTCTACGCTGCCTGTTTTCTGCATTCAACTTCTACATCGCTGCCTGTACATCAGTTTAACCGATCGTTCAGGCGGCCATACCGGGGACCGTTACGCGTCGGCGGTTTCCGAGGCTACGGAACCGCGCGCATCCAGGTCACGCAGCTGGCCTTCGATGTATGCCTTCAGGCGTGAACGGTAATCGCGTTCGAAGCCGCGCAGCTGCTCGACCTTGCGCTCCAGGACAGCTTTCTGCTGTTCCAGGGTGCTGAGGATCTTGCGGCTCTTCTCCTGTGCGTCGGTGACGAGGCCGCTGGCTTCGATCTGTGCTTCTGCAATGATCTTGTCGCGCTGCTCCACACCGGCACCGACGTAGTCGTCGTGCATCTTCTGTGCCATGGCCAGGATGCCTGCTGCGGTCTCCGTGTTGCTGGCGGCGGGTGCCGGAGCCGGCTCCGTCTTGGTTTCCACGGGTGCCGGACGCTCTTCAACGACGGGGGCTTCGACCTTGGGCTCGGGCTTGGGCTCTTCCGGAACCTTCTCCACCTTCGGGGCAGCCGCCACGGGAGCCGGAACCGAGTCCGCAGAGGGAGCGGATCCGCCGGCTGCAGCCAGCTGGCTCCGGAGATCTTCGTTTTCAGAGTTCAGCCGGCGCAGTTCCACCACGATCTCGTCGAGGAAGTCATCGACTTCGTCCTGGTCATAGCCTTCCCGGAACTTGGTCGGCTGGAACCGCTTGTTGACAACATCTTCTGGCGTCAGAGCCATCTGGTCACCTCATACTGGATTATAAGATTCGCCTGCGAGTCAAGCAGGCGGTTCTACGTAGAGAATTACGGACATACAAAAATGCAGGTTTGTATTCGGTTTCACACTATATCGTTTGGTTTCCGAAAACTAACCGGACCCCTGCGGCGCGGGTGACGCTAGCGCGCGATGCCTACGACAATCTGCGTGAGGATGGATACAACGATAAACAGGACGAGAAATGCGAGGTCCAGCGCCACTCCGCCGAGACGGAGCGGCGGGATGATCCGCCGAAACAGCCGGACAGGCGGGTCCGTGACGCCGTAAACACCCGTGGCGAGCACGAGAGCGGGCCCCTTGGGGCGCCATTGCCGCGCAAACATCTGCACCGCGTCGTAGACGATCCGCAGGATAAGGGCGAGCTGGAATAGCACCAGGACCAGGTACACCAGGGGAAGAATGATATTCACGCGCAGGCTTTCATTTCCGGAAGTCGGTCGGCAGCCCCCGCGGCCCGTTGGTACGGGCCCACGTTAGCTCTGGTTGAAGAAAGTGGACTGGGATTCACTGATCTTCTTGTCGTCACCCAGAACCTCGACATACGAAGGCGAGAGCAGGAAAACCTTGTTGGTGACACGTTCAATGCTACCGCGCAGGCCGAAAACGAGGCCGGCGGAGAAGTCCACAAGCCGCTTTGCGTCTGCTTCGCCCATATCGGTGACGTTCATGATGACGGGGATGCCGTCACGGAAGCTCTCACCGATGATCTTGGCATCGTTGTAGGACCGGGGGTGGACGGTCGTGATCTGGCGCAGGCCCGACACGTCCTCACGGGACGACGGTGCGCGCTTGATGGGTGTCACGGGTGCGCGGTACTCCTCAACTGCATTGCGGACGACGGGAGCGGGAACAGCCTCCGCCGCCTCCTCATCGGGCTCATGGACGGGAGTCTGGTCTTCCTCCCGGGCAGGTGCTTCCCGCAGATGCCGCTGTTCGGACTCGTAGTGCTCGTCACCGTCGGCGAGCCCAAGGTAAATCATTGTCCTGCGCATTGCGCCAGCCATGGTTGCTCCTCATAATCCTTCAACGCCTAGCTGCCCGTTACTGTACGTATACTGCATGGTGCTGCGCGGCGGCTGTCTGGTGTTCGTACTTTGACGCTACCGTACCTGCGGTCGCGCGCCCAGAACATCGGACCCGATCCGCAGGTGTGTCGCCCCGTGGGCGACGGCCGCCTCGAGGTCGGAACTCATTCCGGCGGAAATGCTGCGGGCTGCCGGATGGTCCGCCTGCAGCTGCTCCGAGAGTTTCTTCAGCCGGGAGAAGGCTTCCCCCGCGTCTGCATCCAGCGGTGCCACGGCCATCAGGCCCGCCAGTGCCAGCCCCGGAGTCGCGGCGACGGTCTCGGCAAGGCGCGGGATATCCGCCGGCACCGCTCCCCCGCGCCCGGGTCCTCCCGACCGTTCAGGGTCCGTACGCAGGTCCACCTGCAGGAAACAGCTCAGGTCCGGGCGTGCGGCCAGCCCTTCACTCCCGCGGCGCCGCTGCTCCGCCGCCATGGCCTTCCCGAGGGCAGCCACCAGGGACAGGCGGTCCACCGAATGGACGGAGGCAGCGTAACGGACCACGGACTTGGCCTTATTGGACTGCAGCTGGCCGATAAAGTGCCAGTCCAGGGACAGGTCGGCCAGCTCTGCGGCCTTGGCTGCGGCTTCCTGGTCCTTGTTTTCGCCGACATCCTGCACCCCGAGCCCGGCAAGAATCCGGACATCGGACGCAGGGAAATATTTGGTGACCACAATCAGGTGCGGTTCTGCCGCACCCGCGGGGCGGGCGGCAGCTTGGATGCGTTTCCGGACACGCTGCAGGCTGTTCCGGAGTTCATCGGACCGGGAGGGAGAGTCGGGAAGTGAAGTCATGGTTCCTCTATTCTCCCAGCCCGCGGCAGTGCATTCTGCAGGGTCAGGGCCGGCGCCAGATGACGCCGGCAAAGCGGCCGGTGGCCGGATCGCGCCGATGCGAGAACAGGTCATGGTTCTCCAAGGTGCAGCCGCCAATGCGCTCCACTGCTACGCCCAGGCCGGCAAGCTGGGCATCGGCCCCGCCCGGCAGGTCAAGGGCTGGTGTTCCGCTGCGGGTGGTGGCCTCCGTTGCCGGCAGCACGGCAATGGATTCGGCCTGCATTGCCGCAGGCACTTCGTAGCACTCCCCGCAGACGCAGGGGCCGATCCACGCCCGCAGATCGGTTCCGCCGGCGGCCCGCATCCGCAGCACGGCCGCGGGAAGGATGCTGTCGAGCAGGCCGCGGCGGCCGGCGTGCACGGCCGCGGTGACGGGCACACCGTCGGCGCGCATGCCGGCCAGTAGGACGGGCACGCAGTCGGCGACCATGACCGCAAGGGGGGCAGCGCCGTCGTCGCTGATCAAGCCGTCCGCGGTGGGGGCTTCACTCCCCGGATCTGCGGCCTCTGCCACCACAGCCGAGTGGATCTGGTTCATGAAGCGCAGCGAGCCGTCCGCTACACCCATTTCCGCCTCGAGTGCGGCCCGCCTGCGCAGGACCGCCGCGGGATTGTCGCCGACATGCAAAGCGAGGTTGCCCGCGGACGTATTGGTGAATCCCACGAACAGGTTGTCGCCAACCTGTTGGTGCCACCAAAACATCCGGGACAACCCCGCCGTCATATCCAGCCGCTCTTGCTCTGCTGTTTCTTGCTCTGCTGTTGTGCCTACCGCAGTTCCTACTTCAGGAAGTCCGGCACATCCAGGTCATCGGGACGCCCGGTGGAGAGGTCGGATTCCACGACCGCCGGGAGATCGATGTCGAAGCCTGCGTCTGCCGGGACGTCGCTGTGCTGGTGCGACCGCTGGGACCAGGCCGAGAGGCCTGCGGAGGCGGGAGCAGCAGCCCCGAAGCCGCCAGCGGCTGCTGCGGAGGCAGGCGGTGCGGCGGGCTCGGCCGGCTTGTTGTGCTGGGCGGGCTGGGAGGTGACATCCACCTGGTCGAAGCCTGCGGCAATGACGGTGACCCGTGCTTCGTCGCCGAGGGCGTCGTCAATGACGGCGCCGAAGATGATGTTGGCTTCGGGGTGGGCCACTTCCTGGACCAGGCGAGCGGCCTCGTTGATCTCGAACAGACCGAGATCGGAGCCGCCCTGGATGGACAGCAGCACGCCGTGGGCGCCGTCGATCGAGGCTTCCAGCAGAGGGGAAGCGATCGCGAGCTCGGCAGCCTTGACCGCACGGTCCTCGCCGCGGGCCGAACCGATACCCATCAGGGCCGAACCGGCACCCTGCATCACGGACTTGACGTCCGCGAAGTCGAGGTTGATCAGGCCCGGGGTGGTGATGAGGTCGGTAATGCCCTGGACACCGGAGAGCAGGACCTGGTCAGCGGAGCGGAACGCGTCCAGCATGGAGACGTTGCGGTCGCTGATGGAGAGCAGCCGGTCATTCGGGATAACGATCAGCGTGTCGACTTCGTCGCGCAGCGTATCGATACCGGATTCGGCCTGGTTGGAGCGGCGCCGGCCTTCGAAGGTGAAGGGGCGGGTCACAACGCCAATGGTCAGCGCACCGAGCGAGCGGGCGATCCGGGCAACGACGGGAGCGCCGCCGGTACCCGTTCCGCCGCCTTCACCGGCGGTGACGAAGACCATGTCCGCTCCGCGGAGGACTTCCTCGATCTCCTCGGCGTGGTCCTCGGCTGCCTTGCGGCCCACCTCGGGATCAGCGCCGGCGCCCAGGCCGCGGGTGAGCTCGCGTCCGACGTCGAGCTTGACGTCGGCGTCACTCATCAGCAGCGCCTGTGCATCGGTGTTGATGGCGATGAACTCCACGCCGCGGAGGCCTACATCGATCATCCGGTTTACGGCGTTCACGCCACCGCCGCCGATGCCGACGACCTTGATGACGGCCAAGTAATTCTGCGGTGCTGCCACGTCCTGTGTCCCTTGTTCGAATCTCTGCAACTTTATGTTTTCTGCAACTGCATGTTTGTGCACAACTGCCTGCGTTCGGCAACTGCGTATGTCCTGCGAACCGGCCCTGCCTTCGGACCGGTTCCCGGCCGCCGACGCCCCCGTGGTTCCCAGCGGAATTCCTGGGATTTCCACTGGACGCCCGGCCGAAAACCTTGAACCGGCACAACCCTAACCCTCAACTTGAGGGTTATAGTTATGTCAAGTAATCCATTACTTGGAACGCTATGGGGCCAGCGGCGCTTCCGCAATTACCGGCCCCGCGTGTCGGAGGAATCTTTCCTCACTCCCCTGCGGCTGCAGGCGAGTCAGTCTCCCCGAACCCCGCGCGTTCAGCGTGTCACCGGCCGCTCGGGGGTGCTGACATCGTAGACCTGCACCGGCGGATCGGTCGGTTCCATCTTCAGGAGCGCTTCAAGCACCCGGGCCTTGGCCTCGTTGGCATCGGCACTCCCCCAGAATACTGTCTGTCCGCTGTTGAGCTTCAGCTCGACCGAATCCACCGTCTGAGCGGACGCGTTCTCCAGCCGTGCCAGCACCTCGGGCGGCAGGGCCGCCAGGACGGCCGTAATGCTGGGGAAAACCTTCGCATTCACAGCCTCCGTGCCGCCGGCTATCAGCGGCAGCTGCACCGCCGCCCGGTCCGCCACGGCGGAGAGCTTGCGCCCCTCCTCATCGATGAGGACATGCCCTGCTCCCTCCTGCAGCACTGCCACGGGGATCCGTTCAGTCACCGTCACCACCAGGGTGGACGGCGGGCGGGCCGCCACCTCGACCTTGTCAATTTCCGGGCGGTCTTTCAGCAGGCCCTCCACATCCGCATCGGAGATGGTCGGAAGTGTCTGCCCCTGCAGCGGTTCCAGTGCTGCTTCAGCCTGCTCCCGCGGCAACAGGGACGTTCCCTCAACCACCACCGTCTTCAGTGCCAGCATCGGGGAGAAATACAGCAGGGCAAAAAACAGCGCCGTGGCGGACAGGGCGGAGCCGATGGTGATCCAGGCAACCCTGCGCCTTCGCCGGCCGGGCGGTTCAGGGAAGGCCAGGACCGTCCCTGCCGTACCTCCCCCGCTGCCCCGGGCGCTGCCGGCCGCGGCCGAAGCTGCTCCGTCCGGCCGTCCGGGCCTGCCCGCTGTCCCGGCACCGGCGGGCCGGGCTGCGGAGCTTCCGGCAGGCTTCCGCGCGGACTTGCCTGGTTTCCCCGCCCCGGCGGCAGTGTCGTCGAGGGCCCGGGTAGCCGTGATGGTTTCGTCGTCGCCGCCCGCGCGCTTCCTACCGGCCATCGGCGGCGTTCCCCGCGGAGGCGGAAGAGCGGGCAGGGACTGTTTCCAGGCGGGTTACCAGTGCGGAACCCAGCGCTGTGACGTCACCGGCACCTACCGTCAGGATGATGTCCCCCGTCCGGGCGCCGTCGGCCACCTGTGCCACCGCCTGCTCCGCGGTGCCGGCATAACCGCCCGGGACGCGCAGGCGCGCCGTGATCAGCTCGCTGGTGACACCTTCGATCGGATCCTCCCGGGCCGGATAAATATCCAGCACGGTAGCGGTGTCGGCCAGGTCCAGCGCGGCCGCGAACTCCGCCGCGAAACTGCGGGTCCGGCTGAACAGGTGCGGCTGGAACAGGACATGCACCCGGTGCCCGCCGGCAACCGTGCGGGCCGCCTTCAATGCGGCATTGACTTCGGTGGGATGGTGGGCGTAGTCGTCAAAGACCCGCACGCCGCGGGCGGCGCCGCGGGACTCAAAGCGCCGGGCCGCGCCCGAGAAGGTGCCCAGGCCTGCCGCGGCAACCTCGGGGTCCACCCCCAGTTCCAGGGCGACGGCGAAGGCCGCTGCCGCATTGAGGATGTTGTGGGCGCCGGGAACCTGCAGGACAAGCCGCACCTCGGCCGCTTGTCCGTCCATCCGGTAGTGCAGCGTGCTGGCGGAGCCGGCCCCGTCCGGGCGGGTATCCGAAACCCGGATGTCCGCCCCCTCGGTGTAGCCGTAGGTCACGGTACGCACGTCCGGGCACCTGTGGACCAGGCTGGCCGCTCCGGCGTCGTCCGCGCACGCCACCAGGAGTCCCTCCGGCGGGAGCAGTGCAGCGAACGCATCAAAGGAAGCAAAGACCGCTTCCTCGGTCCCGTAGTGATCCAGGTGGTCGGCCTCGACGTTGGTGACCACGCTGATGCGCGGGGCGTAGTTCAGGAACGAACCGTCGGACTCGTCGGCTTCGGCAACAAAGACGGGGCCGGAGCCGTGCGCGGCGTTGACGCCGAGCGCGGCGACATCCCCGCCGATGGCGAAGGAGGGATCCAGCCCGGCCTCGCGCAGCATCACGGTGACCATGGCCGTGGTGGTGGTCTTGCCGTGGGTGCCGGCCACTGCCACCAGGTCCTGTGTGCCCATGGCGGCCGAGAGCGCCACGGAGCGGTGGATGATCCGCAGCCCGAGGGAGCGGGCATGGGCCAGCTCGGGGTTTGTTCCGCGAATGGCAGTCGAAACCACTACCGTGTCTGCATCCGCGACGTGGCGGGCGTCGTGCCCCACGAAAACGGCCGCGCCCAGCGCTTCAAGGGCCCGCAGCCCCGGCGAGTCCTTGGCATCGGACCCGGACACCGGAATGCCCTGAGCGAGGAGTACCCGGGCCACGGCCGACATTCCGGCACCGCCCAGGCCGATGAAGTGGACCTGTCCCAGGTCCTTCGGATCCAGCCGGTTCATGCCTTTGACCTATCGCTTGCTTCGAGGATGAATTCCGCCATCCGGGTGTCCGCGTCGCGGATGCCCAACGCCGCCGATGCCCTCGACATGGCCTCAAGGGCCGAAGAATCAGCCAGCAAAGGTATCAGCCTCTCGGAAATCCATTCGGCTGTGAAGAGGGAATCGGCAACCGTCAGTGCTCCGCCCGCTTTCACGAGGGCTTCCGCGTTGAGTGCTTGCTCGCCGTTGCCGTGCGGCAGCGGGACCAGGACGGCAGGAAGGCCCACTGCACTGATTTCGCAGACCGTCCCGGCCCCGGACCGTGCCAGCAGCAGGTCCGCGGCCGCGTAGGCCTGTTCCATGCCGTCGACGTACTCCACCTGCGTGTAGCCGCGGGCGGCAACCTGCTTTCCGTCGGCATCCACCAGGGACTTGCCGCGGCCGGTGATGTGGAGCGTCTGGATACCTGCGGCGGCCAGGGCCGGCAGGGCCTGCTCCACTGCGCGGTTGATGCTCGCTGCCCCGGAGGAGCCCCCGGTCACCACCAGGGTGGGACGGTCCCGTTCCAGGCCCAGTGCCGCCCTCGCGGAGTCCCGCGCCGCAATACGCTCCAGCCCGGAGATCTCCCGGCGCATCGGCATGCCCACCCACGTTGCCCGCGGCAGGTTCGTCTGCTCGAAGGCCACCCCGGTAACGGCGGCAAAGCGCGCACCCACGCGGTTGGCCAGCCCCGGGCGGGCGTTGGCCTCGTGGACGATCACCGGCAGGGAGCGGCGCCGGGCAGCCAGGTACACCGGAGTGGAAACGTAGCCGCCCACGCCGACGACGACGTCGGCGGACGCCGCGTCCAGGATCGCCCCGGCCTGCCGCACGGCGCGCACGAGGCGGGCCGGCAGCTTCGCCAGGTCCGGGGAGGGCCGGCGGGGCATGGGAACCCGGTCAATGGTGGCCAGCTCGTAGCCGGCTGCCGGCACCAGCCGCGTTTCCATTCCCGAGGCCGTCCCCACCACGGTGATGCGGGCATCGGGGACGCGGTTCGTCACGGCATCTGCAATGGCCAGGAGCGGGCTGATGTGCCCTGCGGTGCCGCCTCCGGCCAGGACTACGGAGAGGGAATGCTGCGTCATGAAGCTGTTGGTTCACTTTCGGGGATTTTGCGGGCAAAGGAAAGCAGGACGCCGACGGCGGCAAGCGTGAAGGTCAGGGAGGATCCGCCGTAGGAAATGAACGGCAGCGGTACGCCGATGACCGGCAGCAGTCCGGTCACCATGGCGATGTTCACCGAAGCCTGGCCGATGATCCAGACAAGGATGGCACCGCAGACAATGCGGATGAACGGATCGGTGTGGCGCATCGTGACGCGGACAGTGGCGACGGCGAGGACCGCGAAGAGGCTGACCACCACGAGGGTGCCCAGGAGGCCGAATTCTTCGCCGATGATGGCGAAGATGAAGTCATTGTGTGCTTCCGGAATCCAGTTCCATTTCTGCCGGCTCTGTCCGATGCCGACTCCCATCCAGCCGCCCGAGGCCAGCGCATACATGCCCGCATTGGCCTGGTCGCACAGGCCCGTGCTGCAGTCCAGCTGGAGCCAGGCACTGATACGGCTCGAGCGGTTGCTGCTGACCAGGGACATCAGGGCTCCGCCGGCTATTGCGCCGGCGGCCAGGACACCCAGGAAACGCAGGGGTGCGCCTGCGAAGAACAGGGACGCAAGCATGATCATGCCCATCACGATCACGGTTCCGAGGTCGCTTCCGAGCATGACCAGGAGGATCAGGATTCCGCCGCCGGGAACCACCGGAATAAGCGCATGCTTCCACTCGGTGATCAGCCGGCCCTTCATGGACAGGACCGCCGCGAACCAGATGGCCATGGCCAGCTTTGCCGCTTCCGAGGGCTGTCCCGTGATCGGGCCGATCTCGATCCAGTTCTTGTTGCCGTTGACTTCCTTGCCGACCAGCAGCACCGCCACGAGCAGCACGAAGGCCAGGCCGTAGAGCGGCCAGGCAAGCCAGCGGTACTGCGACGGGCCCAGCCGTGAGAGCCCGAGCATGGCCACGACGCCCGCTGCAGCGAACATCGACTGCTTCAGGAACAGATCGAAGGTGGTGGCTGCTCCGGCGTCGGAACCGGCAGCAGCGGCGATGGACTCGACCGAGGAGGCCGACAGCACCATCATCAGGCCGATGGCGGTCAGGGCCAGCGTGGCACCGAGGATCATGTAATAGCTTGAGCCGGTGGCGCTGCGTCCGCTCCCCTCGAGGAAGACGACGAAGCGTTCAACGAGCGAGCCTACCTTGCCGCGGCGTTTCACCGGGCGCGGCAGGACGGCGGATGGAGCAGGTTTCCCGGCGGCCGGTCCGGCCTCCGTGCCCGCCCCTGCCGTGCCGCTACCGGCGGTGGCCGCGGGGTTCCGGCGCAGGACCGGTTTGCGTTTGCTGCCGGTGGGCGTGGTGACCAATCTAGGGCTCCTTTGGAGTCTGTGCCTGTCCCGGTGCCTGCTGTTCGCCGATATACCCTGCAACGGCTTCGATGAAAGCCTCGCCGCGGTGGGCATAGGAAGTGAACTGGTCCATGGAAGCTGCTGCCGGAGCCATCAGCACGGTGTCTCCCGCGTCGGCCGCGGCAGCCGCCGCAGCCACTGCCCTGACCATGATCTCTTCGGCGCTGGTGACCGGCGCCGAAGACTGCTGTTCCCCAGTCTGCTCCCCGAGCGCGTGGATCACCGGCACATCGGGTGCGTGTTGTGCCAGTGCCGCCTGCAGCTCTGCGCTGTCGGCGCCGATCAGCACTACTGCCTTGATCCGGCCGCGGTGTTCTGCGACCAGCTCGTCGTAGCTGACGCCTTTGGACAGGCCGCCGGCAATCCAGACCACGCTGGTGAAGGCCGCCAGGGATGCCGATGCGGCGTGCGGGTTGGTCGCCTTGGAGTCATTGACCCAGAGAATGTCGTTGAGGTGGGCGACCGGCTGGATCCGGTGGTCCCCCGGTGAATAGGCGCGCAGGCCATCGCGCACCGCCGCGGGCTCGACGCCGAGGGCACGCACCAGCGCGGCCGCAGCGAGGGCGTTGGCCACCATGTGCCGCGGGGCGTACTCCCCCAGGTCCGACATGGCGGCAAGCTCGGCAGCTGAATCCTTGCGCTGTTCAATGAAGGCGCGGTCCACCAGCAGTCCTTCGACCACTCCGAGCATGCTGACGGCCGGCACGCCGGTGGTGAAGCCGACTGCGCGGCAGCCTTCCACCACGTCCGCTTCCTCGACCATGTGCTCGGTCTCGTACTGCTCGGCGTTGTAGATGCAGGCGACCTGAGTGTTTTCGTAGATCTTCGCCTTGTCGGCTACATACGCGTCGTAGGAGCCGTGCCAGTCGACGTGGTCTTCGGCGATGTTCAGGCACACGCTGGCCAGCGGGGAGATGGAGTGCGTCCAATGCAGCTGGAAGCTGGACAGCTCCACGGCAATGGCGTCATACCCCTCGGGATCGCGGATGGCATCCAGGATCGGGGTGCCGACATTGCCGGCCGCAATGGCGCGCAGCCCTGCCGCGCGGAGCATGCTTTCGGTCATGGACACGGTGGTGGTCTTGCCGTTGGTGCCGGTGATGGCCAGCCACTGGGCAGTCCTGCGGCCCTCGCGGATGCGCACCCGCCAAGCCAGCTCGACGTCGCCCCAGATGGGAATGCCGGCCGCTGCGGCAGCCGCCAGCACCGGGTGGGTGGGCCGGAACCCCGGGGACGTCACGACCAGGTCCGGAGCTTCACCGTCGACCTGCGGGAGCCCGGCTACGGCGTCGGAGCCGAGCAGGATGTCGGCGGCGCCGACAATGCGGAGGGTGTCGGCCTTGGCCTTGTTCTCCTCGGTCTCCCGTGCGTCCACCACCACTACCCGGGCGCCGAGTTCCACCAGGGTGTCGGCGGCGGAGAAGCCGGAGAGGCCGATGCCGGTGACCACAACGCGCAGTCCGGACCAGTCGGCGTCCCAGGTGGTCAGTTCACTCAGGGGTGCACTCACTGTCCCACCACCCATTCGGCGTAGAAGAGTCCCAGCGCCACGGCGACGCAGAGGCCGGCGATGATCCAGAACCGTACCACCACGGTGACTTCAGCCCAGCCCTTGAGCTCGAAGTGGTGCTGCAGCGGCGCCATCTTGAAGACCCGCTTGCCGCCGCTGAGCTTGAAGTAGCCCACCTGGATAATGACCGAGAGGGTAATGATGACGAACAGTCCGGCGAGGATGACCAGCAGCAGCTCGGTGTGGGAAAGGATCGCGAACGCGGCGATGGCGCCGCCGATGGCCAGGGATCCGGTGTCGCCCATGAAGATTTTCGCCGGCGCGGTGTTCCACCAGAGGAAGCCGATGAGGGCACCGGCCATGGCGCCGGCCAGCAGGGCCAGGTCCATCGGGTCGCGGACCTCGTAGCAGACGCCGTCGGCCACGCCCGGAGCGCAGCTCTGGTTGTACTGCCACATGCCGATCAGGAGGTAGGCGCCAAAGACCAGCACGGCGGCGCCGGCGGCCAGGCCGTCCAGCCCGTCGGCCAGGTTCACGCCGTTGGTGGTGCCGGTGATGATGACCAGCGACCAGATCACGAACAGGATCGCGCCGACGACGGTTCCGGCGAAGGCAAGGTCGAAGTTGGTGTCCCGGATAAAGGAGATGGCGGTGGACGCCGGGGTCCTGCCCTGTTCATTCGGGAACTGCAGGGCCAGGACGGCAAAGGTAATGCCGACCACCGTCTGCAGGATGATCTTCGCTTTGGCGTTCAGGCCCAGGCTGCGCTGCTTGGAAATCTTCGTGTAGTCGTCGATGAAGCCGACCATGCCCATGCCCACCGTGAGCAGCAGGACCAGCAGGCCCGACGCCGTCGGGCTGAAGGACCCCGAGCCCAGCATGCCGCTGATGAGGTGGGTGATGAAGTAGGCGGCAACCACGGAGGCGACGATGACCGCGCCGCCCATGGTGGGCGTGCCGCGCTTTGTGTGGTGCGAGGTGGGTCCGTCGTCCCGGACGAACTGGCCGTAGCCTTTGCGCACCAGGAAACGGATGAACAGGGGTGTTCCGGCAAAGGCGAAGACCAGAGCCAGCGAAGACCCTACAAGCAGGGAGATCACAGGTTCTCTCCTCCGGTCCTTTCGGTGCGCACCGGCGCGGACGCCGGATCGGTTGCTGCGGACGGTGGTACAGGAGCCAAGGCTATCCGATCGCCGAGGAAGCGCAGGGCCGCCCCGTTGGAGGATTTGAACAGGACAAGATCGCCGGGAGCCAGGGATTCGGCGAGGATGCGCTCGGCATCCTCTGCGGTCTCCACGAAGGTGGATTCCTCTCCCCAGGAGCCCTCCATGACGGCGCCGGTGTGCATCGCGCGGGCACCCGTGCCCACGACGATGAGTTTGGAAATATTCAGCCGGACCGCATAGCGGCCAATGGCGTCGTGCTCAGTAACGGCATCGTCGCCGAGCTCCAGCATTTCGCCCAGCACGGCCCAGGTGCGGCGCTCCCGGCCAAGTTCGGCCAGGGTGCGCAGGGCCGCCCGCATGGACTCCGGGTTCGCGTTGTAGGCGTCGTTGATGACGGTGACGCCGTCCGCGCGGTCGGTGCGCTCCATGCGCCAGCGGCTTGCTGCGGCACGACCGGAAAGCCCCGCGGCAATGGATTCGCCCGGGATGCCGGCGGCGTAGGCCGCGGCGGCTGCCGCCAGCAGGTTTGCGGTGTGGTGGGCGCCGATGAGTCCGGAACGGATCTCATGCCGGCTGCCGTCCGGCAGCAGCAGCGTGAAGACGGGGCGGCCTTCGGCGTCGGTCCGTGCGTCCAGGGCGCGGACGGCGTTTTTCGCGCCGTGGGCCTCTTCCGGCGAGGAGGTGAAGTAGAGGACGTTCGCCTGGGTGCGGTCGGCCATGGCGGCCACCCGGACGTCGTCGGCGTTCAGAATGGCGGTGCCGCCTTCAGGCAGCGCCTCCACCAGTTCGCCCTTGGCGACGGCGATGTTCTCCACGCCGCCGAACTCCCCCGCATGCGCGGAACCGACGAAGAGGACCACGCCGATATCCGGCTTCACCATCTCGGCAAGGTAGCGGATGTTGCCGATGCGGGTGGCGCCCATTTCCATCACGAGGTAGCGGGTGCCGTAGCCGGCGGTGAAGACGGTCAGCGGGAGGCCCACTTCGCCGTTGTAGGAACCTACCGGTGCCACGGTGGGGCCTGCCTCGGCCAGCACGCCGGCCAGGAGGTCCTTGGTGGTGGTCTTGCCGGCGGACCCGGTGATCCCGATGACGGTCAGTTCGCCGTGTGCCCGCAGCCGGCGGACGATCTCCGCGGCAAGGGCACCCATGGCAAGGACAACGTCCGGAACCATGACGGCCGGGTAGGTGGCTCCGGCGTCGTCGGACACAGGCCGCTCGACGAGCGCCAGCATGGCGCCGCGGGCAAAAGCGGCACCCACGAACAGGTGGCCGTCCGAGTTCTCGCCGGGCTTGGCGATGAAGAGCGAACCCTGTACCGCTTCGCGTGAATCCGTGGTGGCCGAGGTCACGACGAGACCCGGAGTCTGTGCGGCCGGGCCGATCAGCTCGCCGCCTGTAATTGCCGCTATTTCGGCTGCATTAAGTTCAATCATGACGATTTAGGACTCTACCCCGTCGCTCGAAAGGGCACTGAATCCGTATCTTGTCAAAGCCCGGCGCAGCTCCACCCGGTCATCCAGGGCCAGGTTTTCGCCCATGACCTCCTGCCACACTTCGTGTCCGCGGCCGGCCACCAGCACGGTGTCCTGCGGGCGGGCCAGTTCGACGGCACGGTCAATGGCAACAGCCCGGGGCGCGACTTCCTCAATGACGCACGGAAGATCCTCGTCCGCCCGTGCTGCCTCGGCGCCGCGCAGCACGGCGGCGCGGATAGCGGCCGCGTCCTCGCCGTGCGGGTCGTCATCGGTGACGACGACGACGTCGGCCCCGCGGGCTGCGATCGCTCCCATCAGCGGACGCTTGGTCTGGTCACGCTCCCCGGTGGCACCGAACACGATGATCACGCGGGAATCCCCCTCAGTCCGGCGAACGGAGGCAAGGGTACGGGTCAGAGCATCCGGGTTGTGGGCAAAATCAACAATGGCCGCCGGCTCTTCGCCGATCAGCTGCATGCGGCCGGGCACCTCGACGGTGAACGGGTCGCCTGCGTCCAGTGCCTGCTGGACGCCAGCCGCCGGGACACCGGAGGCCAGGACCATGACCGTGGCCAGCGCGGCATTGGAAATGTTGAAGGTCCCCGGCAGCGCCGTGGAGACGCGCAGCGCTTCCCCGTCCGGGCCCCGCAGGATGAAGGAGTGTCCCAGGCCGCGGGGCTCGACGTCGGTGACGGTCCAGTCGGCGTCCCGCGCGGTGCCGCCGGTGGCAAGGGTCAGGACAGGCACCCCTGCACGGGCTGCCATCTTCTCCCCCCAGGCATCATCGACAGTGATGACCGCACGGCGGGCACGGTCGGGCTGGAAGAGTGCGGCCTTGGCTGCGAAATACTCTTCCATCGACCCGTGCAGGTCCAGGTGGTCCTGGGTGAGGTTGGTGAACCCGGCAACGTCGAAACGGACACCGTCCACCCGGCGGTAGGTGATGGCGTGCGAGGAGACCTCCATGGTGGCAGCGTCCAGGTTCCGCTCGCGCATCAGCGCCAGCAGCCCGTGCACCTGCGGTGATTCCGGCGTGGTCAGGACACTCGGAATCGCCTCGCCGCCGGCGAGGATCTCGATGGTGCCGATCAGCCCCGTGGTGCGCCCCAGTGCCTGCAGCAGCGAGTTCACAAAATAGGAGGTGGTCGTCTTGCCGTTGGTGCCGGTGATGCCGAACAGGGTGGGCCGCGGGCCCTGGTCCGGAACGCTGTTGAAGACGGCGGCAGCCAGCGGCCCCACCAGCCGACGTACGTCCCCAGCCACTAAGACGGGGATCCGCAGGCCGGACAGGTACGCCAGGCCGGCCTCATCCGTCAGGACGGCGGCGGCTCCGGAAGCCTCCGCTGCAGCCGCAAAGCGGGCGCCGTGGTGGCGGGCACCTGCCACGCCGACGTACAGGTCGCCGGGGAGCACTTCCCGGGAGTTGATGGTCAGGCCCGAAAGCCGGGTCTCCCAGGCTGTTTCCGCCGTGTCCGGAGCCGGCGACACGTCCTGCAGTTCCGCGGGCAGTGCCTGCACGGCGGCACGCACGCTGACAGGCTCCACGGCCTCGGGACGGAGACCGGAGCCGGCGGGGGGATTTTCACTTATTGGCACGTCGATGCTCTCCGAATTAGTACTCAATGGGGTAGGTCTCAGGCTCACCCGTGGAGGGCGGAATGTTGTTGCTGACGAGCGCCTGTTCCATGACCTTCTGGAAGGACTGGCCCGGAATGATGTAGTAGAGGTCGCCCTGGGGCCGCTGGAGGGTCACCACGACCACGTACTTCGGATCTTCCATGGGTGCAATACCAGCATAGGAGAGGGTGGAGCCCGAATAGCCGCCGTTGGGTCCCGGAGCTTCCGCCGTACCCGTCTTCGACCCGACCCGGTACTGCTTCAGCGCGCCGGTCTTGCCGGACCCGTCCTTGGTGACCGTTTCCAGCATGTTCTGGACCTGATCGGCCGTTTCCTCCGACACCACCCGCGTTCCCGGTTCCTTCTCGAGGGGCTGCTCGGTGCCGTCTTCGCTGATGACGGAATCGATGATGCTCGGCTGGATGCGCACGCCGTCATTGGCGATGGTCTGGTAGACGCTTGCCGTGTGCAGGGCCGTCTGGGTCAGGCCCTGGCCGAACAGCACGGTGTACTGCTGGCGGCCGTCCCAGTTCTCGGGTGCGGGAAGCAGCCCGGGCGTCTCGCCGTTCAGCCCGACGTTCAGCGGCTTGCCGACACCGAACTTCTGCAGCCAGTCATACCGTTGCTGCGGCGTCAGCTGCTGTCCGATCTTCACCGTTCCCGTGTTCATGGACTTGGCCAGGATCCCGGATGCCGTCATCTTGACGGTCCCGTGCTCGAAGGCGTCCTTGAAGGTCTGCCCGTCCACGGTGTACGTGGAATCCAGCTCGAACTGCGATTCGGGGGTGATCAGTCCTTCTTCGATGGCAGCTGCCATGGTGATCACCTTGGTGGTGGACCCCGGTTCGAAGGAGTCGGTCACGGACCGGGCCTTGCGGGAATCGGCGGGGGTTGCTCCGGGGTCGTTGGGATCAACCGTGGTGGATTCGGCCAGCGCGATCACCCTGGCCGTGTCGGCCTCCATGACCACGATGTTGCCCCACTCGGCGTCGTATTCATCCACCTGGGCTGCAATGGTCTGCTGGGCGAACCACTGCAGGTCCTGGTCGATGCTCAGCTTGATCGACTGCCCGTCATGGACGGGAACATCCTCGTTGGTTGCATACGGGATGCGGATGCCGTCTCCGCCGATCTCATAGGTCTTACTCCCTGCCTCGCCGGCGAGGATCCCGTCCTGAGTCAGCTCCAGGCCTTCCTGTGCACCTTCGGTGCCGAGGAAACCGACAATGGAACCGGCCACGGCACCGGAGGGATAGGTCCGCAGGGTGGTCCGGTCCGCGTACACTCCGGGGAACTTGACCGCGAGGACCTTTTCCTTGATTTCGGGGGTGACGGTCTTGGCAACGAAGTTGAAGCCCTTCTCCCCCAGCAGCGCAGAGCGCAGGGTTTCCGGATCCTGCCCGAGGATGGCCGAAAGTTCCCCGAAGGCCTGCTCGAAAGTAACGGTCTGGAGCTTGCCGTCGGCATCGCGGCGCTTGAATTCCTCCCCGATGTCCTGTGAGAGGCGCTGATCCACCACGATGTCGAAGCGCTCCACACTGCGGGCCAGATAATTGCCGTTGGCGTCAAGGATGCTGCCGCGCAGCGCGGGGACGGTCACGGTCACGAGGCGGTTGTCCACCGCGCTCTGGGCCATGCCGTCCGGGTCAAGGGCCTGGACGTGGAAAAGCCGGACGCCGAGGGCCACCAGCAGCACCAGCGCAAGGATCAGTCCCGTGCGCAGCCGTCCGGTAACGATGGCCACCCTGTGGTTGTCCGGGGCGGATGTTTGTGCCACAACGTGTCCTCGTTTTGCCTAAATCTTGATGGCTGCTTGGCCTGGATCAGTTTCCGCTTACCTGCACGGGTGCGGGGATGGTTCCGCCGTTCAGTTCCGCGTCAGGAACGGCGTCCGGGGATGCGGCCGGCACTTCCACCGGTGCTTCCACCGGAACCTGGGCGGCTGCTTCGGCTGCTTCCCTTGCCGCTGCCTCTTCCTCCAGTGCCCTCACCGTATCCCGCGGTTCTTCGGGAGCCGCGGCCTGGACCGGCGTGACCGGCTGGTTGAGCACGCTCGGCGCACCGATCAGCAGTTCCGCAGGCTCGCCTTCCTTGGCGGCCTCGGGGGTTCCGGTGACGGAGAGCGTCTGGAGATCGATGGTGCCGAAGCTGGGCGAGGAGACCATGCCGAGGTCCGCGGCCGCGGCAGCCAGCACCTGGGGTGCCTGGTGGTTCTCGATTTTCTGGGTCAGGGCTTCGTTGCGCTGCTCCAGTTCGGCTTTCTGGCCCTGCAGCTGGACCAGTTCATACTGTCCGCTGGAAACCGAGATGTTGAGCAGCAGTACGGAGGCCAGCCCGAGCACGAGTGCTGCGAAGCAGAACACCACGAAGGGGGCTCGCCGGCGGCGGGAGGCGGCAGGCACCAGGGACAGCGGCGTACGCCGCTTGGCGGCAGGGGCGGGCACCGCTGCGTCCCAGTCGAGGGCACGGGCCGTATTGCCTACGACGGCGTTCGCCGCCGCTGTGTTGGATCGGGCCGATGGCCTACGTTCGCTCATTATTTCCAGGCCCCATCCATGGGTTTGCGGATTCGTTCTACTGCGCGGAGCTTTGCGGAAGCTGCACGGGGATTTTCTGCGATTTCCTCATCGGTAGGCACTTCGGTGCCCTTCGTGAGTCTCTTGAGCTGCGCCTTGTGCTGTTCAAGTTCAACGGGGAAGCCCTTGGGGGCGGAAGACCGTGCACCGGCCGCGAAGATGCCCTTGACGATCTTGTCCTCGAGGGAGTGATAGGACATCACCACGACGCGTCCACCCGTATTCAGCACGGACAACGACGCGGGAATGGCGCGTTCCAGGACGTGCAGTTCCTCGTTGACCTCGATCCGCAGTGCCTGGAAGGTCCGCTTGGCCGGGTGGCCGCCCGTCCGTGCGGCGCCTGCGGGAACAACCCCGCGGATCGCCTCGACCAGCTCACCGGTGGTGGTAAAGGGTTTTGCTGCACGCGCGGCGACGATGGCCGAGGCAATCCGTCCGGCGAACTTTTCTTCGCCCCACTTCCGGATGATGCCCACGAGTTCGGCTTCGCTGTATGTGTTGACGATGTCGGCGGCCGTGCGTCCGCGGGTGGTGTCCATCCGCATGTCCAGGGGCGCGTCGTAGGAGTAGGCGAAGCCGCGGTCCCGTTCATCGAGCTGCAGTGAGGAAACGCCCAGGTCGAACAGGGCACCGTCGATTCCGTCGAATCCAAGGTCCGTCACCACATCGGCGATTTCGTCATACACCGCATGGACCAGGTCGATGCGGTCCGCGAAGGGCTCCAGCCGCTCCCCCGCCAGTGCCAGTGCCTGCCGGTCCCGGTCAATGCCGATCACGTGGAGTTGGGGGAAGCGCCGCAGCATGGCTTCGGTGTGTCCGCCCATGCCCAGGGTGGCATCGACAACCACCGCGCGGCCGTGCTCGGCAACGGCAGCCTCAATGGAAGGAGCCAGGAGATTGATGCAGCGGTCGCGCAGCACCGGAACATGCCGTTCCTCGGTGGGGCGCTCTTCGCTCATCTAGGGCTTCCTTTGCGTTGCGTGGTTATGGTGCGGTGCGGCCGGCTCTGCAGTCAGACCCCCATCCGCGCCTCACCGCTGTGCACCGCCTGGCTCCGGGGAAGGGAAGCCAGGTGGCCTTGCGGTGGGGCGGCGGGAGATCTCACGACAGACCCGGCCGGTACTGCTAGAAAATCCCGGGAATCGCGTCTTCATCCGTTTCCGAAAACGCGGTTTCCTGTTCTGCCAGATAGGTTTGCCAGGCGGCTGCGTCCCAGATCTCGGCCCGCGTTCCTGCGCCGATGACGACCAGTTCGCGTCCGAGTCCTGCGTACAGCCTCAGTGCCGGAGGGATGGTGACCCGGCCCTGTTTGTCCGGCACTTCGTCAGAGGCCCCGGACAGAAAGACCCGAATGTAGTCACGCGCCTGGCGGGAGGAAAGTGGAGCTTCCCGCATTTGGTCGTGGACCCGTTCGAATTCCTTCTGGCTGAAGACGTAGATGCAGCGCTCCTGGCCCCTGGTCAGGACCAGTCCGCCGGCGAGTTCCTCACGGAATTTGGCCGGCAGGATCAGCCTGCCCTTCTCATCCAAACGCGGTGAATGTGTTCCTAGGAACATCACACACCGCCCTGTCTGATCGGGGTAAAACCCCTCGAGTACCGCCCCTACCCTCTTATGTCCCCCACTTTACTCCACTTCCCTCCACAGTCAACGTTCATCGGGGTTGTTTTCCCGGCGCGTCGGACGCCTCTTCCGCGTATTTCGGCGGTCACAGGCTGGTGGAGCATGGTGGAGGGAAAAGTGCGTCCGCCGGGAAGGCGGCAGCGCGTTGCCGGCTCACAGCGGGCACAAAAAAGGACCCGTCGAAACGGATCCGTTTTTGAAGCCTGCATATTGCCTGCCGGACGGCCTGCATCAGCGGTCAGGCACCGCCGGCCATAGGCCTGCGGGAGGGTCGAAGCAACCTACGGCTGGTCGCGCTTGCGTTCGTCCCACTTGTTTTCCAGATTGTTCATGAATCCGCGCTGACTGCTGGACTCACGCTCCTTGCGCCCGTCCGCCGGCCTGGGCGGAGCCTTCCGTCCGCGGGTGGTTGCGTAGTAGACGCCTGCACCCATGATGAGGAATCCCAGGACGCCGACCGGAATGCCGGCTTCCGTAATTCCCAGAAGCAGTACTCCCAGCCCGACAACAGCCAGCAACGCACCCAGCACTATGCGCCTGGTCGAGATCCCGCGGCCTGCGGACGTCGCCATTGAGTTCGCGAATTTCGGATCTTCGGCGTGTAATTGCTGCTCCAGCTGATCCAGCAAGCGCTGCTCGTGTTCCGACAGTGCCATTACTGCCTCCTTGCCGTCCGGTTCTGCCCCTGTAAACCAACCAACGAACGTGTGGCGCCGGATGTTCCCGCGCAGGCCCGCTGCTGCTTTGCACTTAGTCCAAGGATAGGTGGCATCGGGTCCGCACGAAAGCGGCGGTTCTACGTATTCGGCGGGCCGGGCAGGCTGACCGCCTCACAGCCTACGGACCGCCCCCGGAAGTGCCGCCCGGGAACCGGTCCGGTTCCGCCCCGGGCTTCCGCGGGGACGGGGCGATCAGCCGGGCCGGAACAACGCCCAGCTCGCCGAACCGCCGATTGATCTTATCCAGGGCGTCCTCAGCTGAGCGCCAGTTGTCCTCCCGCCCGTCCAGGGTGAGCTGCATGGCAGCCCCTTCGGCGGACTCGAGCTGTTCCGCCCGCAGTCCGATCAGCCGGACGCTTTGCGGCCGGGGCCCGAGGGCCGCCAGCAGCGCTTTGGCCGTCTCGTAGATCATCTGGGCGCTGTCCACCGGTTCGGGAAGCGTGCGGGTCCGCGTCAGCGTGGTGAAGTCGGCATAGCGCAGCTTCAAGGAGACAGAGCGGCATTGGAGTCCGGCGGTCCGCAGCCGCACGGCACTGCGGTGCGCGAGCCGGAGCAGCTCGGTGTGCAGGACCTGGTCGTCGCTGACATCGGAAGCGAAGGTTTCCTCCGCGCCGATGCTTTTTTCCTTCCTCACCGGGGTTACTGCCCGCCGGTCACGCCCCCAGGACAGCTCGTACACATGGTCGCCCACGGTCCCGAGCAGCCGGCGAAGCACGGTCGGCGGAGTATTGGCGACATCGGCGACCGTGGAGATCCCGACCCGGGCCAACGCTTCACGCGTCTTGGCGCCGACGCCCCAGAGTGCGGACACATCGAGGGTATGCAGGAATTCCACCGTCTGCTCCTTGGGCACCAGGAGCAACCCGTTGGGCTTGCAACGGGTGGAGGCGATTTTGGCGACGAACTTGGTGGCAGCAATGCCGACGCTGGCGGTCATGCCCAGCTCAGCGGCAACGCGCTTACGGATGAGTTCGCCGATCGCCTGCGGGGGTCCCAGCCTGCGCATGGAACCGGCAATGTCAAGGAAGGCCTCGTCCACGCTCAGTTGCTCCACGAGCGGGGTGATGGACTCGAAGATCTGCATCAATCGTCCGGAGAAGCTCCGGTACACGTCCTGATGCGGCTCCAGGACCACCGCCTGCGGGCACTGCCTGCGGGCAACTGCCATGGGCATGGCGGAGCGGACTCCGTAACGGCGTGCCTCATAGGACGCCGACAGGACTACCGACCGGCCACCCAGTCCACCGACGATGACAGGCTTGCCGATCAGGTCCGGCCGCTTAAGGAGCTCGACCGAAACATAAAAGGCATCCATATCCACGTGCATGATGGTGCAGTCGCGGTTCTGGGCGGCGACGTCGGAACCATTACTCACTTCCTCATCGTAGCCAGCCCCGCCCCCTTTTTCGGAGCTGCCCGCCGAAGGCGCCTCCTTCGGCGCCCCAACCACCCCGCCGCTGCCGATTTCCGTTCGCCTAGACTGGGTGGCAGGACCCTGACCCCCACCGAAGCGGAACCCCATGAAAAAGATTTTCACGATGCTCGCCGCCGCGGCCCTGACCCTGGCGTCCGCGGGCTGCTCCACCGGCTCCGGGGAGGGCGGCGCCTCCCCTTCCGCCCCTGCGGCTTCGTCCTCGCCTTCGGCCACCGCTGCTTCGCCGTCCGCTTCGCCGGTCGCCCTGGCGGAGGACTTCCCGTCCACCCTTATCCCCGTCATGGATGGCGCAGAAATCCTTTCCAACACGGTGGACCAGGCAAACGGAACCCTCACCGCCGTCCTGGTGGAATCCTCGGACGCCCCGGCCGCGGAAATCCTTGCCTTCTACGACGCCAAGCTCACGGCGCGGGGATTCTCCGCCGCGGAGGCGGCGCCCGGCTCCCCCTCCTCACGCGACTATGTCCGGACCGGTGACGGTGATCCCGAAACCGTCAACATCACCGTTATCGCAGCCGAGGACAACGGACCGGCAACGGTAACTGTCGGCGCGACGCTGCTCGCAGAAACGGCGGGCTAGCCATGCCTGTTACCCCCGCTGAGTCCGCAGCGGAAGAACAGAATGCGTACCGGAGCCGGCTTGGCACCGAGCTCGACGAATTCCTCGCGCTCCAGCACGCCGTCCTCGCCGAAATCTCGGCCGAGGCGCTGCCCCTGCTGGATGCCGTGCACAATCTTGCCCGCGGAGGAAAGCGGCTGCGTGCCCTGCTGGCCTACTGGGGCTGGCGCGGCGCCGGAGGGGCCGCCCTGCATCCGGAAGCCGTCCGGGCCGGCGTGGCACTGGAACTGTTCCAGAGCGCCGCGCTGATCCACGATGACATCATTGACCGGTCCGACACCCGCCGGGGCGGGCCGAGTGTCCACCGCACCTTCTCCATGGCGCACGCGGACTCCGACTGGTATCTGGACGGATCCCATTTCGGTTCGTCGGCCGGCATCCTTGCCGGCGACCTCTGCCTTTCCCTCAGCGAGGAAATGTTCTCCGCCGTGGGCCCGCGCGCTTCGCACGGAACCGAAGCACGGCGGATCTTCAACCGGATGCGCACCGAGGTCATGGCGGGGCAGTATCTCGACATCCTGGAAGAGGTCGTCGGCCCCGGACACGATCCCGAGCATGCCGTGGTACGGGCCCTGAACATCCTCCGTTACAAGGCCGCGAAATACACCACGGAACATCCCCTGACACTTGGCGGCGCCCTGGCCGGCGCGGAACCCGACCTTCTGGCCGGGTATTCGCGCTTCTCCCTGCCGCTGGGCGAGGCCTTCCAGCTTCGCGACGACGTCCTCGGCGTGTTCGGCGACCCGCAGACCACGGGCAAGCCGGCCGGGGATGATCTTCGCGAGGGCAAGCGCACGGTCCTGATTGCCTATGCCCTTTCCCGCGGCAGCGAGAGCGCCCGGAAGGAGATCACGGCTCGGCTGGGCGATCCGGACCTCGACGACGACGGCGTGGCCCGCCTGCGCGGAATCCTGCTGAAGACGGGGGCACTGGAGGCAACGGAGGAACTGATTTCCCGGCACACGGAAACAGCTTTTTCCGCCCTTGCCGCGCTCCCCCTTGATGATGTTTCCCGGGCTGCCCTCGACGCCCTGGCACACTCGGCAGTAAGGCGCAGCGCTTAACTCCACATTAATAAGTGTGCATATAAAAATAAGGAGCTGTCCGTCATTGACGGACAGCTCCTTATTCGGATGTCACGGCAGTTATTACCAGCCCAGCGCCTGGGCCCGGCGGCGGATTTCCGTCTTGCGTCCCTCGCGGAGGGCGTCCACGGGGCGCCCGGGCAGGGTGTCGTCGGCGGTAAACAGCCACCGGATCATCTCGTCGTCCTGGAAGCCTGCATCGTGGAGCACGGAAATGGTGCCCTTCAGGCTGTCCAGCACGGAGCCGTCGGAGATGAAGGCAGCGGGGATACTGCGGATCTTCCGCTCGCCGAGGCGCACGGCCACAAGGGCGCGCTCCTCCAGCAGGCTATGCACCTTGTTTATAGGGAGATCAAGTTGTTCAGCCACATCGGGCAGGGTCAGCCAGTCGGAAACGAGTTCCTCGAGTTCATTCACCCTTCAAGGGTGCCACGTCCGGGGCAGGGCAGGCCACTTCGCCCGGCTGGAGCGGAACGGCAGCGTCAAAAGTCCGTCCCGGGTATTGTGCCCGCCCTTGGTTAGTGTAAATTCACATGAGTACCTGTAATCACATGAGTAACTAACACAACATCCGTCACTACAACAACAGTAGTAATACCCGTTCCATTACTTGTTATAAATCCCGGGATTTGCAGTAAGGGACCGGCCACACAGATGAGGAAACATCACTATATGAACACTCAGTCGACGACGGGATCGCAGGCAGTGCGTCCCGGTGCCACCGGAATGCCGCGCAAACTGAGTGTTGCCGTGACGACCGCCGCCATACCCGCAGTGATGATGTCCGCCCTGGCCCTCGCTGAGCCGGCTGCCGCAGCCCCTGTTACTCCGCAGAACACCCTGTTCCCCCAGCTTCCCCTGCAGGCCATCAAGAACCTGAACACGGGTGCGGCCACCGGCGTCAGCGCCGCACAGCTGGCGACGCAGATTCCCGCGACCCTCCCGGCCGAGTCGTCGGTTCCCGAAACACACCGGATTGTTTCCGGTGACACGGTCAGCTCCATCGCCGCCCAGTACGGTCTTTCCGTGACCGAACTCCTGCGCGTGAACAACCTGCAGCCGACCTCGCTGATCTTCGCCGGTGACGACCTGCGCCTGGGCGGAGGGGCAGCCGCACCCGCTGCACCTTCAGCCGCCGCCACCGGCACCTACACAGTGGTCTCCGGCGACACATTGAGTGCCATCGCCGCGAAACACGGTGTGAGCCTCTCCAGCATCCTCGCTGCCAACAACCTGACGCTCACCTCCGTTATCTACCCGGGCCAGACCATCCGGCTCAGCGGCCAGGCCCCCGCTCCGACCTCTCCCGACCAGGGCCAGACCGCGCCCGGCACCGGAGGCAGCTACACCGTCGCCGCCGGCGATACCCTCAGCGCCATCGCGGCCAAGCACGGAGTCAGCCTCTCGGGCATCCTCGCATCCAACGGCCTGAACGCGTCCTCGGTCATCCGTCCCGGACAGCAGATCCGCGTTGACGGCAGCACGGTCAGCGTCACGGCGTCCGCGCCCGTCTCGGCACCGACTGACCTGGTGCCGAACACTTTCCTGCACTACACCTACCCGGAGCACACCGTCGCCGATGCCAACCGGAACAAGCAGACGCTGAACTCGCTGCCGGTTCCCGACCGCGCACAGATGCAGCAGATCGTTGCCGATACGGCCGTGCAGATGGGCGTTGATCCTGCCCTGGCGCAGGCCTTTGCCCTCCAGGAATCCGGTTTCGACCAGCGCGCCGTCTCCCCCGCCAACGCCATCGGCACCATGCAGGTCATTCCCTCCTCCGGAGAGTGGGCCTCGCAGCTGGTGGGCCGGCAGCTGAACCTGCTGGATCCGTACGACAACGCAACGGCAGGCGTGGCCATTATCAGTGCCCTGATCCGCAGCAGCGACAGCTTGGAAACGGCCATTGCCTCGTACTACCAGGGACAGTACTCGGTGACCACCCACGGCATGTTTGCCGACACCCGCGCCTATGTAAGCTCGGTGCTTGCCCACCGCGCCTCCTTCCGGTAGCACGCCGGGGTGCCGCGAAAGGGTCCGGGTCGGGTGTCGATCCGGACCCTTTCGCGTACCGCCATTAGGATCGAAGGGTGCATGAGCCCGTGAAAGACTCCCTCGTTGAGACGCTGGTAGACGACCGTTACTTCGTCAGGTCCCTGGTTGCGCGTGGCGGAATGTCCAGTGTTTACCTCGCTACCGACCGCCGCCTCGACCGCGACGTGGCCCTGAAGGTGCTGTACCCGCACCTTGCCGCCGACCGCGGTTTCCTGAGGCGTTTTGAAAGCGAAGCCAAATCCGCGGCACGACTCTCGCACCCGCATGTGGTGGGCGTCCTGGACCAGGGCATCACCGACGACCTGGCCTACCTCGTGATGGAGTACGTACCGGGACGGACCCTGCGCGGGCTGATGGACGAGCGCGGCCCGCTGTCGCCGCGCCTCGCCCTCGCACTCATGGACGCAGTAGTCGAAGGACTTGCCGCAGCGCACGACGCGGGCCTGGTCCACCGTGACGTTAAGCCGGAGAACGTGCTCCTTGCAGACAACGGCCGGATCAAGATCGCCGATTTCGGCCTGGCCCGCGCCGTTTCCACCAGCACCAACACCGGGACCCTCGTGGGTACTGTCGCCTACCTGGCGCCGGAACTGGTGACGGCGGGCGGTGCCGACGAACGCAGCGATGTCTATTCGGCCGGCATCATGCTGTATGAGATGCTCACCGGCCGCCAGCCCTTCACCGGGGATTCCCCCATCCAGGTGGCCTTCGCACACGTCCACTCCTCGGTTCCCGCGCCGTCGGCCCTCTGCCCCGGGCTGGCGGAGGACCTGGATGACCTGGTCCGCTGGTGTACCGCCAAAGACCCCGAGGAGCGTCCGGTCAACGGCCGCGCCCTGCTCGGCGAGCTGCGCCACATCCGCACCTCCCTGAGTGACACAGAGCTTGACTTCCGCTGCACTCCGGCACCGGACCGCAGCCCGGCCGCAGGCGGCTCCCCCACCGAAACGCCGGCCGGCGCCACGGAAGTCCTCGCGGGTACAGGCGCAGCCACCAGCGTCATCGATACGTCAGGGGCTGGCCAGGACGAAGCCGGCGGCCATGCCACCGAAGTCATCCAGCGCAGCGACAACGCCACCACCGTATTCCCCTCCGGCAGCGCCTCCGGTTATCCCGGCGACGGACCCGGCACGGGCGGCTACCCGGACGACGAGGATGAAGACTCCTACCAAGACGGTGACGATGACGACGGACATGACCATGACGGCCCGGGTCCGCAGCGGCGTTTGAACAAGCGCGAGGAACGGGCCCTGCAGCGGCGCAACGACCGCGAAGCCCACCGCCCGCAGGTATCCCTGCGCAGCGGCAAACCGCGCCGCCGCGGCATCCTGCTGGCCGTCCTCCTGACGGCACTGCTCGCAGCAGTTGCCTTCGCCGGCTGGTTCTTCGGCGCGGGTCCCGGTGCCCTCGTATCCGTACCGGACGTCAGCAACATCGGCGCGGAGGAAGCCGGGGCGGAGCTGGGCGAGGCAGGGCTGACCTACACCACCGACGAGGTGTTCGACGAAGTGGTGGCAGCGGGGATGGCCGTGGGGACTGATCCTGCCGCGCCGCAGGAGGTCCGGCGATTTCAGCCGGTGACCCTGCTTGTCTCCAAGGGTCCGCAGCTTTTCCCGGTGCCCAACGTGGTCCAGCGGACCCTTGAAGCCGCCGAAGCGGACCTGTTGGACGCAGAACTTACCCTCGGTGCGGTTACCGAGGAATACAGCGAAAGCATTACCGTCGGAAGCATTATCCGCCAACAGCCCTCTCCCGACACGCTGCTGCGGCTGGGCACCCAGGTGGACGTCGTCGTATCCAAGGGACCCGCACCGGTTGAGGTTCCCGCGGTCACCGGCCTGAGCGAGGATGACGCAGTGAAAGCCGTCGAGGACGCCGGCCTGTCCGCTGCCGTCGCCGAGGACAGGGTCAACAGCGCCTCCGTACCCGAGGGCGCAGTGGTTACCCAGACGCCGGAGTCCGGTCTGCTGGAACGGGGTTCCACCGTCACCCTGACCATTTCACTCGGGCCACGGATGGTGGAGGTCCCCAACTACGTGGGCCAGCGTGCCGAGGCCGCACGGGCGGATCTGGAAAGCCGCGGTTTCACCGTGGAAGTGGAGAACCTGCTGGGCGGCCTGCTGGGCCTGGTCCGGGACCAGGAGCCGGGTGCAGGAACCGCCCCCGAGGGCTCCACCGTCATCCTGAAGGTGGTGTAGCCCGGGGGCGGTCCGCCCGGTCAGCTCCTGCGGGAGAGCGCGCCCGCTACCAGGAAGGCCATCTCCAGGGACTGCATGTGGTTTAGACGCGGGTCGCAGACGGATTCGTAGCCCTCCGCAAACGCCTCCTGGTCCACGGGGTCCGCGCCGCCCAGGCACTCCGCGACGTCGTCACCGGTCATTTCGACGTGCAGGCCGCCGGGGAAGGTACCCAGCGAATCATGCACCTCGAAGAAGCCCCGTACCTCGTCCATTACGTCGTCGAAGTTGCGGGTCTTGTAGCCGTTCGGCGACGTGACGGTGTTGCCGTGCATCGGGTCCGTCACCCAGAGGACCTGGGCACCCGAAGCGGTCACCTTCTCCACCAGGGGCGGCAGCTTTTCGCGGATGTTCCGGGCACCCATCCGGGTGATGAACGTCAGCCGTCCGGGTTCCCGGTTCGGATCCAATTTCTCGATCAGGGCCAGGGCGTCTTCGGCACTCGTGGACGGGCCGAGCTTGACCCCGATGGGATTGCGTACCCGGGAGAGGAAGTCCACGTGCGCGGAATCGAGATCCCGGGTCCGCTCCCCGATCCACAGGAAGTGTCCGGAGGTGTCGTACGGCTGGCCGGTACGGGAGTCCACCCGGGTCAGGGCACGCTCGTAGTCCAGGAGCAGGGCCTCGTGGCTGGCGAAGAACTCGACTCGTTCCAGTGCTTCGAAGTCCGCCCCGCAGGCATCCATGAACCGTACCGCCCGGTCGATTTCCCGGGCCAGGGATTCATAGCGGGAGTGCGCCGGGTTGGAGGTGAACCCCTTGTTCCAGTGGTGCACGAGCCGAAGATCGGCAAATCCGCCCTGGGTGAAGGCCCGGATCAGGTTCAACGTGGATGCGGACGTGTGGTACGCCCGCACCATCCGCGCAGGGTCGTGCCGGCGGGACTCGGGAGTGAAGTCATAGCCGTTGACCATGTCGCCGCGGTAGGCAGGCAGCGTGACGCCGTTCCGGGTTTCGTCATTGGATGAACGGGGCTTGGCGAACTGGCCGGCCATGCGCCCCATCTTGATCACCGGAACGGAGGCGCCGTACGTCAGGACCACGGCCATCTGCAGCAGTGTCCGGACGCGTGCACTGATCTTGTCGGCCGTGGCGGCCTCGAAGGTTTCGGCGCAGTCGCCGCCCTGCAGGAGGAAGGCGCGGCCCTGCGCCGCCTCGGCCAAACGGCTGCGGAGCACGTCCACTTCGCCTGCAAACACCAGCGGCGGCACCATCGACAGCTCGGCAACGGCCGCGTCATACCCCGGATGGTCCCGCCAGGACGGCTGCTGCGAAATCGGCAGCGAACGCCAGTTATCCAGCTCGGGATGGCTTGCGGACGTCGCCGCCGCGCCGGAAAGCGTGGTGGGAATGGACTCGCGGTGTACGGAAATGTCAGTCACGGCTTAAGCGTACTTGCTGCCCCGCAGGAGCGAGCAACACCGTCACAATTGCCACGGAAGCACGCAATACGGGCAATTTAGAACCCTCCCGGCGGACCTAGCCTGCCTGGGAACGGGGGCCCGCCTCGCGGTCGCCGCCGTCGGCGCGGGCACCGTCGGCATCGGTTTCAGACGCTGCGGTCCCGCCCGTGCGGGCACCGTTGGATCCGGCGTCGGCAGGAGCGCCGCCGCTGGCCGCCCGGGCACCGTTGGCGCCGGGCATCCGGCGGCGGAGCTTCACCCGGCGGGGAGTCCCGGTGCCGGCGGCGCCGGCCTCGTCCACCGGCGTCGGGGTACTCCTTTTGCCCTTGACCGGCGCCGAACCGATGACGGTCACCGAACCAGGGGGCCGGCTGCCCGGCTCAACGGGCAGCTCAGGGCTGCCGGACGGGGTTCCGGAACCGGAACCGGTGCCGGGTTCGCTACCGGCCGTAAGGCGAACGGCCGCGCCCCGCGCTTCGGCAGCTTTGCCTCCCTTGCGTGCTGCCAGCTTCTCCTTGACCGTACTGGCATACACATCCACGTATTCCTGGCCCGAAAGACGCATGAGTTCGTACATGATCTCATCGGTGACGGAGCGCTGGATGAACCGGTCATTCTCCAAACCGGCGTACCGGGAAAAATCCAGGGGCTCGCCCACGATGATGCCGATGCGGCGGATATTCGGGATACGGCGTCCAATGGGCTGGACCTTATCGGTTCCGATCATCGCAACGGGAATCACGGGCACACCGGTGGAAAGCACCAGCTTGGCAACGCCTGTCTTGCCCCGGTAGAGCCGGCCGTCCGGGCTGCGGGTACCTTCGGGGTAAATGCCCAGGAGTCCGCCGTTCTCCAGGACGTCGACGCCGGCCTTGAGCGAGGTCGCGGAGGCTGCACCCCCGGAACGGTCCATGGGCAACTGGTTGGCGAGCCGGAAAAACGCGGCGGTGAGCTTTCCCTTGATGCCTTTGCCGTTGAAATAGTCGCTCTTCGCGAGGAAGCTCACCGGACGCGGCACGGCGAGCGGAAGGAAGATCGAATCGGAGAACGAAAGGTGATTGCTCACCAGGACCGCAGGCCCGGATTCGGGAATGTTGTCCATTCCCTTGACCCATGGCCTGAAGAGAAGATTCACCACCGGCCCGATGAATATCGTCTTCATCACCCAATAGAACACGCGGCTTGATCTCCCGTCCGGACAAGACAATTACTAGGGACCCGATTGGTTCCCCAGACTCTACTGTATGCGCGCTGATCTCCGCTGGTTAACTTTGCGCGTACCGGGCCCGCGGAGAGTTTCCCCCCGGCGGGGTCCAAAAGGAGCCCGCTAATGCAACCATAGACACATGACTCCCCTCCCCGGCACAGACGCCTTCCACTCCGAGGGGCACGGCCCCAACGCGGACGTAGGCGTGCTCCTCAGCCACGGATTCACCGGATCCCCGGTGAGCATGGCCGCGTGGGCGCGTTACCTCGCGGACCGCGGATACGCCGTGAGCCTCCCGCTGCTGCCGGGCCACGGAACCAGCTGGCAGGAACTGGCACGCACGCCGTGGCAGCGCTGGTATGAGGAGTACGACAACGCGTACTCCGCCCTGCAGGAGCGGACCGGCTGTGTCGTATCCGCCGGCCTTTCCATGGGCGGGGCGCTGGCGCTGCGGCTGGCGGCGCGCCGGCCGGTGGCCGGGGTCGCCGTCGTTAATCCCGGCCTGACGTTCGGTGATCCGCGTGCCCGGTACTCAGGCGTGCTCAAGTACTTCATGAAGTCGGTGCCCGCCATCGGCAACGACATCGCGCTTGAAGGACAGGATGAGGGCGCGTATGCCCGGACGCCGGTGGGTGCCGTACATCAGCTGGGAAGGCTCTTCCGCGATACCGCCGCCTCGCTGCCGGCGGTCACCGCGCCCGTGCTGGCCTTCCGTTCACGGGTGGACGCCGTGGTGCCGGAGTCAAGCATGGAGCTGCTCCGCCGGCGCCTCGTGAACGCAGAACTTGAAGTGGTACCGCTGGAAAACAGCTACCACGTCGCCACCATGGACCACGATGCGCCGTTGATCTTTGAACGGTCGCATCAATTCATCCAACGCGTCAGTGCCGGGGTGCGGGCATGAGTGAACGCGAACCGGAACACAACGAGTCGACGGACGAGGAAGTCTGGCTGGACCTGGTGGCCCGGCTCGAGCACATGGACGCCGCCGATCCGGTGACACCGGAGCCGGGCCCTGTCCCCGGGGAGGCCGGTACGCACGAAACCGACGGCGGGGAGGCCGGAAAACAAGGGCCCGCCCCCGACGCGCCGGCACCGTCTGCGGCCGAACGCACCCGCGCGATTTTCCAGAACCAGCCCCTGGCAGCCGCAGGACCGCGGGACTACACAGCGGAGGATGAAGGGAACGACGACGGTTTCGTGCCGCCCGAGCCACCGCCGCTCGGTATGGGCGAGCCGCTGGTGGTGCTCAGCTGGCTGGGGACACTGGCCGGGCCCCTGCTGCTTCTGGTGTTTGCGATGTTCTGGCGGGACGCTCCCCTGGCAGTCGTCCTGGGAACCGTTGCGGTCTTCGCAGGATCGGCCGGATACCTGCTGTTCCGCCTACCCCAGCACCGCGATGAGGGCGACGACGGCGCCGCCGTCTAGGTGCAGCGTTTCGGCTTCCCGGCCGTGCGGCTCAACGGCAGGCGGCTCAATGGCGGACGGTTCAACGGCGCGCGGCGATCCGCGACAGGTCGGCCGCGCCGATCATTCCGGCCGCCGGTCCCAGGGCGGCCCGCTCCATTCGGGCTGCCGGGCGGAATCCGCGCCCGGTGAGGTTCCGGGCAAAGGACCGCCGTGCAGGCTCCAGCAGCAGGTCACCGGCATCGCTGAGTCCGCCGCCAATGACGAACATCCCGGGGTCAAGGGCCGCCGCCAGGTTTGCCAGGCCCAGGCCCAGCCACTGGCCCACTTCGTCCAGCAGTTCCACGCACGCCGGATCGCCGTCGAGGGCAAGGCGGGTCACGACGGTGCCCGTTACCTGGTCCGCATTGCCGTCCACGGCCCGGAGCAGTTCGGAGGCCACCGGCGAGTTGGCCGCCGCCAGTTCCCTGGCTTCCCTGCCCAGGGCGTTACCCGATGCGTACTGTTCCCAGCAGCCGCGGTTGCCGCATTCGCAGCGGTGCCCGCCGGGCATGATGATCTGATGGCCGAATTCGCCCGCCACCCCGTACCGGCCGCGTTCGAGGCGGCCGTCGACCACCATTGCCCCGCCGATTCCGGTCCCCAGGGTGACGCAGACCATCCTGTTCTCCCCTGCGCCGGCACCGAACCGGTACTCCGCCCAGGCGGCCCCGTCGGCGTCGTTGACCAGGAAGACCCGCCGGCGCAGCAGCCGCTCCAGGTTCTCCCGGAGGGGTTCGTTGCGCCACGCCAGATGGGGGCTGAACAACACGGTGCTGCCCGCGAGGTCCATCCACCCCGCCGCGCCGATCCCGACGGACCAGACGTGGTGCTCGGCGGAGAGTTCCCGGACCAGGTCGACAATGACGGCTTCGACTTCCCGCGGATCCTGTCCGGGGGTCGATCGGCGGGCCTGCCGCAATACCCGGCCGTCCCCGTCCACCAGACCGGCAGCGACCTTCGTTCCGCCGATATCGATTCCGATGGCCAGCCCGCGCCTGCGCATCCGATTCGGCAGCCGCATCGGCCTGCGGGTCCGGAAGGGTTCCGCCGCCGGCAGCCGGCGCTGGAGCGGGGTGGAAAGCGGGCGGGAAAAGGGTGCTGGGGTAACTTGACGCATCAGAAACCTATTCTAGGGAAACGGCAAGAGGGGCGACGCGTTCGTTATCTATCCGCAAGGTTACCGGCGGGTACTAAAATGTGATCTAGGTTATAGGCTGAACATGCCTACGGGCCTACCGGATATCAAAGGAGCTATCGTGCGAGAATTCAGCGTTCCCGTCCTAGCGGAGTCCCCGCCGCAGACAAACATCACCACCATGCTGCTCGACCAAGCGGCCAAGCCCAGCAACCCCGCACTGTTTGCCGTCCGGAACGGCCAGGGCGATTGGCAGCGGATCAGCGCAACCGACTTCACCAAGGACGTCCGGGCGCTGGCGAAGGGCTTCATGGCCAGCGGTATCAAGGCAGGCGACCGTGTGGCCATCATGTCCCGGACCCGGTACGAGTGGACCCTCGTGGATTTTGCGCTCTGGTTTGCCGGCGCCGTGTCGGTTCCGGTCTACGAGACCTCCTCCCCTTCCCAGGTTGCCTGGATCCTCAGCGATTCCGGCGCCGTCGGCATCGTGGTCGAAGCGGCCCGGCACGAGAACGTGGTCCGCGCAGCGGCGGCCGATGAAGACCTTTCCCTGGTAGCGAATGTCTGGCAGATGGACGGCGGCGGACTCGACACGCTGCGTGCCGACGGCGCTTCCGTGAGTGATGAAGATCTCGAGGTTCGCCGCTCCACTGCCCGGATGGACGACCTGGCCACCATCATTTACACCTCGGGGACCACGGGCAAGCCGAAGGGCTGCGAACTGACGCACGCCAACTTCGTCAACCTTTGCCGCAACTCCGAGCTGGCTGAGCCCGAAGTGGCGCCCGAAGGCTCACAGACGATCATGTTCCTGCCCCTGGCGCACGTCCTCGCCCGCTTCATTTCCGTCCTCAGTGTCTCCACCGGTGCCACCGTGGCGCACACCCCCGATGTCAAGAATCTCCTTCCCGACCTGCAGAGCTTCAAGCCCACCTTCATCCTGGTGGTTCCCCGTGTCCTAGAGAAGGTCTTCAATGCCTCCATGCTGAAGGCCGAGGACGGCGGCAAGGGCAAGATCTTCTCCGGGGGCGTCGCGACCGCCGTCGCCTGGTCGAAGGCGAAGCAGGAGGGCAAGGTTCCGCTGAGCCTCACCCTGAAGCACGCCCTCTTCGACCGCCTGCTGTACGGCAAGATCCGCGAAGCCATGGGCGGCAACGTGAAGTACGCCGTCTCCGGCGGCGCTCCCCTGGGTGAACGGCTGGGACACTTCTTCCACGGCATCGGCCTGCTGGTGCTGGAGGGCTACGGCCTGACCGAAACCACGGCTCCGCTCACCACCAACACCCCGCAGCTCGTCAAGCTGGGCACGGTAGGTGCACCCCTGCCGGGGAACAGCGTGAAGATCGCCGACGACGGCGAGATCCTGGCCAAGGGCATCAGCGTGATGAAGGGTTACTACAACCGCCCTGAACTCATGGACGAGACGTTCACTGACGGCTGGTTCCATACCGGCGACATCGGCGAACTCGACGCGGACGGCTTCCTGAAGATCACCGGCCGCAAGAAGGAAATCATCATCACCGCCGGCGGCAAGAACGTTGTCCCCTCCCAGCTGGAGGATTCCATCCGCGCCGATTCCATCGTGTCCCAGTGCGTGGTGGTCGGCGATGCGAAACCGTTCATTTCGGCGCTGATCACCCTGGACGAAGAAGCCCTCCCGGGGTGGCTCGGACGCCACAAGCTGCCCGCCACCATGACGGTGACCGAGGTAGCCAAGACCGATGAGCTGCAGAACGAACTGCAGGCCCTGGTGGACCGCGCCAACAAGAAGGTCTCCGCCGCCGAAGCGATCAAGAAATTCCGCGTGGTACCGACGGACTTCACCGAGACCAGCGGACACCTGACGCCGTCGCTGAAGATCAAGCGTGCCCAGGTGCTGCGGGACTTCTCGGATGTCATCGACGACATCTACAGCGGGCAGCGGGTCTGATTCTTCTCCGCCGGGCAGGAACCCACTCTCCTAGAGACGGTTCCTGCCCGGCCTTTCCTTTGTGTTCAGCGAAAGCAGGGCGTTTTCGACCACCTCGCTGAGCGCCGGGTGGATCCAGTACTGCCCGCGGGCCATGGTGGCCGCGTCCAGCCCGAACTCCATCGCCTGCACCAGGGGCTGGATCAGCATGGAGGCCTCGTGTCCCATGATGTGGGCGCCCAGCAGCCGTCCGCTGTCCTTCTCCGCCAGCAGTTTCACGAATCCGGTGGAGTCCTCCATGGCCCAGCCGTACGCCGTCGACCCGTATTCCTGCACGGCGAGGGCCAGTTCGACGCCGCGGGCTTCGGTATCGGCCAGGGCTTCTTCCTCCGTCATCCCGACACTGGCGATCTGCGGGCTGCTGAAGACGGCGGCGGGCACAACCCGGTGGTCCATGGGACGCAGGTCTTCGGGATGCACCAGGTTGTGCGCCACCACGCGGGCCTCGTGGTTGGCTACATGCTTGAGCTGGTAGGGGCTGCTGATGTCGCCCAGCGCCCAGATCCCGGGTGCCGGGACGCCTGCTGCGAGCACACGTCCGTAGCTGTCCACCGCCAGGCGCCCGTCTTCGGTGACGTCGAAACCAGCCGCAGCGGCGTCCAGCCGGTCCGTGTTCGGGGTTCGGCCGGTCGCCACCAGCACCAGGTCCACCTCCAGCGCCGATTCCCCGGCCGGACCCGAAAGCACGGCATGCACGGACCCGTCAGCGTTTTCCGTCAGTGAGTCCACGGTGGTGTTTAACTCGAGGTTCCACTGCTTGGAAGCCTCAGCGGTAAAGCGCTCGGACACGGTGTCGTCGAGGGAGCGAAGCAGCGCCCCCGACCGCACGGCTACGGTGACATCCGAGCCGAAGGCGGAGAAGACGAACCCGAACTCGGCAGCGATATACCCGCCACCGATGATCAGCACCCGCTCGGGCAGATCGTCGATGCGCATCACCGTGTCCGAGGTATGGACCTTCGGCAGGTCCATCCCCGGCGTATCCGGCAGGACCGGACGGGAACCTGCGGCCACGACAATCTGGTCGGCCGTGATTTTCTCGCCGGATGCGGTCACGAGGGCGTGCGGGGAGACGAAGCGGGCGTATTCGCTGTAGAGCGTGACGTTCTCGAGTTCCTCGTCGCGGTAGCGGCGCCCGCCGTCGGAGATGGCGTCGATCCGTGCGAAGACCCGGTCCCGGATATCGCGCCACCGCACGCCCGCGGACACCGTGTCCACGCCCAGCCGCGCACCGTCGGCTGCTGCCGCCGCCAGCTGGGCGGGATAGACGAACATCTTGGTCGGGATGCAGCCGACGTTCAGGCACGTACCGCCGAACGTACCGCCGTCGATGATCGCTACCTTTTTCCCGTCCCAGTCCGGGGTGATGATCGAGTTGCCGGAGCCGGAACCAATGATGGCCAGATCGAAGTGAGTCACGCTCACCAGTCTATGCAGTCAACGGCCGGCGTTCATTTCGAGCCGTCCGGGCCGGTGTGCACCGGCCCGGACCGGAGCTCATTTCGGCGTGACGACCAGCAGCAGGTCACCGCCCTGGACCTGTTCCACCTGCGAGATGGCAACCCGTTCCACGGTTCCGGCGACCGGCGCCGTGATGGAGGCTTCCATCTTCATGGCCTCAATCGTGGCAACGGTCTCCCCCGCGGCAACCTCAGCGCCCTGCTTGACCGTGACCGTCACGGCTCCGGCAAACGGAGCCGCTACGTGGCCGGGCTCGGCAGGATCGGCCCGCTCGGCCGTTTTGGTGGTGCTTTCAATGCTGCGGTCCCGCACGGAAACGGGCCGCATCTGCCCGTTCAGCGTGGTCATGACCGTACGCATGCCCTTTTCGTCGGGCTCTGACACCGCGTCCAGCGCTGCAATGAGGCGTACCCCCTTCTCCAGTTCAATGACGTGCTCCTCGCCGCGCCGGAGCCCGTACAGGTAGTCGCGCGTTTCCAGGACCGACACGTCGCCGTAGGTTTCCCGGACGGTGGCGAACTCCTTGGCCGGCCCGGCGAAGAGCAGACGGTTCAGGGTGTCCTGACGGGTGGCGGAGTCTGCACGCAGGCCTGCCTTGTCCACCTCCGTCAGCTCGACGTGGCGGGCCTTGATCTCGCGTCCCTGCAGGGCCTTGGTCCGGAAGGGTTCGGGCCAGCCGCCGGGCGGATCTCCGAGTTCCCCGCTGAGGAAGCCGATGACCGAGTCCGGGATGTCGTAGTTCTGCGGGTTCTCCTCGAAGTCCTCCGGGGAGACGTTGGAACCCACCAGTTGGAGGGCGAGGTCGCCGACAACCTTCGACGACGGCGTGACCTTGACCAGGCGGCCCAGGATCCGGTCGGCGGCGGTGTACATGTCCTCGATGGCCTCGAAGCGCTCCCCCAGCCCCAGGGCGATGGCCTGCTGGCGCAGGTTGGAGAGCTGGCCGCCGGGGATTTCGTGGCGGTACACGCGGCCGGTGGGACCGGCCAGCCCGGATTCGAAGGGCGCGTACACGCGCCGCACGGCTTCCCAGTACGGCTCCAGCGTGCCGACGGCGTCCAGGCTGATCCCGGTGTCCCGCTCGGTGTTGGTCAGCGCGGCGACCAGCGAGGACATGGACGGCTGGCTGGTGGTGCCGGCCAGCGGGGCGCTGGCGACGTCGACCGCGTCGACGCCCGCATCCGCTGCGGCCAGCAGGGTGGCAAGCTGGCCTCCTGCGGTGTCGTGGGTGTGCAGGTGGACGGGCAGGTCGAAGCGCTCCCGCAGCGCCGCTACCAGTTTGGCTGCCGCGGCCGGGCGCAGCAGGCCGGCCATGTCCTTGATGGCGAGGATGTGGGCGCCGGCGTCCACCATCTTCTGTGCCAGGTCCAGGTAGTAGTCCAGCGTGTAGAGATCCTCGTCCGGGCTCAGCATATCCCCGGTGTAGCAGAGTGCCACTTCGGCGACGGCGGTTCCCGTCCTGCGGACGGCCTTGATGGCAGGCTCCATTTGGGAGACGTCGTTCAGCGCGTCGAAGATGCGGAAAATGTCGACGCCGGTCGCGGCGGCCTCCTCGACGAACGCTTCGGTGACTTCGGTGGGATACGGCGTGTACCCCACTGTGTTCCGTCCGCGCAGCAGCATCTGGATGCAGACATTGGGCAGCGCGTGCCGCAGGGCGGCGAGCCGCTCCCAGGGATCCTCCCCCAGGAAGCGCAGGGCGACGTCATAGGTGGCACCGCCCCACGCCTCCACGGAAAGCAGTTCCGGGGTCAGGGCCGCTACCGCCGGTGCGGCCGCCACGAGGTCCCTTGTCCGCACCCGGGTGGCCAGCAGCGACTGGTGGGCATCGCGGAAGGTGGTGTCGGTGACGGCCAGTTCGCGCCGCTGCCGCAGGTCTGCTGCGAAACCCTCCGGCCCCAGCTCCAGGAGCCGCTGCCGCGAGCCCGGCACGGCTTCGGGCAGATCGACGGGCAGCTTCTCCGCGGGGTCGATGTGTGCAACGGGATCGCCGTAGGGCTTGTTGACGGTGACGTCGGCCAGCCAGTTGAGCAGCTTGGTGCCGCGGTCCGCCGAGCCGCGGGCATTGAGAAGTTCGGGGCGTTCCTCGATGAAGGAGGTGGCAACGTCACCGGCAACGAAGTCCGGATCGTCCAAAACAGCCTGTAGGAAGGAAATATTGGTCGCGACACCGCGGATGCGGAACTCGGCCAGTGCCCGACGGGCGCGGTTGACGGCTATGGGGTAGGTGCGGCCCCTGCAGGTCAGCTTGACCAGCATGGAGTCGAAGTGCGGGCTGATTTCTGCGCCTGCGTACACGGTGCCGCCGTCGAGCCGGACCCCGGCACCGCCGGCGGACCGGTACGCCGTGATCCGGCCTACGTCGGGCCGGAACCCGTTGGCCGGATCTTCGGTGGTGATGCGGCACTGCAGGGCGGCTCCGCGGATCTGCAGTTCGTCCTGCCGCAGGCCCAGATCCTCCAGCGTTTCCCCGGCAGCGATCCGCAGCTGGGACTGGACAATGTCCACGTCGGTGATTTCCTCGGTGACCGTGTGTTCCACCTGGACGCGGGGGTTCATTTCGATGAACACGTGCTGGCCGGCCCGTTCTCCCACAGTGTCCACGAGGAACTCGACGGTTCCGGCGTTGACGTACCCCAGCTCCTTGGCGAACTTCACCGCGTCCCGGTAGAGGGCCTGGCGGATGTCGTCGTCCAGGTTCGGGGCAGGGGCGATTTCGACCACCTTCTGGTGGCGGCGCTGCAGGGAGCAGTCCCGTTCAAACAGGTGCACGATGTTTCCCTCGGCATCGGCAAGAACCTGGACCTCAATGTGCCGGGGGCGCAGGACCGCCTGCTCGAGGAACACCGTGGCGTCCCCGAAGGCCGTTTCGGCTTCGCGCATGGCTGCCTGCAGGGCCTCGGGCAGCTTGTCGGCGGTGTCTACCCGCCGCATGCCGCGGCCGCCTCCGCCGGCGACGGCCTTGACGAAGATGGGGAACCCGATGTCCTCCGCTTCGCCGATCAGCTTGTCGACGTCGTCGCTCGGTTCGGTGGAGCGCAGGACCGGGATGCCTGCCTTGCGCGCGGCGTTCAGGGCATGCACCTTGTGGCCGGCCAGCTCCAGGATGTCCGCGGCGGGACCTACGAAGGTGATGCCGGCATCGGCCGCTGCCCGCGCAAGGTTTGCGTTCTCCGAAAGGAATCCGTAGCCGGGGTAGATGGCGTCACAGCCGGATTCCTTGGCTACCCGGATGATTTCATCCACATCCAGGTACGCCCGGACCGGATGCCCCTCCTCCCCGATCAGATAGGCTTCGTCGGCTTTCTGGCGGTGGATGGAGTTGCGGTCCTCGTGGGCAAACACGGCCACGGTCTTGGCGCCCAGTTCATAGGCTGCGCGGAAGGCACGGATGGCAATTTCGCCCCGGTTCGCGACCAATATCTTCGAGAACATGGATCTCCTGCGTCGATTGCGGAAGGGGCATCCGGACAGATGCCGCCGTATACGGATTTTAGCCACGGCACCCCGGAGCACGTCGTGGCCGCAGGTTGCCGGCGGGCGGACTCCAAAGCTGTGGTGTCGAACATCACACGCAACAAGTCTAAGCGCCACCCCTGCAAAAGCCTGCTGCCAAGGTAACGGTTGTCCGTCACATAGAATGAGTCTGCAGCTGTCCTGTGACCCCTAGACACGTTAGGTTTTGGTTCAACAAGTGCAAGTAGTGAGCATCAGCAGCCTAAAGGGCGGCGTGGGCAAGACCTCCGTGACCCTGGGTCTGGCATCCGCCGCGCTGGCCGCGGGCATTCCGACGCTCGTCGTGGACCTGGACCCGCATGCCGATGCCACCACCGGCCTGGGCGTGAGCGCCGGCAACCAGCTGGGAATCGGCGAAATGCTCCGTGCGGCCCGCCGGGCGCAGCTCTCCGACAATGTGGTGCCCAGCGGATGGGTGGCGAACGCCCGCCGCTTCGGCAAGGATTCCGGCGGCCGGAAACCGGTCCTCGACGTGGCCATGGGGTCGGCCTACTCGGGCATCTATGACCGTCCCGACCTGGGCAAACGCGATGTGCGGCGCCTGACCACCCTGCTGTCGCGGGTCACCGGGTACGGATTGGTCCTGATTGACTGCCCGCCGTCGCTGAACGGACTCACCCGCATGGCCTGGACCGCCAGCAACCGCGTCCTGCTGGTGGCAGAGCCGGGACTGTTCTCGGTGGCCGGCACCGAACGCACCATGCGTGCGCTCGAGCTGTTCCGGGCGGAGTTTGCCCCCAACCTGGCCCCCGCGGGGATTATTGCCAACCGTGTACGGCCCAGTTCCAACGAGCACGTCTTCCGGCTGGCCGAAATGAAGCAGATGTTCGGCGACCTGCTGCTCTCCCCCACCGTTGCGGAGCAGGCAAACTGGCAGCAGATCCAGGGCGCGGCCCACTCGGTGCACCATTGGCCGGGCGAGTCTGCCAAGCAGGCGGCAGGGACCTTCGATGCTCTGCTGAAAAACCTGACGGATTCCGGCAGCGTACGCAACCGGGTCATGCGCCGTCCGGTCGCCTAGACCCCGGCCAGGGGTTCACAACAGCTGAATTAACGTAAGAAGGGCATCCCCGCGGGGATGCCCTTCTTACGTTAAGCCTTGTCTAATGTGGTGCCCTAGCTGATCTTGCGTGCGATGCGGCGCTGGCTCAGTTCATCGCCGGGAAAGTCCTGTTCGTTGACGTGCTCACTGGGCAGCTGCGCGAGGCTGCCCTCAACCTCGCGCCAGACCCGGCCCACGGCGATTCCGAAGACCCCTTGTCCGCCCTGGACCAGGTCAATGACCTCGTCGGCGGAAGTGCACTCGTAGACACTGGCGCCGTCACTCATCAGTGTGATCTGCGCCAGGTCTTCCACGCCGCGTTCGCGCAGGTGTTCAACAGCTGTCCGGATCTGCTGGAGCGATACGCCGGTATCCAGCAGCCGCTTGACGACCTTCAGGACCAGGATGTCGCGGAAACCGTAGAGACGCTGGGTCCCGGAACCGGCAGCCCCGCGCACGGCGGGTTCCACCAGGCCGGTGCGGGCCCAGTAATCGAGTTGGCGGTAGGTGATCCCGGCAGCCTTGCAGGCGGTGGGGCCACGGTAGCCTGCATCTTCGTCGAGAAGAGGCAGATCCTCGGTGAACAGCAAGCCCTGGGCGCTCCGGGAAGGGATGTTCCCCGGTGCCACGGCGTGTTCGCCGGCATCGCCTTTCGGACTCACGTGTGCCTCCTAATAACGGTTCCCGTGGGGGTTGGCACTGGCAGGAGCTGTCAGGGCTTCTTCAGTGTGCCCCGAGACTCCCCCCGGTGCAATGGGAACTCTATTCTTCGACGTTAGAACCGACGGGCACCAAGGTCAAAGATGCCGGGAACTTTTTCATCCGCGTGTCGGAGGCAGCACCCGAACGGGCGGTCAGCGTTCGAAGTCTTCCGGTTCGACGTCGGCCAGGAACTCCCGGAACTGGCGCATCTCCTGCTCGGCGTTGTCCTGTTCTTCCTCGGCTTCGGGATCGGCATCGGCAATCCGGACGCCGGCTTCATTGAGGACCTCATCCGCGCAGTAGATGGGGCACGGGATGCGCAGGGCAACGGCAATTGCGTCAGAAGCCCGCGAATTCACTGCGGTGCCGTCTTCGAAGACGATCTCCGCGTGGAATACCGTGTCTTCGACAGAGATCAGCCGGACGAAGGTGACTTCGCGTTTGAGGGCATGGATCAGGTTCACCAGCAGGTCATGGGTCATGGGCCGCGGGGGCACGATCCCCTGCTGCACGAACGCAATGGCGCTGGCTTCCGGTGCGCCGATCCAAATGGGCAGGTGCCGTTCGCCGTTGATTTCCTTGAGCAGGACCAGCGGCTGGTTGGACGGAAGTTCTATCCGAACGCCTACGACTTCCACTTCCTGCATCTCAGCCCTCCATCCGTGCGATCTGGCCGTGTACCAAGGCACTGTGCAGGCTGAGGCAAAGGTCACTGATCTCCCGGGCGGTCTCCGCGGCACGGGCCTTGGAAGCGACGTCGCGGCGGGAGGCCACGGGGGCAACCACGCGTTCCACCAGGCCCAGCTCCCGGTCAGCGGCAGCACGGAACGGACGCAGGTGCCGGGGTTCGATGCCGTGGGCCTCGAGCTGGACGCAGGCTTTGGCCACTTTCAGTGCGTGTTCGTCATAGTTCTCGTCCGCGCCGTTGATCAGGCCGTAGCTGGCCAGGCTGCGCACCAGTTCAGTGCTGGCCCCGGATTCCTGCACGAGTTCGTTGAAGGTCAGGGTCCGGGCGTGGGCGCGGGCCGAGAGCTCTCCGGCCAGCTGGTCCGAAACCACCCGAGGTGCGAGGGACATGCCGCCGGGAAGCGACTCCGGGCGTTCGCCGCGGTCGATCGCATCGAGGTAGTCCTTAATGACTTTCAGCGGGAGGTACTGGTCCCGCTGGAGCGCGAGCACAAACCGCAGGCGTTCCACGTCGGCGGTGGTGTACTTCCGGTACCCGGCAGCGGTGCGCTGCGGCGTCACCAGGCCTTTTTCCTCAAGGAAACGGATCTTGGAAGCGCTGATGGCAGGGAACTCTGCGCTGAGCTCGCTCAGGACCTCACCGATATTCAGCACCCTGCCGCGCAGCCGTTCGGGTCCGGTGGTGCGCCTGACGGACTGTGATGCTGACATGTCTTCTACCTTATCTGCCCAGCGCCGGGGCCTGGGCCTAGTTCCCGGCAGATGCGGGACGGGCAGCGTAAAAAGTGAGACGGAACTTACCGATCTGCACCTCGCTGCCGGTGCGCAGCAGCACGCTGTCCACCCGGTCGTGGTTGACGTATGTGCCGTTCAGGCTCATGGAGTCCACCACCCGGAAGCCCTCCGGGGTGCGGCGGAACTCAACGTGCTTACGCGAAACAGTGACGTCATCGAGGAAGACATCTGCGTTGGGGTGCCGTCCTGCTGTGGTGACGTCCTGGTCCAGGAGGAAGCGTGCACCGGCGTTCGGGCCGCTGTGGGCAATCAGCAGGGCTGAACGTGCCGGGAGCGCGGCGACTGCTGCCCGCTCGTCCGGGGTCAGCTTGGGCTCCACCGTGGTGGAATCCGACATCGGGGGAAGACTGATGGATGTGGTGTCTTCCGCGCTGGGCGCCCGTCGGTTGCCCGCCCGTTCGGCGCTGTACTGCTCGCCCGCCATGTGCAATTTCCTCCCCAAAAAAGAAAACTGATCAGCCAAATATGTCTGGCTGACCCGGTTCCGATGACTGTTTCTGCCTTACGTGCTGTATCAGCCTACCCGTTACCGGCCCCGTGCGGCACTGGTTTACAAGTACTCCTTGCTGCTTTCGCACGCCGGGGCACGAATTCGCCCGGACCCGGCTGCCGGGTGGACGCTGCCGCATGCCCGGCACGGCAGCCTCCCGCAGGGGATGCGTCAGCCGGGCTCCGGGGTCTGCTGGTGATGGATTAGGCGGGCCGTACCGTCCTCGAGCAGATAGCTGGACAGTAATACGGCCGAATATTCGTCCGTGCCGCGCCGGCCGGAGAAACGGTAGGCGATGCTGGCAGTATCCACCGACGCGAAATGCCAGAACGAGGCGATGTCAATCGCGTCCCAGGGGTCGGACGCGGCAATAGCAGCGACGCACTCTCCCTTATTCAGCACGGCTCCCGGCACCACCACCAGTGCGTCCCGGTGCAGCAGCTCCTCGTAGGCAGGGGCCCCCTCGAGGGCCAGCCGGCGTTCCAGCCGCTCAAGTTCCCCGCGGGCAAGATCTTCCGGAATGCCGTTAGTCATCTCCGTTCACCCACTGCACAAGCTGGACGATCAAACCGTTTGGATCGCGGTACTGGGCAAACCTCTCACCCCAGGGCTCGGTGTGCGGGGGTGTCACCACGTCAACGCCGTCGGACACGAACTTCTCATGGACCGGATCGAGATGCTCGACGACGTGGACCAGCAGCAGTCCGTCCCGGGCCCTGCCTGCAGCCTCGGGCGGACGGAACGTCGGGAGTCCGGTGCGGAGGAAGATGAGGTTCGATCCCCCGTCCAGGTGCCGGAGCGAGATGAATCCGTCGTCTTCCATCTCGACGGCGTACCCGAGACGCTCAATGAAGAATGCTGCCGACGCGGCCGGATCCGGGACATTCAGCGAGACGGCAAACGCGGTGACGGTGTTCGGCATGGCGGTCCTTTCCGTGGGCGGTTCACTTCCGGTGTAGGGCAGTTCATCGGGCCGGTGCGCCGAACCAGCGCGTCACCGCCGCCAGCAGGTCATCCTGCCGGTCGCCGACCCAGGCCACGTGGCCGTCCGGGCGCAGCAGCACCCCGGAGGGCACCGCGCCCGGGCCGGCGTCGGTCACCGTATCGATCCGGTCCCCCCATCCGGTGAGCGACAGGGAGCCGGTCCGCTCCAGCAGCAGGCCGCGTCCGGCATGCATCCGATCGTAGAGCCGTCCGTTCGTCAATGACAGGTCCGGCAGCCGGCGGCCGAGTAGTTCGTGTCCGTCGCCGACGTCGTACCGGATCGCCGTGGCCGTGATTTTCTCGATCAGGTGCCGGTTCACCTCGTTGAAGTCCATCAGTTCCGCCAGCAGCCGCCGCACTGCCTGCGGTCCCGGCTCCGTGGACGTCAGCTCCGACTGGGCACGCGTATTCTCCAGGACGGCTGCGGCTGCGGGCCGCCGTTCGGCATCGTAGGTGTCCAGCAGATCCGGCGGCGCCCATCCCTTCACTGCTCCGGCCAGTTTCCAGCCGAGGTTGAACGCGTCCTGGAGGCCCAGATTGAGTCCCTGCCCGCCGAAGGGCGGGTGGATGTGCGCAGCGTCGCCGGCCAGCAGGACCCGGCCGGAACGGTAGCGTTCGGCCAGCCGCGTGGCATCACCGAACCGGGAGAGCCAGCGCGGGGAATGTGCGCCGAAGTCGGTGCCCGCATACTCGTGCAGCTGGGTACGGAGTTCGTCGAGGGTAGGTGCGCCGCGGTCCACCCCCTCGGCCGGCACCACCACGCTGTAGAGGCCGTCTCCCAGCGGGGCTGCGCCGAAGTCCTTGTGCTTTTCGCGGACCTCGGCCACCACGGCTATGACGGTCTCCTCGGATTCGGCCAGCTGCACCTCCCCCAGCAGCCGGTCCTGCCGGCTGGGTTGGCCGGGGAAGCCGATGCGTGCCAGTTTGCGCACCGTGCTGCGCCCGCCGTCGCAGCCGACCAGGTAACGTGCCCGAACCTGTCCTCCGCCGCGGAGCCGGACCGTGACGCCGTCGTCGTCCTGGTCCAGGCCCGCCACTTCCTGTCCGCGGCGGAGTTCGACGCCGGCGGCGAGCGCGGATTCGGCCAGCAACCGTTCCGTGACGGGCTGGGGAATGCCCAGGACATACGGGTAGCTGGTATCGAGCCCGTCGGGAGTGTCCTTGAGGATGCCGGCGAAGAATCCGCCGAGCGGATACCTGCGGCCGTGGTCCAGGAACGGCCCGACCAGGCCCCGCTGGTCCAGTATCTCCAGGCTGCGCGCATGCAGGCCGCCGGCGCGGACCACTGTGGTCTGCTGCTCGTCCCGCTCAAGCACCAGCACATCCACGCCGTGCAGCCGTAGCTCGCGGGCGAGGAAAACCCCCGTCGGGCCGCCGCCGGCGATGATCACGTCCCTCGAGTCGCGCATGGCGTCTCCTTCTAATCAGTGCCCACCCGGAGGATCCGGTCGTCGTCGGGAGCTGGCTGTCCGCGGCCGTCCGTGTTGTTGGTCAGGATCCAGACACTGCCGTCCGGAACATCGACGACATCGCGCAGCCGGCCATACCCGCCGGCGAGGCGCTCCGTGGACGTACCGAGGGCGTTGAGCGGGACTTCCCGCAGCCGCTCCCCGCGCAGGTTCGCGATGTACAGGGAGCCGCCCGCCACGGCGATTCCGCTCGGGCTCGCTTGGCCGGGCGTCCACTGCTGCACCGGGTCGGTGAAGCCTTCCTCGCCGGCGGTGCCCTCGACCTCCGGCCAGCCGTAGTTCCCTCCGGCCTGGATGACGTTCAGTTCATCCCAGGTGTCCTGCCCGAACTCGCTCGCATAAAGGATCCCGCCGCCGTCCCAGGCGATGCCCTGCGGGTTGCGGTGCCCGTAGCTGTAGACCAGTGTTCCGGGGAAGGGGTTGTCCTCAGGGACCCTGCCGTCCGGGTCCATCCGCAGAATCTTGCCGGAGAGCGAATCCCGGTCCTGCGCGCTGTCCCGGTTCCCGGCGTCGCCCGTAGTGGCGTAGAGCATCCCGTCCGGGCCGAACGCGATGCGTCCGCCGTTGTGGACCGGGCCGGCGGGGATGCCGTCGAGCACGGTTTCGGTGTCCTCCAGCGCCAGTGCACCGGGTGCGCCGGTGATCCGGTGGCGTTCGATCCGGTTTTCGCCGTCCGCGGTGAAGTAGGTGTACAGGTAGCCGTCCTGCACGGCGATGCCGAGAAGCCCGCCTTCTCCCCTGCCGCCGGCGCCCTCGATGGTGCCGGCCCCGCGGGCGGTCCCGCCGGCGTCGAGCTCCAGGATGCGTGCCGAGTCGCGCTCGCTGACCAGCGGGATGCCCTCGTGGAAGGCGATGGACCAGGGTGCCTCGAGGTCCGTGGCCAGGACTTCCGGGGCGGCGGGGGCCGCTGCTCCGGCGGTACCGGTGGCGGCCGGCGGCGCGGGCTGCTCTTCTGCCGGCGTGCATCCGGTGAGCACGCCGGCGACGACGGCGGCTACTGCGCCCAGGACCGAGGCCAGGCGCGTCCGGGGTGCCCTAGTCACTGCTCATGCCGCAGGTGAGGTTTGCCCCGTTCATACTCGCGGATCCGCCCTCGGCCAGAAAGACGGCGGCATCCGCGACGTCCTCAAGGGTGGGCAGGGTCCCCGTGGTGGTAAGGGACTCCAGGAAGCCGGTAAACTCGTCCAGCGCCATCGGCAGGTCCGGTGTGCTGCCGATGGTTTCCGCAATGCGCTGCGGACGGAGGCAGACCGCCCTTACCCCGGAGCGGCCCAGCTCCGCGGCAAAGGTCCGCGTCAGCGCCTCGACGGCGGAGCATGCCGCTGCGAAGCCTCCTACACCGGCGATGGACACCCGTGCCGGAGAGGCGGACAGCAGCAGGATGGTTCCGCTTCCGCGCGCCGCCATGTGGACGGCAGCGGCCCGCGAGGTGAGGAAATGTGTCCGCAGCCAGCCCGCAGCAGGTGCGACGACGGCGGCTGCGTGCGCGTCCACCGCCGCCGGATCGGACGCGTCGACTTCCGCGGCCTGCACATCCCCTGCCCCCAGGAACCGCGCCCGGTCCGCCGTCGCATTGACCGCGTCCAGATGACGGCCGGCCAGGAACAGCCCCGCTCCCCTGCGGGCGAACGCGTCGGCCACGGCACCGCCCACCGCGCCGGCCGCTCCGTGGATGATGACTGTCTGAGATGGGGTGTCTGCCGCCATGGACCTGCTCCTGTCTCGGGAGGATGCTGGATACCAACCGTCCGGTGGGCTGACGCTAGCAGGGCCGGACACCGCAGTCACCCGGGTGCCGGTCCTGAAGGTTCCCGAATAAGGATTGGAGCAGGGTGTGGAGATCCTTTTCATCCATGGCGCAGGGGGCTGGGTCGAGGACCGGTCGATGGCCGAGGCGCTGCACGGATTCCTGGGGGCACCGGTGTCGGCTCCCCGGTTTCCGGACGAGGACATGTCGGCCGCAGCCTGGCGCAGCGAAATTGAACGGCACCGCGAATCCCTGGGACCGGAGCTGGTGATTGTCGGGCATTCGTTCGGAGCTTCAATGGCCCTGCTTCACTTCACCGATGACCTCCGGGGCGCACCGCCGCTCGGGCTGGTTTTTCTCGCGATGCCGTTCTGGGGCACCGAGGGCTGGCAGGCGGAATACGCCCTACCCGCCGATGCGGAGCCGCCGGCCGGTTTCCCGATCTGGCTGCACCACTGTGTCGACGACGAGGTGGTGCCCGTCGACCACCTCGACCGGCACGCTGCCCGGCTGCCGCAGGCCCGGGTCCGCCGGCACGATTCCGGCGGACACCAGTTCGAGGGGCGGATGGCCGCCGTCGCCGACGATGTTGCCTCGGTCAACGGATGATCCGGCACTTTCTACCCACGCCGACCGACCGATCCGGGCACCGTCTTAACGACAAAAGCCTGACAAAGCTTTCGCTTCATCAGGCTTACCGTCGGGTTGACAGGATTTGAACCTGCGACCCCTTGACCCCCAGTCAAGTGCGCTACCAAGCTGCGCCACAACCCGCAGTTCTTCCGGAATCCCTCCCGGCTGAACCACCTGAAATACCTTACACCACAACTGGCCATTCCGTCGCATCGGGCGTTCCGGGCGGGCTGAAACACGCAAAACCCCGGCCCCACTCCCCCAAAAGGGACCGGAACCGGGGTTCACGACGCGAAGAGACTTAGCGCTTGCTGTTCTTGCCGCGCTTCTCCCGTACGCGCATGCTGACCTCGATGGGCGTGCCCTCGAAGCCGAACGTTTCGCGCAGCCGGCGGGTGATGAACCGGCGGTACCCGGGGTCCAGGAATCCGGTGGTGAACAGCACGAACTTCGGCGGACGCGACGAGGCCTGTGTGCCGAAGAGGATGCGGGGCTGCTTGCCGCCGCGCACGGGGTGCGGGTGGGCCGCCACCAGTTCGCCGAGGAAGGCGTTGAGCTTGCCGGTGGGGATGCGCTTGTCCCAATTCTCCAAGGCGGTGTCCAGCGCGGGCACCAGCTTGTCCTTGTGCCAGCCGGTCTTGGCCGAGATGTTCACGTGCGGAGCCCATTCGACGTGGGCCAGGTCGCGCTCGATCTCGGTCTTGAGGTAGCGGCGGCGGTCGTCGTCGAGCAGGTCCCACTTGTTGAAGGCGAGGACCAGGGCACGGCCGGATTCGATGGCCAGCTGCAGGATGCGGACATCCTGCTCGCTGAGGACTTCGTCCACGGCCAGCAGTACGACGGCGACCTCGGCCTTTTCCAAGGCGGCCTGCGTGCGCAGGGACGCGTAGAAGTCGGCGCCCTGGGCCATGTGCTGGCGGCGGCGGATGCCGGCGGTGTCCACGAAGCGCCACGTGCGGCCGCCGAGTTCGATCATTTCATCCACCGGATCGCGGGTGGTGCCGGCAAGATCGTCGACCACCACGCGCTCGGACCCGGCCAGCTTGTTCAGCAGCGAGGACTTGCCCACGTTCGGGCGGCCGATCAGGGCGATGCGGCGCGGGCCGCCGGAACGGTCCAGTCCGCCGTAGGCCGAGTACTCGGGCAGGACCTCCATCACGGCGTCCAGCATGTCGGCGGTGCCGCGGCCGTGCAGGGCGGAGACCGGGAACGGCTCGCCGAAGCCCAGACCCCAGAGGGCGGCTGCATCGGCTTCGTTCTGGATGTCGTCCACCTTATTGGCCACCACAACGACGGGCTTCTTTTTGCCGCGCAGCATCCGCACCACGGCTTCGTCCGTTGCGGTGATGCCGACGGTCGCGTCGACCACCAGCATGACGGCATCGGCGTGGTCGACGGCGATTTCGGCCTGGCCGGCCACCCGGGCGTGGATGCCGCGGGCATCGTGCTCCCAGCCGCCGGTGTCCACCAGCGTGAAGTTCACGCCGTTCCAGGTGGCCGGGTAGGACACCCGGTCGCGGGTGACGCCGGGGGTGTCTTCGACCACGGCTTCGCGCCGGCCGAGGATGCGGTTGACCAGGGTGGACTTGCCGACGTTCGGGCGTCCGACGATCGCGACCACCGGATCCTGCCGGAGCGGGGCGTCTTCGTCGTATTCTTCGAAGCCGCCGGCGAGCAGCGCGGCGTCGTCTTCGTCAAGTTCGTAGTCGTCGAGGCCGGCGCGGAGGGATCGGGCGCGGGTATCGGCCTCGTCGTCGTCCATTGCCGCGAGGCGCTCGTCGATCGAGTCTTCTCCGGCGGGGACGTATTCGTCCGTGGAGATCCCGTCACCGGCGGTGTCGTCGTTGAGAGGTTTCATTGAATTGCTTTCTTTCCGTTGAGGTCTGCAGCACTGCGCATACAGGCCGTCGCCGGACGTTCAGCCCGGTAAGTGTGAGGGAGGATCATACGGCGGTGCCGCCCGGTGTCCTCTTCCCATTGAAACACGGGCGGGTGCCCGCGGATGGTGTCCTGGTCTCCGGCAAGGAGTCAGTGGGTGCTGGTGAAAACCACATCCAGTACCGCCGAGACGGTCTCCTCGAAGTCCAGATCCGAGGAATCGATGGTGACGACGCCGTCGGCTGCCTGCTGGAAGTCCACCACGGTGGAGTCCTTGGCATCGCGGACCAGGACCTGCTCCTTCAGGGCCGCAGCGGTCTGCGTGCCGCCGAGCTGGATGCCGCGGCGGCGGAGCCGGGCTTCCTCGCTGGCGGTGAGCAGGATCCGGACTTCGGCATGCGGGGCCACCACGGTGGTGATGTCCCGGCCCTCGGCCACAATCCGCAGCCCGGAGTCCCGGATCAGCTGCTGCTGGCGGCGGACCAGTTCCGCACGTGCGCCCAGTGTCGTGGCGACGGCGCTGACTGAAGAGGACACCACGGGTTCACGGATGGCGTCAGTGACGTCGCGCCCGGAGACCCGGACCCATTCCTCGTCCGGGGACAGGCTCAGCGCAATGTCGGCGTTTTCGGCAGCGGATTCGACGGCCACGGAGTCGGTCAGATCAATGCCGGCCTCCATGCAGGAGAGCGTGACCGCACGGTACATGGCACCGGTGTCGAGGTACGCAGCATGCAGGCGGCGTGCTACTTCCCGGCTGATGCTGGACTTGCCCGAACCTGACGGTCCGTCGATGGCCACCACCAGCGGCTTCCCCTGCCGGAACTGGGCCGGATCAACTGTTGAACTCACTGCACTACCTTCCACCCGCGGGCGCTTAATTCAGAAACAAGGTCATTCACCCGGCCTGGAAGGACGGAGATTTCCACCCGTCCCAGCTGCCGGCCGGAGGCATGCTCCAGGCGCAGGTCCTCCAGGTTCACTCCGATTTCACCGATCTCGGTGAGCAGGCGGGCGATCTGTCCCGGCGTGTCATCCACCAGCACGGTGAAGGACACGAAGGTCTGCGCCGGCCCGCCGTGCTTGCCCGGGATACGGGCCTGCCCGGCGTTGCCCTCTGCGATCAGCTGCGCCATGTCCAGCCGTGCACCGTCCGCCACCGGGTCCTCGAGGGTCCGGATCAGCCGGTTCAGGTCTTCGCGGACCCCGTGCAGGATCGGCACCAGCCGTCCGGCGTTGCCGCTGAGGATCTGCACCCAGAGGTTCGGATCGCTCGCGGCGATCCGGGTTACGTCCCGCAGTCCGTTGCCGGACAGGGCCAGGGACTGCGGCGGGGTTTCCTGCAGCCGGCTGGCCACCAGGGAGGCCATGACCTGCGGCAGGTGCGAGGTCAGCGCCACGGAGGCGTCGTGGTCTTCGGCGGACATCCGCGAGACCACGGCGCCCAGATCGAAGGCAAGGGCCTGTGCGCGGCGCACCGCCTCCGGTGCGGCCTCCGGCGGCGGGCAGATCACCCAGGGCATCCCGTTGAACAGTTCCGCCCGCGCGGCGACCGGCCCGGATTTTTCCCGGCCTGCCATTGGGTGGGTGCCCACGTAGCGGCTGAGATCGGCGTCCCGCTCCCGCAGATCGGCCACGACGGCGGACTTGACGCTGGCAATGTCGACGACGACGGCGGCGGGCCAGTCCTTCAGTGCCGACGCCGCGAGGGCAGCGGTGACGTCCGGCGGTGCCGCGACAACCACAAGGGCCGGCTCGAAGCTTTCCTGGACGGAGCTGAGCAGCCGTCCGGCGCCGATGTCGCGGGCCACTGCCTCTGTCGAGGGAGACAGGTCCGAGAGCACCACGTCCACGCCCCGGGCCGACAGCCCGAGGCCGATGCTGGTGCCCAGCAGTCCCGTACCTATAATCAGCACGGATCCGGACAGATGCGTGCCCCCGTCAGCGGCAGCGGCCATGGGTTACAGTCCTACCGACGCGAGCAGGTGTCCGACCTCGCCGCGGCCCAGGACGCGGATGCTGCCCTGGCGCTGGTCGCCCAGGCGGATGGGGCCGATCTGGGTGCGCACCAGGCGCTCCACCGGGTGGCCGACGGCCTCGAACAGCCGGCGCACAATGCGGTTGCGTCCGGAGTGCAGGACCACTTCCACCAGGATGTGGCCGGGGGTGGAATCCACCAGCTTGAAGGAGTCGACCTTCTGGAAGCCGTCCTCCAGGTCGATGCCTTCACGCAGCTGGGTGCCGACGCCGGGGCCCATGGGTCCGCGCACCTGCACCAGGTAGGTCTTGGGCACCTCGTAGGAGGGGTGGGTGAGCCGGTTGGTCAGTTCGCCGTCGTTCGTCAGCAGCAGCAGTCCCTCGGTCTCATTGTCCAGCCGGCCCACGTGGTACAGGCGCTCGTGCCGGCTGCTGGGCTTGAGGTAGTCACTGATGCAGGGACGGCCCTCGGGGTCTTCCATGGTGGAAATGACGCCGCGGGGCTTGTTGAAGACGTAATACTTCTGGGTCTCATCCAGCTGCAGGCGCATGCCGTCCACATGGATGGCGACGGTGGCCGGATCCACCCGGACACCGAGCTCGGTCACGACCTCGCCGTCGACCTCGACGCGGCCTTCGGCAATCATCTCTTCGCACACGCGGCGGGAAGCGACGCCTGCGCTGGCCATGACCTTCTGCAGGCGGACGCCTTCGGGGTTGTGGTGTTCGGAGATCACCGGGGGCGCGGGCCGGCGGGTGGCAGAACGGCGCACCGGGCCGAGGTTCTGGCCAAAGCGCTCGTTCTTGAAGGCACGGTCCCCGCTCTTGCGCTGGCCCTGCTGGGGTCCGCCGAACTTGCCGGCACCGGACCGTGCAGCGCCGGGGCGTGCACCCTTGGGGGCGCCGCTGCGGGCACCGGACTTGGGGCCGCCGGACTTGGACGGCGTGTCCCCGAAGGCCTTCACGGCATCGGACTTGAACTTTTCCGGGCGGACCTCGGGGGCGGGACGGTACCCGTTGGCGCGCTCCTCACCCTTCTTCAGCCCGGAGGCGGTCCGGGGACCGCCGGTGCGGGATGACCCGGGCTTGGAGCCGCGGCCGGCGCCCTTGCCGCCGGCGGGGCCGCCGGCACTGCGTCCGCCGCCGCGCGGGGTATTGCGGCCGGATCCGGAACGGGGTGCTGGGGTCATGAGTAAGTCCTTTAGGGTCTAGCGGTTAGTAAGTAGTGTCTTCAAATTCGGCCAGGTTTTCCAGCCCGGGCAGGTGCGGCGCAATCTGCGGAAGCTCGTCGAGGCTGCCCAGGCCAAGCCGTTCCAGGAAGTACGGCGTAGTCCGGTACAGCAGCGAACCCGTCTCGGGTTCGGTGCCGGCGTCGACGATCAATCCACGCTGAACCAGCGTGCGGACCACCGAATCGACGTTTACTCCCCGGATTGCGGAAACCCGGGCCCGGGAGACGGGCTGCCGATAGGCAATCACCGCCAATGTTTCCAGTGCGGCCTGCGACAGCCGTGCACTCTGGCCTTCCAGTACAAACTTCGACACAACGGGCGCGTAGTCGGCGCGGGAGAAAATCCGCCATCCGCCTGCTACGTCGCGGAGTTCAAAACCCCGCGGTGCGCCCTCGGGTCCATCCCCAGTATAGCCGTCATACTCCCGCTGAAGTTCCGTCAGGGCAGCGAGCACTTCCGGCTCCGGTACACCGATCACCGAGGCCAGCAGGGCCGGGGCCGCCGGCTCATCGACCACCATCAGCACTGCCTCCACGGCGGCCTTCACCCCGCCGGGCAGCTCGGTGGGGCCGCTGCCTTCCCCGGTGCCATCTGCCGGTTCCGCAGTCATGGCTGCTCCCCTTCCAGGTCTATGTGTCCAGTTGGCTGATCCCCGCCGCCTGCCTGCGGCCGGTCATATTCGTCCAGCCCGGCGGCAAAACCGGCGTCCGGCGGCGCCGCCCCGGTCCAGCTGACCAGCAGTTCCCCCAGCGGCGTCTCCTGCGCGAAGCTGACGGCTCCGTCCCGGAACAGTTCCAGGAGCGCCAGGAACCGGGCCACCGCAACCGGCCCGTCGGCGTCGGACACCAGGACCGCGAAGGTGGCTGCCCCCTCGTCGGCAAGTCGTTCGGCCAGAATCACGGCCTGCTCCCGGACGCTGGTCTTGGGAGCGTGCAGGTGTCCCAGTCCCACGGCCGTGGGCGGCTCCTCTCGCGGGGCCAGGGCACGGGCGGCGAGATCCGCGAACTGCTGCGGCGTAGTACGCCAGACCAGCTCGGGAAGCATGGCCGCGAAGTGCGGATCCAGTGCCACCTGCCGCGGATAACGCTGCGCTTCGTCCGCCAGGCGTTCCCCCATGAGGCGGGCCATCTCCCGGAACGCCTTGTACTGCAGCAGCCGGGCAAACAGCAGGTCCCGCGCTTCGAGCAGCGCAACGTCTTCTTCATCCTCAACGTCTCCGGCCGGGAGGAGGCGGGCCGCCTTGAGGTCCAGGAGCGTGGCAGCAACAACCAGGAATTCGCTTGCCTCATCGAGGGCTACCTCGGAGTCGGCACCGAAGAGCTCCCGGATGTAGCCCAGGAATTCATCGGTGACGGCAGCCAGGGCAATCTCGGTGATGTCCAGCTCGTGCTTGGAGATCAGATTCAACAGGACATCGAAGGGTCCGGTGAAGTTCACCAGCCGCACTTCGAAGCCGCTGCGGACCGCCGGGTCCGGTGTTGTTACCGACGGACCCGCCGGGTCCGTTTCCGCCTGGCGCGCCGGCTTAGGGCGCGCCGCCGCGGGCAATCAGTTCCTTGGCGAGGCGGCGGTAGGAGTCGGCGCCCGGGTGGTTTCCGGCATAGGAGGTGATCGGCTCGGCGGCAACGGTGGCATCGGCGAACTTGATGGTCCGCTTGATGACCGTTTCGAAGACCTTGTCCCCGAAGGCCTCCACCAGCCGGGAAATAACCTCGCGGCTGTGCAGGGTGCGGGCGTCGTACATGGTGGCCAGCACGCCGTCCACCTGCAGTCCGGGGTTGAGCCGGTCCTGGACCTTCTCGATGGTCTCCACCAGCAGTGCCACCGCGCGCAGGGCGAAGAACTCGCAGATCAGCGGGATGATCACGCCGTGCGCAGCAGTCAGGGCATTCACCGTCAGCAGCCCCAGGGAAGGCTGGCAGTCGATGAGGATCACGTCATAGTCATCCGACACGCGCCGCAGGGCGCGTTCAAGGACCTGTTCGCGGGCAACCTCATTCACCAGCTGCACCTCAGCTGCGGAGAGGTCGATATTGGCCGGCAGCAGGTCGATGTTCTCGATGCTCGTCTCGTGAATCGCCTCGCGGATGTTGACCTTGCGGTCCATCAGCACGTTGTACACGGTGAGGTCCAGTTCGTGCGGATTGGCACCCATTCCGGCGGACAGGGCCCCCTGCGGATCAAAGTCCACCAGGAGGACGCGGCGGCCGGCCTCTGCGAGAGCGGCACCGAGGTTGATGGTGGAGGTCGTCTTCCCGACGCCGCCCTTCTGGTTCACCATTGCGATAATCCGGGCAGGGCCATGGGATGTGAGGACGGGAGGCTCGGGGAATACCGTCAAGGGCCGTCCGGTAGGGCCCATCGCCGACTCGGTTGCGGTTGCGTCCTGCAGAGTCGATGAACTCTGATCGCTGCTCACGTATAAATCCACGCTTCCGTATCTAGCTGTGCTGCGGGCTGTCCTTGTCAAGGTTACAGCCGCGCATCAGCCTTCCCGCGAATCAGGGCCGCGAGGGTCGGCGAGCCTTGACGCTCAAGTAGAACTCGAACGTTGGGCCCGGACCGCGGCGTGCAGGTGCATATCGTGCCAGCCGTCCGCATGCCGCAGGCCGCTGCGCCTGATCCCTTCCAGCTCGAAGCCCGTCTTCCGGGCCGCCCGCCCCACCACCGTCGCGTCCGTGGTGCACACGGCCCAGTCGGCTCCGGTTTCTTCCTCCCAGCGGGTCTTCCAGCGCCGGATCCATTCACGGGCTTCATCCTCTGCATCCATGGTCCGCCGGTTGTAGCGGGCTATGTCGGGTTCCCCGTAGGCCGTGAGCACCACCGCGGAATCGATCTCGGACCAGGGACGCAGGATCAGGCACTCGGCCTCAAGCGCGGGCTGTCCGCTGCGGTTCAGTGTTCCCCGGGGCAGATACGGACCGAGCGCTGTCATGGAAAACCACCGTTGCCTCGAGCGGAAAGGAAGCACCATTATGCACGTTCGTCATCCCGGCACGGCGGCGGCCCTGAAAAAGGAAAGCGTCCCGCCCCCGGTGTAACGGGGACGGGACGCATTTCCTTGGCGCAGCCGTTGCGACGCACATGGTTCCTGGCTAACGCCGGGCCTCTCCGGCAGTGCCGGCGACCGCGGTGCTGCCGGCCGGGCCGGGAACCGTGGCTGCCAGTTCGGCGGACTCCTCCGTCTGGCGCGGCTCGTCCGTCCCGGCGTCGAGGTTCATGCTTGCCTCGTCAAACGGACGCTTACGGTCCAGGACGGCGTTGACCTGGTCCTTATCGATTTCCTTGGTCCAGGTACCGATCAGGACCGTGGCGACGGCGTTGCCGGTGAAGTTGGTCAGCGCGCGGGCCTCGGACATGAAGCGGTCAATGCCGACGATCAGGCCCACGCCTTCGATCAGGTCGGGACGGTGGGACTGCAGGCCGCCGGCCAGGGTGGCCAGGCCGGCGCCGGTGACACCGGCGGCACCCTTCGACGCGATGATCATGAAGACCAGCAGGGAGATCTGCTCACCCAGCTCCAGCGGCTTGCCCATGGCCGAGGCCACGAACAGGGCGGCCATGGTCAGGTAGATGGCGGTGCCGTCAAGGTTGAAAGAGTAGCCGGTGGGTACGGTGACGCCGACCACGGGCTTGGAAACGCCCAGGTGTTCCATCTTCGCGATCAGGCGGGGCAGCGCCACCTCGGAGGACGAGGTGGAGAAGATGAGCAGGTATTCCCGGCCCAGGTACCGCATGAGCTTGAAGATGCTGAACCCGGTGACGAGCTTGAGCAGGCCGCCCAGGATGACGACGATGAAAAGGATGCAGGTGATGTAGAAGGCGACCATCAGGGTTGCCATGCTCACGATGGCCTGGATGCCGGTTTCGCCGACGACGGCGGCAATGGCACCGAAGGCTCCGATCGGGGCCAACCACATGATCATCATCAGGATGCGGAACACCAAGGCCTGGATGTAGCCGATGCCCTTGAGCACGGGGGCCCCGGCAGGGCCCATCTTCTGCAGCGCGAATCCGACCAGCAGCGCCACAAACAGGGTCTGCAGGATCGACTCGCCGGTGAGGGAGGCCAGCAGCGTGGTGGGGATGATACTCAGGAGGAAGCCGGTCATGCCTTCGCCTTCCTCCGGTGCGGCGGGGGCGGCGTCGCCCGCGGACTGGAGGTCCAGGCCCTCGCCCGGGTGGATCAGGTTGCCCACCACGAGGCCGATGGCCAGGGCGAAGGTCGACATGATGATGAAGTAGCCCAGCGCGAGCCCGCCCACCTTGCCGACGGTGGCGGCTTTGGCGATTGATCCGATGCCTAGGACAATGGTGCAGAAGATGACCGGAGCGATCATCATCTTGATGAGGTTAATGAACCCCGTCCCCAGCGGCTTCAGTGATTTGGCGAATTCCGGAGCCAGGAGGCCGATAACGGCACCGAGCACAACCGCTGCAATCACGGCGATGTAGAGGAAATGTGTTCTGTCCGGCTTGCGGTTCTTCTGTGAACCGGCGTGCGGGTTGGCGGCTGCTGCCATGGCGGTACTCCTTGTTGCAAATGGTCGGCTTCCATCTTCCGTGGTGATGTGATGACAGTCACCCTTGTGTTCATACTGTTCTCAAGGTAACCCCTTACGCCGTTCGCGAATCGCAAATCAAAGGATCGAAAGTGCAACGAGGCAGCCTGGCCGGCCGGCTGTTCCTGGCCCAGCTCGCCTTCATCCTGTGTGTCTCGGGCGGAATTGCCTGGGGGCTGTACCAGCAGGCGGAAGAAAACACCTATGAGGAAACGCGCTCGCGGATGCTGGCCGTGGCCGGCACAGTTGCCACGGGAAGCGCGGTCCGCACCGCCGTCGACTCCCCCGATCCGTCCGCCCTGCAGGGCTACGCCCGCGAGGTCATGGACCGGGTGGGCGTGGATTTTTTGACCATCATGGATACCGACCGCACCCGGTTTACGCACCGCAACCCGGAACAGATCGGCAAGCCCTACATCGGTTCCGTGGAGCCGGCCCTGGCGGGGGAAAGTTTCACGGAAACCTATACGGGCACGCTCGGACCCTCGGTCCGCGCCATCACTCCCGTATACGACGACGCCGGCACCATCACTGCGCTGGTGGCCGCGGGCATCACGGTGGACCGGGTGGGCATTGCCCGCGACGCACGGCTGCCGGAACTGTTTGCCATTGATGCAGCAGCCCTGGCGGTGGGCGCCGTCGGTTCCTACCTGCTCAGCCGCTATCTGCGGCGGGCCACCCACGGGCTTGGCCCCGCGGAACTGACCCACATGTACGCTTTCTTCGATTCGGCCCTGCACTCGGTACGCGAGGGGCTGCTGCTGTTCAACGACCGGGGACAGCTGGTCCTCTACAACGACGAAGCCGCAGTCCTGCTCGGCCTGCCGCCCGCCGATACCTCCGCGGCACACCATGCCCTGCCGGATCTTCCCGGCCCGCTGGCATCCCTGCTGCGATCCGGCCGGGATGCCCGGGAGGAGATCCACCTCACCGGCGACCGCGTCCTGGTGGTCAACCAGTCGGCGGCGATGTCCGCCGGGCCGCACCCGCGGCGGTTCGGCACCGTCACCACACTGCGGGACCATACGGATCTCGAATCCCTGACCGGTGAACTTGCCTCAATGCGCACCCTCGCCGATGCCCTCAGCGCGCAGGCCCACGAACACGCCAACCGGGTGCACACCCTGGCGTCACTGATCGAGTTGGGCCGCAGCGACGAAGCCCTCCGTTTTGCCACCGCTGACCTGGAACAGTCCCAGCAGCTCAACGACGAAGTGCTGGCCGCAGTGGAGGAACCGGCCGTCACGGCCCTGCTGATGGGCAAGGCGGCGCAGGCCCGCGAGCGCGGCATCGGACTGGACATCGAGGTGGAGCCGGACGCAGGCCGGTTCGGCGGAGCCGGCCTGGAGCCGGTGGAACTGGTGACGATCATCGGAAACCTGCTGGATAACGCGTTCGACGCCGCGGAGGGCTCCGTGCGCCTGTACCTGGGCAGCGGAGAAGGCCAGCTGCTCATCGAAGTGCAGGACGACGGTCCCGGCGTGGACACCTCAATACTCGAACATATATTCGAACAAGGGTTCAGCACCAAGGAGCTCCCCGAGTCGAGGGTGCTTTCCGGGCGCGGGATCGGGCTCGCCCTGGTCCGCCAGTCCGTCACGCGGCTGGGTGGAAGCATCCAGGTGCTCGGCGGCCCGGGTGCGTGCTTCAGCGTGGAGCTGCCCCTGCCGGCCCCGGCCCCGCTCCCCCTCGCCGGGGCGCCGTCATGACCCGGCACTCCCCCGCCATCGGCGTGCTGGTGGTCGAGGACGAAGCGATTCCCGCCGAGGCCCATGCCGAGTATGTCCGCCGGGTGCCGGGCTTTCGGCTGGCAGGCATTGCCCGCACCGGCGCCGAGGCCCTGGAAGCGCTCAAGGACGCCGAGTCAGCGCCGCCCGGAAGCGACGCCGAAATCGGGTTGGTGCTGTTGGACATGAACCTGCCGGACCTGCACGGGCTGGACCTGCTGCGCCGGATCCGCGGAGCGGGGCTGCCCGTGGACGTCATCGCCGTTACCGCTGTCCGGGACCTCGCGGTGGTCCGCAGCGCGATGTCCGGCGGCATCGTCCAGTACCTGATCAAGCCGTTTACCTTTTCGGCGTTCAGCACCAAGCTCACCGCCTACGCCGAGTACCGGCGCCGGATGGCCGAGCAGGCAGCATCCACCACCCAAAGCGAGGTTGACAGCGCCTTTGCCGCCCTCCGTCCAGCCGAGGCGGGCCAGCTCCCCAAGGGCCTGTCCCCGGCAACACTCGAGGCCGTCGCGGACCTGCTCAAAGGCGCCCGGGCCCCGCTCTCCGCCACCGAGGCCGCCGAATCGCTGGCCATGTCCCGGATCACCACCCGCCGCTACCTGGAGTATCTGGCGGACCAGCAGTCGGTGCTGCGCTCGCCGAGGTACGGCACCAGGGGCCGGCCCGAGCTGGAGTACAGCTGGCGCCGGTAAGGCTGTCTGATGCCCCGGCCTGGCTCAACGGTCCGTGTATTGCCTGGGAAGCGCTTGTGGAAGCGTGCACCCGCCGTTACCCTCGGGCACAGTCGTCGCTCGATGAGACGCATGGTCATAGACAAGGGAGTCGTGATGGCACGTGCAATCCGGCAGGGTCCGCAACGGAAGACAACCCATATGAGGGCCGGCGTGTTGGTTGCTGCGGCCTGTCTGGTGCTCACCGGAGCAGGCTGCGGCTCGGGCGTGGAGACCGCCGGCGGTGATGAGCAGATCAAGATTGGTCTCGTTACCAAGACCGATTCCAATCCGTTCTTTGTAAAGCTGCGTGAATCCGCCGCCGTAGAAGCAGATGCTGAGGGGGCCGAATTGATAGCGCTCGCCGGCAAGTTTGATGGGGACAACGAGGGCCAGGTCGCTGCCATCGAAAACCTCGTCAGCCAGGGCGTCAAGGGGATCCTGATTACCCCCAACTCGTCCACCGGCATTCTGGACGCCATCGATAAGGCGCGGCAGGCAGGTGTCATTGTGATTGCCTTGGATACCGCAACCGACCCCGAGGACGCTGTTGACGCAACCTTCGCCACAGATAACCTGCAGGCCGGAGTATTGCAGGGCAGCTGGGTCAAAGGTGCCCTCGGCGAAGCCCCGCCCCAGGTGCTCATGCTGGACGGCACGCCGGGAGGAACAGTGGACACTTTCCGTCATGACGGTTTCCTCAAGGGCATGGGGCTAACGGAGAGCTCACCCGAAATCCTGGGAATGGAAAGCACCAACGGTGACCAGACCAAGGCCCAGACTGCTATGGAGAATCTGCTTCAGCGCGAGCCGGATGCCAACGCCTTGTACACAATCAACGAGCCCGCTGCGGCCGGTGCGTACCAGGCAATGGAGTCCGCCGGCAGGGAGGATCAGATCACCGTGGGTTCCATCGACGGCAGCTGCACAGGCGTGAAGAACGTGCAACAGGGAGTTATCGGAGCAACCGTGATGCAGTTTCCTGCCAAGATGGCGTCCGAAGGCGTCAAGGCTGTTGTTGCTTACGCGGAGGATGGCACAAAGCCCTCCGGATTCGTGGATACAGGTGCGGAGGTCATCACTGATGCACCGGTTGAAGGTGTCGATTCCAAGGACACAGCCTGGGGACTGGAGAACTGCTGGGGCTGAAGATTCGTCCGCCAAGCGCTCGACGTCCTGGAGGTAGTCCATGAGTACTAAGAATCCGGCGCCGCCGCTGACTACTCCCCGCCCCGCCAACCAGCGGACGGTTCAGCTCACGAATCTACTGCGGCAACCGCTGGTCGGCCCGCTGGCCGCACTGCTACTCGCCGTCGTCGTCTTCTCCCTCATCACTGACACGTTCCTGACGTCCTACAACCTCTCGCTGATCCTGCAGCAATCCGTGGTGGTGGGCATACTGGCGGCGGCGCAGACTCTGGTTATCCTGACCGGCGGCATCGATCTGTCCATCGGTGCGGTGGCTGTCCTGGGGACGATCGTTATGGCAAAGATCGGGACCGTGCACGGACCATGGATAGGGTTGCTCGCCGCCGTGACGGTCTGCGTGGCGGCGGGAACCATCAACGGAGCCTTGGTCACGGTGCTGAAACTGCCGCCGTTCATCGTAACGCTAGGTACCTTTACGGCAATCTATGCTGCCACTCAGCTTTACGCCGGGTCACAGACCTACCCGGTCCGGGACGAGCCGCTGACCTTCCTCGGCAACAGCATCGGCCGGGGTGCGTTCTCGACGACCTATGGCGTGATCGCCATGCTGGTTGTCTATCTGGCCGTCTGGTACGCCCTGACTCAGACAGCCGGCGGACGGCATGTCTATGCGGTGGGCGGCAACGCAGAAGCGGCGCGGCTCGTCGGCATCAAGTCGGACCGGACGCTGTTGTTCGTCTACATGACCGCGGGGCTTATCGCGGCGGTGGGTGCCTGGGCCGCTTTGGGACGCATCCCCAACGCAGACCCGAACGCCTTCCAGAACGCGAATCTGGAGACCATCACCGCCGTGGTGATCGGTGGAACCAGCCTCTTCGGGGGGCGGGGCAGCATCATGGGCACGCTCATTGGCATGCTGATTGTCAGCGTGCTGCGCAGCGGCCTGACCGCAGCCGGGGTAGATGCCCTCTATCAGAACGTCGCAACAGGCGTGCTGGTGATTGCGGCCGTTGCACTGGACCAGTTCGCCAGGAGGAAGACAGGTTGACGCAGCAAATCAACTCTCCGGTGCCGGAACAGCGTTCCATCACGCCGGTTCTGGAAGCACGCGGCTTAGTGAAGCGCTATGGAAGCGTGACCGCCATCAACGGTGCCGATTTCGAGCTGAGACCGGCGGAGGTGCTGGCCGTGATCGGTGACAACGGAGCGGGGAAGTCCAGCCTGATCAAGGCTCTGGCCGGAGCTCTGGTACCGGATAACGGCGAGATTCTCATGGACGGCAAGCCGGTCCGCTTCCACAACACGCTCGACGCCCGGGACGCCGGGATCGAGACCGTTTATCAGGACCTTGCCGTAGTGCCGGCGCTGGACATAGCGAGCAACGTCTATCTGGGGCGGGAAATGCGGCGGAAGGGGATTATGGGATCGGTCTTCCGGCAGCTGGATAAGAAAGCCATGCAGGAAAAAGCACTGCAGCACCTGACGGACTTGAAGGTCAACATCAAATCCGTACGGCAGGCGGTGGAGACTCTTTCCGGCGGCCAGCGCCAGGGCGTCGCGGTAGTACGCACCGCGGCATTCGGCCGCCGCGTCATCATCATGGACGAACCAACCGCCGCCTTGGGCGTCAGGGAGTCAGGAATGGTGATTGACCTGATCCGGCAGATACGGGACCGAGGCCTTCCCGTGGTTCTGGTCAGCCACGATATGCCGAACGTCTTCGAGGTCGCGGACCGGATCCATATCCACCGCCTCGGCCAGCGCGCGGCCGTCGTCGACCCGCGGGAACGGAACATGTCCGAGGTAGTGGCACTGATGACGGGTGCTGCGGCGCCGACCCCGCTGGAGCGCGAGGGTGGCGCCTGAGGTGCCGCTGGGGGTCTTTGCAGGTCTGGCAACCCTCGATGTCATCCAGCAGGCTGACAGGATCCCGGGGCCGAATGAGAAGATTACCGGGAGCTGGCAAACGATGGCCGCCGGCGGCCCCGCCGCTAACGCAGCGGTGATCTTCGCCGCGCTGGGCGGAAAGGCCCGGCTGCTGACCGCCCTTGGCTCCGGCCCGGCTGCACGCCTGGTGCGGGCGGACCTGGAAAACTACGGGGTCGAAATCGTCGAGGTCGGCCCGCAGACAGGGGACGCGGCCGTCTCATCCGCGATCATCAACGCGACAACGGGAGAACGTTCCGTGGTGTCCACCGATGCAGCCGGACGGAGCGTGCCGGCACCGGGTCACCTGGATCAGCTGCTGTCCGGCGCGGACGTAGTCCTTCTGGACGGACACCATCCCGTGTTGATGGCGACCGTCTCCCGCGAGGCTGCGCGACAGCACATACCGGTGGTCCTGGATGCGGGCCGCTGGCGGCCTGTCACAGAGGAACTGCTGCCATCCGCACGCGCGGTGATCTGCTCGGCTGACTTCCGGGTTCCGGGAACCCGAGGTGTCGCCGAAAGTGCTGCTGCCGTCGCCGCACGCGGCGCGGATACGGTCGCGGTGACTCAGGGCGCCGGCCCGATCCTCTGGTGGGAGAAAGGGCGCTCCGGGCAGGTAACGGTGCCAACCGTCAAGGCGGTGGACACCCTTGGAGCCGGTGACTTTTTCCATGGGGCATTCTGTTGGTTTTTGGCACACCCGTGGCTTCACACAGAAGAACTGCTTGCCGCCGCTGCCGAAATCGCTGCGCTGCGCTGCACGCGGCTGGGACCCCGGGGATGGTTGCAGGACCTGCAGACCCTGGGGCATGCCTCCGTGCTTCGTAGCAGGGCCCCTGCCCCAGAACAGCCGGCGGATTGATCCCCCCCGTTATTCCCGGCCTACTTCACCGGGCGCAGCACAGCGGTCAGAGCGTCCAGCACGCCGGGGTCCTCGATGGTGGAGGGCACGGTGTGCGGAACGCCGTCGGCGATCTGGCGCATGGTCTTGCGCAGCACCTTCCCGGACCGGGTCTTGGGCAGGGCATCGACTACGTACACGTCCTTGAAATCCGCCACCGGGCCGATCTGCGAGCGCACCCGTTCCACCAGTTCGGCGCGCAGCACGTCCATGTCCACCTCCGCTCCGGCTTTCAGCACCACGTAGCCGGAGGGCCGCTGGCCCTTCACCGGATCGGCAATGCCGATCACCGCCGCTTCGGCCACGGCCGGATGGGAGCCCACGGCCTGCTCCATGGCTCCGGTGGAGAGCCGGTGGCCGGAGACGTTGATGACGTCGTCGGTGCGGCCCATCACGAACACGTAGCCGTCCTCGTCCACGTAGCCGGAGTCTCCGGTGGCGTAGTAGCCGTCGAAGACCTCCAGATAGGCGCCCCGGTAGCGTTCATCACTGCCCCACAGGGTGCGGAGGGTGCCCGGCGGCAACGGCAGTTCCAGGGCAATGTTCCCCTCGGTGCCCGGCGGCACCGGCTTCCCGTCCGGCCCGAGCACGCGTACCGCAAACCCGGGCACCGGGACGGTGGGCGATCCGGCCTTGACCGGCAGTTCCTCCAGCCCTACGGGGTTGGCGCAGATCGCCCAGCCGGTTTCGGTCTGCCACCAGTGGTCGATCACCGGCACTCCGAGGGCGGCCTGTGCCCACTCCAGCGTGGCGGGGTCCAGGCGCTCGCCGGCGGCGAAGAGGTGCCGCAGCCGGGAGAGATCGTACTTGCCCGGTTCGTCGGCGCCGGGGTCGGCCTTGCGGATGGCCCGCAGCGCGGTGGGGGCGGTGAACAGGACGTCGACGCCGTGCTCCGCTGCCACCCGCCAGAACGCGCCGGCGTCAGGGGTGCCCACCGGCTTGCCCTCGTACAGCACCGTGGTGGCTCCGGCGATCAGCGGGCCGTAGACGATGTAGGAGTGGCCCACCACCCAGCCGACGTCCGAAGCGGTCCACATGACCCGCCCCGGGCCCACGCCGTAGATGTTTTCCATGGACCACGCCATGGCCACCGCGTGGGAGCCGTTGTCCCGCACCACGCCCTTGGGGGATCCGGTGGTGCCTGAGGTGTAGAGGATGTACAGCGGATCGACCGCAGCCACCGGAACCGGCCCGGCGGGCACGGCCTCTGCGGCGAGCGCGTCCCAGTCATGCCAGGCGGCCCCGCCGGTGCCGTCGAATTCCTCGCGGGCAGCGGCGAAGCCCGGACGTTCGGCGACGACGACGGCGGCCACCTTGTGGGTGGCGGCTTCCAAAGCCTCGGCTACGGCGGGGAGGTATTCCACGGCCCGCCGAGGCTCGAGTCCGCCGCTGGCGGTGACGATGACCGTGGGTCCGGCGTCGTCGATCCGGGCCGCGAGTTCGCGCGGGGCAAATCCGCCGAACACCACGGAATGAACCGCGCCCAGCCGGGCGGACGCCAGCATCGCGATCACCGCTTCGGGAATCATCGGCAGGTAGATAACCACCCGGTCCCCCGGGCCCACGCCGAGCCCGCGCAGCACTCCGGCGAACCGTTCCACTTCGGCGAGGAGTTCGCCGTAGGTGTAGGTGCGGGTTGTGCCGAGCATGGCGGAGTCATAGATGAGGGCTGCGGTGTCCCCGCGGCCCGCGGCGACGTGCCGGTCCAGGGCGTTGAAGGAGGTGTTGAGTTCCGCCCCGGGATACCAGGAGTACAGCGGCGCCTTCGAATCCTCGAGGGCGCGCGACGGCGGCTTGTTCCAGTCCACCAGGGCGGCGGCTCCCAGCCAGAAGCCTTCCGGATCGGTACTGCTGCGGGCATAGGCCCGTTCGTAGGCTCCGGTGCTCTGCGCGTCCATGAATCCTCCTTGATTCCGGTGGGACCCCGCCATGGTCATGGGTGCTTAACGCTTCCACAAGGGCGGTTGTGTATACAGCGACGCCGTCTAGGTGCCGGCTGTGCGTCCACAGTACGCATATGAGCCAGCTCATGTATACACTGACGGGTAACGTGACGCAGGTATCAGTCGTGAGGAGGCGCACCATGCGGGCCAGTGACCGCGCGTACGCTGCCCTGCGGCAGGACATCGTGGAGTGGCGGCTCCCGCCCGGCACGGTGCTGGGCGAGGTGGAGCAATCTGCGCGGCTGGGTATTTCCCGCACGCCCCTGCGTGAAGCACTCAGCCGGTTGGCCGCCGACGGCCTGGCCGCCCCGCACAGCGGACGCGGCGTCGTCGTCACCGGTATTTCCCTCGACACCGTGGCCGAGCTCTTTGAGCTCAGGCAGGCCCTGGAATGCAAGAGCGCGGCGTTGGCCGCGGTACGCGGACAAGCGGCGGTGTTCCGTTCGCTGGCATCCCGGTTCCGCGCCGCGGGGGAACTGATCGGAACGTCCGGAACGGATTCGGACCGCACCGGCTACTACCAGCTGGTGGCTGAACTCGACGCCGCCATCGACACCGCCGCCGCGAACTCCTACCTCACCCAGGCCCTGGCCAACGTCCGCCTGCATCTGGCCCGCGTGCGGCGCCTGGCCAAGGACAACCCCGAACGGCTGCGGGAAACCGCCGGCGAGCATGCCACCATTGCCGCCGCCGTTGCCTCCGGGGACCCGGACCTGGCCGGTGCCTCCGTTTCGGTCCACCTGCACAAAAGCCTTGAACATCTTCGGTCCGCCCGGACCGGTTCCCCTGAGATCACCACCCCTGAGATAAGGACACACCGTGAACCTGCATAAAGTGCGCGTCTACCGCAGCGATGAGAAGCTGGCCCGCGAGGACCAGCTGGCCTACAAAATCGCCAAGGTGGCCGCCGATCCCGTGGACGTCACCGACGACGTCACGGACATGGTCATCAACCGCATCATCGACAACGCCTCCGTGGCCGTCGCCTCCCTGAACCGCGGTCCCATCGTTGCCGCCCGCGCCCAGGCACTGTCCTTCTCCCCCTCTGCCCACGGCAAGGGCGCGTCGGTCTTCGGCGTGCTGGCCAAGACCAGCCCGGAGTGGGCCGCCTGGGCCAACGGCGTGGCCGTGCGCGAACTGGACTACCACGACACCTTCCTGGCTGCGGAGTATTCCCACCCCGGCGACAACATTCCCCCGGTCCTCGCCGTCGCGCAGCACACCGGAGCCTCCGGCAAGGACCTGATCCGCGGCATCGCCACCGGCTACGAGATCCAGGTCAACCTGGCCAAGGCCATCTGCCTGCATAAGCACAAGATCGACCACGTGGCCCACCTCGGCCCGTCCGCCGCCGCCGGCATCGGCACCCTGCTGGGGCTCGACGTCGACACCATCTTCCAGGCAGTGGGCCAGGCGCTGCACACCACCACCGCCACCCGGCAGTCCCGCAAGGGCGAAATCTCCACCTGGAAGGCACACGCCCCCGCGTTCGCCGGCAAGATGGCGGTCGAGGCCGTGGACCGGGCCATGCGCGGCCAGTCCTCCCCCACCCCCATCTATGAGGGTGAAGACGGCGTCATCGCCTGGCTCCTGGACGGCCCGAATGCCGCCTATGAAGTGCCGCTGCCCGAAGACGGCGAAGCCAAGCGCGCCATCCTGGACACCTACACCAAGGAACACTCCGCCGAGTACCAGGCGCAGGCCTGGATCGACCTGGCCCGCAAGATCCATGCCGAGCACCCGGAGGCAGCGGACGCGGCCAACGTGGAAAGCGTCCTGATCGCCACCTCGCACCACACCCACTACGTGATCGGCTCCGGCGCCAACGATCCGCAGAAGTACGATCCCACCGCCTCGCGCGAAACCCTGGACCACTCGATCCCGTACATCTTCACCGTTGCCCTCCAGGACGGCGCCTGGCACCACGTGGACTCCTACTCCCCCGAACGCGCCGGCCGGCCGGACACCGTTGCGCTGTGGCAGAAGGTCACCACCGTCGAGGATCCGGAATGGACCCGCCGCTACCACTCGCTGGACATCAGCGAAAAGGCCTTCGGCGGCAAGGTCACCATCGTGCTCACCGACGGCACCGTCATCACCGACGAAATCGCCGTTGCCGACGCCCACCCGCTGGGCGCCAAGCCGTTCACCCGCGAGCAGTACATCACCAAGTTCCGCACCCTAGCCGAGGGCCTGGTCGCCGAAGAGGAAATCGACCGCTTCCTGGCCACCGTCCAGCGCCTGCCCGAACTGGGTGCCGGCGAACTGGACCAGCTGAACATCACCGCCGCCGACGGCGTCATCAACCCCGCCGCTGCACCGAAGGGACTCTTCTAAATGCTGTACTCCTCCGTCACCCCCGAGGCCAAGCGGATTGCCTTCCGCGAAGGCCTGGCCTCCGGCACGCTCCAGCAGTTCCCGGGCGCCTTCAACCCGCTCTCGGCCCGCCTGATTGAAGAAAAAAACTTCGACGGCGTCTACATCTCCGGTGCCGTCCTGGCCAATGACCTGGGCCTGCCGGACATCGGACTGACGACCCTCACCGAGGTGGCCACCCGTGCCGGGCAGATCGCCCGGATGACGGACCTCCCCGCCATCGTCGACGCCGACACCGGCTTCGGCGAGCCCATGAACGTGGCACGCACTATCCAGGAGCTGGAGAACGCCGGCCTGGCCGGCTGCCATATCGAGGACCAGTTCAACCCCAAGCGCTGCGGCCACCTGGACGGCAAGAACGTGGTGGACACCGAAACCGCAGTCAAGCGCATCCGCGCCGCCGCCGATGCACGCCGGGACCCGAACTTCCTGATCATGGCCCGCACCGACATCCGCGCCGTGGACGGCCTCGAGGCGGCGCAGGACCGCGCACGGGCGCTGGTCGACGCCGGCGCCGACGCCATCTTCCCCGAGGCGATGAAGTCCCTGGAGGAGTTCGCCGCCATCCGCGCCGCCGTCGACGTGCCGATCCTGGCCAACATGACCGAGTTCGGCAAGAGCGACCTGTTCACCTACGAGGAGCTCTCCTCCGTGGGCGTGAACATGGCGATCTACCCGGTCACCCTGCTGCGCAGCGCCATGGGTGCTGCCGAGCGCACTTTGGAAACCATCAAGGCGCACGGCACGCAGGAGACCGATGTGCCCAACATGCTCACACGTGCACGTTTGTACGATCTGGTGGATTATGAGGCGTACAACCAGTTCGACACGTCCGTCTTCAACTTCCAGGTTCCGGGCACCCGCTAGGACCGGCACTGCTTTACCGCACGACGAAGGAGTCAGCAGCAATGACAGATACCCAGATCCACAAGGGCCTGGCGGGGGTACTCGTAGACACCACCCGCATTTCCAAGGTCAACCCGGAAACCAATTCCCTGCTCTACCGCGGCTATCCCGTCCAGGAACTCGCCGCCCGGTGCAGCTTCGAGGAAGTGGCGTACCTGCTGTGGAACGGCGAGCTTCCCACCGAGGGGCAGCTGGCCGAATTCACCGACGGGGAGCGCAGCCAGCGCGCCCTCACCCCCGAGCTGAAGGCCGTCATCGACGCGCTGCCCGTGACCTGCCACCCGATGGATGTCTGCCGTACCGCAGCTTCGGTCCTGGGCGCGTCACATGAGCAGGCCGGGGATTCCTCCGTCCAGGCGAACATGGACAAGGCCGTGGGCCTCTTCGCGGCGATGCCCGCCGTCGTCGCCTATGACCAGCGCCGCCGCCGCGGCGAGGATGTCGTGGAACCGCGCGACGACCTGGACTACTCGGCGAACTTCCTCTGGATGACCTTCGGCGAGGAAGCCGCCCCCGAGGTGGTGGAGGCCTTCAACGTCTCGATGATCCTGTACGCCGAGCACTCCTTCAACGCGTCCACCTTCACCGCCCGCGTCATCACCTCCACGCTGTCGGACCTGCATTCGGCCGTGACCGGTGCCATCGGCGCCCTCAAGGGCCCGCTGCACGGCGGCGCGAACGAAGCCGTCATGCACACGTTCGCGGAGATCACCGAGAGCGCGTCCGACGGCGACGTCGCGGCCCACGCCGCGGCCTGGCTGGATGAAGCGCTGGCGGAAAAGAAGAAGATCATGGGCTTCGGCCACCGGGTCTACAAGAACGGCGACTCCCGGGTGCCGACCATGAAGGCCGCACTGGACAACATGGTCAAGTACTACGACCGTCCGGATATGGGCGAGCTCTACACGGCGCTGGAATCGGCCATGGGCGAGCGCAAGAACATCCTGCCGAACCTGGACTACCCGGCCGGACCCGTGTACCACCTGATGGGCTTTGACACCCTGACGTTCACGCCGCTGTTCGTAGCTGCGCGGATCACCGGATGGACGGCGCACATCATGGAGCAGCTCGAAGCCAACTCCCTGATCCGGCCGCTCAGCGAGTACAACGGGGCCGAGGAGCGTCACCTGCCGTAACCCTTTATGCCGGACCCGAGGGGCCAGCTCCCGGGCCCCGGAACGGCGGCAACGAAATTCCCCGCTCGCAGAGCTCGCAGGGAATATTAAAGCCGCCTTATCCGGGGCCCCTATGCGTCCACGGCACCCTCGTCTGGCGGCCCTTCGGGGGCCCGCTCTCTCCCGGAGCCGCACCCGATCGCGCGGCTTGATAAGTCCGGGCTAGGAAAATTCGATGCCTGCCACGTTGACGTTATCGTCGGAGATAGTGACGACCGCGTTGAAATATTCGCCGGCGAGGAGGCGGGGCATCCAGAGGGCCGAATCGGGCCACATCCTGGCGTAGGGCATCCCCCCGGCCGGATACCAGGCCGGAAGGATCTCATCGGTCTCCGCCGGTTCGCCGTCCCAGCGGTGTGCCCGGAACAGGATGGTGGACATGTCCAGGTTTGGTTGGGCCGGAAAGATCCACTCGATGGTGCCTGCACGCTCCAGGTCCGCCTCACGGACGGCGACGCCGGATTCCTCCTCCACCTCGCGCACGGCGGCCTGCTCCGGAGTCTCCCCCGCCTCGATATGGCCGCCCAGGGTGACCACGCGGCCAAGACCGAAGCCAGTCTTCTTCAACCCCATCAGCACCTGCCGGCCGTCCGGCGCCTCCCGGAACAGGAAGCACAGGACCACCGGGGACGCACGGAATTCCACTACAGCGCCCGCGGGTGCGCCGCTGCGTAGACTTCGCGCAGTGTTTCCGCCGTGACCAGTGTGTAGACCTGCGTGGTGGTGACCGAGGCGTGGCCCAGCAGCTCCTGCACCACACGGACGTCCGCCCCGCCTTCGAGCAGGTGCGTGGCGAAGGAATGCCGCAGGGTATGCGGAGAAACATCCCGGCCGATGTCCGCTTTCTCGGCGGCGTTCTTCAAGATGGTCCACGCACTCTGCCGGGACAACCGTCCGCCGCGGGCGTTCAGGAACAGGGCAGGTGTGCCCTTGCCCTTGACCGAGGCCGCCGGACGGCCGCGGACCAGGTACTCGTCCAGGGCACGGGCAGCGTAGGACCCCAGAGGAACCAGCCGCTCCTTGGAGCCCTTACCGAACAGCCGCACCACGTCCGGCCCCTTGGCCGGGATACGTTCCAGGGACAGGTCATCCACATCGAGGCCCACGGCCTCACTGATGCGCGCCCCGGTGGAGTAGAGGAACTCCAGCAGGGCGCGGTCCCGCAGCCCCGAAGGCGTATCGAGCGACACGGCTTCCAGGATGCGGGTGACTTCGTTAACGGTGATCGCCTTGGGCAGGCGTTTGCCGGGCATGGGTGGATGGACGTCCGACGCCGGATCGGCCGCCGTCATCCCTTCGAGCGCCCAGAAACGGTGCAGTCCGCGTACGGCGACGATCGTGCGGGCAGCCGAGCGCACACTCAGGGCGGACGCGCCGTCGGACCCTTCGGAAATCGACTGCGCGAACGCTGTCACGTCGTGGCGGGTAATGCGGGAGATGTCCTCCACGCCGCGGGCACTCAGGAAGCGGGCATAGCGCAGGAGGTCCCGGCGGTAGGCATCGAGGGTGTTGAACGCCAGCCCGCGTTCCACGGCCATATGCTGCAGATAGCTGCCGATGGCCCGGCCGGCCGGGGTGGAGCGCAGTTCGTCTGCAGCAGACTGCACTGCCGCGGCACGGGTCCGGGCCGGTGCCGCCGCCTTGGGCGCAGGCTTAGCCGCCGGCTCGGCAGCCGTGCTCTGCTCCGGTGCCGTACTTTGCTCCGGTGCCGGCGCGGGGGGCGGCTGCATCGAACCGGTCCGGTCAAGTTCCGCCAGATCGGCATCCCGCAGCCGTCGGGCTTCTTCGGATTCCAGATCCAGTTTCAGGGTGGGATTCAGGGAGGCGGGCAGCTGAATGGCAATGGTGTCGTTATTCGGAGGGCCCGCATCAGCGTCAGCGCTGGGCATCGGTTGTTCCTAGCGCACCGGGCCGTTGGCCCAGGAGGAATGCTGCGAATGGTGTTCCGGCCACGGTGCATCGGCCGGACGCAGGTCGCGGAAACCGTTGCCGCGGGCGACGGCGGCGGCCAGGACGGCAGCCACGGCGGACGGGCTGTGCATCCGTCCCTGCAGGGCGGCCTGCACGGCCTCGTCCAAATCCACCCATTCGACCTTGATTTCGGCTTCTTCGTGGGTGCGGGTGTGCCGCTGTGCCTCAGGCACCTCGGAGATGCCCCGGGCCAGGTAAATGCGGAGGGCTTCGCGGGAGGAACCGGGCGAGAGGAACAGATCCGTCAGGACCTGCCACTCTTCGGCAACCAGGTCGGCTTCCTCTGCCAGTTCACGGGCGGCGCCGACCTGGAAGTCTTCGCCCTCCACGTCCAGCAGTCCGGCCGGAATTTCCCACAGGGTCATCCGGACCGGATGCCGGTACTGGTTGATCAGCAACACCTGCCCGGCGTCGTTCATGGCCAGGATGGCCACCGCGCCGGGGTGGGCAATGTAGTCACGGACCAGGGGTTCGCCGTCGTCGGTCAGGGTGAACTTCTCCTTGACCACGTCCCACACCGGACCGCTGTACACCGTTTCCGATTCCAGCAGCGGGCGCGGGCTTTGTGCATCGGCGAACCCCTGTGCCATGGCTAGGCCTTGCCGCTCTGGTGGGCCAGGGCAGCCTTGACGAGTCCGGCGAACAGCGGGTGCGGACGCGTCGGGCGGGAGCTGAGCTCCGGGTGTGCCTGGGTGGACACGTAGTACGGGTGCACGTCGGCAGGAAGCTCGACGAACTCCACCAGGCCGCCGTCGGTGGTGGTTCCGGAGAACACCAGGCCGGCGTCGGCAATCTGGTCGCGGTACTGGTTGTTGACCTCGTAGCGGTGGCGGTGGCGTTCGGCCACCTCCGTCTTGCCGTAGGTCTTGGCGACCACGGATTCCGGTTCCAGCTTCGCGTCCCACAGGCCCAGGCGCATGGTGCCGCCCATGTCGCCGCCGCCGGCAACGATGTCCTTCTGCTCGGCCATGGTGGCAATCACCGGGTACTGGGTATCCGGTTCGAACTCGGAGGAGGAAGCACCCTCAAGGCCCACCACGTTGCGGGCGTACTCGATGACCATGCACTGCAGGCCAAGGCACAGGCCCAGCGTCGGAAGCTTGTTTTCCCGTGCGTAGGTCAGGGCGCCGAGCTTGCCCTCGAGGCCGCGGATGCCGAAGCCGCCGGGCACGCAGATGGCATCCGCTCCGGCCAGGGCCTTGGCTGCGCCCTCGGGGGTGTCGCAGTCATCCGAGGGAACCCAGCGGATGTTGACCTTGGCCTTGTTGGCGAAGCCGCCGGCACGCAGGGCTTCGGTCACCGAGAGGTAGGCATCCGGCAGGTCCACGTACTTGCCCACGAGGGCGATGTCCACGTGGTGCTTCGGGTTGTGCACGGACTCGAGCAGGCGGTCCCACTTGGTCCAGTTGACGTCCTTGAACTTCAGGTCCAGGTGCTGGACGATGTACGCGTCCAGGCCCTGGGAGTGAAGGGTCTTGGGGATGTCGTAGATGCTCGGGGCGTCCGGGCAGCCGATGACGGCATCAACGTCGACGTCGCACATGCGGCCGATCTTGTTGCGCATGGCATCGGGCACGGGGCGGTCCGAGCGGATGACGATGGCGTCCGGCTGGATGCCGATGGACCGCAGGGCGGCCACGGAGTGCTGGGTCGGCTTGGTCTTCAGTTCCTGGGACGGGCCGATGTACGGCACGAGGGAAACATGCAGGAAGAAGACGTTGCTCCGGCCGATGTCCTGGCGGACCTGGCGGGCTGCCTCAAGGAAGGGCTGGGACTCGATGTCGCCTACCGTGCCGCCGATTTCGGTGATGATGACATCGGGGGTCTTCTTCGCCTCGGAGGGCAGGCGCATCCGGCGCTTGATCTCGTCGGTGATGTGCGGAATGACCTGGACCGTGTCGCCGAGGTACTCGCCGCGGCGTTCCTTGGCGATAACCGTGGAGTACACCTGGCCGGTGGTCACGTTGGCGGAGCCGTCGAGGCTCTCGTCAAGGAACCGCTCGTAGTGTCCGATGTCGAGGTCGGTCTCGGCGCCGTCGTCGGTGACGAAGACTTCGCCGTGCTGGAAGGGATTCATTGTGCCCGGATCCACATTCAAATACGGATCGAGCTTCTGCATGGTCACCGCAATGCCGCGCGACCTCAACAGATGGCCGAGACTTGACGCTGTCAGCCCCTTACCGAGTGAGGACGCCACGCCACCGGTGACGAAGATGTGTTTGGTCGTAGAAGACGACTTGGGAAACCTGGAATTTGATCGCTGCACCACGGAGTTCGAGCCTATCACCTTTTGTCGTTTCGGGTGGAACCTGTCTCTTGGTCTTGGGACGTCATTGAAGGTGTCCCGCCGATTCCAGCAGTTCCTCGGCGTGGGCACGGGCCGACGCCGAGTCTTCCTGCCCGGCAAGCATCCGGGCGAGTTCCTTGATCCGCTCCTCCTGGCCCAGCACCCGGACGTCGCTGGCGGTCACGCCGGAACCGTCGTCGGCTGCCGTGGAGGTTTTGATGACGCGGATGTGGTGGTCGGCGAAGGCCGCCACCTGCGGCAGGTGGGTCACCACGATCACCTGCACGTGCTTGGCCAGCATGGCCAGCCGGCGCCCGATTTCCACTGCGGCCTTGCCGCCGACGCCCGCGTCCACTTCGTCGAAAATGAACGTGGGGACAGGGTCCACCGCGGCCAGGACCACTTCGATCGCCAGCATTACGCGGGAGAGTTCACCGCCGGAGGCACCCTTGCCCAGCGGGCGGGCGGGCGCGCCGGGGTGGGGTGCCAGCAGGAAGGAAATGCTGTCGGCACCGTGCGGTCCCGGCTCCCCCGCGGGTTCCACCTCGATCACCAGGTTGGCGTCCTTCATGGCCAGCGCCGTCAGTTCATCACTAACGCGCTGGGCGAGTTCCGCTGCCGCTTCTGTGCGCAGCTTGGTCAGGGCCGCTCCGCGGGTTGCCAGGCGTTCGCCGAGGGCACTGATCTCCGCTTCCAGTGCTTCGATCCGGGAATCGTCGGAGCTGAGCTCCGCCAGCCGTTTGGCGCTTTCGCCGCTCCACTCCAGGACCCCGTCGATCGACGGCGCGTACTTGCGGACCAGGCCGGCCAGATCCGCCCGCCGGGATTCCACCTCGGCCAGCCGTTCCGGCCCTTCGGTATCCAGCGAGGCCGCATAGCTGGCAAGCTCCGTGGCGATGTCTGCGAGGATGTACCCCACCTCCGCCAGCCGTTGTCCGGACGCGGCAAGCGCCGGATCATGCTCCCCCGCTGTTTCCAGCTGGCGTTTCGCCGCGTCCACCAGCGAGGTGGCATCCCCGCCGTCGGCAAAGTCGTCTGCAATCAGGGCCGCGTGGGCGCTGACGGCAGCGGTACGCAGTTCCTCGAGGTTGCTCAGACGCATGGCTTCGGCCTTGAGCGAATCGTCTTCGCCCGGCTGCGGATCCACCGCCTCGATTTCCTCCAGGGCGGCCGTCAGGTATTCGGCTTCCCGCAGCCGGTCCCGCGCCTGGTCCCGCAGGTCGGCGAGTTCCTTCGCCGCGGCACGCCAGCGGGCATAGTCCTCCCGGTAGGTGCCCAGTTCGGCGGCAAGCGGCGCTCCTGCGTATTTGTCCAGCGCCTCACGCTGGGCCGCAGCGCTTTTCAGCCGCAGCTGGTCGGTCTGGCCATGGACCACCACCAGGTGCTCACCCACTTCCGCCAGTACACCGACGGGCGCCGAGCGTCCGCCGACGTGTGCACGGCTGCGGCCGTCAGCATTGACTGTTCGGACGAGTGTCAGTTCAGCAGAGCCGTCGTACTCCTCGAGTTCGGCTCCGGCTTCGGCTGCGCGCACGGCCGCAGCGCTCTGCGGATCCACGTGGACGAGCGCCTCGGCGACGGCGGACTTGGCACCTATGCGGACGGCACCGGCGTCGGACCGTGCCCCCAGGAGCAGCCCAAGGGCGGTGATCACCATGGTCTTGCCTGCGCCGGTCTCACCGGTCACCACGGTGAAGCCGGGTCCAAGGTCCAGGGTGGCGTCGGTAATGACACCGAGGTCCCTGATCCGGATTTCCTCAATCATTCGACCAAGCCTCCACTGTCCGAAACTGCTGCGCCCCTGGCTTTCGGGCTGTTCTTTGCTGCGCTGCTGCCGTCCGGGTTCCTGCCCAGGACTGCGGGTTTGACTGCAGGGCTGAGCTGGGTTCCGGGGGCCGCCGCCGGCGCCGGGCCGCGCCAGCCGTGGGTGGGCAGCTGGAACTTACGGACCAGCCGCTCGGAGAAGGGGGTGGTGTGGGTGCGGGCCAGGCGCACCGGTGTCTGGGAACGGGTCACCTCCACGCGGGATCCCGGCGGCAGGTCAATACTGCGCCGGCCGTCGCACCAGAGCACGCCCGAGGCGTCGGTACGGGTCAGGATCTCCACAGCCAGCACGGACGTCGGGGAAACCACCAGAGGCTTGGCAAACAATGCATGGGCACTGATGGGCGCCAGCAGCAGCGCCTCGACCTCGGGCCAGACCACCGGGCCGCCCGCGGAGAACGCGTACGCGGTGGAGCCGGTCGGGGTGGCCAGCACGACGCCATCGCATCCGAAGGAGCTGATGGGCCGGGCATCCACTTCGATGACCACTTCGAGCATGCGCTGGCGGTCGGCCTTCTCCACGGCTGCCTCGTTCAGCGCCCAGGTGCGGGCCAGCAGTTCCCCGCCGTGCCAGACCAGGACATCAATGGTCATCCGTTCTTCCACGGTGTAGGCACGCTCCACCACCCAGTGGACGGTCTGCGCCAGGTCCGCGCGTTCACTTTCGGCCAGGAAGCCCACGTGGCCCAGGTTGACGCCGAGCAGCGGGACATTGGTGCCGCGCACCAGTTCTGCTGCCCGCAGGATGGTTCCGTCGCCGCCGAGCACCATGCCCAGGTCCACATCGTCCAGAGCTACGTCTTCGTCGAGGATTTCTGTGGGGGCCGTGAGCACACCGTATTCGGCCTGGATGTCTTCGAGGTCGCTCCGGCGCATCACGGGAATCAGCCCGGATTCGTGGAGCTGGGTGCATGCCTCCTGGGCAGCGGTCATGGCGGCCCGCCGTCCGGTATGGGCCAGAACCAGTATCCGTCTGCTCATCTGCGTCTTCATCCTCTTCGTCTTACGGGTGGATGCCCGGGGCATTGTCCATCCGTCAGTCTTCTACGCCGGGCTTGGGCTCCGCAAACCCGGCAAAGGCTGCATCTACCAGCTCGGCCGCCGCATCAGCGGTCCGTGCGCCGTCGGGCTGTCCCGCGGCGGCTGCTCCTGCACCTGTGGAGGCAGGGATTTGTTCCGGCACCTGCAGCCACATAAAGAACTCGACATTGCCGTTCTGGCCGGGCAGTGGGCTGGGAGCGATGCCTCCGATAGCTAGTCCCGCGTCCATGGCTGCGGCGGCCACCGCCGCGACGGCCGACCGGTGCTGATCGGGATCCGTTACCACCCCGGTACGGTCCAGCCTTTCGCGGCCCACTTCGAACTGGGGCTTCACCATCAGGAGCAGGCTGCCGCCGGGACGGGTGGCAGCGGCCAGGGGGCCCACCACCATGGTGAGGGAGATGAAGGATAAATCGGCCACCGTCAGATCCACCGGGCCCCCGATGTCCTGCGGGTCCAGGTAGCGCACATTCATGCCCTCATACACGCTCACCCGCGGATCCTGCCGGAGCTGTTCCACCAGCTGGCCGTGGCCGACGTCGACGGCGGCCACGTGCTCCGCGCCGGAACGCAGCAGGACGTCCGTAAAGCCTCCGGTGGAGGCACCGGCGTCCAGGCAGCGCAGCCCGTGCGGCTGGACGGCAGGGAAAGCCGCCAGGGCGCCGGCCAGTTTGTGGCCGGCCCGGCTGACGTAGTCCGGAAGGCCGTCGTCGAGCACTTCCAGCCGGTCTTGGGCATGCACCGGGGCCGAGGGCTTGCCCGCCGCGGTCCCTGCGTGCAGCACCCTCCCGGCCGCAATGAGTTTGGCGGCCTGGGTGCGCGAACGGGCGAGTCCGCGGGTGACGAGTTCCTGGTCGAGTCGCGGCATATCTATCCTGCTCTGTGGTTCCCGGGCAGGGGAGACGGCGCCGGGGGTTGTTTATTCAGCTCAGTGAGCAGGGCATCATGCAGTTCCGCATAGACGGCTGCGTGTGCCGCCACTTGGGTGGCCTGCACCGGGCCGAGTGCTTCGAGGAGGGAGTCGACGGCGGTGTCGTCCGTGCACACGGCTGTCTGCGGCCATGTCGCCGCCGGCTGGGATTCGGACATCTGGTTTCCTCCTGCGGTTGCCTGCTGGGTGCGTGACGAGTGTGGAGACTCCTGCTTGGAAGCCTAGCCGCGTGCGGTGACAGTCCAGCGGATCTCGGGCGCCTCGGCGGAATCGACGTCCGGCCTGGCTGCCCACCAGGCGGCGCAGGCAGCGCGCCAGCTGTCCAGGTCGGAGGAATCGCCGGCAATGACCACGGTTGTGTCTTCCACCCAGGCGACGGCGGAGCCGCAGCGGTACCGTCCGGCTTCCAGCGCGGGCATCGGATACGACTCAAAGAGCCCCTGAAGGTCCGCGATAAGGTACACCGGCCGTTCCGGTGTCCGTGCGGCGAGGGCGGTCAGGGGCGTATCGACGCCGGTGAGCACGAGGGCGGTGTCAAAGCCCGCGTTGGTGCCGCCCAATATGTCTGTATCCAGCCGGTCCCCCACAACAAGCGGGCGCTGAACGTCCAGGTGGCGGGCCGCCGTCGTAAACAGAGGCGCCTCCGGCTTGCCGGCGACCAAGGGAACGCGGCCGGTGGCAGCGCCGACGGCGGCCACGAGAGTCCCGTTGCCCGGAGCGATGCCGCGGGCCTGCGGAATGGACAGATCGGTGTTCGTGGCCACCCAGACGGCCCCGCGTCCGACGGCAAAAGCCGCCTCGGCAAGGTCTGCCCAGCCCAGGGAGGGATCAAAACCCTGGATCACGGCATCAGGCGCGTCATCAGCAGAGGCAACCCGGACAAGGCCTTGCGCTTCAACTGCAGCGGCCAGGGTCGCGCTGCCGGTCACCAGGACCTTGGCGCCCGGCGGGACCTTGGAGGCCAGCAGTTCAGCCCCTGCCTGCGCGGACCCGAAGACGTTTTCCGCGGTGGCGGGTGCTCCGAGTTCGCGCAGGTGGGCAGCCACCGTCTCCGAGGAGCGCGAGGCGTTGTTGGTGACGTAGGCAAGCTGGACCGATACATCGGCCAGCCTGCCCAAGGCCTCCACGGCCCCCGGTATCGCGTGCGGTCCGGCGTACACCACGCCGTCCAGGTCGGAGAAGACCGCGTCGTAGGCGGAGACCAGTGAAGGATTAGTCGTCAATGCGCTGCTGCTCCGTCTCATCGGCGTCTTCGCGAGGGTTTTCCTCGTCATCATCGTCGTCTTCGCGAGGGTTTTCCTCGTCATCATCGTCGTCTGCGTTGAAGTCCGAAACAGTGACTTCCACGTCATCGTCGTCGTCGTGGATGTCGCTGCTCTCGGTCAGCAGGCCCTCCTGCTCGTCGCTGGGCAGCGCGTCGACGTCGTCCGCCGGCTCAAGCGTGTCCTTCGGTGCCTCTTCAGCGGGCGCAAAGTACGCGCCGGAGCGGTCCTCACGGCCCTCGGGGCGGCGCTTAGGACGTTCCTCTTCTTCGGGTACCAGGTCAAAGATCTCCGGCTCGGCGAAGTCGCCGAAGCCTAGGGCCTCGTCAGCGCGGAGCGCCTGCTTCCGCCACTTCTCCGCGTCTTCGTCGCGTCCGGCTACTTCGAGGGCGTCCGCGTAGGCACGGAACAGGCGCGGGCTGTAGGAGAACGCACGGTTACGGTCCAGCTGCGGGATTTCCAGTGCTGCTACGGCGGCGTCGAACTGGCCCATGTCCATCCGGGCGCCGGAGATTACGATGGCCAGGTCCACCTGTCCGGCGGTGTCCAGGTCCTTGGCGTCCTCCGAGCGGGCCATGTCCAGTGCCTTCTCCGGATGGCCCAGACCACGTTCGCAGTCGGCCATCATGGGCAGGTAGGCATTGGATCCGCTGATGCGGCGGTAGGTGCGGAATTCACGCAGTGCTTCGCCGAAGTGCTCGGCTGCGTAAGCGGTCAGGCCAACGGCTTCGCGGACAACAGCCATGCGGCCGCCGCGCCGGCTGGCGGCCAGGGCATGCTGGAACGCCAGTTCCGGCTCGGCGTCGATCAGGCGGCCGGCCATCACCAGGTGCTTGGCGACCCATTCGCCGTTGACTTCCTCCAGGTTGCGCAGCTGGGCGCGGGTAACCTTGTCCAGCTCCTGCCCTGTGACGTCCTCATCGATTTCCGGGGAGCGCTCACGATCGGGGCGGTTTGCGCTGCGCAGGTCCTTGGCGTTGCGCGCACGGGGTGCGGCAGGGGCGTCATCGCGGCGGAAGGACGGACGGTCGGTACCGTTCGCGGGCCGGTCGCCGCGGGGCGGGCGGCTGTTCCGCTGCGGACGATCATCGCGGGAGAACGGCTTACGCTCACTGCGGTCGCCGAACGGCTTACGCTCACTATCACGGGCCGGACGCGAATCACGGGAGAACGGCTTACGCTCACCATCACGGGCCGGACGACGGTCATCGCTCCCCCGGCTGGCGCGGTCGTTCCGTTCGGAACGATTGCTGAACGGCGGCCGGCCGTCGCTGTCACGGGCGGGACGACGGTCATCGCTGCCGTACGAAGGCTTACGATCCGAACGATCACCAAACGGCTTACGCTCACCATCACGGGCCGGACGCGAATCACGGGAGAACGGCTTACGCTCACCATCACGGGCCGGACGACGGTCATCGCTGCCGTACGAAGGCTTACGATCCGAACGATCACCAAACGGCTTACGCTCACCATCACGGGCCGGACGCGAATCACGGGAGAACGGCTTACGCTCACCATCACGGGCCGGACGACGGTCATCGCCGTCACGCGCCGGACGGCCGCCAAAGGACGGCTTGCGGTCCTTGGAATACGGCTTCCGCTCAGATGAGGCTCCACGGTCGCCAAAGGATTTCCGCTCTCCGTCCCGCGCCGGGCGGCCGCCGAAGGACGGCTTGCGGTCCTCAAAGCGCTTGGGGGCGTTGCGGTCGTTTGTGGCTGGACGGCCGCGGTCATCGCGGCGGTCTGATGAGCTACTGCCGCGGTTTCCGTCGCTGCTTCGCTGGTCCCGGTTATTGTGCTCTGACATGCTGCTGAGTTCCTCTCGTCGTGAGCCGACCAACGGAATTACTGCAGTCGCTCGTCACTATGTATCTGTAATGAAGTCTAAAAGTTGTGGGGAGGCTATCTGGCCTCCGGGTAATTCTAGTCCAGTGGGCTCCCTGGCGCCGATTCCGCCGGCCGTATCGGGGCTGGTGGGAGAGTGAGTCTGGACACCACGGCACTTCAGGGACCCGCCGACATGTCGGCTACCAGTCTTCTAGACCGGTTAAACAGGTCAGGTCCCGCACCAATGGTGCGGGACCTGACCCTCTACACAAATATTGTCCGGCGGTGACCTACTCTCCCACATCCTCCCGGA